>NZ_JACJQB010000065.1 GCF_014696385.1 Pseudanabaena mucicola FACHB-723
GTGGGTGAAGGGGCTGCTACAGGGGCTGCCTCTGGTGGTGCAGTTGGAGGACTAACTGGCTTGCTAGTAGGTTTGGGACTTGTTGCCATTCCTGGAGTTGGCCCCGTGATGTTGGCTGGTGCGGCAGCTACAGCTTTGGCTACAACTCTCACTGGTGGTGCGATCGGCGCAGCCGCAGGTAGTCTCGTAGGCGGATTGGTTGGTTTGGGTATTCCCAAAGACCGTGCCAAGATCTATAGCGATCGCGTAGAGCAAGGAGACTACTTGGTAATGGTAGACGGCACGGATCAAGAGATTCGCCAAGCTGAAACGATTTTCCAACGTTACGGCATCCATGAATGGGGTATTTACAATTCTGAAAATACTTCCACGACAACAGGTAATGTCTCTTTGAGATAAGTAACTGTCTCACCAATTAAAAGCAATTTCCCAAAAGATTGCATCGCAATCTTTTGGGAAATTACGATGCTACATGAACCCTAAACAGACTGTACTAAATTGAGGAATTCTTGCTATGAATAAAAAAATTGCTTCACTACTACTGACTAGTTCTCTTATGGTTACAGTAGTATCTTGCACCGATGCACGAACTACTTCTGAAGCTCCTGCACCTAATGTAAACTACAGTACTAGTAGCCCTACCGCCTCACCCCAAAACACTCAAGCGGCTGTAGATGATGCTCAAGATGAAACTCGCAAGAGGCAGTTGGAATCTGACATTCGGGCGCGTGAGCAACGCAATGATGCAACGGGTGACTCAACAAATCGACCAGATACTGATCTGGCTAGTGAAGTTCGGAGCAAATTGGAAGCGAATATCCCTAAAGGGAACTTAACTATAGAATCCAAAGATGCCAATATTGTCGTCTCAGGAACCGTTCCTTTGCTAGATGATCTTACTAAAATCAAAAGTTTGGCAATGGAAATCAAGGGTGTGAAGACTGTCACTATTAAAGCAACTGTTGCTTCTTAATGGCTCTCATTAACATTTGAGAAGTATTCATGCTAAGTAGACATTTATGGTCGTTCTGCAACATGATATCCATCATCGGCATGGAATTCTATTGAGAAGTCATCCGATTGACTAGACAACAATTATTTGGAGAACTACTATGCAGACTAATACACCACAAGCTGAAGCCGCAGAAGCTATGCAGCGCAATGCTTGGATTTCAGGATTTACACCACAAGCTGAACTCTGGAACGGTCGTCTTGCGATGATTGGATTTGTCTCAGCGATCGTGATCGAACTATTTACACATCAAGGTGTTCTCCATTTTTGGGGAATTCTTTCGTCAGGTGTAATTCCAGTTTCATAAACTTGCCATTGGGTTTTGAAGTGAGGGCGTGGCTTCGCCACGTCCTCACAAACTCCTGCTATTACAGTTTATAATCAATCAACGATAATGTGTCACATTTGTTGGAAGATTCAATGAATTTGAGGCAAAAAATCATATCTAGTGATCAACAGACCAAGGACAATATCATGAATCACAATGGATTTAGAAAAGCGAATTGTCTTTCTCTCTAAATGCTTAGTCCTCGTTCTCAAAGTTACATGTTTTCATTCAATCTACCGAAACGCAAACAAGTCTGTGGTGACCTCAAAGTGATTTATGCTGCTGCGACGGAATCGGAGGCGGAGTTTAACCTCGACCTCGAACTCTCTAAGTTAGACCACTATCACCCCAATGAGAAAAATCTAACATCAACTTGAAAGAGCTAGAGCGAGGCTGAGGGGGAAAACCTCGCACCAGAAAATCAATAGCTTTGCCACCGCGGTCTAATGTTTCCAATCACCCGTCACAATAACCTTGAACTCTACCCGATAACCTATCAGCAGTCGGTGTAAATTGGGGTTTTAGCTGGCTGGCGTGTACTTATTATCTATCAAAGCAGAAAATTGATTGAAACTACTCGAACTCAATACAGATGTATTCTTCATTCATGCTTCTACCTCACTAAATGGTGAGCAAATATCTATCAAGCAACCATTCGGATCAACAGTTAAGAATCGACGCTGCCCATAAAATTCGTTTCTTAGTTCCTGAACTATGCGAAGCCCCATAGATATAGCCTTCTCGTAGACCAGATCAACTTCGGGAACCTCAAAAGTTACATACATACCTGAGGGATCGGCTTGATATTCTTGTGGAACTAAATGATGACTACGAAGAATGATTCCAAACTCTAGTTCTTCATTAGACGGACTACGAAGTTGAACATACCAATCACTATCGTAGCTTACATCACAGCCAAGCAAATTTACATAAAAATCTCGGCTTTCAACAAGTCGGTCAGAGCAAATGTTTGTAAGAATGCGGCTAAAACTCATGAGTTTTCCTAATCATTGGTTTAGTCAAGCTAACTATGTATTAGACAGAAAGATTCTGTCTAATTTAACTATAGGAGATATAGGCTGAAAGTCAAGATTCTGCCTAACCATCTTATACGACATGTTATGGCATTGGTGAGCTAATTTGGAATTGGTTCGGAAACGTCCATTTCATAGCGATAAAAAAGATGTAAATACATCGATCAAAATTTATCTGACCAGTGCCTTTAAGGAAAGTCTTTACTCACGCAAAGAAACAGAAATGCTAAAGTTAAAGGTGTTAAAGTAGCTAAAGCTTTGCCACGACATACCCTGTAATTGCCATGTTTAAATATATTGCTGAAGTCATGTATTTTGTTTCAGATCGTCGTGTTGCTGCTGCATGGTATTCAAAGCTGTTTGACACCGAGATTACATGCTTAGAAGACCCAGAACACTTCTTCATACGCATCGGCAATCAAGATGTGTGGTTTCATGACGCGGATATTAAAGTACCATCAGGAGCAGCAGGACATGTTGCCTATTGGCAAGTTACAGACTTTGATGCCGTGCTTGAACTAGCAATAAAACTGGGCGCACAACTCTATCGAGGTCCACTAGATCGGGAAGATGGAACTTACATGTGTCAGGTAAAGGATCTAGATGGAAATCTCATTGGTTTCATCGGTCCAAGGTATAGCGTCAAAAGCGAAAAAGAATAAACGATACCCCTTTTTGTGAAGAGATTGGAGAGGAATGCTATATAAATCGGGAGATTAAGGCGTACAATACGCTTAAACAATACAGAGTTTTGTCTAACCATGGAAACCAAACCACCACTGCCTCCCTTTGACCTAGAAACTGCCAAAATTAAAGTGCAAGCGGCGGAAGATGCTTGGAATAGTCGAGATCCAGAGCGAGTTGCCCTTGCTTATACCGAAGACTCGGAGTGGCGCAATAGAAATGAGTTTTTTAGTGGGCGGACTGCCATCAGAGAATTTCTCAAACGTAAATGGGCAAAAGAACTCGATTACCGTTTAAAAAAAGAACTCTGGTGCTTTATGGACAACCGCATTGCGGTGAGATTTGAGTATGAATGGCACGATGAGGCTGGTTCTTGGTATCGAGCCTATGGTAATGAAAATTGGGAATTTGCGAACAATGGGCTAATGATGCGACGGTTTGCCAGCATTAATGATTTGCTGATTCAAGAGTCTGAACGCAAGTTTCGATGGGAACGCACCTAATTGGCACATACCCTTCTTACAAATTGTGATCGCAAAACTATTTCGTTACTAAATTTGTAACCGTGAAAGATATCAAGATTACTTAGCGTAAATTGAAGGTAATAGGAACTTGAGGCTTTTATATGTTTACCTCATCAAGACTGCGAATCTTAGCAATTGGTGCTGTACTAGTTGGTGGAACTTTTATTGCTGGTTATGCCCGTGGCAATGACTCATCAGCAATTTCCAATCATCTAAGTGATGAGAATATTTCAGGTAAACCAGAGACAATAGCCTCAGTACCGCCAATAATTTACACCTCTGAAAAATCACCCGTATCGATCGCCATCAATCAAAATGGCAAGATTCGCCGTGCCGATGCCAGAGGCTATATCAATGTCGGTATTCGCGAAACCTATAAAATTGAAATTAACTCGCCTAGCTATGCCAGTGCCGTTAGCGTAAAAATTGATGGTGTTTCGATCATCGACGGCTTGATCTGCGATCGCAGTGTCACCTTAGAAAGACCCTATGCGATCGCCAAGCAATTTATCGTTTTAGAAGAAGGTAATCTCGGACTAGATCGAGATGGCGGAGTCAATAACCCCGATCTCGGTTTAATCGAAGTCAAATTTGTGCCAATCAAACGCCGATCTCAGATCGCCCTAGATACTTTACGAAAAGCTCCCAATGCGCCCGCATCATCTCAAGCTAGAGAGGAAGATTCTAAATCGGTAGCAGGTGCAAATCGAGGTGTAGCCGTTGGTACTGGATTAAGCGGAACTTCTGCACAGGATTTTGTGGCTACGAATGAATGGGTAGAAGCCCCAGAAATTGCACCAACATACACAAAAAAATATCGCTTAGTTGGATTTCGGGCATCAGATCCTGTCACCCTTCACAACATGAATCAAAAGAGACAGCCAGATATTTCTGATGCAGTACCTCCTAGACTTTAATGTGAGGAAATTTCCACTAGAATTATGCGATCGCAAAAAGAATCACAAATAAACCAAGCGCTCTCCGAAAATAATTCACCCCATCAAACTGTAATTCCTAAGTTTCCAAGCTGAATCGTTAACCGTTACAAAATGCGATCGCAAATGGATCGGATAGCGTGACATTGCTATGCTATTTGACAAATCTCCCTACATGAATGTCATGGCAAACCTTATTGAGTCAATAAAGCAGTCAGAGTCAATTCAGGTTTTAGCCCGCAGATTTGTCACTTATCTTGTCTTGTCAGCAATTTTTATACTACTAGGGCTGGGAATAGGCGTTATTGGTTATCACTGGTTTGCTGGGTTAAGTTGGGTAGATTCCTTGGTTGAAGCTGCCATGATTCTGAGTGGCATGGGACCAATTAGCCCATTACCAAATATCAACGCTAAGATTTTTGCCTCTACCTATGCCCTTTTTAGTGGTTTAGTCTTTGTCCTAGCCATGGGGATCGTTTTATCACCCGTTGTCTATAGTTTGCTAAGGCATTTTGATGTCAATAAGGAAGCTTAACTACTATAAACTGCGATCGGGATCTGATAGCGCCCAGAGTTTTTACATAGTGTAATCAGGAGCCGCCCCATGATTATCTTGAAGAGTATTTTAGTTTGGCTAGTGTTTATCCTTGCCGAAAGTCTAAATGGAACTGCACGAATATTCTGGTTAATCCCATTACTGGGGGAAAGTCTTGCCCATCAAATCTCATTTGCGATTGGCTCTTTGTTGATTGTGACAATCGCCACGTTATTCATACGTTGGCTTCAAGTTAGTAAATTTATGCAATTACTGAGTATTGGTTTAATTTGGCTATTGCTGACAGTGTTGTTTGAGATCGGGTTGGGAAGATTTGTATTGGCTTATTCATGGGAACAAATTGCTGCTGACTATAATTTGCTACAGGGTGGCTTAATGCCCATTGGTTTAGTATTACTAGTGTTATCCCCATTTATCGCTGCAAAAATTCGGAGGGTGTCACTCCAAATTTCAAGCTGAGGGTTTAATGATGCTGAACCGCAGGCAAATTGTTTTAACGTGAGTTCGACGAACTAAAAGATGGCAGGAGGAAGAGCAGGCAAGCCTTTAGGCTGAAGATCTAAAGCAGGTTTAGTTTCGCGATAGGTATAGGCAACTAAGCCCGCAAGAAGATTAACGAGGAAATTGAAAAAACCGCGATGTCTTGAATGCTCAATCTGAGAAATGTTTTTGAGTTGGTCATTGACGGACTCAATAATTGCGCGTTTGCGAAGCAGAATTTTGTCAATCAACTTGACCAGACAGTTTTTCATATTTTTCTTGCGCTTGGTAATCAGTTGCAAACCTTGTTCATAGAGCTTCTCAAACAACTTTTGGGAGATATAACCACGGTCACCAAACAATTGACCAAAGAGGTCTTGAGCCATCTCAGGCACAGGTTCACGGTCATCGACATTGGCTGGTGTGAGTTTGAAAGCAAGCAATTCCCCCTTGTCATTAATAATCAAATGTAGTTTGAAACCAAAGTGCCATCCGACTGAGTTTTTGCCCCAATTGACCATTCCTTTAAATACTTTGTGAGCATGGGCGCGGCAAGGGACACAGACATTTATTGGCGTGGAGTCAGTGAATGTCTGTGTCCCTTCTCCTTTACGGGTATGTAGAAAGCAACATAAAAACATCATTGTCCAAGGCATTAGCTCGCCAAACCGGGTGTAGCTTACTAAGTGCGGAAAAGCTTTTCGCCAAAACGGTATTACAGTTAGGGGATAGAACTCTTTGAAGGTTTTATATCCTGACCCATGAAAGGCGATCGCTATCGTCATCACTTCACTCAGTCTCATTCTGGAACGACTTTTTCTTTCTCCTATCATTGATGGCAACATTGGTTGCTCTTCCCAGTGTTTTTCAAAACTTTGGCAAAAATCATCTACTTCACAGAAGATTTGCGTGATATCTAAGTGCGATACGATATTGTTCATATTGCTGAGACCTTTTTTGCTTCAAACCTAGTCTCAGCTTTTCTTTTGCTTGTGTCTACTCCGTCGAACTCACGTTGTTTTAGTGTTGGTAATTGTGTGTTCTTCCTATTCCTCTCTATAAATCCTAGACTTTACACATCTCACTTTACACTCTCGCAGCAAAACTGTTGCCCGCTTCTTTTTTCTAGGTTAGCCAATAACATTTTTTGAGAAAGTTCCAATCTAAAATACATTGCCCTTAATACTGCATCACGATCGCAAAATTGTAGGTTTACGATAGGCATCGCTTTGCGCTGACCATCATAAATTACTGATTGCTAAGCCAAGTTTGATGCAGCTAATATGTGATTTTTATATGCAATGGTTTAAATTCAATTGGCTGAGTATCAAGTCGAAACTAATTGTCATGTTATTGACGGTTAGCAGTAGTTCCATTGTGGTGACTGCCTATCTGGGCTATCAAAGTGGCAAGTCCAATTTGACCGATCGCGCTTTTAATCAGCTAACCAGTGTGCGTGCTTCTAAGGCTTATCAAATTGAGTCCTATTTCAAAACGATTCGCAATCATATTCAAACCCTCAGTAACGATCCTTCCGTGGGCTTAGCTTTAACAGAATTTACTAATGCCTATCGTCAGCTTGACACTGTGACGCTGCCAGCCGATGCTTCCGCCAAGATTAATAGCTACTACCAAAATGAATTTCTACCTAAATTAGCGAAAACAGAGCAAGGTTCTCCCGTTCTCAATTCCTTTTTGCCAGAATCAATCGCCAGTAATTATCTACAATATCACTACATCGCCGCCAATAGTAATGCGATCGGCAAAAAACATCTCTTAGACAAAGCCAATGATGGCAGTGAATACAGCCGCCTTCACGATCGCTATCATCCTATCTTTCGGAATATCATTGAGAAGTTTGGCTATTACGATCTATTTCTGATCGATCCTGAAGGTCGAATCGTTTATACCGTTTACAAAGAGACGGATTTTGCCACTAGTTTAACTATTGGTGCGTATAACGATAGCAACTTGGCGCGATTGTTTGCATCGGTGCGGCGATCGAAGGAACGCGATTATGCGAGAATTGTTGATTTTGAATCCTATGCCCCTTCCTATGGTGCGCCTGCTGCCTTTATTGCGGCTCCTATTTATATTCAAACTAATGGACAATCTAAATTTATTGGTGTTCTAGCGATTCAGGTTCCAGCCGATGAGATTAATAATGTGATGACGGGGAATCGTAAATGGGAAAGTGATGGCTTAGGCAAAAGTGGTGAGACATATTTAGTCGGGCAGGATTATCTGATGCGATCAATTTCGCGCTTTTTAGTGGAAACTCCAGAGGAATATCTGCAAACCCTCGCCGCCTTGGGCGTAAATAAGGAAACAATTAATCGGATTCGTCAATATAAGACCTCAATTTTAGAACAGAAGGTGCGGACTTTGGCGGCTGAGGAGGCGATTACAGGTAAGCAAGGGATTAAAACTGTGCGGGATTATCGCGATATTCCTGTCTTAAGTTCCTATGCTCCCTTACAAATAGAAGGATTGAATTGGGCGATTTTATCGGAAATAGATTTAGCGGAAGCCTATGCACCAATCTATGATTTTGAGCGTCAGCTATTAATCTCGGCGACTTTGTTAATGTTGTTTGTGATTCTGTTGGCAATGGCGATGGCTTCAGTATTTGTGAAACCGATTAATCAATTGATTGACAGTGCGCGGAAGGTTGCCTCTGGTCAATTAGATGCGATCGCCGCATTAGAAACTCAAGATGAGTTTGGCGAATTAGCCCAGTCTTTTAATGCGATGGTGTTGAGTTTGCGCGATCAAACCAATTTAGTTGAGGAAAAAAATCGCGAGAATGAGCAGTTATTGCTGAGCATTTTTCCTGCGGCGATCGCTAAACGGCTCAAACAGGGCGAAAAGAATATTGCTGAAAGTGTTTCTAATGTGACGGTGCTATTTTCCGATTTGACGGGCTTCTCGAAACTATCTGATTCTCTTACGGCTTACGAAATCGTGAGTATTCTCAATGATATTGTTACCATCTTTGATGAAACATCGGAACGCTATGGCATGGAAAAGATTAAAACCATCGGTGATAGCTATATGGCGGTGTGTGGGCTGTCGGTTCCCTATCTCGACCATGATAAACGGGCGATCGATTTTGGTTTAGAGATGCAAGCGATCGTGCGGCGATTCAGTCAAGAACGGAATTTGCAATTGAACATTAGCTTAGGCATTAACTCGGGCGACATTGTGGCAGGTATTGTCGGACGTAATAAATTTATTTACGATGTGTGGGGCGACACGATTAATATCGCCAGTGCGCTGAAATCCTCTTGCCCTGAAGGTGCAATTTTAGTCTCCAATGAAATTTATAACCGTTTAAGCGATCTCTATGAATTCATTCCGATCGCCTCGAAGGTGGAGAATGGCAAAAATATTTTAAAAGCATGGCAAATAAAGCCCAAATAGTAAGTGTTGCGATGCTTCACCTTGCACCACTAATTTTATTAAATTCGCGAAATCCCTATGCAAACTAGCTCTAATCATCTCTTTATTTGGGCGATCGCCTTAATTGTCGGACTAGCGATCGCTGTTATTATTCTTGGCGAAATTATCTATCGCTTGCAACATCGCCGACGTCCCCTTGCTGCAACCTTACAGGTCGTGCGGAACCTTGTCTTACCGATGTTTGCCTTCATGCTATTTGTGCAGTATGTTCTGCAACGTCCTGCGAGTGATGATCTGGTGAAGAGTGTGCAAACTCTCTTTTGGATTTGCGTACTCCACGCGGCACTTTCATTGCTGAATGCGGTAATTTTTGAGCAAGCGAAGGCAGACACGTGGCGAGCGAGAGTTCCCAAATTATTAATCGACTTATTTCGCCTGTTTTTAGTACTACTTGGCACAGCGATCGTCCTTGCGACGGTTTGGAATGCCGACTTAGCGGGATTAGTTACGGCACTGGGCGTGAGTTCGATCGTCATCGGTTTAGCACTTCAGGATACTCTCGGTAGCGTCATGTCAGGCATTGCGCTTCTGTTTGAAAGACCCTTTTCCGTTGGTGATTGGCTGAAGGTGGGCGACATTCAAGGACAGGTGATTGATATTAATTGGCGAGCCGTGCGCCTGATTACCTTTGAGCGTGAGATGGTGATTATTCCCCATAAACTGATGGGCAATGAAATTATCCGTAACTTCAGTCGTCCCCAATCTCTCCATGCTGAAAGGATTCGCGTCGGCTTTTCCTATAACGATCCGCCTAACCTTGCTAAACACGTTCTCCACAATACCGCCCTAGAAACCCAAGGTATTCTCAAAGATCCTGATCCGCAGATTTTTACAATTTCCTACGATGATTCCGCGATTACCTATGAGGTGAAATTTTTTATTGCTGACTATAGTGAATTAGAAGAAATCCGCGATCGCTTTATGAGTCGGCTGTGGTATGCCGCCCAGCGTAATAGTCTGACGATTCCCTTTCCCATTCGTACCCTCTATCATTTTCATGGACCTACCTCACGCGCCGAGGGAACTTCCAAAAAGTTTACCGAAAGTCTGCAATCGCTACCTTCGTTTGTACCATTGGATAAGTCCAATAATACCGATGTCCCTGCTACAGGTATATCTTTACAGCACTTTGGCTCAGGCGAAAAGGTGATTAAGCAAGGCAATGAGAATAATTCGCTTTACATCGTGGTTTCAGGTAGTGCGATGATGACGGTACGAGATAGCACAGGTTGCGATCGCGAAATGCTAACGATAAAGATGGGTGAGTTCTTTGGAGAAATGACTCTATTTTCAGGGGAAGTCAGCCCCATTTCCGTGACAGCGATCGATGATCTCGAAGTGATGATGATTTCGGCAAGTGCCGTCAATCAAATGATCGATCGCCAACCCAATTTTGCCCGTGAAATTAGTCAAATTCTGGAGACTCGCCGCCGAGTTGTGAGTTCTATAATACTGTGAAGACTCCCATCACTAAGTCTGTAAACGTTTATAGTGTAAGCTTCTCAGCTAATCCTGCTATTGCATTAGAAACACAATGAGCTTTAATCACGGTGCACCCCACCGCAATGTTTTTAATATTAACTGATGTTACGTGGAAGGAACAAGGAGTAAAGTAAAGATAGGGTCAGAAATGGGTAAACAGATATGGACAGAAAATTCTTAGACCTATACTCAGATTACCTAATCAGTAGTTTTGAGAAAGTAACGGCAACAGGACTATCCGAGTTACTAGAGGGAGAACTGAGCCATGACCAAATTACAAGTCGGTTGAGACAATGTACAGGAGCGTCAGTTGAATTATGGCAACTGGTGAAACCGACAATCCGCAAGTATGAAAGCGAAGAAGGGGTATTAATTTTTGATGACACTCTGGAACCAAAACCATACAGCGATGAAAACACAATCGTCGGATGGTACTTTGACCATAGTCATAACCGCAGTATCAAAGGCATAAACATCCTCAACTGCATCTACCACAACCAAGACATCAGCTTACCCGTCGCTTATGAAATTGTACACAAGTCGAAAGAAGTAACCGACCCCAAAACAGGTAAGGTCAAATTCGTATCTGAGGAAAGTAAAAATGAGATGATGCGAAAGATGCTCCATGTCTGCTGCCAGAATCGCTTGAAGTTTAGTTATGTATTGACAGATAGTTGGTTCAGCAGCAAAGAAAATATGCAATACATTAAACAACGAGTCAAAAAAGACTTCATCATGGCTGTGAAGGGTAATCGTTTAGCCATCTGTGCAGACGACAAAAGTCAGGG
>NZ_JACJQB010000066.1 GCF_014696385.1 Pseudanabaena mucicola FACHB-723
CAAATGGTCGCTGCGAGTAAGCAAGGGATCATGATTACGCCGAACCAACCTACATAGAGGCGGTTGTTGGTGCTGGTGATCCAATTGCAAAATTGATCCCACAGTGATGCGCTTTCGCGTCTTTGTACTGCTGTTGTCATTTTTGTGTTTTGGTTTAAAACTTTTATTTATGTAAGACTGCTCTTACATTTACAAATATATCAAATTGTTAAGTTTTGTCAATAATACTTTTGAGAGAGTCGAGATTACCGAACCAAAATCAAAAAGGAGGTGCAAAGCACCTCCTTTTTGGTAATTATCTGTATTTGATAATTATTCGTAAACCCAAGCTGTTAAGTTTGGTTGCCATTCGACTAATTCCTCTGGTTTAAACCAAAGGGCAATCTCAGTTTGAGCAGTTTCAATCGCATCGGAACCATGGATAATATTGCGACCAATATTTACGCCAAAATCACCGCGAATTGTACCAGGTTCAGCAGTAAGTGGGTTAGTTGCACCAATAATTTTGCGAGCCGAAGCTACCACGCCATCGCCTTCCCACACCATCGCCACAACTGGCCCAGAGGTAATAAAGTCAACTAAGCCAGCAAAAAAAGGTCTTTCTCTATGTACTGCATAGTGACTTTCAGCTAGTTCGCGACTGGGTTGCAACATTTTCAGACCAACGAGCTTAAAGCCTTTTGTTTCGTAACGACGAATAATTTCTCCAACTAGGTGGCGTTGCACGCCATCAGGCTTGACTGCCAAAAAAGTACGTTCCATGATTTTGGTAAAAGTATTAAGCAATTGTAAAAAAGTTTACAAAAAGCATTATTTCATTTAAAGAACGCAAATTAAACAAAAACCAAAAAGGTAGAAGCAATTCATGAGTTGCCTCTACCTTTTGCTTGCTATCCCAAAATTACTAGCAATCATATTACCAGCCATGTTCCGTGAGAAATGATGGAGTTATTGTAGGAGTGGATAGATTGGTTGAGGCAATATGACTTGATTTCAGAAATTTCTCCACATATTTACCCAGCAAATCACCTTCTAGATGCACACTACTGCCGATTTCTAAATATTTTAAGGTCGTATTATCGTAGGTATGGGGAATCACAGCGACTCGAAAATTTGAACCTGATTCGTTGCAATAAGAAATAGTAAGACTAATTCCATTAATAGCGATACTGCCCTTAAAAACGATGTAACGAGCGATCGCAGGCTCAGCATCAAAGCTTAACTCCCAAGAGTTACCTACAATCGCTTTCTCGATGAGTTTACCCATGCCGTCAATGTGTCCTGACACAAAATGTCCACCGATGCGATCGCCAACCGCCAGAGCCATTTCTAAATTGACGTATTTTAATTTGCGATCGCCAAGGTAAGTTCTACCCAATGTTTCAGGAGAGACATCAGCGACAAAATTGCTGTCAGAGATCTTAGTAGCAGTGAGGCATACACCATTAACAGCAACGCTGTCACCGATCGCAATTTTGGCAACAATATCTGGACAATGAATGACAAGGCGATCGCGATCACGACGTTCGATCAAGCCAATGGTTTGCACAAGTCCAGTAAACATAACTTTGTAATAAACTTTCAGTAAAAAGTTGTGGCAAGAAATTTGTTTTATATCAACGGATGCTCTATATCTATTTTCAAGACAACAGAGGTTAACTTATCGATGGTATTGGCTGCTTGCCCAGCTAGATCATTTGGCATATTGCGATCGCGATTTAGCCACAGAGCATTGATGCCCACCTCACTCGCACCCAGATAGTCTTCACTAAAGCTATCACCAATATGCCAAGCCAAGTCAGGTGTTTGCTGCAATTGGTGTTTAGCCAAGGCAACTTCAAAAATCAGAGCATCAGGTTTAGCTGCTCCTGATTCAGTGGAAATTGTGATTGAACTGAAGTAAGACTTTAATCCTAAGGCCTCCATGACTGGATAAATTCGACTATCAAAATTTGACAATACCCCCAAAGAAATTCCCTGCTTCTGCCATGTATCTAGCGCTGGCAGAGTATCCTCATAGACACCCCAAGGTTCTGCTGTAGCAAAATAAGCATACAAGTTTTTAAAAAAGCCATCAAAATCAGAGAACTTGTCTAAATCACCTGTTTTAGTAAAAGTTTGGACAGCCAACGAGTACCACCACTGATACTCTGCGATCGCAATTTCTGACTGTGGCAAATTAGGAAAAGCAATGTTTGAAGCAGCTTGAAAACTTTGATAAAACGCTTGGTTAACTAACTTAGGCTCAAGACAGACACCAAAATTCAAGGCAACTTTGGCATATTGCTCACCAACACTACCCCTTACACCAAACAAAGTACCAACGGCATCAACATAAATAACCTGAGGTGATCGCATTAAATTTCAGAAAGATTGCTGAGATAAAATATTAAGTGTGCTGATACAATGACAGCCAAAGTTTGAAAAAACAAACGGAAACAAACTATCTCTATTATTATGGCAGGTATTCTGTTTTTGAAAGCTCTGAGACAGTTGGGTTATAGAGAAATTTTATGCATACACCTCAATTTAGCAAGTTAATCATATTTGCAGCCCTGATCCACACTCCTCTGCCCCTCTGGGCTCAAGATACAACTATTGATAGGACATCACCGCCAAACCTATCGAACCCTAGCAATAGCAGAATCAGTGAACCACTCAACAGATCTCGATTAAATGTCAGTGCCCCCCAAGATACATTTCGCTACATTCTGGGCGCAGGTGACAACATCAAAATTGACGTATTCAATGTACCAGAACTATCAGGAACACAAACAATAGCTCCCGATGGGACTATCAACATATCCTTAATTGGCGCAGTCAAACTAGAAGGATTAGGAATCGACGAAGCTACCACACTTTTGCGCGAAAAACTTAACCCTTTTCTTGTGCGTAACATCGTTAACATTTCTCTAGTCACCCCTCGTCCCCTAAATATTGCGATCGTCGGAGAAGTAAATCGCCCAGGTCCACGCTTTCTAAATTACGGCTCATCTGGCATCAATGCCGCGACATTAACCAGAGCATTAGAATCAGCCTCAGGTATCACCTCCAGAGCCGATATCAGCAACATTCAAATCTCACGTCGTAATGGTTCCATGGGTCGTCAAATCATCACGATCAATCTTCAAAACCTATTAGAGAGAGGTGACATTAGTCAAGATATTCGGATTCTTGATGGCGATTCAATCTTAGTTCCTCCTTTAGCTGAAGCAAGCGCTTCACAAACTCGTCTTGTCAGTAACTCAACATTCTCACCAGATAGCTTCACAATCCAAGTTGCCATTGTGGGCGAAGTCAATCGAGTTGGCCCACAAACTTTAATTTACTCCCGCAATGGTACAACCCCCACAGGCTTAACAGGCGCACCCACAGGCGCAGGCACAACATCTGGTGGCGGGCCAGTTACACTCAGCAGAGCATTGCAAGCAGCCAACGGAGTCACGGAAATAGCCGATATCCGCAACGTCCAGATATCTCGACTCAATGATAGAGGTGAACGCACTATCGTTAAAGCCAACCTACTTGACTTGATTACCAAAGCAGATCTCAGTCAAGATGTCACCCTTACTGACGGTGATTTAATTACAATCCCTCGATTAGAAAAAACTAATCCAACCGACTATCTCCAAATTGCCAAGGCTACATTCTCCCCAACAGTCATCACAGTCCAAGTAGTTGGGGAAGCAGTTCGCCCCGGACCATTACAACTTCGCCCCAATAGCTCATTTACAGAAGCAATTTCTTTCGCAGGTGGTCTCACCAATGATGCCGACTGGCGTGCTGTTGAGCTATATCGTGTCAATCCTGATGGTTCTATAATGCGGCGAGATCTTGTTGCTGACCTAAATCTCCCTTTAAATGAAGACTCAAATCCTGGATTACGCGATCGCGATGTAATTGTCATCCGCCCATCCTTTGGGGCAAGTATTCTTGGCTCAGCTACTAGATTTCTCGGTAACATTGTTACCCCCTTTTCATTAGTTAATAACCTGTTTAGAAGATAAGCATGAAAATCCTTGTTACTGGTGGTGCAGGCTTCATTGGCTCGCATCTAGTCGATCGGCTGATGGAATCTGGACATGAAATTGTTTGCATTGACAACCTATATACAGGTCAGAGATCTAATAATAATCAATGGGCAGATCATCCCAAGTTTAAATTTATTGAACACGATATCGTTGAACCGATCACGGTGGACAATATCGATCAGATCTATCACCTTGCTTGTCCAGCATCACCTGTTCACTATCAAGCTGATCCCATCAAAACCGCCAAAATCAACTTTTTAGGCACTCTAAATATGCTGGAATTGGCAAAACAATGGAACGCAAGGATTTTATTGGCATCCACATCTGAAGTTTATGGAGATCCTCTCCTTCATCCGCAAATAGAAGATTATTGGGGCAATGTAAACTGTAATGGCATTCGTAGCTGTTATGACGAAGGTAAACGCATTGCCGAGACGATTACCTTCGACTATCATCGCCAGTATCATACCGATATCAGAGTTGCCCGCATCTTTAACACTCATGGAGAAAGAATGTTAGAGAATGACGGACGGGTTGTCAGCAACTTTGTAGTTCAGGCTCTCAAGGGAATTCCACTCACAGTTTATGGGGATGGCTCACAAACTCGTAGTTTCTGCTATGTATCCGATCTCGTAGAAGGATTAATGCGACTCATGAATGGAAATTACATTGGTCCCGTTAACTTGGGTAATCCTGCGGAATATACAATTCTCCAATTGGCGCAGACAATTCAACGCATGATCAATCCTAGCGCCGAATTAATCTTCAAACCTTTGCCACAGGACGATCCCCAGCGTCGTCAGCCCGATATTTCTAGTGCAAAGTTCCATTTACAGTGGCAACCTACTGTACCGCTAGAAGAAGGTTTAGCGAAAACAATAGCCTATTTTCGCTCTCGTATCACCAACCTGTTATAACTTCCAAAATCGAGATGTTTGCCTCAAAGCTCCTTTCATCATTCCACTCGATCTATTGATTCATTCTATTTATTTAAGCGAGTAACTAAAAATATGCGTGTTTGCGTCATCGGAACTGGCTATGTAGGTCTTGTCACAGGTGCTTGTCTTGCATACATCGGACATAATGTCATCTGTGTGGATAATAACGAAGAGAAAGTCAAGCTCATGAAGTCAGGACAGTCCCCCATCCATGAACCAGGGCTACCTGAAATTCTATCAGCAGCAATTCGCCAAGGAACAATTGAGTTCACAACGGATATTGCCGCAGGAGTAAGGCATGGAGAAATTTTATTTATTGCCGTAGGCACACCTTCTCTAGCAGATGGTCGCAGTGACATGCGCTATGTCGAAGCCGTTGCTCGCAGTATTGGCGAAAATCTCACTGAAGGCTATCGTGTAATTGTCAATAAGTCTACAGTTCCAATTGGTTCTGGTGATTGGGTACGCATGATCGTCCTTGATGGTATGTCGGGTAAAAGCAATACCAATCAAATTCAGTTCGATGTAGTCAGTAATCCTGAATTTTTACGTGAAGGGGTAGCCGTATATGACACATTTAACCCCGATCGCATTGTTGTTGGCAGTGGTAGTGAACGAGCGCTCAAAATGATGCAGGATCTTTATCAACCAATCATTGAACGTTCTTTTGCCGAGGACAAAACCCTACCGCCAGTTCCTGTGGTCGTGACTGATTTAAACTCAGCAGAAATGATTAAGTACGCAGCAAATGCCTTTCTTGCAACTAAAATCAGCTTTGTCAATGAGGTTGCCAATATTTGCGATCGCGTCGGTGCAGATGTCAAAGAGGTAGCCAAAGGCATCGGACTCGACTCACGAATTGGCTCTAAATTCTTGCAAGCAGGAATCGGATGGGGTGGTTCCTGCTTTGGCAAAGACGTATCAGCTTTAATCTACACAGCCGAAGACTACGGCTATTCAACTGACATTTTAAAAGCCTGTGTCAAGGTCAATGAACTCCAGAGAACTTTAGTTGTTGAGAAATTACAACAAGCTCTAAAAATCCTTAAAGGTAAAACCATTGGTCTATTAGGAATGACCTTCAAGCCAGATACAGATGACATGCGCGATGCACCTGCACTAACACTCATCGATCAATTAAGTCGCTTAGGCGCAAGAGTGAAAGCCTACGATCCCCTAGTCTCTCAGTCAGGACTACGTCAAGGCTTTTCAAATGTAATTGTCGAAACAGATCTAGAGCGTCTCGCCGATGGTTGTGACGCAGTAGTATTAGTCACAGATTGGCAAGAATTTCTAAGCATCGATTATGCCAAGATGCTGACATTAATGGCACACCCTGTAATTATTGATGCCCGTAATTTTCTAGATGGCAAAGCTCTCAAAGCTCTTGGCTATCAATACATAGGCATCGGACGCTAAAGAGAAGATAAAGGTGTTGTCTCAGTAACACCTTTATCTTCTCTTTAGTTTTTAAAATACAAATCGCTATATCCTGATTATTAAATAGTTCAGCACAAATTTAACAGCTTGTGCTAGCCGCTATACGAGCAACACAAGCCATAGTTAATAATCAGCTAATCATCAAAACATTGTAATGACAAAAAAAAAGAAAATTGACAAGACAGATAATTCTAAGCTCAACATTAAACTTGGTAAGAAAAAAAATTCGTCTAATCTTTCTCATCAACTTAAGGAAGATGAATCAGATAGTCTAGTTCAAGACACAATTGAAGATAATCGATTGCTTAACTTACCAAAATTGTCTAAAAAAGTTTATGAAAAAGAACTCAAAAAATTACAAATAGAATTAGTCAAGCTTCAAGAGTGGGTCAAACATAAAGGTCTAAAGGTTGTCGTCGTTTTTGAAGGTCGTGATGCCGCAGGAAAAGGCGGCGCAATTAAAAGCATCGCCCAATCCCTCAACCCCCGTATTTGTCGAATTGTGGCACTAGGTAAGCCATCAGATCAAGAGCGGACTCAATGGTATTTCCAACGTTATACTGCCGAATTACCTGCTGCGGGAGAGATAGTTTTATTCGATCGCAGTTGGTATAACCGTGCTGGAGTCGAGCATGTGATGGGATATTGCACCCATGATGAGTACGTCGAGTTTCTTCGCTCCTGCCCAGAATTTGAAGATATGATTCAAAGAGCGGGCATTATTTTGATCAAATATTGGTTTTCCGTTAGTGATGAAGAACAGGAAAAGAGGTTCCAAGATCGGATCAAAGATCCCCGTAAACGTTGGAAATTCAGCCCAATGGACTTGGAAGCTCGTTCTCGTTGGGTAGAATATTCTAAAGCGAAGGATGACATGTTTAATGCAACAGATACAGAGATATCACCTTGGTATGCGATTGATGCGAATGATAAGCGCCGTGCAAGACTAAACTGTATCAATCATCTATTAGCCCAAATTCCCTACGAAGATGTATTAACAAAACCAATTGAGCTCCCACCTCTACAAAACAAGATGGTTTATGTGCGTCCACCCATCTATCTGCAAAACTTTATTAATGATGTGACCGCAGATTTAAAGTAAATCTTAAGACTTAGTTTCAGATAATTGCGGTGCAAACGCTGTAATTACATCATCCGCCTTAGCTGTCCAGCCAATAATGCCACCTTGAGCACGCAACATCTCTATAGTTGACTGTTTAAATTCTGGGAAATAGCTGGCAGTTCCATCCTCAACTAATAAACACTCATAACCGCGATCATTAGCCTCTCGCATCGTTGTCTGCACACAAACTTCCGTAGTGACCCCAGTAAACACTAAATGGGTAATTCCTTCTTTTTGTAGAATATTTTCCAAATCAGTTCGACAAAAAGCCCCCTTAGCAGGCTTGACAATCACAATTTCATGATCCTGCGGCGTAAGCTCTGGAATAATATTATTGCCATCTTCCCCAGCAATCAGAATCCTCCCCATAGCTCCTTGATCACCAATTTTTAGACTACCTTTACCACGCTTCAACTTAGAAGGAGGACAATCCGATAGGTCTGGACTATGCGCCTCAATGGTATGAATGACGGGTAAATTTAGCGATCGCCAAGTCTCTAATAGCCGCTTGATCGTAGGCACAACGCTTTGCAATTGGGTAACATCATTACCCAACACATCACCAAATCCACCATGTTCCAGAAAATCGCGCTGCATATCGATGATAACCAAGGCAATCTTGCGATCGGTAGGTACTACATATTCATAGGGATTTGCAACAATTGTGGTCATTAGGTTCTCCATTATTCATTAGTCATAATTACAGGCTTTTCCCAAACAATCAAAACTACACATCCATGTTCACTAGACACCTGATGACTAGTATTAGGTGCATTAATAATCACAGACCCTTTAGTATATGTACCCTCAGCATCAGACTGAGAACCTGCTAATACAAATATATGTTCATATCCTAAATGTGTATGTTTAGGAACTTTTGCACCTGCTGCATAGCGAAGTAACGCCGCACTAGAGCCTGCATTATTCTCATACAAATGGTATATTTCGACACCTTCGCGGAATGGCTGCCAAGGCAGATCGACATAGCTAAAACGAGCTAGCAATTCAGGAAAAACTCGAACTTGAGGGTTATTATTTAACATACTTAATTAATGCCCTGCCATCTTCTGTCCAATCACAGTCAAATCAGCTTCAGCACTCGTACTTTCGTAGGCAAACTTACCATCACTCATAACCAAAATGCGATCGCTCAAAGTCAAAATCTCATCCAGATCCTCACTAACCAAAAGTACACCAACACCTCGATTTCGTGCCTCCACAATTTGGTTGTGAATATAGTCAACCGCAGCAAAATCAAGACCAAAAACAGGATTTGCCACAATAAGTAACTTAATATTTGCCGCAGACAGTTCTCTCGCCAGAACGGTTCTCTGAACATTACCACCAGACAAATTTCCAACAGGAGTATCGGGAGATGGAGTCTTAATTGAAAAGGACTTAATTAAGTTTTTGGCGGTTTCACGAATTTCTTTGAACAAAAGCAAAATGCCCCCCTTAGATTGGGGAAATCGATCAAAAGTTCGTAAAGCCAAGTTTTCAGCAACACTCATATGTGGTACACAAGCATTACGTAGCGGTTCTTCAGGAAGAGAGAATACTTGATGTTTATACATTTCTGGTCGAGTAGCCAAGTATCTCTCACCATTGACAAAAATCTCACCAGACGTAGCAACCCTTTGTCCAGAGAGAACTTCGACTAATTCCCTCTGACCATTGCCAGATACACCAGCAATACCAACAATCTCACCATTTTTGATCTGGAGATTAACTCCAGACACAGCTTCTAATCCATTATCACGTTCAGCATGGAGGTTACGAATATCCAGCACTATTTGCTCAGAAGCAACAACTGTTTTTTCAACCTGACGAGATTCCTTGCTCTCTCCTAACATCATTGCTGCCATATCCAAAACAGATAAGTCTTTAGTAGAGCCACTTCCTGCTAACTTGCCTTTACGGAGAACCGTCACATTATCCGCAAAAGCAGTAATTTCGCGAAATTTATGACTAATCATTAAAACACTCAATCGTCCTGCTGTTACCTCTTCTCGCAGTAAACCCAACACTTCATCAGCTTCTTGCGGGGTTAGCACCGATGTTGGCTCATCCAAAATTAAAATGCGACTCTTGAGGTAAAGCTGTTTGAGAATTTCTAGCTTCTGTTTCTGACCTGCCGCTAATTGCGAAATTGGCGTATTTAAATCTATCTTGAAAGGAGAAATTTCCATAAAAGCATTTAGCTTTTCTAGCTCATCTTTCCAATTAATTATAGTAGGAGTATCGGGTCTGACCAATAAGAGATTCTCGGCAACAGTCATTGCAGGTACAACCGTAAAATGTTGATAAACCATGCCAATACCATAGTTATAGGCATCACGAGGACTGTGAATATCACGGGATTGTTTGTTGATCAAAATATCGCCATGACTTGCTAAATGAAAACCCATAATGCACTTTACGAGTGTACTTTTACCAGCACCATTTTCGCCCAGTAAAGCATGAAAAGTCCCAGGCAGAACTTTAAGGGAGATATTGTCAACCGCAATAAAAGAACCAAATTTTTTAGATACATTTACCAACTCTAACTCAGGTGGCAAATGCGATCGTAGAGCGTCAGCAGAAACACTAGTTGGAATATCCAAGGGTGGTATAGACTCTTTCATGGATTCTTGTTTAACCAGATTATCAGTAAGATTGTCTTCAAGACCGTCTGAATTCATCCTGTCCACAGCATTATCCACGTAACATCATTATATATTTAACTAAAGATATTGGGTAATTGCTGTAATCAATGATTCAGAATCACTAACTGCTCCAAACACGCCTCCTTGCATTTCCACCATCTTTAAAGCAGCAAGATGATTACCATAGTCAGTAGCGCCCGTACAATCTGACAAAATTAAGCATTCATAGCCACGATCATTAGCATCACGCATCGTTGTATGGACACAAACATCAGTTGTAATACCTGTCAAAATTATATTTTGAATACCTTTACACTTCAAAATAAGATCAAGATCCGTAGCATAAAATGAACCCTTCCCAGGTTTATCAATTATCGTTTCATCTGGTAATGGGTAAAGTTCAGGAATAATATCCCATCCCTTCTCACCACGCACCAATATTTTTCCACATGGCCCATCATCCCCAATTCCAGCGCCAATACGTTGGGATCGCCACCGCTTATTTTTAGGTAAATCTGATAGATCTGGGCGATGCCCTTCACGAGTATGAATAATAAGAAAGCCTTTATCTCGAAACAGAGTTAAAACTTTTACAATTGGCTCAATTGGAGCACGAGTTAAAGATAAGTCATATCCCATTTTATCAACATACCCGCCAACACCGCAAAAGTCAGTCTGCATATCAATAACAATAAGTGCTGTATTATCAATTCTTAATTCGCCGTTATAAGGATAGGGATAAGGGGTAGAGTTAACGTACATATTTATCTAAAGAACAATGCTGTATAAGAGTTAGTTAGATAAATTGTTATTGATTAGCAAAATTAAAACTGTTCCAACAAAACAAAAAGGCATATCTACACAGAATGAAACAAAGACAAAAAAGAGAGAGGAGTCAGCTTATACGAGCTGACTCCTCTCTCTCTTATGTCTTTGTTGTTTGGAGCTAAAAATTAAGCTTGGCATCGAGCTATTTTCCCGTAGG
>NZ_JACJQB010000067.1 GCF_014696385.1 Pseudanabaena mucicola FACHB-723
AATAAAAACTTATCTAAGTAGATAACAAAGTTGAGTTATTAATCAACTAATTGATGAAAATGTCAACTAATTGATGAAATCGTCAATGTGTACTCTGTAGTACACAGAAAACATGACAGTATTACCGTGTAGGCATAAGACCTTAATAATGTCATAGCCTCAAATCAACAGAAATTTATAATATAAAGACTGTGAGATGGAATGAAATGCTATGATCCGAGCTATAAGTTTTTAGTTCAAAGACAAATCACCTTAAAACAGTTGCTAAGTTTCCACGCCGCGCTTCTGTAAAAAGGTGATTTAGTCGGTTCTATTAAACTGATTCCGTATTTTTGCATTTAAACGCTAAAACCCTGATGCAAACAGGGTTGGCGGCGGCTTATACGGATTATCGCTACACCTAGGTATCAACTAGGGTTCACTACTCAAATACGCACACAGATTGCGTAAGTGCATATGAAGAATTTAACACAGAATACGCTGAAACAGGCTAGCCATAAGGACAATTTTGATAATCAATCCTTTGATTTAAGGCAAGCACATCCTCAAAGCCTGACCCCTGAAAGCGAGACAGCAAAGACATTTACAAGTTTTTTTCCATACTTGTTTAACTTTATCTACGCAAACAGCACAGATAGCAAAGGTAAGCCAAATTGGTTAACTGAGAAGCGTTACCCAATAACAGCAAGGCGATTATTTGATTATTGGCAAGATCTAAATACCTTGATCGGCGTGAGATTCGGCATAAATACAGCCTATGGAATGCTCGACATTGACAAAAACAGTCCCTATCACCCGCAACGCAACGAAGGGCAATTTAGAGGCATACTGCAAGCCCTTGAAGACATTGGACTAGTTAGACCGCTAATAGTGCAAAGCTCTTTTAGTGAAGGCTTGCACATCTATTACCCATTACCCAATCAAGTTTCTAGTTTTGCCTTAGCCTGTGGTATCAAAGCCTGTTTGAACTCTCACGGTTACGAAATTGCGTCAGGCGTTTTAGAGATATTCCCTAATACAAAAGCCTTTGGGAGTGAGTTTAACGGTCATCGACTGCCATTGCAAAAGGGTAGTTATATGCTCAATGACGACTTAGAAAAGATTGGCAATGACCTAAACCACTTTGTTTTTGTATGGCAGATGTGCCAAGACAGCCAAGATATTGACCTATTGAAAGAGTCGATTGCTGAAGCAAAGGAAAACTACCAGCCGCCAAAACTTAGCCGCAAAACTGATGAGATCCTCAAGTGGCGAGATGACCTTGAGAAACAAATAGCAGACGGATGGACTGGTAAGGGGCAATCTAACCGATTGCTTTATACCATCGGTAAATATGCCCGTGTATTTCTAGGCTGTGCTGATGTCGCTGCGATCGCAAAATACATCACCAAGACAGCGCGGGCAACCGCAGGCTTTTTTAAATTCTGTGGCGATATCCACAGGCTAGAGAAAAAAGCCAAGTCAATCGCTGAATGGTGCTTAAAACATCATTTCCCATGGGGTAGTAAGAAAACTGAACAAACCAATGAGGTAGATATGAGCAAAGCTGAGAGGCAAGCTGAGAGGATCGAGCGTATCCGCTTGGCAGTATCAGAGTTAAAAAATACAGGTGCTATGCCTCAAACAATCAGGGGCATGGCACAGGCGATCGCTAAAACTGCAAAGGTATCAGTCGAAACTCTATATGACAACAAAGAGCTATGGCATCCTGAATTTACTCAATCATCCTGTAACGCCTCACAGCCAAAGGATGTAAGCCAAGAAACGCCCCTAACCGATATAGCTATAGAAAGTGCTGAAAACTCGCTCCAAAGCACTGTTACAGATAACCCCCTATATGAAGCGTTAGGGTTTTTTGAAACGCCCCTGCGAGGTCAAGACTTGCCAAAATTTGCCAAGTCTGATGTTACAGATTTTGCTGATACTCAAACCGTTGCCGATGGCGATCGCCGCCTGCACCAAATCACCCCACCCGAATTGGTGAACCCGCCTCAAAAATCCAACGGTTCGATGTGGATTGAAACCCATGGCAGACTTGCGCCGCCCAAAACTGAAACCGCAACGGGTGCGATCGCCCAAAATCCGACAATTGGCATAGCAAACGCTGCTTGTTTGCAAGTCTATCAACCGCCCCAAAATCAGGCTGTATCTGAAATTGAAAGCAGGATCGGCTATCTCAAGGCAATTTTAGAAACTCCAATTTTGCGGCGTGGTAAGTCTGCTCCAGAGATTGCCAGATTACAAAGCGAGTTAGAGCGACTTGAATGCGATCGCAAAAATCTAATCGCCACCGATGAGCATTTACAAAATTGTTGAGGTTATAGATGGAAAGTCAAACTGTATCAAAAAAGCAATATTTAGCAATGCAGGAACTGGCGATCAATAGTCTTGACGCAGTACGCATCGTTTTAGCTGCCATAGTTGAGCCTGAATCAGAACGCATCTGTCACAGAGAAAAAGATGCGCGCATCAGATCCGCGATCGCTTGCATCCGTCACCAAAAGAAAGAAATTAGTAATAAATTCACTCCCTACGATGATTTTTAAACCTATGCCTAAACAAAAAAAAGGCTGTGACTCAAGCTAAAACAAACTTTTGATTGAGCCACAGTCCACAAATTTAACAAAGTTAATCCTAAAGGTTTATGTCGAAACTTCAAGAAATTCAACAAAAAGAAACTGAACTTGCAACACTTGAAAACCAACTTACAGAACTTCAGACACCAATTGCCGAGCCACAATCCGATAACTTTGATGATGTCGGAGAACTTTTGCAAGCCCGTAGAGACTGGCAACAATCCGAGCGCGATCGCCAAGATAAGTTGTCTGCTATCTCAGATCTCTTGCCAAAATTGCGATCGCAACTTGCCTCCCAAAAGCAAGGATATGCAGACTTGGAAACCAAAGTTAAAGCAGGATTTGACCAACTTGCCGAGGCGGCGCTAGAGGTCAACCAAATTCTGAACCAAGCTAATGAAGCGATTGCTAGGTTTGAAGCTTTGTCAATTGAGCAAGCAAAATTAGGTCATGCGATCGTCTATGGCTGTGAACCTTATCAGATCGGCGGCAGTGGTGGAGACTTTCCGATCTTTGCTGTCACAAGCTCCAAAGTCACGAAATGGGGACGGCAGCAATTCGCAAGCTTTCAGCGTGGTGGTCATGTTGGGGAGGATTGCAAAATATGATCGGAGCGCACTCAGTCCCCAAAATTGCAAAGTTGCCAAGTCCAATTTTAAAGCAACTGGTGAGACGGCTTGAAATGGCTCATAAACACGATCAAACTCTAGATGATCATTCTGATTGGTTATCCCAAAAAGGTTATCAAATCTCGCGATCTTCAGTTCATCGATTTTGTCTAGATTTGCGTAAGTTGAAGTCGTCAAACCCTGACAGTAAAGATCTTCTAGGCTTATATTTGGAACGGGTGAAACAATCTAGGATGTGTTGGTGAGTGCGATTTTTGGGATTTTGCAAAAACATAGGGATGTCAACAAATTGTTGACATCCCTATGTTTTTGGCTTTTATTAACGGGCTGTAGTGGGACTTAGTGGGACTATGTGGATTAGCTCTAAGCAGATTTTGCGATTAGATTTGATGCAATCCTAATCGCCTCACGTCTTGCTTCTGGATCATCAGTTTTACCTAAACCAGTGGCGATCCAATTGGCTACCCATTGACTGCGAGTAATACCGCCCAATAGGGCTAAAGCATCAATTTCAGTTACCCATGAAGCAGGAACTTTACAAGCGATCGATATTTTTGTGTCATCAGTCGAATTTATATCCATACGCCCCTGTCTTGTCGATTAATATCAATAATCTCATTTTACAAGAAAAATTTCATAGATATATAAATCACGATGTCATCTGTTGATAGTTGGCAATTCTACCCATGATCTGATTATTTCTAATTACACCGTCTCACACTCAAAAAAGATATTTGTCTAAACTTAGATGAGACACCGTGCTAAACATTGAAAATCGTAAACCACTTATCAATTCTCCTTATCAATCGTGGGATGAGTAACGGAAAATCGACGTTTCAGACGGTTAGAGATAGAACGGGATTGATAAGTTTTAATCATATGGCTACCTTTGCAAGAGCATCAAAACTGAAAGCATTGATTTATCAATGATGTTTACTTGGTAAAATAGCAATTATACCAAGTTAGGCTAGTCTCTCATGAAAGTAGAACGCAATGGTCAAGCTGAGATTTTGACTCAAGAGCAGTTACAAGAATTTTTTAATTATTTGTCCCCAAAGTATCGCGCCATTTTTGCGATCTGCCTGTTTTCAGGATGTCGAATTAGTGAGGCTCTTAGTCTGAAAACTGATGATATTGCTAACGGGGTGATTGTATTCCGTAAGTCGGTTACTAAGGGCAAATTGAAAACTAGAGAGGTTGATATTAGTCCACAGTTGCAAGCCTATCTAGACGGGGCGGATCTGCCTAGCACTGGTTATATTTTTCCGTCTAAGAGAGATGCTGATAAACCAATGTCTAGCCAAGCGGCTGATGAGATGCTGAGAAAGTATTGCGATTATCTTGGCTTTGAGGGTGTATCAACCCATAGTTTTAGACGTACTGCCTTAACGATGATGTCTGCCAGTGGCATACCACTACGAACTATTCAAGAGATATCAGGTCATGCAAGTCTCGCTACCTTACAGCGATATCTCGAAGTTACTCCCAATCAGAAAAAAGAAGCGATCGCGGCGATTGGCTTTTGAATTAGCCTAAAACAGATAGTCTGAAACAGAACCTATGATCGAAAAACTACCTCCCCTTGCTCAAGAGATTCGCGATCTAATTGGACTCAATCAAACCCTGTTGCTTGTTCAAAAGTTTGGGGGAACTCGGATATACATCCCCCCGCGTCTCGAAAGTGCCAAAAGCCTTATAAAGCTACTAGGGCGCGATGATGCTCAAAAAATGATTGATCGATTTAAGCGCGAGCAAATTGTTATTCCTAGATGCACAGCCTTTGTTAACTCTACTCGCGATCGTCAAATCATGAGCGATCGCGCTCTTGGGCTAACCGTTGATCAAGTGGCGAGAAAATACAGGCTGTCGCGCCAAAGTATCCAGAAAATTTCTAGTGGGTATAGATAGAACCCTATGGGTTGTTTCTTAGCACAGGAGGTTTATAACCTGACTTTTACACCCAACGGTGCAAAAGTATACAGGCTATGGGTTGTTTCTTAGCACACGCCACTACTGCCAAAACTACCAAACCAAACCCCTTAATTAATTGCATTGTCTTAATCCCTGAAATGTGTAGATGTCGCTTTAGGGTTTGTTTGTAGCGCTTAAACCTATACGATTAATTCTTTAAGTTCGGAGACTGATTCAAGTTCTTCAACTACTGAGAAGCTGTTGCTTTCAGCATAATAAATCTGATAGGTAAATCCATCGTCCCCACAATCTACATATAAGTGATCGTCAGTGCTTAAAACAAGTTTCCAACCCGTACCATAAATTTCTGCTGTCCCCTCTTGTGTGAGGTTATTAAGTGCCGTTTGCAGCATGAATAGTTTAGCCATTGTCTCAATTCCTGAAATGTGTAGATGTCGCTTTAGGGTTTGTTTGTAGCGCTTAAACCTATCGCTTGTATATACACAGTATAGATAATATCTATACATCTGTCAATACAAAATCTATACAGTTTCTATACAATTGACTTATGTATATATCTTGTATAGATAACGTATAGATATATACGTCGTATAGACAAAATCTAGATATTGATTTAATGTATAGAAATTGTATAGATAAAGTCTAGATTATGAGTGAATCTAAATTAGCTACGTTTCGCACCGATAGCGATACATGGGAGAATTTTCAGGCTAAAGCAAAACGCAACGGTACTAATGCAAGTGCTTTGTTACAGCGTTTTGTAAGGGATTATCTAGATGACAATCTAGACAGCCGTATAGACAGCCCCGCCGCCCCTAATGTCGATATCAAAAGCATGATTGAGACTGCGATTAATTCTCGACTCATAATCATTGAGGGTGAGGTAAGTGGACTGAAAACCGATCGCCACATTGAAAAAACTGATG
This sequence comes from Pseudanabaena mucicola FACHB-723, assembly GCF_014696385.1. GTDB lineage: Bacteria > Cyanobacteriota > Cyanobacteriia > Pseudanabaenales > Pseudanabaenaceae > Pseudanabaena. Next base: position 6,064 of record NZ_JACJQB010000067.1, read on the forward strand.
GGCTGTTAATTGAAAAATTGCATACCGATTTAGCGATCGCACATCATCGAATTGATGATCTTGATAAAAAGATCGCCGCCCTTACCAGTGAGGCAACAGCACCCGCAAAAAAGCCCGTAATTGATAGTCCTGTAGAATCTGATGCACTGCCAATTATTGAGGCAATAGAGGCATCACCCGCCCCTGAATCTCTTGAATTAAATCAGCGTCAAATTTGCGATCGCTTTAACATTGACTACAAAAATCTGAGTAAAAAAGCTGGCAATGTAAATATGACTTCAGATGCTTACATCATGCACATTGCAAAAGAGCATGGTGAGATATGGGAGAAAGTAGCCTCTAAAGGTAGTCAAAAACTTTGGAAACTGTTTAAAACTGTTACCTGTACAATATAAAAGCATTGGTGAGATTTGTTTACACAAAAAGCCCGTCTAGAAAATGTCTAGACGGGCTTTTTGTGTGCTTTTGCCAGTGGCGAGCTGAGCAAAAAATAATTTTATTCGTCACAAACTTGGTAAGAACTTGTGACGGGGGTATCCAAAGGGGGGATCCCCTTTTGGCAAGCGTCATGTTGCTGTCGAGAAAAAATTAAACGGTAGTGCGATTTTTTGTCCGACAAGCAACATAGCTTGCAAGCTATTTTATGAAGCCTTCAAAGCACGCAAAATCGTTGCAACGATGGTACAGGTCAGTACAACTTTGGTACAACTTGAGTACAACTTTGGTACAAAGCTGGAATGATTTTGGGACAACTTTGGGATAGTAAACGGACAAAATTAGGATTGATTAGCAACTTACTAAAAGCCAATATTTGGGTATGCGATCGCCTAACTTGCAGAAAACTCTAGGGCATCATCAGCGCCTCTCACGATGCCATAACCTTTGTCTGCCAACCATTGAAAATAGGATCTAATTTCGGGCGCGGGTGTGTCGCGAAAAAGTCTGATAGAGCTTTGAATTTTCCGTGCTGACACAAAATCATTTTGCTTTTTGGCATATTCTAAAATCGCCTTTAGCGGTGCTGACAATTCCGATTGTGCTGACGTGCTGACAAGGGTTGACGGGGTTTCTATTGCCTTAAAACTAGGCTGTAGAGTGTCAGCAATAGAATTTGTCAGCAATGCGTAATCCCTTGGCATCGATAGGACTGGCATAGCTACGCGATCGCTAAGTGTGGGAATAGCACAGGGCAAATTACCAAGCATTGCGGGGCGATCTGCCTGCTCTATTGCTGACTTGATTGCATCATCTTTGAGGCTCTTGGCATGGTCCAGGGCGAACTCACCCAATCGGACAAAACAGAAGTTATCACGCACCGATCCTTCACCCTCTAAACCGATTGCTTTGACTTCAGGTGATTGGGTGAGAACTACCAATCTAATTGATACTTTTCTCGCTTCTCGACTGATTAACTTCATCCAAGAGCTTGCAACTTTACCCGCTTCTAGACTGGCAATAATCGCGGGGTATTCATCACAAATTATGATGATCGGCTCAAACTGCTTTGCACCCGTTGCCCTTGCATCATAGCGGCGTTGCATGAGTTGTAATATCAATCCCATGATTAAGGCAATTTCGGCATAATTGCGAGATGCACCAAACACAGGCAAGTTACCCCAATCATCAGGGGCGGCGTGAGGATCGATAACGATTGTGTATGCTGTGCAATTGGCTGCAAGGTGTTTTGCTAGGGTGCTTTTACCATCCCCTGTAGAACCAAGTAGCATAACGTGAGGTTTGCTTAATGCTTGTTTGACATCCGCAAATTTGACGGGGCCGGGGGTGTCGATGGGTGATGGTTGTGCGATCGCTATCTCACGTTTAGGCGGCGCGAAACTGGTAGATAACCACTGTGCATAACCTTGCTGACTTTGGATATGTGCTGATACCTCATAGGGTGCTAGAGATGCTTTTAGCTTATCGAGTCTATGGGATACATAGAACAGTCCACAGGATGCACCAATTAAGGTTAGTTTTGATGCCCAATGGCTAGGGATTAGGCACACGACACACAACCCTATACCAGTGCTGAAAATGGCTAGAGAGGCTTTGTTAACTACTCTCTTTGACTCAGTGGCGATCGTTACTTGGCTTGTGTGAAATTGGTTGTTTGTGTACATAGCAAAAAGCCCCTTGAGAGGGGCGGTGAACTTGGTTTGAACTTTTTACTCAAGTGCATCAAAAATGCTCTGAGATTAGCTTTCAGCTTTGATTTGCTGCATAGCTTTTTTGAGAACTGCTCTAAGTTCTTTCAACTCTGCACCAATCGCGTGAACGAGTTCAGAGTCGGAACCATCGGCAATGCCTAGATCTCTGTTGCGCTGCTCTTCTTCAGTGAAAACCTGTGAACGGTATAGGGTGCGAACTTTGGCAAGACTAGAGTCTAGTTTGTCTATTGCGTTGCAAAGCAAGGCTATAGGGCGATCATTCAGAATTGTTTGCAGCTCATCAACGCTGATCATCACAGGCTCATCCACATCCACCAAAGGCTTATCCATCAAAGGCTTAGGATTGCGTTGAACATTCTGCACAGCTTGAAGCCAAGCGCTAGAAAGTCTTTTCATTTCAGCAGCAATATCAGCAGGGTTATCAATGATGTTTTCTTCGACAAGGTTAGATTGGTTCTGTTCTGTAATTTGGGTCATGATTGTTTGTTGCAAATTTCAAAGGTGAGATCGTTTAGTTGTTTGTCCGTCCACTTGTCGCTCAATTGCTTAGCTATGGGGCGATTTAGGCATAGGGCAAGCTTTGAAATTAAAGCCTGTCTGTCTGCTTTTGGGGTGATGTTTGCGGCGATTGCTTCATCAGATTTTGCGGAAATGCTAAGCGCTGCAATGGTTTGAGCATTTTGGATGGAAGTTGATGCAGCTTCCATCCTCTGAAGGAAGTAACCGCCAATCGTGCCTACAGCAAGGCTTAGGGAAGATGTGATGAGTAGAGTTTTAATCATCTTTTTCAAATCCACACTCACCCGCGCAATCTAAAATCGTCATTTGTCCACAGGGGCAAGGGTTGATATTTTCGATGCTGTCTAGATCGTGTTCATCTAGATATCGCTGCTGCTCCCATGCTGTTTGTTTTTCTGGGCTGTCGATGCTGTCATTAATGCCAGTTAGAGCGGTGAAGATTGCTTTAATCATGCTGCTTTACCCTCATCATCGCTACTGTGCAATACTGCAAGTTCTGGAAATGGGGAAATATTGACGGGGGTATCATTGCCACTGGTCAGCCAAGCAAAAAGTTTTGCGGGTGCTTTGCGGATGATTGCGGCTCGCACTTTTGACCAGTCGATGCTATCTAGTAACTCATTGGCGATCGCATTTTCGAGTTCGATGTCAACAATTGTTGATAATGGTGCGGGTGTGGTTTGATATTCGGGCTGTGTAGGTTCTACAGCCTGTTTTTGAGGTTTCAATGCCATAATTAATCTACCTATTGAGTAAATGGGGATAAAGGCGATCGCGTAGTTTCCAAGCCGTGCGATCGCCTTTAATATTTAGTTGCTACCGTAAGCTACTGTAGCTATAGTACAGTAAAATACTGTATCTTAATTCAATAAGCAATATCAGGGTTATTATTTATGCCAGTCGCGTCAAAAGTGGAAACCTTGGGAAAACGTCAATCAGACATGGTGACGGCTTATCTGCCTACTGAAATAAAGCAAAGTTTAGAAACTTGGGCTACTGCTGAGAGCAGATCTGTTAGTAGCCTGTGTACATATTTGCTAACTCAAGCTGTCAATACTGCCAAGCGTGAGGGCAAGTTAGGCGATCGCACCAATAGCAAAGGAGCAAAATAAATGACTCAATCAATTGCTCGTAAATCCTTATATGAGTCCGATTTCTTGCTATGGACTCAAGACACTATAGCCAAGCTAAAGGCTAAGGATTTTGACCATGTGGACTTAGAAAACTTGTTAGAGGAGATCGAGGCTTTGGGTAATTCTTACCGTGACGAGCTAGAGAGTCGGTTAGAAACCTTAATCGAGCATTGCCTCAAGCGTCTTTGTGTGGATATGCCTCAAGAGTTTAATGGATGGGAACGCACTATAAGAGAGCAACGTAGACGGCTTAAACGCAGACTACAAAAGACTCCTAGCCTAAAAACTTTATGGGATGAGTCTGTCTTAGAGGCTTTTGAGTTTGCTCTTGAAACGGTTAAAGATGATTATCCACAGTATCAATTTCCTGATACATGGCAATTTGGGCGCGATATTGAAACGATGCTAAATGTTGATTTTTGGGAATTGTAATTAATATTTTGTCTGCAATTTGTAGACAAAATATTAATTTGTAAATTTATTGCTGAACCCAGAAATAAGTTGCTGCTTTCAATAAAAACTTATCTAAGTAGATAACAAAGTTGAGTTATTAATCAACTAATTGATGAAAATGTCAACTAATTGATGAAATCGTCAATGTGTACTCTGTAGT
>NZ_JACJQB010000068.1 GCF_014696385.1 Pseudanabaena mucicola FACHB-723
AATCCATTGTGATGCATGATATTGTCATTGGTCTGTTTATCAATAGATATGAGTTTTCGTTTCAACCCCATTGAACGTTCCAACAAATGTGACACATTACCCTACTGCTAGTTCCAATGCATTCAGTAATGACCTTGCATCACCGTTGGCGACATTGGCTAAATGGGCGATCGCTTCTTCGGTAACATTTACTTTGAGGTTGCCGTAACCTCTCTGGCGATCGCTAATTGCTTGCTTTAATACCTGTCGCAAATCTGCTTCGGTTAATGGCTTTAATTGGAATAATCGCGATCGGCTGACCAGTGCCTTATTAACTTCAAAGAAGGGATTTTCGGTAGTTGCGCCGATGAGAATGATTGTGCCATTTTCTACCCAAGGCAGTAATGCGTCCTGTTGGGATTTGTTGAAGCGATGCACTTCATCGACAAAGAGAATCGTGCGTTGATTGTGATAGCCTCGTTGGTTTTGTGCAGTTTCGATTGCTTCTCTGATTTCCTTTACGCCTGCGAGAACGGCATTGATGGCGATGAAGTGGGCGTTGGTGGTGTTGGCGATAATCCTTGCGAGGGTGGTTTTGCCTGTCCCTGGGGGACCATAAAAGATGAGGGATGATAGGCGATCTGCTTGGATAGCGCGGCGAAGCAGTCTTCCTTGTCCGAGGATATGTTCTTGTCCGATGAATTCATCGAGGTGGCGCGGACGTAGGCGATCGGCGAGGGGGGCTTCTGATGCGGTGATTTGTTGGCGGTGGTTCTCGAATAGGTTCATGTTATGGGCGATCGCTTAAAGTCCCTTGCGCTTAACTAATTCCATGAGCTTACGCTTACGGGCATTCATTTCAACTAATTGATTGCGATAGCTGAGCCATTCTTTTTCCTGTTTTAAAATCTTATATCCATTGTGAACTTGTTCCAAACACGCGATCGCCTGTTCATAATCATCGGATTTACCGCGAGCAATAATATCCTCCGCTAGAGATTGCGCTTTGGTGATCACCCATTCAGGATTATTTTTGATCACTGCTTGCATTACTCGTAATCTAGTCTGATTTGGGCAATAACTAGTATTGGCGATCGCGATCGCTTCATCAAATAGACCTTCTTCTAAAAAGATATTGACCTTGGCTTCAGTAGCCGCAAAAGAATCGAATTGCAATAAATATTTGAGCAAAATATCTTTAGTTGTCTTCCATTTGCTCTTTGTCAAGTCACGGATTTGATGATAAGTATTGAGGGAAGGTTTGAGCTTAAATGCAACGATCTTGGCATTAAGCAAGATTCCTGTCTCTCCCAAACTTTCGGCTAAACGGGCTGTCCAATCCGCAAACTCAACTGTCCGATAGCGCTTAGCATTCTCCTCTTGTAATTGCAATCCCTTGTTGGCAATATATAAAGCTTGCTTCTCGAAACCATTCTCTAACAACTGCTGCGCTATGACAAAAGCTTGATCTTCATCTTGGACATTCTCCGCCTCTGCGATCGCCTCTTCATAGCGACCTAATTGGAGCAGCATATTTATATAGTTAGTAAAGATGCCTGCATCTTTAGCCAGATTGAGGTATTCATCAAAACGCTCTTGGGCTTGTAAAATTCTGAGACGAATTTCTACTAATTGATGGTGATTTGTTTCGCGAACATAGACATTTTCTTCCTTATGAATAGTTGACCTTTTTCTTTTAAATTGCGTTGAGATTTTGGGAGATTGATCATCAAGATTTTCTGGTTTTTCTTTGCCTTGCAGTACTGCTTGTAAATAGGGATAATCCCAACCCTGTACCAAGGCAACGATACTAAAATCAAGATCTGCACAGAGTTTATCCTGAGTGCCTTCGATTTCTGTTACCCACTTTTGTCGTTCCTTTGCCGAAAAATCTGTCCAGAGAATTGCTTCAGCCATTGCTAGATCGAGATGATCGGTTAAGTTCTCCACATCGCCCAAATAGTTTTCGATTTCTTCGGTAAAGTTACATAATTCTTCAGCGATCGCATATAACATCACAAAAGCCCTAAAGCTATCTCCTGCTTCTAGAAATACCTTTGTCTTTTCGATCTCTTCGTAAATGGTATCTGTAAAAGGATCATCTTCATCACTATAGCTATATTCATAATTGCGTATAGCCTTGCTTAATGCATAGGCTAATTGGCGACGAAAAGGCGATCGGTCAATTTCTGGGTGTTGAATTGCGGTCTTACTAGATTGAGATTTCGATGAAGCCTTAGCAGATTTTGACTTGTTTTCTTTAATGCTGTTTAAAAGCTGGATCTGATTATCAATGAGGTCAACTAAATCAGGAGATTGGGCTGCAAGGTTATGCAATAGTTTGCGTGTTTGCTCTAGATCCAGTTTTTCGAGCATTTGGGCTAGGTTAGGACGCTCTTCTATCTTGGGTTTCTCCAAGCCTACTAATAGGACTGCCACAATATGCTTACACCAACCACCAAAATCGTAGGGGCAAGAACACTCTGCTGATTTAATACCGCGATTGCTAAAGCCGATACTTACGCGATAGTAAGTGCTTCCTGCTACTGTGGCTTGCAGAGTTTGATCTCGCCAAAATAAATCTTTCACTGATTGCGATCGCGCGTATTCTTTGCCACGCTGAAAAGATTTATCACTTGCATTTTGGCGAATCACTGATTCACTTATCTTTAGTGCAGGCATATGCAACTCATGTTCTTTGTTAAGGTAATTTTACTGTGAGATTGGCGATCATCATTACTTCTAGTAAATAATTAAGTCCTCCGATTTTTGGGCTCTTCAATTCTGTTCTTGATTGTATTTTAAGGATAGACAATCAGGATTCATTATCTCTGTCTTACCTAAATTTTGATGTTTGAGGCAACTGACGGATAACGTTACCCGTCAACTTCAGAATTGGCACAAAATGCTCGTTAAACTAAGTATTAATAAGTATAAATTAATCTCTGACTATTGAATTTGCTCTAAAAGCATCACAATTTATAAAAAATTGCAAACATAAGTTACACTTCATAAGTGTTGTTTACCACGATATCCTGTGACCAAGATTATTGCCCTGTTTAATCAGTCTGGTGGGGTTGGCAAAACCAGCCTAACTATGAATCTGGGATACCAACTTGCCCAACGCGATCGCAAAGTCCTTCTAGTCGATATGGACCCGCAATCATCATTAACATCATTTCTAGGACTTGATATCTATCAACTAGATAAGACTATTTATCAGTCCATTACTCAGTACGAAAGCTTATCAATCCACCACAATATTCATGGCATGGATTTAGTCCCATCCAATATTCAGTTAAGTGCCGCCGAGATGGAACTGGTCTTAGCTGAATTTCGAGAAGTGCGCCTCAAAGATGCGATCGCTACAGTCCAAGAACAATATGATTTCATCCTGATTGACTGTCCTCCCAGTCTCGCTATCCTTAGCTATATCAGCCTGATTGCCGCTACCCATGTGTTAGTCCCAATTCAAACCCATTATAAAAGTCTAGTTGGTTGTAACTTATTACTAGAAACCGTTGCGCGTGTCCGTCAAAGGGCTAACCGTAATCTTAAAGTTGCAGGCTTTATTCCCACCATGCACGAAGGACAAACCCTGCAAGCAAAAACCAGCCTAACTACTATTCAGACCCAACTCTCATCGATTGCCACCGTCTATCCTCCTATCCCAAGGACGATCGCTTTCCCAGACTCGGCGCAAATGCATGAACCATTAGGATTACATTCACCGAAACACCCAGTTATCGATATCTTAAATCAAATCACAGATTCATTGGAGACAATTTAATGGCTAGCAAGCGATCTTTACCAGCATATCAAATTAGCAATGTTCGTCTATTGGATGAACTGACCTCAGCAATCAATCAGACAGTGAAAATGGATCTGATTCAATTGCCAGTTAAGCAGCCGCGACGATATTTCGATCCGCAAAAGATGCAGCAATTGGTGCAATCGATCCAAGAACATGGCATCTTGGAACCGCTATTAGTTCGTCCTTTGGCAAATGGACAATATGAATTAATTGCAGGGGAAAGAAGATTTCGTGCTGCCCAAATTCTTGAACTAGATACAGTACCGATCATCAGTAAAGATGTCACCGACAAAGAAGCGATCCAGATTGCTCTTGTTGAAAATTTGCAGCGTGAAGACTTAAACCCTGTTGAAGAAACTGAGGCTATTCTAGATTTATTATCCCTTTCCCTTGATATTCAGCCTAGTGATATTGCCTCCACCTTAAACCAAGCAGCCAATGCTAAAAAACGTGGCCTCAAGTTGACGGATAACGTTAACCGTCAACTTGAGGCGATCGAATCTTTACTGGCTAATGTTGGCAGGTTCAACGCTGAATCCTTTCGCACAAATCGTTTGCCGCTACTAAATATGCCTGATGATGTTTTAGAAACATTGCGTCAGGGCAAATTAGAATTTACAAAAGCAAGAGCGATCGCTCGTATGCGAGATGAAGGTCAACGGCAAGAATTACTTGAAGAGTCTATTGCTCAAAATCTGTCTCTTTCTCAAATTAAGGCTAGAATTTCTGCTATTAACTCTGTTAAAGATTTGACTGTAACAGAGCCTTCTCTCAAAGATTTGATGAGTGAGGCTTTCACGGCAATGAAAAAATCTAAGGTTTGGGATAATCCTAAAAAAACTAAAAAGCTTGCCAAGCTACTAGCCGAAATCGAAACTTTAATTCAGGATGAGTAAAACTCATTGAGGTTATGCCGAACATATACGAACTTTCTCAAGAAGTATCTCAGCTAGAAAAATTTGAGCAAATTGTTTCTGGTGAAAATATCCAGATTGAACGCATTATTTCCACAGGACAAACTACGACCTCAGGACAATGGTATGACCAAACTGCGGATGAATGGGTGATTTTACTTCAGGGCGAAGCCGAGCTTTCCTGTGCAGACGATTCGAAAATAAAACTAAAAGCAGGAGATTATTTACTTATTCCCGCGCATACAAAGCATCGTGTTGAATATACTAGTGTTGAGCCAGCCTGTATTTGGCTTGCTGTACATGGGCAGTTTTCATCTTAGCTAACCTAAGTTGGATAAAGAATTATATGAAATCGAGTTGGCTAAGAACATCATGCAACCCACCGAGGACAGTGAAGAGGATAGTCCTGTTTTAATTAAACCCGAAACCGTGGGCAGACATGGCGCAAAACCAACATTTACAAGGTTAAGTAGTTTTTCGGCAGAGGTTAGACATATCTGCGATCGCATAGGGGAATATCGAGATCGCGGGATTGCTTGGAATGACATAGCGATTATCTATCGTTCGGACTTCATGGGGCGATCGCTGAGCCCTGCTTTAAAAGATGTCAGTATACCTGTGGAATGGCTAAACGAAGACAGTAACAGCAAGCGTTACCACCCAGAAGCGCAAAGCGTGAAACTGTTGACGATGCACAGCAGCAAAGGGCTTGAGTTTCCAGTGGTGTTTATTGCGGGTGTGGGATTTATGCCGATGCAGTCTCAGATGATCGCGGACGAAGCAAGGATTTTATATGTGGCGATGACTAGGGCTACGGATACGGAGTATTTAGAATTGAGTTGCGATCGCGATTCGGCGTTTGTGAAGCGATTAGTGAATTTAAAGATATAACAGAGAAGGATAAATAGACACACTATCTTTAGGGCAAAAATTGAACGACGACTACCTCACAATGTCAGTGGTGATTTTTACGTTGATAGCACTTGTATTGATTGTGATACCTGTCGATGGATGGCTCCCGAAATATTTCATCAAGTCTCCTCTCAATCCGTTGTTTATCATCAGCCCATAGGGGAAATCGAAAGACTGAAAGCTCTACAAGCACTGTTGTCATGCCCCACTGCTTCTATTGGCACAGTAGAAAAGCCCCACGATATCCAATTGGCGCAGCAAAGTTTCCCCATAGAGATTGAGCAAAATGTTTTCCATTGTGGCTATCATGCGGAATCATCCTATGGTGCGGCAAGCTATCTACTCTTGCATCCTGAAGGGAATATTTTGATTGATTCGCCACGTTTTAACACGCCATTAGTCAAACAACTAGAAGTAATGGGAGGGATACGTTATTTGTACCTGACCCATCGTGATGATATTGCCGATCACCAGAAATTTCATGACCATTTTGGATGCGATCGCATTTTGCATCAAGATGACATTGGTATCGGGACAAAAAATATTGAAATGCAATTAACTGGGACAGATCCTATTGCGATCGCGGATGATCTGGTAATAATTCCTGTTGCTGGACATACTAAGGGGCATACGGTTTTACTGTATAAGCAGAAATATTTGTTTTCGGGCGATCATCTTGCATGGTCTAATCGACTGAATCGGTTGATTGCATTTCAGAATGCTTGCTGGTACTCATGGGAGGAGCTAGGGAGATCGATGAAAAAGTTAGCAACATATTCGTTTGAATGGGTTTTACCCGGCCATGGTCACCGCTATCACGCAGATCGTGAAACTATGGATCGCGCAATGAAAGAATGCTTAACGTCGTGGGAATAAGTAATTAAGCTATTAAAACTTTCCACTAGAACGATCTTGTGATCGCATCAGAAGCAATACTTTTTAGGCGATGACTAGGGCTACGGAGTATTTAGAGTTGTCCTGCGATCGGGATTCGGCTTTTGTGAAGAGATTGGAGAGGGTGCTTTAGGAGAGCTTGTTACTCTAGATAATAGATAAAATTAAAGCCTGTGTTGTTTGCTATAGCGGTTTTCATATGAGTACGAGCAAAAACGGTGGTCTGAAACACATATAAAATTCATACTTTAGCTGCACCGAGCCCACTGAAAACCGCTATAAAGGCTTGAATCCAAACTACTTATACACAGTTATTTCAAATTATTATCTAAGTCATTTTTTATGATCAAGTTTGCGATCTTATCATTGATTATCTATCAAACAATACTATCTCTTTGAGATATAACCTTAATAATCAACCATGTAACACTAGAAACTTTAGGAAATCATGAGTGGACTCGGCGGCTTAAATAAAACCCCAAATGGTGTAGTGATAGGGATGGTGCAGCTTCAACTACCAACAGTTGTCACCAAACAAGACTTAGCAGCCCAAACTCAACGTATTTGTGAAATGGTCGCTAAAGCAAGGCGAAATATGGCAACTATGGATCTAGTCGTATTCCCTGAATATTCTTTGCATGGTCTGTCGATGGATACCAATCCCGAGATCATGTGTAGCTTAGATGGGGCAGAAGTAGCAGCATTTAAACAAGCTTGCATTGACAATAATATTTGGGGTTGCTTCTCATTGATGGAATATAATCCTCAAGGTAATCCCTATAACAGTGGAATTATCATTGACAATCAAGGCGAATTGAAACTTTACTATCGCAAACTACATCCTTGGGTTCCAGTTGAACCTTGGGAACCGGGGGATCTCGGAATCCCAGTTTGTGAAGGACCTAATGGCAGTACGATCGCGCTGATTATTTGTCACGATGGTATGTTTCCTGAAATGGCACGAGAATGTGCTTATAAAGGTGCAGAAATCATGATTCGTACCGCTGGCTATACGGCTCCAATTCGCCATTCTTGGCAGATTACCAATCAATCGAATGCTTTCTGTAACCTGATGGTGACGGCTTCGGTCTGTATGTGCGGCTCTGACGGCAGCTTTGACTCTATGGGAGAAGGGATGATTGTTAACTTTGATGGTGAGCCTTTGGTGATGGGCAGTCACCGCCCTGATGAAATTATTACTGCTGAAGTTCGTCCCGATCTAGTCCGTGAAGCTCGCAAACATTGGGGTGTAGAAAACAATATTTACCAATTTGGGCACCGCGGTTATGTGGCTGTGAAGGGTGGCGCTCAAGACTGCCCTTATACATATATGCAAGATATGGTAGATGGAAAATATTCTCTACCTTGGGAAGAAGAAGTTATTCATAAAGATGGAACTTCTTGCGGATTTCCGCTGCCTGAGCGGACATATTCTAATCCGAAATGAGCTGAAATAGGCTTCGACTTACCTTTTATCTTTGGCTAAGCGAAGTCGAAGCCTTCACATAAAGATAGGATTGATCCAGATAAAAGTTATTAGAAAAAGCGATCGCCGCTTAACCCAATCCATCAAACGCTATGCTATTGGCAACTTTCTACTAAGTAGGCAAGTATAAGTAAACTGAAGATAAGAAACTCAAAATTTTTATGTATTAGCCGCTTATCACTATAGTTTCACTAAGGTAAAAGTGTTAACTTTTCTTTGGCATCTCTACTTAGAACACCATGCGATTATTGCATGGCGATCCGCTAAGGCTACGAAGTATGTAGATCTTTCGTGCGATCGCAATTCAACTTTTGTGAGGAGATTGGAGAGGGTGGTATAGATTTGCTAAAGGTATAGCGATTGCGTTTACGAAAAACGTACAATAATCAAAACCTTGAACACAGGAAAAACAACTATGCCACGCGGAGGAAAACGGGAAGGAGCAGGTCGTCCAACTGGTACATACAAGTATGGGGAGCAAACCAAAGCAGTGCGCTTGCCCATTCATATTGCCGATGAAATATTAGAAACCTTAAACCACCAAGCTCCCAAAGAACCAAAAACTACGGTTGAGTCAGTATTTAAACCCGAAGGGCAAACCAAACAACGAGTCCCGTTATACCTTAGCCCCATTGCCGCAGGGTTTCCCGCACCGACGGATGACTATGTAGAGGGAAAAATCGATCTTAATCGCCATCTGGTTAAACATCCCGAATCAACATTTTTAGTGCGTGTAGTCGGTGAATCGATGAAAAATGCGGGTATTCATCCTAGTGACTTACTGGTAGTTGATCGAGCGATCGAGCCGACCAATGGCAGGATCGTGATTGCAGTTGTCGATGGGGAATTGACGGTAAAGAGACTCAGGAAGCATCGAGGTAAATTATGGTTAATGCCTGAAAATACTGACTTTCAACCTATCGAAATTGGTGAAAATACGGACTTACATATATGGGGAGTGGTGACCAATGTGATTCATGCTTTGTAGTAAAACTAAGCCAAATAGAGCAAAAAGTATCATCAATAATCTCACCCTAATTTATGGCTTTTTATGGCAATAAATGAGATGTGACAAGAATTGTTTGATTAATGTACATTAATCAAATAGCTTTCAGGATTTATCTATGACTCGCTCTTCTAATCCGTCTGAAGCAATCCTATCCCTATCTGCATCTAAGGCTCGTTCCTTCGGTATTGCCGAAAACAACCATGATGCTTCTAAGTTTTTTGCCATGTGGCAAGCCCTTTGCGTTCGTCTTGATGCGATTAATCCTAATTGGCAAGTCCATTTTTCTGAGCCAGTAGCTGTATCCGACTACATCACCATGCGCTGTACCTTAGAGTTAGGCGATATCACCCGTGAGGCGACGGGCAGTGATAAAGGCTGTTTGATTCGAGTTGGTACGTCAACTATTGGTATTCATGCCCCCGAACGTGCCATGCTCAATGCTTTTTGCAATGCGGCGACCCAGTTTGGTATTGTTCTGAGCCACACTAAAAAGCCTCCAGATACCAAGCATGACTTAGAATCTGTGGTCACTATTCTTCGCAAGATGCAGCGCAAGCAAAAAATCAAGCGTGGTTTCAAGTCTTTAGCGGCTATTGTCGGTTTGATGACTCGTAAGGCTGCCTAAATATTGCTAAATTCCACCAAAAAGCCTGTTGTACAAGTATTGTTGCAACGGGCTTTTTGGTATGGATCGCAATCTGTAACACTATGCGATCCATCATGATTGCTAATCAATTTCTACTAGAACCAATACGCAATTAGTATGTGGCGATGACCAGAGATGCTAATTATTTGGAGCTTTCGTGCGATCGCGATTCGGCTTTTGTAGCAAGGTTAAGCCATATATTTTAGGTTTAGGGTATACAACTCCTTTGTTGAACGGAAAGTTTTATGAACAACGTTGAATTAAAGAAGGTTTATGCTAAGAGCTTGGTTTTCGTCAGAGTAAACTCATACTTTCAATTAGCAATCGCTTCTATGCTTGTCATTGGCGGAATGCTGATGAGTTTGTTTCTTGTTTTATTTGCTGAAGTAAGTAGCTAAGCAAAATTAATTACATAAGTTGAACCAAAGTCTCGAAGAACTTTTTCAACATAAGAGACTAAACTTTCCCAAGATTCATATGCATTGAGTTCAATCCACTCATACTTCATGAAACGCCACAAAATTTCAATCAAGTTCAACTGGGGACTATAAGGGGGTAACTGGAAAATCTCAACTTGCTGGTTCTTCCACTGCTCTAATTTCTCTTGAATCAGTTGACTGGTATGAATAGAGGCTTTATCCATAACAATCACTGTTGGCTTGGTAGATTGACGAGCAAAGTCATCGATACAAGCGAGAATGACTGCACTGGTGATACTGCGTTCAAAAACATAAGCAGATAAGTCATTGTTTCGATTCATCAAACCCACGACATTTAACCTCTTACTGCGTTGACTGGGTAAGCTTAAACCCGTCCCTTTCTCTTGCCAAGCATAGGGAA
>NZ_JACJQB010000069.1 GCF_014696385.1 Pseudanabaena mucicola FACHB-723
AAGTGGCTCAATTAGTCTCACAGTAATTAGTTCGGATATGGTGATTCTTAGAATCTTCCCATTAGTTCGGATATGTGTAAATAATTCTGCATGGCTACTTATGAATCCCAGTATTCCCTGTATGACGAAGATGGTGAACCAAAGCGCAAAAGGGTAAAAGTAAAACCGAAAGCACAAGCAAGCAAACCAAGCAGAGAAGCAAATATTGATTTGGAATTCTAGCGAGAAATCATCAAATGGAATTTAGACAAATTGACCTGAAGACAGGGCAAGAGTTACCATTGCCTCCGAAATCCGTTGAGCATAGCTACCTCGAACTGAAGATCGGCAAAGACATCGAACCAAGTAAACTTGCCGTTGGTAAGATGTACGATGGCATCACCGAACGAGATATCGAACGACTGCAAGAGCAAGGACTGTATCTAATTCTTGCCAATGGTCGAAGTGCTTACTTTGGCGATCGCGATATCGCCGAAAAAGTAAGCCAAGAAATCTTCACCAATCACAGCGATGCAGTTGCCTATGGCAGTTTGCCAGTCTCCGAAGCCAAGACCTCCATCTTTAAAGAGCAAGCCAGAATCCTGATCGTTGATGATGAAACCCTGAATAAAGACCCAGCCACAGGAAATTACCAAGCGGATTGGGGGAATCAATCCATCACTCTGAGCAATGGCATCACCCTCAGCGATAAAGCAATGGGCTTAATCGCCAGCAAACTAGGGGACTGCTATAGCCTGATCTCCCCCGACCTCGCCAACCAACTGCAAGCCAAACCAAACCGCCCCTTTCAATATCGAGCTGCCGTCCCTGAATGGCAGGGCGTAATCAAAGGCACATGTCGAGCTAGCTTACTCTGCCAAGCATTAGAAGTTGATGGCATTATTGCCAAATCGAGCATCAAAGGCGACAACAAAACCACCACCACAGGTCTCCATAAAATTAGTCTATTCTGGTCAAGAAAAGAAGATGCCAGATTCACCGAACAAAAACTCGGAACTCAAGCTCTCGTCTTCTTTCCTGAAGGAGTCCAAGCAGACGTATTGCCTAAGCTAAAAGTCAAAGCCGAACGCCTCGCTGAAGCCCAATCCGACCCACGCAAGATAGCGCAACTGTATATCGAACGTCATGAAAAGCGCCAACAGCAGAGACAAGATCAAGTCGCGGATCGTGCTAACATTACACAAATCATCGAGCCAGAACTGGCACAGGAACTAAGATTAAGCCAACAAGAAAACACAACAGCCAATGAAATTGAACAAGAGCCATTAAATTCACCTAACGAAGAATACCAAGATTGGCTCTATGACATCCTCAAAACTGACCTAATCGAAGGTGGTCATTGCCAGATCTTAGAAATGGAAGACATCGCCAAACGCTTACGGGAATTTCTGCAAAGTGAATGGCAAGAAGTTGCCACAGGCGGCGTTTACGTCCCCAGTGGCATTGCCCAACCTCATAACCAACTGCAAGAAGGCGAAGTCAGTTTTACAGGACTACCCGATGGAGCCGAAGTTGCCATCTATCGCAGTCCCGTCGCCAATGCTGCCAACTTTGATGTATTTACGAACAACCTCACAGTTCTGCGGGAATTAGACCCCGAAGCCTATAGACAGAGAGGAGTTTGTTACCTCAATCCTAACGATGCGAAACGACTGGTGATCGACTTTGATGGCGATCGCGTGGGGATAATTCCTAGTCAATTATCCCCCGAACAGCAAGCCAGTTCCCAGAAAATCATCGAACAATATCCGACCCTAATCCAAGAAATCATTGACAAGAATCTACCAGAGAACAAACCAATTCAAGTTGAAAAAGAAAAGAAGATTCCCCGCGATGCTGCCAATGGATTTGCTAACCTAGCCAGTGCCGCCGTGAACGCTGCTGATAACCCCACAGGACGGGTTGCCAATTTGGGCATGAGGCTAGAAGCATTGCGATGGGAAACGCAATATATTCCAGAAGCTGAAAGCAGCAAATACTTGCAAGACATTGGCAAACATTTCCAAAAGCTCCTAGCCGAAGACCAAGAAACCAAGAAACCCTTTCGCATTCTCAATGAATCGTGGCGCAACCAGATTGTCGAGATTAGTCTAATCGCTAGTACCATCCCAAACCTACCCGAACCAGAAAAAGCGACTGCTGTAACTCAAGGTTTAGCCAAAACTGAGAGACTGCTATGGCAGTTAGAAAGCCTCGCAGCCGTGAACTTACAGCGTGCAGTCGATACTCCCAAAAGTGCCAGAAAAGTTAATGAAGATGAATTTCAATTCTGTCAGAAAGTTGCCAAATACAAACAAGTCGAGTGGATTAAAGATAAAGACAATAGCTATGCCTACATCGATGCTGAAGGTATCAAAACCAATACTCAAGACCCTGTGGGCTGGATGGTGGAACAAGCCAACCAGATTTACAAAGAACATAGTTTGATTGGCGATCGCAACTACAACCGCTTTGACCATATCTTCCCCAAAGACAGCCATACCGACGCAGATAGCGAATGGGCAAAGGGGATTGCCACGCACTACAACAAGCTCATCTCTGAAGCCGCCGCCAGTCGTAGCCGACTGGAACATGAAGAAGGTATTGCTCTCACCGCCACCTCGGCAAAAGGCAACAAAATCGAAATCGTTAGTGTGATTAGCACCGACCCCGATGGCGAGTCGCCAATCTGGGAGATCGCCCGCAAAGGAGAAACTGTCGATATCCAGATGGCAAAAAATAAGGACTGGAAGACCGAAAAACAATATCCCTACAAAGCCGTCGCCCTAATCGATCGAGACAAAATTGACGTGGGATTAATCTCCCCAGCCAGCTTAGCCGCCTATGGGAAAACCATCGAAAAAGACAAAATCTTCGGCAACCTCAACCTAGAATTCAAACTAGGCATTTCCAAAAATGATGTTGATGACAAATTTGCCGCCGCCGAGAAATATCTAGAAACCCAACGCGATGCAATTCCAGAAGTCGAACGCGAACGCCGAGCTGCCGCTCTCTGGCATAACAATAACCGTGCGATCGCAGGCAAAATGTTTACCCAAGTCGTAGCCAACCGACTACAAGAACTACAGGTAGCAAAAATCAAAGTAATTGGCTTGCAGTATGAAACCAACGAGTTTAAAGATAAACAATGGCAAACCCATGAAGCCCTAAATTGCAGGATGGTAATCGAAGCCAATCCTCAAAGTCCCATCTATGAAAAGCGGGTAATTCAAGTCCAGATAGATGACCAATGGCAAAACATGGGCGTTGTCCACAATGACGCAGCCTATATGCCTATTGGCAGTCAGTTCGTTGCAAACATCAATTTATCAGCCAGCAAGAAAGATGCAGACTTAGAGATCGATAGAAGTACGCTCAAACTGCCTGAAATATGGCACGGACTATCACCAGAACGATTCAAAGAAGCCGTCAACCTTGATGTCATTGCGCCGCAATTAAAAGAAGCGATCGCCAAAGCTGCGGCTAACCAACCGACCATGACCGAATTTGTGGCAAAGCTTGCCGAGGAGAACGTGGGACTAAAAGCGCAAGTGCAGGCAGGGGGAAGAATTAACGGGATTACCTATCTCTACGAAGGGCAAGCAATAAAAGCAAGTTTAATTGAAATGTCTTGGAAGAATCTCGCCGCGATGGGAGTAAACTACGATCCTGAGCGAGATCGAGAGGCATTGTCTCCTGTCACTATCCCGATAGAAACTAATACTCAAGCTGAAAGCTCTATAGAGACTCAGGAAAGCAGCAGTACAAATCCCCTCGAAAAAATTGAATCGCAATTGAGGGAATCAGTGCGTAGTCATTTTGGCAAGGATAAAGCAATGGCAGAAATCGCCACCCAATTTATCGGCAAAGCCGCCACCCCCGAAACGGTTTATTCCAGTACGAGATTGTACGAACAAGCATGGGGAGAACTAGCGAATTCAGGTAAATATAAACCTGAAGATGCGATTATGGTCAGTGGGTCAGGACCTTGGAGGAGAGAAGGAGACGAACGCACCAAATCGCAGATTGAGCAAGATTTGCATCAAGTATTTACCAGTCATTACCAACCCTTACTAGATCAAGCGATCGCCGCAGGCAGTCAAATACTAGTGGGAAACGCCAAGGGAACTGATCAACTAGTCGTGGCATATCTGCAAGAAAAAGGCTATGCCCTCAACTGGCAGCCCCAAGGCTATTACCAAGGTTCAACCCCACAACAAGAAAAGCCAGTACAGATAGAGCAGCCAGTCAAAATCACAGGAAAACCCGTCAAGATGGTTTATCCCCTCAAGATGCATGGAGAAGTGAATCCCTTACCCGTCAATACCTGTATCGAAGCAATGCGTGGACATGGCAGATGCCACACGACACGGAGGTATGAACCCTATGCCGCCTATGGATTTAAGGAAGGGGACATAGCGATCGCGATCGCAGGAGAGCAAAAAGTTGCCTTTCAAGTGGGTAAACAGTACAAAATCACCCCAGAAATGCTGAAAGATGCAGCCTATCAACAGCAATGGTCGCAGATGGAAAAACATAGCGCCAAGGAACTGACCACCTTTCAAGGACATAGCAACACATGGGGAATGCACTTTCAACCACTTGGCGACTATGTAAACGGGAAGATCGTGCCATTCCCAACAGAACCGATCAAAGCCGATAACCGCATCGTTAACGACATTCAGCAACTAATGGAATGGAGCCGCATTGCCGAATATTTGGGCAAGAGTGAGAAATATATAGACCGAATTCAAGAGCTTATCGCAGGCGAAAGCATCACCGAAAAAGCCCAGCAAGCAATGCACAAGGATCATCACGCATTAAGCCAGCATGTCGCCACGCAATGGCGGGAGATCTTAGCAATCAACAGTGACTATGTAGAATCACAGGATGGCAAACTTGTATTTGAGCGCAAAGGCAACGAAGGTAAATATCGAGCCACATGGGAACAGGACACCGATACATTGACATTGGAGGCAAAAGTCGTGAACCAAGGAAAATTCCAGTATTCGCCAATTTTGGTACAGCAAGGACTAGAGATCACCCATAGCCAAGTAACCATAAAAGAGGCAAAAAATTGCGATCGCGCCCTACAGGTAATAAGTGAAAACCAAAGGGGAAAGCAAGAACAAAGATAAATAAGTAAGCTAAATCTAAATCTTTTAGACAGTCTATAGATATAGAGATATAGGAGAAATCAATAGATCAAAAAATTAAAAAACTAAGAAGCTTTGCGCTCAAAATATAAGATATCGATGAATATAGCACCTGCCAGCAAAAGCAGTTTGTCATCAGCAGTTAATCGAGAATCACTAAAACGCACCCTAAAATTATCAGCATCAGTAAATAACTCCTTAGAGATACCAGACCACTTCTTTTCAATTACAGCAACATCCCTTGCCAGTTTTTTAATAGGGAAAGTCCAGATACTCCAGAAGGGAGAAGTCATCGACATGATGAGATTACCCCTCGTATCGAGGAAATCAAACTTTTTATTGAACCAAGCAAAACGCTGTTGCAAACTACCAACCTGCCGATCCCCCGCCCCAAAAACATCAATACGTTGAAAGAACCAACGAAAAGGGTGATGAGCGCGAAAAACCTGTTGATTATGTATATCCGTACCAATAATGTTAAATACCCGCCAATGCCCTAAGAACTGACGCATGATAGCATCGCCAAGCCCTAGCTTCTGCTCAGCACAGTAACCAAATTGGAGACCATCCTCAGACTGAATCTGGTAACGATTGCGAGTTTCAAACCCAAATATTTCCGCAACTTCAAACTTCTGTTTGATGTAAATCGAATTAGCTTGAGCAAGAGTTTGGATGAAGTTATCCATAGATTTCCATTAAGCAATCAATATTTTCAGACATAAGCATACCCTAGCAAGAAGAACTTATTGCATAGACATAAGCGTTAAGAGGAGCGCTTACGCTTGAAGTCCATGACGATTGACAAATTAGGAAAAACAATCATATGGAAGTAGCAATAAGTGGATTGACAGGCAAGACACAGGCGCAGATATTCAGATCGAAATCGCGCTGTATGAAGACAACCAAGCAGCTAATTGACCTAGCTAAATCGATGAATGCAAGAATCACCGATTTAAGCGACGGCACAAAACTATTGACCTTTCGAGACGGCACCAAGCGGACAGTACAGTGCCAAGATTCAACATTGGACGCAGTGAGAGAAAGCGTCCAAGAACTAGGTGAATATCTGAGCAAACACCCCGACCAAATATCGAATATTGTCTCAGGAGTAATGGAGATACTGACCGCTGCCGAGTATTTCGCCAAAGCATCCATGCACGAATACACCACAGATCGAGCAAATTGTCGGCGAATTGCTGAAAGCCATCTGGAAACCCTGTCCGAAGACTATCCCCATATCTTCACTAAAAAAAACGCAACAAGAGAATTGAACTAAAAATCAATCTAGCGATCTCGCTTAAATTCGAGTGAATGAGCAAAGATCGCGCTAACTGATTCCCAAACAAGTATTGAAGAAAACCAACAAATTAACAGGAAAAACTATGAAGCCACCAACAATTTTCAAGATTGCAGTCGAAGCTCTTATAACCGTGAGCCTGATCGCATTACTGGGATTATTGACCGCACTAACCTATGCCCTACTATCATTTCTAAGTGCAGAACCCACTCCTCAGCCACTACTAACTTCTCAGAGAGAAACACCTGAAATCACAGTCAAGCATCTAACAGCCACCAACCCAGAACTACCAGATGCAACAGTAGCTTTGTCCTCAGCAAAAGCAGCACCAAAACTGAAAGCAGAAGTCAAGGAAGCCAAGACAGAAATCATTGCAAGCGCCCCTACCAAACCGCTCACGAAAATGACAGTCCAAGAACTCAGACCCCTAGCCAGAGACCGTAAGATCCCCAACTGGCGAAAACTGAAGAAGAAAGAATTGCTCTTCTACCTAACCGCCTAGTTTCAAATAGAAATCTTGTCAATGCAGATATCCATCCAAGAATAATATCTGCATTGACAAGCAAGAAGAACGCTAGCGCGTAAAGTCCGTGAACGATTGTCAACCCCAAAAGTAAAGTCAGGAGACTAAAACCATGGCACGTCAACTAAGATTCGACACCCCAGAAGAACTTGCCGATAAAATCATTGACAAGCTGAGTCAAGAAGAACTGAACGTAACGACTAGAGCCTTGATTGTCCATGTCCATGCACAAATTCCAGTCAAGGAACTGGAAAAGAGAGTAGCAGCCAGCAATAATGCAGTAGTTGAAACCAGCCGCCAACCTAAAGCTCGTAAACCCCAAGTTAGCACAGACAAGATGTGGCTATACCAAGCAAAGAAAGGTTGGGCTTTAAGCAACCTCACTATGCCAGTTGATCGAGTCGTTCAACGCTTGCAAAGTCATTATGGCTGCAAGATTCTGGCAACCAAAGAAGGCAAGATCAACTTTCTACCATCAAAGCCCACAACAATTGACGAACTGCAAAAGAATGGATTTGTCGTTTATCGCCAAGACCTGAACAAGAAAGCAGCCTAGTCCATCAATAAACGAAACCCAACAGCAGCTAGATCCAAATTGTTGGATCTAGCTGCTAAATCATTTTGAGCGTATAAATAAAATGCTAACGATCGCCAAGACCAACCTCGCCACAGGAGAGATTGTCGATAACGAGATCCAATTTCGAGACACCCTCCTCGAAGCCCTGCATCCAGAGATCAACCTCAGCATCGGCAACATTTCCAGCTACTTACAAAAGATAGCCAAAGCCGAAAGCATCGCTAAAACCAGCAAATCCGCCAGCAAGCGCAGCACCGCCGCCAAAAGCATTGCACCCTTGAAGAAACAAGCGATCGCTGCCTTAAGCAAAGGGCTAGGCAAATACCAACTAGCAGGAGCATCGGGAGCCAGAAAGCATGGAGACTTCTTCTTCAGCCAAGGACTCAACCCCTTTGCCACCTATTTCCCCAGCGCTATGGGACAAATCAACTACGGCTCCATTCTGATGACTGAATGCCTGAAAATCTATGGCATTGAACAAGTCACCATCCTGATTGTCCAAGACAAAGAACATCGCACCGATGACTGTCACGGCAAAATTAGCCATGAAATGCTGAACCAACTGCGCCAAAGCGAAGACTTTGTAATCCCAGCCAATACACCATTCCAGTTTCGGGCAGGAATTGCCCACCAATGGGTCGCCAAAGGAACCTTGCAAATCAGTCTAGACATTCCCGCAGGAATTGACTTAATCCTGCCCCTATCCTGCTTCAAAGGACATAAACCTAAACTTGGTATCCACAAACTCGCCAATCTGAAGCTAGGAATCGTCAACTTCGCCCAAAAGCGCAGAGTCAAGACCTCCTACACCGTTTGGCAGTGGTTCAGCCAACAAGCGATCGCCCAAGATGTTCTGCCCACCACTCAACAGAAAGCGGAAACCCTAATGGCTGCCCAATCAGACATCAAACAACTTTGCCAACTGGTGCAAACAGAGCAATGGGTCAAAACCGATGATCCTGAAGCCGAAAGCAATGAGGAAGAAGCCGACGGCAAAATCCTCGCGGAGATCCTCAAACACGACATTCATGGACAACTGCTAGAACATCCCTATGTGGTACGAAAGATTGAAGATTTAGTCAGAAGAAGATGGTTAACCCTAGCCACCAGTGGCGGCATCAACTTCTCAAGCTTCATGGCTCAACCATATCCCGAACTAGGAGAACTAGAAATGTGCATCCCCGAAATGCCAGAAGGCGAATATGTAGGATTTCACTATCCCATCAGAGATCGCAATGACTTGCAGATTTGGACAAACAAGCACATCAAAGGACTCAACCAACAGGGAACGATGTATGTCAATCCAGACTCGCCCGTGACTATTGCGGTATGGACTTTGACGGAGATACCTTCTGCGTGAAATCAGTTAAGAAATTACCTGAAATCGCCCAAGAAATCCGTCAGCACCACATCAAGCCCACCACTTACAAACCCGACAAAGTACCAGTGCAAGGCACATTAGCGGAAGTCGCCTTAAGATCTACTGAAAACCAAATTGGACTGATTACCTATTACCTAGCCACCGCATGGGCAACAGACCACCATCAGTACATCGCAGGCTTAGCTCAAGAAGTGCAAGTTGCCGTAGATCGGCTCAAATCTGACCTCAGCCACGACCAATCCTTTCTTGATGCAGTGGGCAAAAGCCTACCAAAACTAGACTGGCTGATTGATCGCAAGCAGCAAGGAGTCTATGGCAGTTACTACGACGCTAAACAGCGATGTAAAATGCCCGCTAGACCCATGCAAGCAAGTGGAGAATACCAAGACGCAATCTCCTTCCTGATTCAGTCAGTAAATGCCATCTGGCAGCCCGTGGATTTGCACGAACGCACCCTGCTTGAATTCCGCGAACTATTCCTCAAACCGAATGAAACCCTCTACAAAAGAGCGATCGCTCGACGTGATGAATATACCAGCAAGATTAGGGAAGCGATGAAACTATCAAGCGAGAAAGAATCCCGCAAGAAAATCCTCCGTGCCGCCGTGCAATGGGCAAAAGGACTAGGCGAGAAACTACGGGAGAAAAGTGAGCAGACAGCGCAAACCTGTGCCGCCGCCATGTGGCAAGCCAGTCATAACGGCGATCATGGTACTGCAAGCGTTGTCTTCAATATGTTCTTACCAGAGATCTGCGCTCGGCTCCATGACAACCAACTGATGCGATTGCAAATAGTGGGCGCACAGTATGGAGAACTCGCATCCACCAAATGGACAGGAAATGGAGAACATGCCTGTATTCCCGTTCTTGTATCTCAACGCCAAGAATATGGCAGATATCAAATTGAAGTCATCCGTAAAAGAAGGAAAAAGCCATACCTGCTAGGACTTGTCGCCAAAGACTCCGCCAAAGTATTGGTGGGAGAATACACAGCTTCGCTGAAAACACAGCAAAAGACCATAGTTTGCGAACTAGTTGCTGCATAATCAACTAAAGGATGGAGGGCTTTAATATCAGTGAAGCATATAGTCTGAAAGCTAAGTACAGGACAAAAATTTAATAGAGTTAAAGAAGGCTTGAGAATTGAGATGAAGGTCAAAGATAATATGCCGAAGAAAATCAAAGCCAAGCCGAAAGATACTCTTAGGAAAGTGACCATGCTTTTT
>NZ_JACJQB010000007.1 GCF_014696385.1 Pseudanabaena mucicola FACHB-723
CATTGGTTTAGAAAGATGGTAATTTTAAGCTAAAATCACCATCTTTACAGGAATAGTGTGCCCGATTTTAGGCTGATTTCATTTCTGATTCAACACTTCTGGGTCTGGATAAAATAGATAAACACATAAAATAAAAACTTAAGATACAGAAATTCTATTTCTTAAGTTTTTAAGTTTACTTATCATTACATGAGAAGTAACGTATTAAATTTATTAAAAATCTACAAAACATGGCTTTTTTACAGCAAATGATTTATGAACAAGGGGCTTAAGGCCCTTGTTCATAAATCATTTGCTGTAACTTCATAGGGAACCACTGTCAAACGGCGATCGAGATTGGCAGCAAACGCAAAACAAGCCCGCATATCTGCAAGTGTTAAATCAGGAAAATCATCCAATACCTCTTCAACACTCATTCCACCGCCAAGGTAGTCAAACACATCTGATACAGCAATGCGTGCGTTAACTATTTGATTTTGATGAAGTGGCGATCGCAATTTCACAAAAAAAGAGAGATAGCAAAGCCACCTCTCTTTTTTTAGTTATCAGCTAATCTCGAAAATCTAAACTGTTGTTGGCATTTTCGATTTTACGGAAGCAAAGCTAGGCACAACAATCGATTTATCCTGCTTAGTGAGGCGATCGTATAGCTCCTTGGTGTTGGGGTAGTTAGCCGCAGGGAAAGTTTCAAAGCGGTTGTAAGGTACAACATCTTCACCGAAGGCATCGAGGAATTCACGGCTGTTGACCATTTCAGTAACCATTGCCTTGATTCCACGAGTTGCCAAAATCACATTGTATTTGCGGATTTCAGCTTGATCGAGGGGCGCACGTCCGAGGAAGTGCTTTGTACCCAATTCAATCACCTTGGTGTTAGGGAATGGTGCATAGAATTCCTTGATGTAAAGGTCAGATGTACCGATCGCCAAGATGAATTCTTTGACTGTGGTTTCCTTGTTAAGCAACTTGGAAGTAAATTGGCTGAACTGTGCGTCGGCAACATAAGCATCCATGTCACGCTCGAACACTTGGCGGTAAGCAGCACGCACCAAAGCACCTGCTTCCACAGGGTCGGTAGTGGTGAGCTTGAAGATCTTGCGCTGTTCGCGTTTCTTATCTACACCTTGGTTAATGCGATCGCGAATTGATACGGAAGAACGATCTTCGGGGACTTGACCAAGTTCAACAAACTTAGGTGTTGTCTCAGGCACAACCTTAGTACCCTTGTCCTCTGCCAAAGTACCAGTGCGGTTGCTGCGGAGAGATACGCCAGCAGCAGTGAGATAGCGCTCGTAGGGAACAGTATCTTCACCAAAGGCTTGCTCATATTCCTTGGTATCAAGGATGGCATCAACGACTGCATAGAATCCTTTCTTCGATGCGAGATCAAAGTAAGCATTCATTTCAGGACGACCGTAGGTAGGACGACCCAAGAGGCGGCGATGGGTAAATTCGATCGCCTTACAGACATAAAGCTTAGTCCAGTAGCGATCACGGAAGACAGGTGACTTCGCCAACATGCGGACAAACTCACGCACTGAGATATCACCATTTTCGAGCTTGATTTCGGCAACAGTGAGACGCTGACCAGAGTAAGGAATAAAGCCAATTACTTGCAAGTAAATTGCTCGAATTACGGCTTGAGTCGAGGTTTCCGAGTTGGTGATACTCACACCCTTAACCGATGTCTTCTTGCCCTTAGTGATCTTGACGCTATCACGGAGGGTTTGGTCAAGCTTGAATACCTTGGGACTCATCGGATCAATCGATCCAGTTGCCGCAGGGTTACCCAATTGGTTGGTAATACCAGCACCATTGCGGATCAAAATCCGACGAGTATCCTTGCCGAAAGGTGCAGGAGAGGCATTGGGGTTGCGAGTTTCTTTAGGGAAGATCGCGCCGTACTGAATTTCCAGAGGATCATGACCAGCACCGTAAACATGTTGCTCAGGCAATGGCTGATTGTACGAAGCAAACAAGGTGATGAACTGAGGAACCTTGCGGAAAGGTGCAGAGTAATTGAACAAATCAAACTGTGCGCCCCAGTTACGAGCAGTTTGGGCTTCTTGTCCCAGACCACGTTGGTAAGGTACAGTCTCTTCGCCAAAGTAGTCGCTGTATTCTTTGGAGTTAACTAGCGCATTGACCAAGGCGGCTAGACCACCCTTAGAAACGATCGCAAAATAAGCAGCAACTTCTTCACGGCTTTCGGGAGAGCGCCCAAGGAAATGCTTGAAGGCTAACTCGACCGCACGGGAGTTGATGAAAGGTAGGAAGAATTGATCGCGATATAGAGGCGACAGACCTAAGCGGCGCACAAATTCACGTACCGAGATTTCACCATTCTTAACTTTCGAGTCAAGGTCAGAAACACTTTGGCTATAGGCACGAGTGATATCACGCTCGAAAACTTGACGGTAAGCTGCCTTGACCACCTCATTTTTCTCTGCACCAGTCATCGCCGCCTTCATCACAAACTTCTGACGACGCTCTGCGGTGTTGAAGTAAATTTGAGGCAAGGCAAGACCTTGGAGGTCAGTCGAGCTACGTTGACGCACCTTGGGCGATGGAGTTGGCGCTTTAAATTCTGCGATCGCAACATCCATATATTGCTTGATGATTTCAATTGCCGCAGGATCGTTCAAGAAATAACCCGCTGCGGCTTGTTTCATGGTTTGTAAAGCAACAATCGTGGCTTCGGTCGAGCAAGCTGCCTCGATGATCTCACGCAAACCGCGCACGTTCTGCGCCAAAATATTGGGGTCACCAGCGACAATTGCATAGGTGGCATAGCGCAAGAACCATGACAAGTCACGTAAGGACTTCTTCATGCGGTCTGCGCCATAACGGGAAATGTTAATGGGGCGGAAATTGGCAGGTACTGGGTCAACAACACCAGTAATACCTGTATTACTGAAGAAATTCTTGATTGCTCCTAAAAAGCCACCTTCTCCAGTCGATTCAGCATAAATGGTTGTACCTAATTCCATGCCAAGCTTGACATCAACCACACGTCCAGCGCGATCGATTTCTAGCTCTTCGTCATTCTTAGGCTTTTCCAAGAATGCCATGGCCGAACCACCCGTAAAAATACGGCTAGCAGCCTTAGAAACGATGTTTTCTGAGTTTTGGGTCAGAATTGCGGCGATTTCAATCCGCTTTTGTCCAGATTGAAAATATGTTGATAAGTCTTCTAATTCGCTACGAGTCGCGAAGCGATCCTGTTGTTCTATCTGGGAAATTGTGGAAGTTATAGCGGTCTGGTATAGACGAGGGCGGGCATTTACTGCACCACTTGACGCTGTTACGCTCATGTGTCTGCCTTGTGATCTTTAAAGGGTATGTAAAAAGTCGAAATAATAACTACCCAGTATAGGGTTTTCCAACTTAAATATCTAACTCTATCTCATCAGAAAATGCTGCATTTACAGGTAATTCAACTAAAAACTAACGATAAGTTTTGTAAAGCATGGGCAAGATCAGGCTGAGCGAAAACTAATCGATAACTTACAAAGCAGCACATCCTGATGGGCTAGGGGGCTAAATCGGCATTAATAATCAGATCTCTGGCAGATTTGGCATTAACAGGTCTAGAAAATAAATATCCCTGCCCAAACTCGCAATGCAACTCTTTGATCTGATCGAGTTGATCCTGTGTTTCTATGCCCTCGGCAACGGTAAATATATTGAGGCTCTTGGCTAGGGCAATGATTGCTTTAATAATTTCTGTGTTTTTGCCATTTTTGCCCATTCGCATCACAAAAGAGCGATCAATTTTGAGGTGATCGATGGGCAGACGATGCAAATAGCTTAGGGAAGAATAACCAGTGCCAAAGTCATCAATACCTAATTGGATATGACGATCGCGTAATTGAGAAATAATTTTGCCCGCAAACTCGGCATTGCCCATAATGTCGCTTTCGGTGATCTCTAGGCGTAGCGACTTTCCACTTATGCCTGTCTCTTGCAAGATATCGTCAATCTGTTGCAGTAAGTCAAAACTCATAAAGTGCTTGACTGAAAGATTGACATTAATAGTTAAAGAATCGGCAATACCTTCATCGTGCCAATTTTGTAACTGTTGGCAGGCTTGGCGTAATACAAATAGGTCGATCGGAATTACTAGCCCCGTTTCTTCGGAGATGGGAATAAATTTGCTAGGAACAATGAAACCTTTTTCGGGATGATTCCAACGCACTAGGGCTTCAAATGCCGAAATTTGATGATTGGCTAAGTTGATGATCGGTTGATAGTAAACCTCTAGCTCATGGCGGTCGATCGCGTGTCTGAGATCGGATTCAAGGCGGAAATTATGCAAGGCATGACTATGCATCGTGGGGTCAAACATCTGATAGCAAGCTTTACCATTTGCCTTAGCCCGATACATCGCTGTATCTGCATCTCGCAAAATATGCTCAGGCTGTTTGTAGGTTTGATCGCCCATGACAATGCCAATACTGACATTAGAAAACACTTGATATTCACTAATCTGGAACGGGGGAGACAGTTCGCGCAAAATATAATTGGCAACTTTGATGGCATCACTGCTCTGTCTGGTGTCTTGCAGCAATATGGCAAATTCATCGCCTCCCAAGCGGCAAAGAGTTGTTCCTGAGGTTAGACACATCTCAATTCTTCTGGCAATCGAAACTAGTAGTTGATCGCCCACAAGATGCCCAAGAGAATCATTCACAGCCTGAAAGCGATCGCAATCTAAAAACAAAACCGCAAAGGGAGAATCAATTTGCTGATTAGATTTCTGGATTAACTGCTCCAGTTGCTTCATAAACCAAGTGCGGTTGGGCAAACCTGTCAAAACATCATGTAACGCGAGATGCAACAAACGTTCTTGAGCCTGTAGGCGCTCAGCAATCTCCTGTTCTAGTTGGGCAGTTTTTTGGCGGACACGCTCTTCGAGGCAGGCATTTAGTTGTTTGATTTCTTTTTGAGAGTCGACCAAACTAAGATGGGTTTGAATCCGCGCTAGTACCTCCTCGCGTTGGAATGGCTTTGTAATATAGTCAACCCCACCAATACTAAAAGCTTGGACTTTATCCAAGACATCATCCAAGGCGCTCAAAAAAATTACGGGGATATGGCTAGTTTTGCTATTGGATTTGAGTCGCTTACAGACTTCATAGCCATTAATATGGGGCATCATGATGTCTAGCAAGATCAGATCTGGCTGCGCGGCTTCGGCAACGGTCAGAGCCATTAGTCCATCGGTGACGCTGCGTACCTTATAGCCTTGCTCCATTAAGGTTGTCGAGAGAAACCGCAAATTATTGGGCATGTCATCGACTATTAAAATATCGCCACTATAGTTTCTAGTCATTACTTAGCTTCACCCATGCGGCGATTATCTTAAAAATCCTGAAAGTTTTTGAAAAATTTTACAAAGCTTTTTAAAGTACATTTTGTTAATTGCTAGGTAAATTTTCCTAAAAAAACATAACATCAATTAGAGTTGGTCATTTTACGAGAAATTTTTGAGTCAGCTCTATGATTTGATTGTAACAAAAATTATCAATCAGGCTGAGTAAAGACTGAATTAAAACTGTGTTGTTTGAAGGAATTTCTTTAATTAATTCATGGATCAGGTCATTGTCAGCAAGGGTGGCGGCTTGCTGAAGCTTCTGAAGCCAAATATCGGGCATTTCGGGTAAATGTATTTGTAGATTGGTGGTTAAGGTGTCTGGATCACTGTAGTCCTGATCCATAGCATTGCGATCGCAATCGTCTTGATATACATAGGTGACTCCGAGATATTCGGCTAACTTATCGAAAATGACAGTTTCTTGGAAAGGTTTACGCACAAAGTCATCACAACCTGCCGAGAGGATGATCACTTTCTCTTCCTCTAAGGCACTTGCCGTGAGGGCAATAATTACCGTTGCTTGTCCTTGTAGGTGTGATTTGATGCGCCGAGTGGCTTCGTAACCATCCATGATGGGCATTCGCATATCCATCCAAATTAAATGTGGTTGCCATTCTTCCCAAATTGCGATCGCAGCTAAGCCATTTTCCGCGTCTTTGACTTGAAACCCAACGGACTCCAAAAGCTTCACTAGTAAATGCCGACTTTCCCAACGATCTTCAGCCACAAGGATGCGATATTCTGGCTGATTAGGGGCAAGTCCAATGACATAGCGCTCATCAACTGTCCGCGCTGGCACTGGCACTGCCGAGATGCCCACGGGTAGATACACATCAAAACTGCTCCCTTCCTGCAATTTGCTCTGTACCGTAATCTTGCCACCCATCAACTCTGCAAATCTGCGACTAATTGCTAAGCCTAGACCAGTTCCCTCTGCCGATAGTTTGCCGATATCTGTTTGCTCAAACGCATCAAAGATTTTTTCTAGATAATCACTGGGAATCCCTTGACCTGTATCTTTTACACTAAATTTGAGCGCCATAAGATCTACCGATATGGTTGAGGCGGTGGCAAGCAGATCTGGATTTAAACCATGTTCCGAGATGTTCGTTAGCTCAACGGTAAGATGCACAGAGCCATGTTCAGTAAATTTGATGGCATTACTTAATAGATTGATCAGAATTTGGCGCAACTTGCCTTCATCGGTGTTAATCCATCGCGGCGTGTCTGCCGATCGCTGAAAGAGAAGTTGCAGGGATTTGTCGTCAACCTTAATGCGGAACATTTTTTCTAAGGTGTCGAGGAGGTAGTACAGGTCAAAACTACCGATATTGAGAGTAATTTGCCCTGCTTCAATTTTGGACATATCGAGAACGTCATTGATTAGTTCTAAGAGATGATCGCCGCTGTTATGGATGATTTTTAAATAAGAGCGATGCTTGTCTTGGATGGAACTATCACGAATCATTAGTTGGGTAAAACCAAGAATCGCATTGAGGGGAGTTCGCAATTCATGGCTCATGCTGGCGAGGAATTGACCTTTGGCTTGACTTGCCGACTCCGCAATGTGTTTTGCCTGTTTGAGTTGTTGTTCAATTTGTTTACCCTTGGTGATGTCACGGGCTACCCAAATTACAGTTTCGGCATCAATGGGAGAGATGCTCGCATTCCACCAAATCAACTGATTATTTTGTGTCAAACTATATTCAAGGTTGAGGGTTTGTTGTTTCTCAATTACTTTCTGGACATTGAGAGTAATAAGCTTAGCTTGTTCTGTGGAAAATATTTCCTCTGGAAGTTTCCCAATTACTTGATCAGGCGTGAGCCATCCTAAATCCCTTCTAGTTTGCGGAATTTTGCGAACAATACCTTGGCGATCGCGCACTAAAATCACTTCATCCATGGCGGCAAATAGCGCTTTCATTTCCGCATTGGCAATTCGTAGTCTGTCTTCCGATTGTTTATGATCGATGCCAATGGCGATCGCATTGGCGATTAAGTCAAGCATCTGGATATCGGTATCGAGATGGGACTGAGCAACCAGAAATAGAACGCCAACTCCTCTACCTTTGACGAGCAGAGGATATCCGACTAGGGAATTAATCTCATTTTCCTGTAGCCAAAGTTGATCAGCTTCACTTAAATCAGCCACAATCTGGTCGGTCAAAAGAGGCTGAAACTCGCCCTGCATAATTGCCCAAATTTTATCTGGGGATACCAAGTGGCGCAGTCTTTCACTATCTGTTGCACTATATTTGCCTGTGCTAATTTGCAACTCAATATCGGTTGCCCCTGCATTAATTGTCCAGATTTGGGCAAAGTCTACATCCAGATGTCGCCATAAAGACTCCACGAAGGATTGCAGCACGTCTTCAAGTCGGTTGAGCTGCGTCGATGCCGAGCCAATTTCTGACACCAAAATTGAAAGATGGACGCGATCGAGTAGTTCTGCTTCTACTTGTTTGCGATCGCTAATGTCAAAAATTACGCCATCGAGCCACAGTAAATCGCCTTTTTTATCAAAGAGCCCTTGACCTTTTTCGCAGAGATGACGAATATTGCTTTCCGCATCAATAATCCGATATTCCAAACTGTAGGGTTGGCAACACTCTAGACTGTCATTGATTGTGTGTTCTACATGTTGTTGATCATCTGGATGGATAATGTTGAACCAAGTCCGTTGGCAATTGTTGATAAAGTCGGACTCAGGATAGCCCGTAATTTCCTTCACAGCTCCGCCCATAAAAACGATATCCCAAGAATTGCGATCGCAGGCAGCCCGATAAACAATTCCCGACAGATTGCGTACCAAACTTTTAAACTTTGCATCTGAAGTCTGTAGCTCTGTGATGCGCTCTTGAATTCGCAA
Organism: Pseudanabaena mucicola FACHB-723; assembly: GCF_014696385.1. Classification (GTDB taxonomy): domain Bacteria; phylum Cyanobacteriota; class Cyanobacteriia; order Pseudanabaenales; family Pseudanabaenaceae; genus Pseudanabaena. The sequence goes on from NZ_JACJQB010000007.1 coordinate 8,247, forward strand.
TTCGAGGTTTTCATTGGCACTTGCCAAACTGGCAAAGGAATATTTCAATTGCCTCGCCATTTGATTAAACGCATGGGAAAGCTGATTTAGTTCGTCAAATTTCGCTGGGGGAATTTCACGATCGAGGTCGCCACTCGCAAGATTCTGGCTAGCGAGCGTTAAATTTTGCAGAGAGCGATTGATGTAGTCAGTAGTTATGATTACTAAAACGATCGCAGCAGCTAGGACTAGACATAGCAATGCCACAAAGGTTTGCTGCGTAATATTTAGTTGTTCAGTAAAGTCAGACTCAGGAACTACTACCGCAATTAGCCATTCGATGCCCCGTTCATCACGATAGGGCAGTACCTTGAGAAATATATTGCCGCTTTCGCTTGCAAATTTGATATTTTGGGCTGTGGTAATTTGCGATAGTCCCCCCAGTTCTTTTTCTAAATGTTGCACCGAGGCTCTAATCATCGGCTGTTGAATGCTGTTAATCGCCAGTCGTTCAACCTGTTTGCGATCGCTATTATTTGCATAGGGATTGTCTAAAACAGAGCTGGCAACTAGTAGCCCCGAAGGTTCAAAAATCAGAGCCTGACCCGATTTACCGATCTGCAATTCCTTTAAAAAAACACTAATATTTGCGAGGGAAAGATCCGCTCCTAAGACTCCAATTCTTTCGCCTTGAGCATTGAACACGGCAAGACTGGCACTAATTACTTGTTCGGGCAATGCGGAATCTTGATAAATTTCACTCCAAATTGGTTTGCGGGAATTAATGGCAGCACGATACCAAGGTCTTTGCCTCGCATCATATAGTTCTGGGCTACCTTGAGGTTTTAGCCGATTTCCCTGCTGATCGAGGCTAAAGTAATAGCGCTGTAAACCATTGATATTAACTGCCAGTGTTAAGCCCTGCAAAGGATCATTCGGGCTACTATTTAGCCGATTAATCCCAATAAATTCCCCTGTTTTTTCGCCCCCATAATAAATCCAAGAAACTTTGGGAAATCTCTGAATTTGTCGCCATAGATATTTTTCGCTCAACTGACCTTGGGGCTGTAGCGCACCCTGTTTAATCGCATCGGCATTAATCTGATTGATTAAATGTGGAGTTTCGAGGTAAGTAGTGAGTTTTTGTTGAATGCGATCGCTAATTTCGGTTTGTAGTTGCTTCACCAAATTGGTGACCGTTTCCTGTTCACTGCGCCAAGCTAACCATATTGCTAAACCTGATATCCCGACGATCAAGGTTACAAATTGACTGATCAGAATAAATTTGAGTGATAACTTCCGATTTTTGCCAAGAATCATTCCACCCAGCCATAGACAAATTATGTTTTTAAGTATAGCGATCGCCATCTTTAAGCTGCTATATCAGATCAAGATACCCAATAAAAAAGAGAGATGCAGTGCCAAGCGCTGCATCTCTCTAAGAAAATTTATGTTTTGGAGGCTTTGATCGGCACTAACTGACTAACTTTTTTCCAGCTAAACTCATGCAAAAGTACATAGGAGCAGGGAATCAAGAATAGAGTTAGCAACGTTGCGAGGGCTAACCCAGAAAATATAACAATGCCCAAAGGTTGCAGAAACTCGCCGCCATCACCGCCACCAAGGGCAAGGGGAAAAGCACCCACAACCGTGGTAATTGTGGTCATCAAAATCGGGCGCAAGCGCGTGGGGGCAGCTTGGAGCATCGCCTGAATACGGCTACATCTCTGCTCTTCGCGGATTTGATTCGCCAATTCCACCAACACGATCGCATTATTAACCACAATTCCAATCAGGAGAATTACACCAATTACTACCATTACATTAATGGAGCTACCCGTCACATACAGACCCACAATGCCGCCCGCCAAGGCAAGGGGAATTGTCAGCATGATCACTAAGGGATCGAGTAAGGAGTTGTACTGCACTGCCATCACCACGAAAACGAGGAAGGCAGCTAACACACCCAATAATCCGAAGGACTTGGAAAGATTTTCATTAGCTTCCTTGGCACTGCTTGGCAACACCGTGACCCCCTCAGGTAAATCGATAGCGGCGATCGTCTCTTCCGTCTGGCGGATGGCATCACTGAGGCTGGCACCGCGCTCAATGCTGCCAAGGAGTAAATAAACTTGACGTTGATTAATACGTTGGATTTCTCCGGGGGCAAGCCCTTCGCGGATCGTCGATACATCGGCAAGACGTACAGGACGATTATTGCTGACAAACAGAGGCACTTGCTGCAATTGGGATGAGTTTTGACGCAGAGCTGGATCGACCTGCACACGCACATCAATCAGGCGATCGCCCCGTTGCAATTGCGTCGGCACGGAACCTGTGATTGCGGTTTGTAAGGTTGAGCCGATCGATTGAGTGGATAGTCCGAGCGCCTGTAATCTTTCCCAATCGGGGACAATTTGCACTTCAGGCTGACGAGCATCGGTGTCGGGGCGGAAGTTTGCGCCTTTAACATTTTTTTCGAGGGCGCTCAGAATTTCTGTACCCGCTTGCGCTAGCACTTCTGGATTAGTTCCCTGCAAAACTACGTCAATATCGGTTCTGGGTACGGGGGAATTGTTGACGATGATACCGCGTACTTGTCCAGGATTGACGCGCACGCGCACCCCTGCCAGATTGAGTTTGCCAATTTCCTGATTAACTCGACTCACAAAAGCGGCAATATCAGTATTGGGCTTGAGCGTAATCGTGCTACCACTACGGAGTGGATTAGACGTGACGTTATTTCCAAAGGAGCCACCACCAATCGTCGCAAATGAGTAGGCAGTTTCAGGCTGCTTCCTCAAAATTTCGTCCACCATTTCCATGACACGGATATTTTGGGCGAGGGTTGTACCTGCGGGAAACTGGACATTGACGCTAGCATCACCTGTTCTGACTTGGGGAATGATTTCTTGCGGTAGTTGTTGCGCCATGACAAGACCGCCACCACCTAGTACCGCGAATATGGTGATCACGACTAATAGTCGATAATGCACAATTCTGGCTAAAAATCTTGAATATCCAAGGGTTGCAGCGGCAAAACGATTTTCAAAACCGCGCATGAACCAAGTTTCATTTAGACGGCTCGACCAAGGAATGGCAAGCAGTCGCGAGGCGAGCATCGGGACTACGGTAATTGCGATCGCAATCGAAGCAAGTACAGAAAAGCTGATGGTCAGAATTAGTTGATTGAAGAGCAGTGACAGAAATCCGCCCAGTAATAGGAATGGGAAAATAACGACGAGGTTGGTACTGGTGGAGGCAATTAACGCCGATTCGATTTCGGTACTGCTGACTTGTGATTGATTGATAATTTCGGCAAACTCAGGATCACCACCTTTGCGTCTGCGGATTTTTTCCAGCCCGATGGTGATGTTTTCGAGCATGACGATTGAGTTGTCAACAACAATACCCACGCCAAGAGCCAAACCACCAAGGCTAAATAGGTTTAAGGAGAATCCAAAAATACCCATGCAGATAACGGCGGCAAGGGTAGCAAGCGGAATGGCAAGACTGATGATCAGAGTTTGGCGGAGCGAGCCGAGAAACAGAAATACAGCGATGGCAGCTAGCCCTGCACCGATAATCCCCGAAGAGGTGACGTTAGCCACTGAAGCTCTGATCAGTCGGGACTCATCAATGGTGGCAGTCAGTTCGGCATCACTGGGAATCAGACCACTGGTTTGCAAGGCTTGAATTTTTTCTTTGACGCGATCGACCACCTCGATCGTGTTGGCATCGGGCTGTTTGGTGACCAATAGACGTACAGCAGGCTGTCCATTTAGGGTCGTAAATACCCGTTGCTCTTCAGTACCATCAATAATGTTGGCGAAATCACGCAAATAGACCTGTTGAGGCTGAGCCGTAGGACTAGCATTGCCACTACGCACAATAAAAGATAGATTTTCTAATTCACTGACATCGCGAAACTTACCGATCGCACGGGTAAGCGGTTCAATCGAGCCATCACGGAGTCGTCCCCCAGAAATGTCAATATTGCGATCGCGAAGGGCATTGAGGACATCATTAACATTTACACCCACAGACTGGAGGCGTTGGAGGTCAAGATTAACCTGCACTTCTTCTCTCACGCCACCCACCACATCGATTCCTGCCACCCCCGGCACAATCGATAGTTCGCGAGCTAATTCCTCATCGGCAAACAGTCGCAACTCTGGCAGAGAGAGGGAAGGTGAAGTCAGGGCAAACTCATAGACAGGAAATTGAGAAGGATCGAACTTAAAGATCCGTGCATCTTCAATATCTTCTGGCAAGCGACTACGACCACGATTAAAACTGGCTACGGTGTCGTTGAGTGCTTGGTTAACATCACTGCCTGCCTCGAAAAACAAATCCACCCGCACTTGACCTTCACGGGTACGCGAAAAAAGTTGATTGACTCCTTCGGTAACTGCGAGAGATTCCTCTAGGGGTTTGGTGACTTCCGTAATCGCAACTTCGGGCGTAATTCCCGGAATATTAACTTGAACACCAATACGCGGATACACAATCGATGGAAGTAAATCTACCTGCAATCGGGTGACATAGAATGCTCCCATCACAAAAATTGCGATCGTCAGCATCAATGTACCGATATGACGACGAATCGCCGTGGCACTGATGCTAAATCCTGTCGGTTTCGGGCTAGGGGAGTCGGACGCGCTCATAGATTACCTCTAGATTTTCTATCGATGAATCGGATTAATTAGACTGTTCTGACAACACGCTCAGCTTTACAGAATCACCATCCTGTAACCTGCCTCCACTCCTGACTACAATGCGATCGCCTTCTTGCAAACCAGACAGAATCGTCACTTTCCCATCACGACGATTGCCAATGGTAACTTGGCGGGCAGATACTTTGGGAGTTTTTGGGTCACCTGTAACGACAAAAACTGTGCCAGTTTTCGGTTTGCCGCGATCACTATTATTGGCACTGCTAGAACTATTAGCATTAGGTTTTGATACTGCCTTTTCTTGAGATTGCCGATTGGCATTGGCATTTTGATTGGCATTAGCCGCAGAATTTGGTCTGCCCGCAGCTTGAAGCGCTGTTTCTGCAATCACGATTTGGCGTTGCTGACTACTCGCAAACTGTACCCGTGCTAATTGACCACTACCTAGCTTATTGTCACGATTGGGAAGGACGACCTCGACGGGAATCAATCTTGCAACAGGATCGGCTACGGGTGAAATCCTGCGTACAGTACCTTTAAAGGTTTGATTTGGGAAACTGTCAAAGCGTACATTTACAGACTGATTTAAGCGAATTTTACTAATTTCTAATTCGGAAATTAAAACATTGACCTTAACTTGACTAAAATCACCTAATTTAACAACATCGTTCCCTGCAAATAGAAGATCCCCTGTTTCACTGATTCGTTCCAAAACAACACCACTGATCGGCGCAAATATAGTTGTATAGGACTGCCGCTCTTGTTCTCTTAATTTAATCGCTTCTTGAGCTAAAACCCTTTGTGAGCTTGCGCCGACGGTTTGCTGTTGCAGAGCCACCTGTTGTTCTGCCGATCGCAAAGATTGTTCGGCTGACCTTGCACGAGTAACGGCTGTTTCTGAGGTTTGAGAAGATACTGCACCTTCTTTAGCCAATTGGGTGAAGCGGTTCGCGTCAGCCTGTGCTTGTTGATATTCCAATCGCGCTCTTTCCACTTGGGCACGAGCATTGCCTACAGCGGCACTCGCCTGTGATACTTCCGCTTCTCTTGCCGCAACTTCTGCTTCTGCCTGTAACACAGTTGCCGAAAGAACAGCATCATCCAATTGGGCGATTGCTTGTCCACTTGCCACCAAATCACCAACATCTACACTCAAATCAAGTAAACGCCCTTCCAAACGAGACTTTACTGATACTTCGCGAATTGGTGCGGTTGTACCTGTATATTCTGTTTCAGATTGGAGAGAATCAAATTTGACGATCGCTACATCTACTGCTGTAGATGGCTTTTGACTCTGAGTCTGGGCTTGGGTCGCATCCTTGGCAGCACAACCGACAGTTCCAACTGACAGTCCTGCGATCGCCACTAACATCCAAATAGCTTTCATAGGTGTGAGGGCAAATGTTGAATTTCCTAAAGTTATTCTAAGTGATGTTAATTCATTTTGTGTAGATTTATTGAGATAATTCTCTTGATTGGCAAATCTGGATGATTAGAGTTAGCTGATCAATTTGAACAATGAAACATATGCCAATATAGATTCTGAACAGTTAATCTATACTTCTGTGATTCCCGCAAATGTCTCGGCAATTATTTTCTCAATTGTGATTAGTGCGATCGCAATTGGTATTTTGTGCTACCCGATATTTGTGAAGTGGCGGCGAGATCTGCTTAAACAAGAGAAGTTCCCAAATCATTGGCTGCATATTATCGAAAGTAATGTTCCTATTTATCAAAATTTAACTACTGAGCAGCAACGGGAATTGCGCGGACATGTACAGGTATTTCTGAAAGAGAAACAACTGATTGGTTGTTTGGGATTGCAAATTACGGAAGAGATTAGAGTAACCATTGCGGCAATGGCTTGTCTGTTGTTGTTTTGCGATCGCAAAACCTATTTCCCAAATTTAAAATCAATTCTCGTTTATCCCCATGCCTATATCGTCAATGAAACAGTGATGAATGATCGCTATATAGTCGAAGAGCGTCGCGTGGCAAGGTTAGGAGAGTCATGGTCAAAGGATCAATTAATTCTTTCTTGGGAACAGGTAAAACAGGATAGCCTCAATTGGGAAGATGGACATAATGTAGTGCTGCATGAGTTTGCCCATCAACTCGATCAGGAGGATGGAGAGGCGGAAGGAGTGCCAATTTTGCCGAGATCGCTAGACTATGCGGTATGGTCAAAGGTAATGACGGCGGAGTTTTTGCAATTTTGCGATCGCATCGCGAAAGGGAACAGAACCGTAATGGATAGTTATGGAGCGACGAATCCTGCGGAGTTTTTTGCGGTGGCAACAGAGACATTTTTTGAGAAACCTCATCAGTTAAATCAAAAACATCAAGATCTCTATGAACTCCTGCAAAGGTACTATCGGCTTGATCCTCGACAATGGAAGAGATCGTGATGTCCTCATCCCCCGTCCCTTCTCCATAGGGGAGAAAGGGCGAAAAAAACTTGTTGAGAGTTTTATTCCCCTCTCCCTAAGGGAGAGGGACTAGGGATGAGGGTCTTAGAGTTTTTGTGTAATGCAAGCTATTTATGCTGAGCTACTTATTGTAAAATCAAGCAGAAAAATATAGACCTCATCGCAATATTGGCTCTACCAAATTCTCGAATTAAAGTATTTTGCCTAACCATCGCCACACTCGCGTCCATCGTGGCAATTACTGCCACATATCTTGAACGCGATGCAATTGCCTATGCTGGCGTAGTTCTGACTGGGGTAATTATTCTCCCAATTATCTTGCCGCCATTGCTAACTGCGATCGCAAAATCTCCACTTGGTAAACGGTGGGACATTACGATTGCCAGTATTCTCGGCAGTGCTGCCATATTGATACTTGCCCATATCACGGGATTTGACGCGGATTTTGCCCGATGGTTTGATAGCCTCAAGTGGGAAGCTTTGGGGGCAGTTGGACAAATTTTAATTGCGATTTTGGCGGTGTGGGTGGCATGGCGACAAAATGAAATTTCCGAAAGTTTGACAGGTCAGCAGAATGTCATCACCCAACAGCAAACCATTGATTCCTATTTCCAAGGTATTTCTGATCTAGTTCTTGATCCTCAAGGTCAATTGGAAGACTGGCCGCTAGAAAGAGCAATTGCCCAAGCGAGAACTGCGGCTCTGCTTGGTGGTTGCGATGCTGATGGTAGAGCGAAAATTATTCGCTTTCTATCGAGTGCGAATCTGTTAACACCTCTCAAACGTGATGGTCTATTGGGTCGTCCGATTCTGGATGGAACGGGTGGTTATGTGGTTGATCTGGCGAATGGAGTGCGCGTTGTCAATTTAGGAATGATGTTGGCAGGGCGAGAGATTGTTAATACGGATCTTCGTAATGCCGATTTGAGTGGTGCAAATTTGATTAAGACTAATTTTGCCAACTGTGACCTCACAGGGGCAAATCTGGTGGGGGCAGTCCTAGTCAAAGCAAATTTGCGCGGTACAGATCTCAGCCGCATTAAACTCTTCTATGGTGATATCGCTACGGCAACTCCTCGCGATCGCAATCATTTACCAAACTTTGAGACTGGAGAGTATACGGGTGCAGTGGTAGAAGATGCGGACTTTAGTAAGGCAACCGACCTGTCCGAAGAAGCGCGCCAGTATCTATGTGCATGGTGTGGCAAAAAATCTCGTAAAACTATTACTGGAGGCTGCGACGATGTACCGAATCGATTGGGAAGATAAAATTACGGTTTCACAAGGCGAAACCGTCATGAATATTAAACATCGGGGCAACAATCGCAAAATTGCGATCGCAGTTTTAGTTAGCCTCCAGCTCTCATTCATGGGGCTGTTGCCGATGCTCAGCAATGCCGAAACTGAGAATCTACAGGTTGAGGAGGATGTGCCTGAAGAAGTGTTGCGGACAGAAATCTATACCGATGCACGCTCTCCCATTGATGGCAAACGCCTCACTGCCGCCGAATATGTGGAGCTAATGGAAAATTTGCGATCGCTAGACAATATCCCCCCTGAAGATTTGGTATCACCACAAGTTCGCGAAGTTATTAATTTACTTAAATTGCGTAAATTCCTACGGCAAATTATTCCTTTTATTCCTTAACTGATGTTATGTAGAAGTTTCCAAGTCCCTCACCCCTCGCCCCTTTCCCAAAGGGCGAGGGGTGAGGGACTTTTCTGAATTTTGCTCCCCCTCTCCTCTCTGGGAGAGGGGGCTGGAGGGTGAGAATTCTACCTAGCTTTTATGATGGCGGAAATAATCCAATTGCTTCTGTTGAGGGCATGAGCAGAGCTGCTTCTTTTTGAACATTTAAATCCAACTCAAAACTAAATGTACTGCCAACTCCAATCTGACTAACAACCTTAATTTCATTGCCCATTTGTTGAACGAGACTCTGACTAATTGCCAAACCTAAACCCGCACCATGGGGCTTCATATTGGCTTTGCATACCTGCTCAAAGGGCAGAAATATTTTGCTCATCTCCGCAGGAGCAATCCCTGCACCTGTATCTGCGATCGCAAATTTAATTAGCCGCCTAGATCTTTCCGATAGACTAACCGAAAAGGTAATTTCGCCAGCTTCAGTAAACTTAATCGCATTGCCGAGCAGATTAAGCAGAACTTGTCTCAATCGTTTCTCATCTACATAGATAATTTCAGGTAAATCTGCTGCAAATTGAGTTGTCAAGGTCAGATTTTTCTGGCTAGCCTTGAGCGACACCATTCCCACCGTAATCTCCAAAAACTCAGATAAGGCGACAATGCTTGACTCTAGTTCGATCTTGTTGGCTTCGATTTTGGAGATGTCAAGCAAATCTTCAATTAGTGCCAACAGATGCTGACTGGACTGAGTAATACAGTCTAGATATTCCTGAGCATTCCCATCAAAAGTGGGATTATCTTGCAGAATTTGCGTGAAGCCCATAATGACATTGAGGGGATTGCGTAATTCATGACTCATATTCCTCAAAAAAGCACTCTTCGCTTGATTGGCAGCCTCGTAGGCAAGCATGGTTTCTGATAGCCTGCGGTTTTTGGTAACCAACTGCTGTTTTTGGAGATTGCGTTCCGTAATATCTTCGATCGCAATCAAAATCATTTTACCAACATTCCCCTGATCAATTGGACAGGCATTGAGCAGCATAGTCCGCCTGCCCAAATTGGTAAAGTCCTGTGTCACCTCATAGTCCTGTACCGAAAGGTCTAACAACAAAATCTCATCTAATAGCGATCGCAATTTCGGTATATTCCAATCGCCATTTCCTAGCGAAAAAATAGAACGCTGTTCGGTTTGGTGCGGATGAACTTGGAAGACTTGATAAAAAGAGCGATTGGCCGTAATCACCTGTAGCTCTGCATTTAGTACCACCAAGGGCTGGCGTAAAGTCTCGATAATTGCCGTCGCATAATTCCGTGACGCTTCTAATTCAAGGGTGTTCCGTTTTATCAGATTAATATCAATCAGACTAATTACGACTCCATCAATGTGATTATCCGTAGTACGATAGGGACGAATTCTCAAACTGAACCAATTGCCAGAATGGTTCTGCACATCTTGCTCATAGGGAATGAGTGTATCAATTACAGAAATTACTAAGTCTCGAATATGGATGACATTGAGGTTCGTTTGAATATCACTGAAGGGTCGCCCGACATCACTAGAGATTAAATTAAACTCTTGTTCTGCCATCGGTGTAAATCGTCTAATTCGTAAATCTCCTGACAGCATCAAAATTGGAATATTCACACTGCTGAGCAGATTTTGCATATCATTATTGATATGGTGCAACTGAATATTACGATTGCGTAATTCATCATTAATCGTACTTAATTCTTCATTCGTAGCTTGAATTTCTTCCTTCGCAGTTTCTAATTCTTCATTAGCACTTTGTAATTCTTCATTACTCGATAAAATCTCTTCCCCAGCTATTTTTAGATCTTGATTATTCGCCTCTTGCGTTTCAATAATCGCTCGCAAATATTCCTTGGTTTTCTCCAATTCATGGGTTAGGCTTGCTATTTCTATATCCGCAACATTGTTTTTATCTTTGCGAGACTTGACTGCTGGGCTAGCAGGGGCTGGCGCTAGCAAAATCGGCATAGGACGACTCTCAAATAGCACTAGAAAATACTGCTCAGCATTGGCTTTCAAGGGAATTACATCCAACTTCACAAGCATATTTTGTGATAACTCAATACCATCTTTAGTGATTGGCAAATCTTGCTCCTTGGCACTGTAGATTGCCGATCGCAATTCGAGGCGTAGCTCTAAACGTGCCATCTTGAGTAGATTCAGACTAGCTTTGCCGGGAGATGGCTCTAAGTAAGGGCTGGTCTTGCCCCGAAACTGTAAAATCTCTAGGTCAGCATTAATCATCACCCCCGCAGGTGCATAGCGACTTAGCACGACCTGATCAGCTAGCTGTTCTAAATTGATTTCCACAGGTGCTTCGCTACGCTTTACTAAATTAGCTGGTTCATTAGTATAGGAGCTTTTTAGAAAGTTAAAACTCATCCGTGATGGTGTAATTTTGCTCTTATAAATACGACTTTTCTTGTCTGCGATCGCAAATAAATCCCCTGAATTGCCAATCCCCTCAGCACTTCCCAACATCAAAAATCCACTAGTATTCAGTGCATAATGGAAGATAGGCATTACCTTTTTTTGAAGAATTGGTTCCAGATAAATCAACATATTGCGGCAACTGATCAGATCCAGTCGGGAAAATGGCGGATCACTCGTCAAGTTTTGTCGCGCAAACACACACAAATCTCTCACTAATTTTCCGATTTGGTAACCACCTTCGACGGGTATAAAAAAGCGGCGCAACCTTTCTGGAGATATATCAATTAGCGCATTTTGAGCATAAATTCCTGCCCTAGCCTTTGCGATCGCAATTTCACTAATATCCGTTGCAAAAATTTGAATTGGATTTTTAATCGGTCGGTCGTCAAAAAACTCTAATAAACTAATTGCCATTGAATATACTTCTTCACCCGTAGCGCAACCAACAACCCAAACTCGAATGGCTACATCGGCAGACTTATTTTGACAAATCGCAGGAAATACTAGTTGTTGAAGAGATTTAAAAGAATCTGGTTCACGAAAGAAACTAGTTACATTAATGAGGATGTCATTGTAGAGTTTTTCAATTTCATGGGGATGCTCTTGTAAATACATAGCATAGGCTTCTACCTGCGTTAGATTTAGTAACCCCATTCTTCGCAAAATTCTACGTCTAATTGTCCCCTTTTTGTAATAGCTAAAATCTGTCCCCATGACTTTTTGCAATAGCCCAAATATGACTTGTAAACTATCGGCACTATCAGCAAATGCTAATTCAATTTGATCAGTCGATTCATAAAGAGTTATCGCAGTATTAGTTTCCTCAACATCCTCAATATTTGTACTTTTGTTCATACTAATATTGACCAACTCTGCGGCAATCTCTACAGGCGGCAGCACAAAATCAACATAGCCCGATGCGATCGCAATCATCGGCATTGTCGGATATTCGGCAGATTTAAGCTCCTGTGCGAAGGTAATCCCCCCCAAGGCCTTAATCGTTCCTAGACCAACTGTGCCATCTTCATTATTGCCCGATAAGATAACTGCAATCGCTCGGTGTCCACAATCAGCGGCAAGGGAGCTAAAAAACCCATCAATAACCATATATTTGCCCCTAACTCGCCGTCGGGGTTCCAGTCTCAATACCCCCTGCTCCAAAGTCATCAGTGTATTTGGGGGAATTATATATACTGAATTTGGTTCAATTTTCACACCCTCAACTGCTTGATTGACAGGCATCGCAGTTGTGTTACTCAGAATTTCACTCAGTTGGCTATCATGCTGGGGCGCTAAATGCTGAATCAGCACAAAACCCATTCCTGTATCGATAGGCAAAGCGCGTAATATCTGTGTAAACACCTCTAATCCCCCCGCTGATGCACCAATTGCGACGATGGGAAATTTGCTTGCTAAATTTTGCTTGGAAGTTACTATTGAGTCAGAGAAACTTGATTTCTTGAAATTCGATTCTGGCTCAGAAACCATTAACTTCTCTTTGTTAACTGATCCTCCCAATACTAACAGACAAAACAAAAAAGAAAAGGGGTGTTATCCACTTTTTAGTCTCATTAAAACAGGAGGAAACAATTTATTTATTTATTGTGTCTTTATAGTTGTTTGCAAATCAAACAAATCATTCAAATCAATCAAATTCCAAGATTAAACTATGAAAATTCAATCTGCTTTAATAGGGATAATTTCGACCATCGCCACATTAGGTAGTATTGCTGCCCCCGTTCATGCTGATGTTCAGACCCGCAACGCCTTTTGCATGTACTTTGCCAATGGTTCTACCCAACCAGACTACGCCATGCCCTGCAAGGTCTCCTCTGATGTTGAAGTTTTTGATGCCGAAATTCTGTGGCAAGATGGTGTGCGTCAATCGTTTCGCAATTATGATGGTGTGGCTTTTACCTATAGAGATGAGCGTGGCGGTCGTGTCTTTAAAAAGCTAGGACTCTACGAGCCAAGTGGCAGATTTGAGACAGTGAGCGATCGCGCTTATCAAATGGAAAATGGCATGGTTTATATATGGTGGAGAAGATAAAATATAGCCATTTCACATTCCTAGATCCAGAGCCATCGAAAAAGTCGTAGATCAATTTGTAGATACAAAAACATGCTAGTAAAAATCTCTCACAAGAAATGACAAAGCCTACGAGTTAGGTTTTGTCATTTTTCTATAATTATCTATTTTTAAGATTTTGAACCCTTTCTAAATCACGCTTCACCTCAAAAATCAGTTCGCGATTTTTCGGATCAGTATTTAAAGCTTTATTGAGATAGATTTCTGCCTCACGGAGTTTACCCACCAAAATTAATTCGCTACTCCAGCGATGGTAAGTAACTGCTTGCCAGTGAATTACCTCTGGAGAGTTGGGAAATCTCTCACTCATTCCTTCAACAACTGCGATCGCAACCACATATTTTTTTTGCTTCAGTAATTCCTGCACGCGCCGCAGCATATCTAATTTCAGCCTTAACTCTGGGTCGCTATTAATCGGATCAACACGATTACTGACCTGCTTCACCTCGATTTTAATTTTAGGATGGGGCTGAGGATTAGCAACAGGAGGTCTAGGGGCTGGCGGTGCAGATTGCGATCGCACTGGTTCCGCAACCTTATTTTTAGTAAATAGCTCCTTACTCAAATCCTGCGTATCCGCATCCTTAAGCATCTTGTAAGCTTCCTGCACTAATCGAAATTTGTCCGTTGTGGCAGGATCATTCTGGTTAACATCAGGGTGATATTTTCGCGCCAAACGACGATAAGCCACCTTAATATCATCTAAGGTCGCATTGCGCGGAACGCCTAAAAGTCGATAGCATTCAGATAAGTGCATGAAATAAGATTTGACTCTCAACAGTCAATAAAAACTTAGCTACTATGGCTTTTTCCGAATTGAGTATTTTCCTGTACCCGTGATCGGCGAGCCTTTATTACCATCAACTAACTTCGTATACTTATTCAACGCATCCTCCTTGGTCGCATGTTCAGAAATAACATGTACCTTGCGACTTCCTGTTAACTCAAGGACAACTTGATACATAAGTAAATGATGGCGAAGACTTAAAACTGTAGGAAATATTTTAGCAAATATACTCCGTTCCCACTCGAGAAATAGCTGTACGCGGCACAGCCACGCACAGCTATTTCTTGGTTTTATAGGTTTATTTCTGGGGTGGAGAGTATACCTAATAAAGCAAAAGAGGCGCGTTGCGCCCCTTTTACTTTGTAGAATTTGCTAGAACTTAACGCTTAGCAGCGAATTTCTTCGTCAATTTGCGTAACCGAATCGATTCAGGAGTGACCTCTAGAATTTCGTCAGGGCCAATGTATTCCAACGCCCGCTCAAGACTCATCTCGATCGGGGCTTGCAACTGCACAATGTCATCAGCACCAGCAGCACGCATGTTGGTGAGCTGCTTACTCTTACATACGTTTAGCTCCATGTCTTGAGGACGATTGTTCTCCCCAATGATCATGCCCTTATAAACCTTGGTGCCGGGTTTAATAAAGAACACACCACGATCTTCTGCGTTCTTCAGTGAGAATTCAGTAGCCACACCTTCCTCAAAAGAGATCAGTACACCGTTACGACGGGCGCTAATTTCGCCAGCCGCAGGACGGTAATCGAGGAAGCTGTGATTCATGATCCCAGCACCACGGGTTGCCCGCATGAAGTCGCCACGGAAGCCAATCAAGCCGCGTGCAGGGACAACAAATTCTAACTGAGAACGTCCAGTCGCCGACATTTGCATATCGATCATTTCGGCTCGACGCTGACCAAGACGCTCAATACAACCACCAACGGCTTCTTCAGGAACATCAAGGACTAGAGCCTCGTATGGTTCGCATTTTTGACCGTTGATTTCGCGGTAAATAACTTGAGGCTGAGTTACTTGGAACTCATAGCCTTCACGACGCATGGTTTCAATCAAAATCCCTAAGTGCAGTTCACCACGTCCAGCTACGGCAAAGCGATCAGGGGACTCAGGATCTTCCGTAACGCGCAAAGCAACGTTAGTTTCTAGTTCACGCAATAGGCGATCGCGGACTTGACGAGTTGTAACTAGCTTGCCTTCTTGACCAACAAAGGGTGAGTCATTGACGCAAAAAGTCATCTGCAAAGTGGGTTCATCCACTTTAATCATTGGCAAAGCTTGAGGCTCATTGGGGCAGGTAATCGTTTCACCGATGTTTGCGGTGGCAAAACCTGAGATTGCAACAATGTTACCTGCGGATGAAGTTTGCATCTCAACCCGCTTCAAACCATCAAATCCCAAAAGCTTGGTGATTTTGCCTTTGGTGAGTGAGCCATCTTCAGAGATCAGAGCAGCCTGTTGTCCAGAGGTAATTGTACCGTTGTGGATTTTACCAATCACAATCCGACCAAGATACTCAGAATAGTCAAGGGTAGTAACTTGCAACTGCAATGGCTTTTCAGGATCGCCAACGGGTGGCGAAACGTGATGCAAGATTGCTTCAAACAAAGGCTTCATATCTTTGCCTTCGTCTTCAAGCTTTTCCTTGGCAAAGCCGCCCATGCCTGAAGCAAATAGATAAGGGAAGTCGCACTGGTCATCATCAGCACCCAGTTCAAGGAACAGATCGAGAACTTTGCTTACAGCAACGTGGGGATCAGCAAATTCGCGATCGATTTTGTTAATAACTACTAGAGGACGCAAACCCTTTTCTAGCGCTTTTTTCAACACAAAGCGAGTCTGGGGCATTGGGCCTTCGTTAGCATCAACGATCAGCAAACAACCCTCAACCATGCCAAGTACACGCTCAACCTCGCCACCAAAGTCTGCGTGTCCAGGAGTATCAACAATATTGATTAGCGTGTCTTTGTAGCGGACGGCAGTATTTTTTGAAAGGATGGTAATGCCGCGCTCACGCTCTAGGTCGTTGGAGTCCATTACGCATTCGACAAGGGCTTCACCTTCGCGAAAAGCGCCTGACTGTCTGAGGAGTGCGTCAACTAGAGTGGTTTTGCCGTGATCGACGTGGGCGATGATGGCAACGTTACGAATGGGAAGAGACATGGGTGATGTATCGAGTTGATCGAAAAACTTATTATTTCTTTATCTATTATGCGTGAGTTTGTCAAAAAACTTTGTATTTCTCAATGCCTATACCAATCATCACCCTAAAAAGCCAGACAATACTAAGTATTGTCTGGCTTTTTTATACAGAGCTTTGCAAAGACCAGAAGGGAATGGCAGGGCTTTATACCGCCACTCCCAAAACTAGAGAGGACTAAGCCCACTTTGTTGCAGCAGGTTAAAGGAGTCTTTAAAAATCATGACGACTCCTAGCCCCAACAAAATTACTAGGCCACCTTGCATAACATTATTTTGTAATTCTTCGGGCAATGGTTTGCCGCCGCGCAATGCTTCGATCATTAAAAATATCAGTTGTCCGCCATCAAGAGCGGGCAAAGGCAAGATATTGATAATCGCTAGATTGATACTGATAATCGCCGTGAAGTCAAACAAAGCCGCCGCATCTGACTTGACTAGCTCAGAGCCCATTGCCACGATTGCAACTGGCCCCGATAGCTGCGAAGCCGTAGTTTGAAAATTTGTAGCCAATTGTTTTAAACCTTGGGCAGTCATTACCACTAGACGCTCAAAACTTTGGGTCGCATTATCAAAGGCTTCGGCTAAATTGTGAACAGCCCGACGGTGGGGCTTACCTGTGAAATCAAGTCTCACTCCAATTTTGCCCTTACCAGCTTCACCAACAGGCAAAATTGGTACTTGTAGTAGTTGATCATCACGCATCACTTGTAAGTCGATACTTTGTTGGGCATTTTTGGCGATTAAAGATTGAAATCGATCAAGGGTGGTCAGACTTGTATCAAATTTTGTGCCATTAGCTGACAAGACAATATCGCCAGATCTTAATCCTGCTAATGCCGCAGGAGCATTTGGCTCAAGAATTTTGGTAATTCTAACTCCCGGCTGATCGACCGTGCCGATGCCAACGCTGAGGGTCATGACTAATAAGACTAAGTACGCGAATACAAAGTTAGCAATTACACCCGCACTGATGACGATGGCTCGATCCATGATCGGGCGATTTTTCATCAAATTAGGATCATCAGAAGGAATATCACTTTCTTCATCGTCATCGGGGAAGCCGACGTAACCACCAAGGGGAATTGCCCGCAGTGCATATTCTGTCTGCTCACCTTGATACTTCCATAGGACTGGACCAAACCCAATCGAAAATCGATTGACATAAATACCCTGCAAACGGGCTGCCATAAAGTGACCGAGTTCATGCACCAAAATCAGAATTGCAAGAACGGCAATAGCAGGCAATGCGGACATAGGCTTCGCTCTAAAAAACTTAGATATTTCAAATTTGAGAGGCAATACATCAAGAATTGCTTAGTTTGCGATCCTAGCATAAGCAAAATGCTTATTGGCGGAGTTAATTGTCTGACAGCTATTGACAAGTAAACACTTTGCACTGCTAGACCAAAACAACATCAGACGCTATGGATATCAAGGTTGTTTGTTTGTTGATGATTGGCATCACAAAAAAGTTATGTTAAGATTAATGTATATAAGTTATAAATTATTGCAATCTTTTAAGTTTTGTTAACCAACTAATAATCACTGTGCGCTGACATGAACAACACAACTCGCATCGCTGCCTCGGTCGGTCGTCTACTACTCGGTTCAGATTCTGCGCCAGTCTCCCTTACCCAAGCTTCACTACTTTTACTCAGAGTTGTCCTTGGCACAGCCATGATCCACAACGGGCTGGACAAATTGGCAGATATTCCTGGCTTTGCCGAAGCCTATGTTGAGGCGATTGGGCTACCATTTCCCATATTTTTTGCATACCTTGCTGCCCTCACTGAAACCCTCGCATCACCTTTACTGATTTTGGGCTTGCTAACTCGACCAGCCGCTTTGGGATTATTCTCGACAATGGTAGTTGCTAACTATCATCACATCTTAATTGGCGGATTTTCGATACCTTCCATCGAGTTATCGTCGATTTACGCTGTGTGTTTTGCGTTCTTCACTGTTTACGGTGGTGGCAAGTATGCGATTGACACATTAATTGCTAATGCTCTATCAAAGTTTTTGACCCCAGCAGCGCAATCTGAAGTTCCAACGCCAGTTACCACAACATCCAACAATTAAGCTTAGCTACTTATAGAAGAAAGCATATAGCTATAAGAAAAACGAGGATAAATTTAACATACCTCGTTTTTCTTATGTGACAAGTCTTTGAAGGTCATTAATGTTAATTTGAGCAGATACTTATAGTTGCAAAGAAAAAGATTTTTAGTATTCTCTGAAAATGGTAGCCTAAGATACTTTTAAGTTACAAATATCCTATTGGAAATAACGATACAGTAAAGCTTTGCACTGATTACAATTTCAAAAGTAAGTGGCTAAGCCTAATTAAAACCCATAGCTAAAACCTGAGACGCACGCTGCGCGTGCACCACAGGTTTTAGAGTTTTATATTTAATTGCACCTAGCTACTTATAGTAATTAATGCTCAATTGCGATCGCAAATCGATAGGCTAACGTAAATATTTTCAAGAATAGTAACTAATTGAAGATGACTACGCTAGAATATGAGCGGATGATTATTTCTTGATCGCATGTTTGTTTTCAGTATTGACAGTTGTTTTCTGTTTCATCTTGACAGGCTTCTTTCCGAAATATCTATCTCTACACATATCTGATTGTTGAACCAAGTATTATGTCTATTTATGTTGGTAACCTCTCTTATGAGGTTACAGAAGATGATTTGAAAGCCGTATTTGCAGAATATGGCAAAATCACTCGTGTTCATTTGCCCATCGACCGTGAATCTGGTCGTCCACGCGGCTTTGCTTTTGTCGAAATGACTGCTGAAACAGAAGAAGATGCAGCCATCGAAGCATTAGACGAAGCAGAATGGATGGGTCGTTCACTAAAGGTGAATAAGGCTAAGCCTCGTGAAAGCTCTGACTCCTTTGGTGGTGGCAGAGGCGGCTTTAAGGGTGGCGGCGGCGGTCGTCGTTACTAATCCATAAAAAAGGAGGGGTGCTTAGCACCCCTCCTTTTTTATGATATGAATTGCTATTGAGCGTTGATGGCTCTTCGCAGAGATGCACCATCACCAATGATGCCTAGATTTTGAATAATTTGATGTTTTCGAGCATCTTCAAGTTTGTTGAGGTCGTTGTAATTAACCCAAGCAATACAATCCACGGGGCAGGTGTCAATTGCTTCTTGGACTAGCTCTTCCTCGTCACCATCTTGGGCAATTACACGCGCCCGACCATATTCCTCTTCTAGAAAGAATGTGCCACGGGCAACATGGGCGCAGTGTCCACAACCAATACAGACAGTTTCATCAACAAATACAGCATTTTGACGCAGGTCGCCACCTAGTTCGGGTTCAAAACCATTGCGATCGCAAAAGTCTGACTCAAAGCTAGTGGGTGTTGCTGTATGTGCTTGCAAATTATCCATTCCAACGCTGAAGCACGAGACGGACTGAGCCATCTTCATAGACTTGTTTTTCGGAGAGGGTAAAACCTTGCTGACTTGATTCACCCATCACTGTTGCGATCGCATACTGCTGCGTCACCTTTCTCAAAAAGCTTTCTACAGTCCAAGGTTGTTGCCAAAACTGCATATCAGCAACTAGGGCATATTCAGAACCATTCCACTGAAAACCGACATCGTAACCATTGTCTTGGGTAATTACCACTTCCGCCGAGGTGGTTGTGCCTTCATGTCCACGCATGGGGGCATCACCAGACTTCCATTTAACACCTAAATCAGTGAGCGCTTTTTGCAAAGGTTCTAGGCTACGGATTTGAGTTTTGATTTGGCTAAAATGTGACATAGGGTTTATCCTGACTACGATCTAAACGGCTAATGGGCAAAAAACTTATATTGCTTTTTAATTGGTTTTTATATTAAATCTGGGAAAACTTGGGAGTTTCTATGTTTATTTACCATTGGCTAAAGCTAGAAGCGTCTATGTCTGAAACTTGGTCAAATTGCGTAGCCGACTGGGATGTAAACTGCTGCTGAGCAAAGTTTTCGGATGTCAACTCGCGATGGGCGACTATTCCTAATTTTGCTTCGATCGCAGCCGTAACCTCAGCACAACTAGAACCGACTATGCCCGTCACGCGCTCTTCGACTCGACCATCTGGGTAAATAATAAATTCCAGAGTTTCCATGCTGGTTCTAGCTATTGAATTAATAGACAGTTTGACGCAAAGTTCCTCTAAACGTCAAGAAGCTAACCTTGGAAAACCAAAAGGCTTTTTAGATGTATGTAATAGAGCGATCGCAATACTTAGCAAGGATTTTCAGCTTTTTGATAACTTATTAAATTTAGTTTAAGTTCTTTGACCTTACCTAAATTACGCGAAGACACTCCTTAAGGCATAGGGCTAATAAAAAAGGCTCTTGCTAAGCAAGAGCCTTTTTTATTAGGTTAATGGAATCGGGCAGAGTCGAACTGCCGTCCGCACTAGCGCCTAACCTCCCAGTCATTCACAGGTTTATCCGATTTGATCCTCACGGAGGGAATTGCTATTTATCTCTAGCAACGAAAGATGCACTGATAAAGTCTTGAGCGCTTAGCCTATCAGAGAAAGCTAAACACAGCATCCGTTGGGGGTTGGAGTGACGTATTTAACGGAGTCATACATCACACCTCGAAACCGAAATTTGGTTCTTAGGCAGCTACAGGAGCGGCTTTACGAGAAAAAGATACAATGTTGTTCGCATGTACTTGTTTGCGCCATTGATTTACGAGAGATAGCACGCTCTCGACCTGCATCAAGGGATAGCTTCTACTAACACGTCGAAACCCTTACGATCCCAATTGCTTTAACTTCGGAATAAGCCTATAAGCAACCTATTTATTGAGGTTGATATTTACTTTATCTTTAGTCAACTTCATCATAGCTCACAAAGCTAGCAGTTGGGGAGAATTGCTTTAAATAAAAATTGTATTAAATGATACAATTATGTATATACCTGTATGGGCATGGAGGTAAATATGAAACCTCGCATATCCTCTGCTTTTATCGTGCTAACTGCGATCGCAACTAGCTTTATGTTTAGTGAATCCGCAGGCGCACAATGTGATCACTATATTGGTCAATCTGTGGGTGGACAATCAGTTGTTGTTGATAGTTGTTCAATTTCTAGAGCTAGCTATCGTAGTGTCGATTTTGTCTATTATCTCGGCGGTGAACGGGTTGATAGTCAAGCTAATTGTGAAGATATGACATGGACGACTTTTCCTGAGCGACAAGTACATCGTCCTCGTTCACAAGCAACAGTAAAGATGCTCGATTACGTTTGTAATTACAACTCTCTACCTGATAATTCCACGAGTTCAGCCTATGTCTTTGCACCTCCATCAAATGTGAGGGTTGCCCCTAATGGCGATGTCCTGTGTGTGGTGAGGTCGCCAATGGCAATTAATACCTATGGTGCGATCGGTAATTGGTACTACACCGATGCCTGTGGATCGATGGGAGTGATTCACGATAGTCAATTGCGCTTTTAGAGGTAGACTGCAAAACTTCTTGCAAACTATAAGTTTCGGTTACAAGGCACAATAATTTTTTAAACCAATTTTCAACCAAGAAAAGCGATCGCAAAAATTGCGATCGCTCTCTTGTTTCTTAGCATATACTTTTATCTATGAAAACCAAAGAATAGATTGACTTAATGCAATCTTAGACATAATCTATATGATCGATAGAAAAAACTATTCACAATGGCGATAACTAATAAAATTCGTTTTGATAACCTGCGTGGCGACATGTTTGGCGGTCTAACCGCAGCGATCGTCTCATTGCCCCTCGCGCTTGCCTTCGGAGTTGCCTCTGGAGCAGGACCAATCGCGGGGTTGTATGGTGCAGTCTGTGTTGGCTTCTTTGCGGCTTTATTCGGTGGTACCCCCACCCTCATTTCTGAACCCACTGGCCCAATGACCGTAGTCATGACCACAATTGTGGCTAGCTTGGTTGCCAAAAATCCTGAAAATGGCTTGGCAATGGCTTTTACCGTAGTCATGATTGCGGGACTATGCCAAATTGTATTTGGTTATTTCAAACTGGGCAAATACATTACCCTGATGCCCTACAGCGTCATTTCTGGCTTTATGTCAGGGATTGGCGTAATTTTGGTGATTTTACAAATTGCCCCATTTTTAGGGCAGGCTCCACCTAAAAATGGCGTTTTAGGGACTTTCTTATCTATTCCTGATTTAATTTCTAAAGCAGCCTCTCCCGATAATCTGCCTGAAGTAATTCTGAGTGTAGTCACCCTCGCAATTATTTTCTTAACTCCTAAAAAAATCAAGAAAGTAGTTCCACCACAATTAATTGCTTTAATTGTCGGTACGGTCATCTCAGTAACTGTCTTTAAGGATGTAACTGGTATTCGTAGAATTAGTGATGTTGGACCAATTCCTGTTGGATTGCCTCAGTTCCGTTTCCCATTCTTTGGTCCGAACGAAATCACTATCATGCTAGTTGATGGCTTCATGCTAGGCATTCTCGGATGTATTGATACTCTGCTAACCGCAGTAGTTGCCGATAGTATCACCCGTACTGAGCATAAATCTGACAAAGAATTAATCGGTCAAGGTATTGCCAATATTGTTTCAGGAATCTGCGGCGGTCTCCCTGGTGCGGGTGCAACTATGGGAACGGTGGTGAATATTCAGACTGGGGCAACTTCCGCTCTTTCTGGTTTGACCCGTGCGTTGGTGTTACTAGTTGTTGTTCTTGGAGCAGCTAAATATACCGAGCCAATCCCCATGGCTGTTCTTGCAGGTATTGCCCTCAAGGTTGGGCTGGATATTCTTGATTGGAGTTTCTTGAAGCGTTCGCACAAAATTTCGGTCAAAGGCTCTTTGATCATGTACGGTGTATTGCTGCTGACTGTATTTGTGGACTTGATTGTTGCGGTTGGTATTGGCGTATTTATTGCCAATATTCTCACGATTGAACGCTTGAGTGAATTGCAATCCACAGAAGTCAAATTAATTTCCGATGCCGATGATGATGCTCGTTTGACCCAAGAGCAGAAGGATTTGCTCGACAAAGCTGGTGGTCGAGTCTTGCTGTTTTATCTCAGTGGCTCCATGATTTTTGGTCTATCCAAGGCGATTGCCCGTGAACACAATGCCATGGGAGAAGCCGATGTCTTGGTTATGGATCTCACCGATGTACCTTCGATGGGCGTAACTGCTTCCCTTGCGATCGAAAATGCGATTCGTGATGCCCATGACAAGGGATTGGAGGTCTATGTAGTTGGAGCCAGTCCGAAGGTGTCGAAGCGTTTAGAAAAGCTTGGTATTTTTGAGTTGATTTCGGTCGCGCATGTCGGTAGCGATCGCACGGAAGCTCTTCGCAATGCTGTGGAACTGGTTCATAGTAAATCTGCATAGTAAGTAGTTAGACAAAATAAAAATCTAAAAACCATGAAGCTGCGCCCCGAAAGAGCGCAGCTTCATGGTTTTTAGATCGAAATTTACTATTCCAACCAAATAATCATAGAGAAAAATCTATGCAAATTAGGATTTATTCCTTGGGTAGTCAATGGATTAATTTACTTAGATTAGCGTAAAGTTAAAAATGTCCAAATAATTTAACAATTACAATTTACAGTTTGGTCTTTCAAAGATTAAGAAATTTCAATCTTCACTAATTTAGGACAGTGCAACAATACTTTCCTAAGTTGAAGACCAAACCTAGCGATATTTTCTGAACTGACAAATAGTGCAATACCTTTTTAGTTCAGGGCTTCTATCTTGATCGCGATCGCCATTTATGTGAAGACAAATTGAAACATAGGAATTGAAGGGTAGCGCAAACCATCGTTTTCTAGTTTTGAATTCTAATAATCATGATTAAGTAGCTAGGCAAAAGAAAAATTAAATCTCAAAAAGCTATAGTGCAGGTTGCTCTTACGCTATGGCATTCTGGGCTTTTGATTTAATTATGCTCATCTACTTACAGCGATAAATCCTTTAAAAAAGAATTCAGTTTATCTATTGCAATAATTCTCGTCAGAGTACACAAAAGGAGGTATTCATGGATTTCTTGTCCATTTTTTTAACAGACTTTGTTAAACAGTTACAATCCCCAACCCTCGGTTTTTTGATTGGTGGAATGATCATTGCTGCGCTTGGTAGTGAGTTAGTAATTCCAGAGTCAATTTGTTCGATTATTGTCTTCATGCTACTCACCAAAATCGGTCTGACTGGTGGCATTGCGATCCGTAATTCCAACCTAACAGAGATGGTCTTGCCCATAATATTTGCGGTGATCGTGGGGATTGTGATTGTATTCATCGCCCGCTATACATTGGCTAAGTTGCCCAAGGTCAAGACCGTGGACGCGATCGCCACGGGTGGTTTGTTTGGCGCGGTGAGTGGTTCCACCATGGCGGCGGCTCTGACCCTCCTCGAAGAAGATAAAATTCCCTACGAAGCATGGGCGGGTGCGCTCTACCCTTTCATGGATATTCCTGCCCTCGTAACAGCGATCGTGGTGGCAAATATCTATCTCAACAAAAAGAAGAAAAATGTTACTGCTTCTGTTTCTACACAGGAAGCTCTAATTAAGCAACCCGTGGCGGCAGGCGATTATCCCGATCAGCAGGACTACCCCACCAGCCGACAGGAGTATCTTAGCCAGAAAGGTGATGCCGATAATCGGGTCAAGATATGGCCAATTATTAAGGAAAGTCTCCAAGGTCCAGCCCTGTCAGCGATGCTGTTAGGTCTTGCTTTAGGAATATTCACCAGACCCGAAAGTGTCTATAAAGGCTTCTATGATCCTGCTTTTCGTGGATTGCTTTCAATCTTAATGTTGGTCATGGGGATGGAAGCTTGGTCAAGGATTGGCGAATTGCGGAAGGTCGCGCAATGGTATGTTGTCTATAGTATTATCGGTCCGTTTTTGCATGGTTTGATTGCTTTCGGTCTTGGCATGATTGCTCACTACACCATGAACTTCAGCTTGGGCGGTGTCGTGATCTTGGCTGTCATTGCCTCCTCTAGCTCAGACATTTCTGGCCCTCCCACCTTGCGAGCAGGGATTCCATCTGCTAATCCTTCCGCTTATATCGGTGCATCTACAGCCATCGGTACGCCAGTGGCAATCGGTATATGTATACCTTTCTTTATCGGTCTAGCCCAAGCGATCGGTGGCAGATAAGTCCAGACGTAGCTCGGTCTGTCGGTGACACCTTAATCGGGCAGACCAGTTAGTTTAAATTTATATATTTTTTAGTTTGATTTACATATTCTAAGGAGATAACCACCATGGCAAAGCAAGCCAACAAGCTAGTCATCGTCACGGAAAAGATTCTATTGAAAAAAATCGCCCATATCATTGAGGAATGTGGGGCGAAAGGATATACGGTGATGGAGACTGGTGGTAAAGGTAGTCGCAATGTACGCTCATCGGGACAACCTCACGTTTCTGATGTTCAATCGAATATAAAGTTCGAGATACTTACCGAAAATCGGGAGATGGCTGAAAATATTGCAGATCAGGTCGCTGTGACATATTTCAATGATTTTGCGGGTATTGCCTATATCTGTAGCGCCGAGGTCTTGTATGGACATAGTTTCTGTGGTCCCGAAGGCTGTTAAATCGAACGGATTTATTTGCAGCCTGTCAAAATAATTTGAACAGGCAAGGGGCTGAAGCCCCTTTTTAAAGCGACTAAAATTTTTCAAGATGAGCAACTTATTACTACAAGATGCCTGACGCATCTTCCGATTGTTATCCCATATTCTTCAAAATGTAACTAGTCGTACTAGAGACATATCACCTAAACCGTAATAATGTGCAGTCTAGGTTTCTTGGATCATCCCTACATAAAAGGACAATAGCCTATGTTTTCGATCACTGCGATCGCCCATCACCTATCTGGATTGAATATCCCACAACCGCTATTGGCAACTGCTGAGTCGGAAAATGCGCCGATTATTCTTTCAGGGGTATTACTTACCCTAGTGATTATTTATCTCGCGAGCAAAGTCGGCAGTGAAATCGCCAAACGCTTGGACTTGCCCCCTGTATTGGGCGAACTAGTTGCAGGTGTGCTTGTTGGTGTATCTGCCCTGCGCTTAGTGATTTTCCCTGAAGGTGGATTTACCGCATCGGATTCTTTGATCATGTCAGGGTTGCAGTTATTAAATAACTTGTCCCCTGAGTCAGTAAATAGCATATTTGCTCAACAAAGCGAAGTTATCTCGGTACTCGCTGAGATAGGCGTAATTATTCTCCTGTTTGAAATTGGCTTAGAGTCAGATATTCGTCAACTCAAGGAAGTGGGTATTCAAGCTTTTGTAGTTGCTTTTATCGGGGTGACGGCTCCCTTTGCCGCAGGCACAATTGGACTGATGTACTTCTTCCATGTTGCAGCAATTCCTGCCATTTTTGCGGGTGCTGCACTCACTGCGACTAGTATTGGCATTACTTCCAAGGTTCTTGCGGAAATTGGGCAACTAAAGTCAAAGGAAGGACAGATTATTGTTGGTGCAGCCGTAATCGATGACGTACTAGGAATTATTGTTTTGGCAGTGGTTGCTAGCTTGGCGAAAACAGGTGAAGTTGATATTACCAACGTGGCAATTTTGCTAGTTAGTGCGATCGCATTTCTGTTTGGTTCTATTCTATTGGGTGGCATTTTCAACAAAA
The DNA here is from genome assembly GCF_014696385.1 of Pseudanabaena mucicola FACHB-723. GTDB lineage: Bacteria > Cyanobacteriota > Cyanobacteriia > Pseudanabaenales > Pseudanabaenaceae > Pseudanabaena. The sequence continues at coordinate 35,174 of NZ_JACJQB010000007.1, forward strand.
CCTTTGTAGCAATAGTTTCTAAACTCAAAACTCGCGGCAACATTGTGATTCCTGCCTTTATCTTTGCCTTCGCAATGGCATTTATCGGCAATGCAATCCATTTAGAAGCGATCTTAGGAGCCTTTGCCGCAGGGTTAGTGCTGGATGAAACTGATGCTCGCAATGAGTTAGATGAATTAATTAAGCCGATTGCGGATTTATTAGTACCGATTTTCTTTGTAACTGTGGGTGCTAGAGCTGATCTCAGTGTGCTGAACCCAATGATTCCTGAAAATCGCAGTGGACTACTGATTGCCGTATTTCTGCTGGTAGTTGCAATTTTAGGCAAGGTGATCACGGGCTGGGTGGTCTTTGGTATACCGAATATCAACCGCTTAGCAATTGGTGTGGGCATGGTTCCCCGTGGCGAAGTCGGTCTAGTATTTGCGGGAATTGGCACTGCTAGCGGTGCGATCGATAAACCTTTAGAAGTGGCGATTATTATCATGGTGATCATGACCACGTTCCTTGCACCTCCATTTTTACGCATTGCCTTTGGCAAAACTGATGAACCGCCAGCAAGTGGGGAATTAGCCAACACGCAAGCATAAAAAAACATAAAAAGAAAAGCGACTCATTGAGTCGCTTTTCTTTTTATGTTTTTTATGCTCACAAAGCTAGTGCCGTCCATACATCGGACGGCACTAGCTTTTATGTGACCCTAGTCATACTCCTCAATAATTGTCGATCGCACATTTCTTGATCGGTGGCAGGCTCTAGACAGGCAAGCCCCTGACAAATCATGGCGATCGCATTAGGATTAGGCAAATTTGCATCAATCTTGAGGGATGCCGTGGGCAAATATCGACAACTGAACTGGTGATAACGCTCAGCACTTGTCCTTACCAATGTATGGTTACGAAACCAGTCAAAGGCAACTAACAGACTCGGACATGCCACAGGACTATTGGCAATCACATGTCCAAAACGTTTAAGAGCGAGTTCAGCACGATCGAGATATTCTAATTTTTCGGTCAGACTGGCAATCCTGACTAAATTTGCGATCGCAATACCATTGGCGGAAGGTGTAGCATTATCTTGATAGTTGCGTTCCCGCAATAACAGATATTGGCTAGTCTCACTCGTAGTATTGAAATAGCCACCTGACAGGGCATCCCAAAAATCACGATCAAATTCTGCTTGGATCGCAATTGCCTGTTGTAGATAAAAATCTGCTTTTTCGGGAATTGCTTGATGGAGATCCAGCAGAGCCTTAATTAAAAGAGCATAGTCTTCTGATTGGGCAGAAATTGCGGCTTGACCTTCATAATTAATTCTTTGTAAATGCCCTTCAATCCACTGATGGTCGAGAATAAACTGGGCAGCATTAACTGCCAATTCCTTGTAAATTGGCTTTTGGAAAGCACGATAGGCTGTAGCTAAACCCGAAATCATCAGCGCATTCCAAGCCGTAATTGCCTTTGTATCAGTCACAGGTGGAACTCGCCCTTCCCAATCAATTTCCCGAATATCGGCTTGACTCCGCGCCACAGGAAAAGCATCGGTTGGTCGCGAATATTCCCCATAGCGGCGACGAAATAATTTAGTTAAACAAGATTCTACGGCAGAAGACAGTTCACCGCGATTTTTACGTTGCAAGACATTAGATTCTTCAAAATTTCCATTCGCTGAAATTGTGAATTCCTGAGTTAATAAATCCAACTCCGACGGACTAAAAATCTTCTTTAATTCGGCATAACTCCAGACCCAAAACTTACCTTCTCGTCCTTCGCTGTCAGCATCCTGAGAAGCATAAAAGCATCCTTCCTGTGCCAGCATTTCGCGCTGTAGCCAATTTGCCGTCTGTTCACAGGATCTAGCGATCGCAGGTTCTTGCAGCCCTGACATCCAGATATTCGCCAGATATTCCATGATCAAGCCATTGTCATAGAGCATCTTCTCAAAGTGAGGCACTGTCCAAGTATGATCGACCGTATAGCGATGCCAGCCCCCTGCGACATGGTCAAAAATGCCACCCAAAGCTAAATCCAAACCTCTCTGTTCTGCTTTCGGTTTCACAAAAGCATTTGCATCAAATCTACTGGCTCTCAATACAAAATTAGCGTAAGGAATCATCGGAAAACAAGTTCCATAATCACGATTAGTGACCACTTCTGCACATTTATTAATTCCATTGGCTAAGGCTTCATCACTAATAATTGGCACAGGAGTTAGTTTATTAACCTGATGTAAATTGCGAACTATTTGCTCCTTATAATCTTGAATATCCTGATTGCGATCGTAATAAATTTCGCGAATTGATTGCAACACCCGCAGAAAACCCGGCCGCCCATAGCGTGGCTCAATCGGAAAATATGTTCCTCCATAAAAGGGAACTAAATCATCGGGTGCTAAAAATAAATTTAATGGCCAGCCGCCATTCTCTCCCATGATCTGCACCGCCTGCATATAGATACTATCGAGGTCAGGACGCTCCTCGCGATCAACTTTAATTGCCACAAAACGCTCGTTCATATAGTCGGCAATTACCGTATCCGAGAAAGCCTCATGCTCCATTACCGTACACCAATGGCAGCTAGAGTAACCTATTGATAAAAATATTGGTTTATTCTCAACTCTAGCTTTCTCTAAAGCTTCATCACCCCAAGGATACCAATCGATTGGGTTGTCAGCATGTTTGCGGAGGTAGAGACTGGGCGATTGAGCGAGACGATTGGGCATGAGATCTAGTTGGGCTAAAGCTAATCAAAAAATTGATATAAACAGTCTAACTCTTTGTCTTGCAACTCAAATCATGCCTTGATTTAAATTTCATCACAAAGCGCTGTAAAATGTAGTCTGGGTGGATAAAATCATTGCGATCGCAGTTGAAATTCGATATTTTTCTCGTTAATTTCTCCTTTGGTTTTCCTGTTGATTTCCCTGTTGATTTCCAAGTGGGTGATATGTTCAAAGTAGGTGTTGGTCATAGCAACGATCCCAACAGTTTAGAAGCTATTAATGAAACCTTAGAACAATGTATTCGCGATCTGGATGGATTAGTTCCACAGGCAGGAATTTTATTTACAGCCATCGACTTCGACCATGCCCTCATTCTGCAAAGAATTCATGAAACATTTCCTCATATTGAACTCATCGGAGGAACTACTGATGGCGAAGTATCTTCGGTTTTAGAGTTTCAACAGGATTCATTGACTTTAATGCTCTTTTGTTCCGACGAAGTCGAAATCCGTGCATCCGTAGGAAAGAACATCTCCCAAAATCCCGTTGAAATATCACGGCAGTCCATTGTCACGACTAAACAACAACTGACTCTGCCGATTAAGTTCTGCATTGCCCTCACGGAAAGCCTCACCACCAGCACTGTTTCTGTTTTACAGGGCATAGAATTAGGCTTGGGTAATATTCCTATCTTTGGTGGAGCCACCGCCGACCAATGGCAATATCAACGCACGTATCAATTTTACAAAACTGAAGTTCTCAGCGATGCAGTTGTAACTTTGCTATTCGCAGGAAATATTACCTTCTCCTATGGGACAGCTAGTGGCTGGCGACCAATCGGTAAACGCAGTAACATCACAAAGGTTGACAAAAATATCATCTACGAAATTGATAACAAGCCTGCTTTAGATTTTTATCATTACTATCTCAATATTAACGAGCCAGATGCAGTCTATCCATTGGCCGTCTTCCCTCCCAATGAAACTACCTTCTTTCTGCGGGGAGCCATTGCCTATGACAAGAATATTGGCAGCATCACCATGTCAGGCGATTTACCGCCAAACTCAATTGTCCAGATTACAGATACTTCCATTGAAGATGTAATTGAAGCATCCAAAACCTCATTTTTAAAAGCAAAAATCAGCTATGAAGGTGCATCCCCTCAAGCTGCCATATTTTTCTCCTGTGCTTGGCGAAGAATGATTTTAGGAACAAAAGCGAATGAGGAATATAAGGCAATTGCTAGTCTATTCCCGATATTCACTAGCTGTGGATTTTATACCTATGGCGAGATTGCGCCCCTCAGCGCCAATGGAAAACCCTTCTTTCACAACACAACCTTTGTAACTTTACTAATAGGCAATTAATAAAGCAATATGGAATGTGAAAACTACATCTCCAAAATCAAACAATTGGAGAAAGAGAATCGAATTCTCCAAAAGAAGTTAGAGCGCTCAGAAATCGATCGAGCCAAGCTCGAAAATACAAATCGCAACAAAGAAAGCCTCCTCAAACAAGTAATTTGTGGGTTGCAAGAGTATCAAGTCATTCTGGAGAAAAAAAGTGATGACCTAGAGACTACGTTAAAGGATCTATCCCTCACGCAACATCAATTAGTGGAAGTCAAAAAGATGGCAGCACTAGGTGCGTTAGTTGCTGGCGTTGCCCATGAAATTAATACGCCTGTAGGTACAAGCATTACACTTGCTTCCACCTTAGCTGATGCGACTCATTCACTGCTCAAATTAGTCGCATCAGGCAATCTTAAAAAATCATCATTAAGTCGCTATTTAGAAATTGCGTCAGAAGTCAGCAGTTTGATTTTGAGCAATTTAAGACGTGCAGGAGAGTTAGTACATAGTTTCAAGCAGGTTGCCGTTGATCAATCTAGTTCTGAAAAAAGAGATTTTAAAGTTAAAGAATATATAGAAGAAGTAATTTTAAGTATTTCACCACAGTTAAAATATAGCCTATGCAAAGTATTTATCACAGGTAATGATTTAACTCATATATATAGCTATCCAGGAGCTTTAGCTCAGGTAATCACAAACCTTGTGAATAATTCTATAACCCATGCTTATTTGCCAAACAAGACGGGGGATATTAATATTGATATACAACAAAATGGAGAGCAAGTAATTATTCAATATAGTGATGATGGTATTGGCATTGACCAACAAATATTTGACAGAATATTTGAGCCATTTTTTACTACTGCCCGTGAAAAAGGAGGAACAGGGCTAGGTCTACATATTACTTATAATTTAGTAACTCAAAAGCTTCAGGGCAGCATTAAATGTGAAAGTGAAGTAAATAAAGGCACAATATTTATACTAACTTTACCCAGTTCTATTACCTCATAAATTCAGATTCTAATATGCACAAATATACATAAGCTATGTTGCCTTTATACAACAGAGAGGACTCACCACAGGATAGACAGAGCAACATTTTGACATCGGATGTAGACGATGATGACATCCTGTTCAGTGATGAAGACTCTCAGGATTTACAAAGTTCTCTAAATTTAGAGAATTATCAAGTAGGGCAAAATCACACCATATGGAAAGTCATAATTGCGGATGATGAACCAGATGTACATAGGGCAACGCATCTCGCATTAAATAATCTGGTATTTGATGGCAAACCTGTTGTTTTTATTTCCGCCTATTCGGGAGAAGAATGCAAAAAATTACTTGCCTATGCCCATACCGATGCGGCAGTAATTTTGTTAGATGTAGTCATGGAAAAGCATGATACAGGACTGAAATTAGTCAAATATATTCGTGAAGAATTAAATAATCATCAGATTCGGATTATTCTCCGCACGGGGCATCCTGGGGAAGCTCCTGAAGAGTCGGTTATTCTCAATTATGATATTAATGATTACAAGCTAAAAGTAGAACTAACTCGTCAGCATTTATTTATAACTTTACTTTCATCTCTAAGAGCCTATCGAGATATTTCTACTATAGAAAGACAAAAGCTGAAGTTAGCACAAACCTTAGAAAATCTACAGGCTACCCAGCTTCAATTGGAAGAATATGCTTACACCTTAGAAAAAAAGATTGCAGAGCGTACTTCTGCCTTAGAGACTGCAAATCGTCAACTTCAGCGTTTAGCGAACATAGACGGATTAACACAGGTCGCGAACCGTCTTTGCTTTGATAAGTATTGGTTACAGCAATGGAAATTGTTAGAAAAATCACAACAATTTTTGTCATTGATCATTATGGATGTTGATTATTTTAAAAATTACAATGACTATTACGGACACCAAGCAGGAGATCAATGCCTCCGACAAGTTGCTCAGGGTATTAGCAAAGTTGTGATGCGACCTCAAGACTTGGTGGCACGTTATGGGGGGGAAGAATTTGTAGTGGTACTGCCCCATACACCCCTTGACGGAGCAAATAGTGTTGCTGAGGCAATCATGGCTGTGATTGCCTCACTTAATCTTATCCATACGAAATCGACAGTAAGCGATCGCATTACCCTAAGTATTGGTATATCTTGCGTCATTCCCCAACCCGACATAAATTCTGATATTCCTATTTTTCTGGCAGATCAAGCGCTATACCGAGCCAAGCAAGAGGGCCGCAATCGTATAGTTTTAGCTAGATAGAGGGGCTTAATTGGTGGACGGTTTCATTTGAGCATCGATCCATGCTTGGAGGTGGCTCGGTACGGTAGTGAAATGGATATGAATTTTTTGATGATATTGCGATCGCAATATCATCTGCTCATCAACATCTAAAAGCTCATCCTGTTCAGACATAGCTTGATTAAGTTGCTGATACTGCTGATATTTTAAAACCTTGGCATAGATTTCCCCTTCGATTTCTGAGCCTTGACCTTGGTCATAAACTTGAAGATGGAGTTTGAGATTAGTTAAGATCGGCATAGGCTGATCAGCTAATATTTCCGCACCATAAGGTGATAATTGCCGCAATTCTCCAACAAATATTTCTGTACCGAGATGTTTCTCTTCTAAAATACGATAGGTGACGGGAATGGGAACTGATAACATTTGCAAAGACTCATGAAGGGATGGAAGTTGCAGATTATAGCTTCCCGCAATTCCACAAATGTCATAGATAGCAATTGGCTGGGATACACCTTTAGGTTCTACTTCCATTGAGCCATTAACCTTGGCAATTTCCTTTACTTCTACATAGGTGTTTTCCGAAATTAAGATCTGACCACCAACGGTATAGGATTCGATGCGTGCTGTGAGATTGACGTGATTCCCCACAACCGCATATTTAGCGCGAGATTGCGAGCCGATATTACCTGCAACCACTTCGCCTGTATTAATGCCGATGCCCATGGCGATGCTGGGCAGTTGCATCTGCCTCAGTTTTTCATTAACTTCTCGCATTGCCAGTTGCATGGCAATCGCACTTGCCACTGCCCTTGCCGCATCATCTTCACGATAAATAGGCGCACCAAACAGCACTAAAATCGCATCTCCAATAAATTCATCAATCGTGCCTTGATAAGTTGAGATCGCATCCGTCATTGTTCCTAAAAACACGTTGAGGATTTCGACAACCTGTTCAGGGGGAATCTTTTCGGAAATAGTCGAAAAGCCACGCAGATCGCACATCAGAATCGTGACTTTGCGGCGATCACCACCTAGCTTCAATCCTTCAGGGGTTTCTAAAAGGCTTTTGACCACTGCATCAGTCAAGTAACGACTAAAGTAAGTCCGAATTTTGGCGGCGGTAATGGCTAAATAGCTAGTGACAATCAGTCCTCCCCCAAAAAATGCAACTACCGCAGGCACAAAGGGCAACCACCAACCGTAGCTAAAGGCGACAAAGCAAGCTCCAAATAAGGCGGCGGTGAAAATTAAGACACTTAGCGATCGCAAAAACAGGAGGGCAAAGTCGCGCTCTTTACCAGTAACGTTGCGCCATTGCCAGACTAAGATCGAACCCGTCAAAGACCAGCCAAAAATCCATAGCCATTCCCAATACTCTTGCCATGCGCGAATTTCCGCACGACCATCGAGCGTGCCACTGAGAATATGGCTCACAATCTGGGCATGAACTTCCACCCCCGATGTAAAGATGCGCGTACTGCCAATCCCACTATCAAGGGGAGTGAAGAACCAATCGCGCAAACTTACCGCCGTCACCCCAATCATCACCACCCGATCACGCATTAAATCGGAGGGTATTTTGCCCTCTAGTACATCTGCCATGCGTACAGACTGAAAACCTCGCTGCGATCGACGGTAGTTGATGATAAACTGATGTCCCCCTGTATCAAGATGACCATAGCCACCATAACTTTCGGTTAACTTTTCTGGATTCAGAGCCGCCTCAAAGGGAACTACTGATTCTCCGTCTAAATAGAGCAAAGCTAATTGCAGTCCGAAGCTCAGGGAAACATTGCCATTAGGTAATTGCAAAGACAACAAACCTCGGCGGATTCTGCCATCGGCATCAAGGGGAAGGTTGATTGCGCCGATCTGTTGTAATGCGGCTAGGGCAGGAGGGGGACTAATATCGGAGCTAGATATCGCAAAATTGGAATCTACTAAATCCGCTTTTTTAGTGATTCCAATTAAGTTTGGTGTGGTTTTAAACAGTTGCTCTAGCTGCTTGTATCCATTACCCACAGGCTTGTCCCTTGCAAGGTCTAGACCAATTGCCCTTGGTTGTTGTTGACGTACTTTATCCAGCAATTTGGTTAACAGGGCATCGTCAATTGGCCAAGCATATTGGCGTACATCAGCTTCATCAATACCAATAATCACAATGCGATTATCTTCAGGTTCAGTCCCGCGCCACCGAAAAAACTGATCGAGCATGGCTAACTCAAATGGTTCTAGCGCACCAACTAGGCGTAATCCGATCGCAAGTAGGGAAATTGTTGGGGCTGCGATCGCAATTCCACGCCATTTCCAGAGGACGTTTTTTAACCAAGGTTTGATCGCCATGTTCACCGTATTGATTAGTAATACCTTGGGACGGTCAGGGGAGATGAACTAGGCTTAGACTCAGGCTTAGGAGCTGGTTTCGTAATACTTGTAAAAGGTAAAGAAATCACTCGATCTAGCTTGGTAGACTGCAATAAAGAAGTCCATTCATTGCTGATATCAGGTTCTACTTGCTTTAGCTGCAAAGCATCAGCTAAAGTTTGCACAGTTTCAAACCAAACTCCTTCTTGAGCCAATAAAGCAGCCCGATCTACAGGACTAGATAATTTAGGAAGTTGCAGGATTAACTTAGGTGTAGGCGCAATCCGACGGATTGAACCACTCACAACATTCGAGTCCACAAAATCAGCAACCTTAAACTCCCAAATATAATTCTTATTGAGTTCTAATGCAGGTGCATCATCGGGCAGCTTAAAGGCAATTACGCCAGCCCGATCGACTTTAACGGGAAATGATGAAACACGATATATCCGCTTACCCTTGCCCAAGTTCGGATCAGTCTCAAACAGGCTGAAGTAACCTAGGCCATCAATTTGCGGAACTAGGAAATACATGGTGGGACGCTTAGCAATAGTCTGAGGAACGGGTGCGACTTTTGCATCTAGATCAGGTACTAATCCAATCAGGCAACGACCATCTTCACATCCTGCGCTACGGGTAGCTCCGGGGACAGATACTCTGGGTGCGCCGACGTTGCTAGGAGGGACATAGCGCACTTTCCGTGACTGAGCCTGAGATGAGGGGGCAAAGAGTGTAAGGGGCAAGACCACTGTACTGGCGACTAGACAAGAACAAGCGGCTGCGAGTAAAGATTTTTTGGTAATTGTTTGAGTAATCAGTTTTGGAGCAAACATAATGCGATCGCCTCAAATCGGGAAAGTAAAGTAATGTCTTTATGATCGCTGAAACTTGATGGCTAGACTATGACTAACATCACAGTTTCTAGTGATTGAGATATCTAATTAAGTAGAATCTAATCACTGAGAAAAAGTTGCTTGCTGCATAAATTGTTATGATTTCTCATAGCCTGTAGGCTCTGTGCCGCAGTAAAGCGTATTATAATACTTACAAAAATTTAGAAAAATCGTTACAAAACTATGGATATTCTGTCTTTGGGCTGGTTCGGCCTTCTCGGTATGTTTACACTTTCAATCGCATTTGTTGTTTGGGGTCGTAACGGTTTATAAAGATTGACCTGATATCTATAAAAATTCATCAATAAATTAAAAATCATCTAAAAACCATAAGGGGACTCACAGGGCAGTTCCTTTATGGTTTTTAGATTCAACAGCCAAAAATCGAAGAGGAGCATTGTTTAGAGCCGTTTACGCCCTACCCAACACTCCCAAAATCATTGCTTTGCATCACTACAAAATTTAATCATAAATTTAGAAACAATCTAAGACCGAGGGCTTTATGTCAGACGTGATTTTATTGAATACCTTTTTCTGGGCAGCAGTTGTCCTGCTAGTGATCACCACTGGCGGTATTGGCTACCTCACTTATTTAGAATGGCAAGATCGTCGTCGTCGTGGAAAAAGTTAAACCACTCATAAATGCGATCGCAAAGCCAAGGGGTATGCCAAGCCAGTCCTAAATTCACAGTCTCCGCAAATCCTTCGGGCATATTCACATCATCCGTTGCCACGCAGAACTTAAAGTTACTGACCTGTTGCCACTGCTTTAAGTGCTTAAACAGGCGGACAATTGATTGACGATAGGGATGGTTAGGCTGGGTATACCATTCCGCATCAGTTTCGTTAGCATGGTCATAGCCAACATGGATGATTGTGATCTGCTTTGCCTCCACACTAGCATCAGACAGCGATATCTCCTCATCGGTATCCGCATTAGCAAACAAATTTGCCCAACCCGATGATGACTCTTCCTGCATCAGCAGATCATTAGTTGATAAAAACTCGCGCAATTGATCGAGCCACTCAGTCGATTTCTGCTCTTGCCAACAAATACCAAGGGTAATCAGCTTTGTTTTTAACAATAGATGTCCGAGTTTGTTTGCCTTGGTGTCGAGATAGCGGAGATTATGCTCATTAGTTTCAATCAGCAGTGGTAACCGCCCCACAATTTCAATGTCAAATCCCTTTAAACCTGCAAGTTTACGGGGATTATTGGTAATCAGACGCATTTTTTTGATGCCGAGATCATGCAAAATTTGCGCTCCCACACCATAGGTACGCAGATCTGCTCCAAAACCTAGTTTTTCGTTCGCCTCAACCGTATCAAGACCGCCATCCTGTAGACAATAGGCTTTGATTTTATTAATCAGACCAATGCCACGTCCCTCTTGACGCAGATACACTACAACGCCACAGGTTGCAAATTCGATCATTTTTAAGGCACTTTGCAACTGCCCGCGACAATCGCAACGCAGCGAACCAAGGGCATCCCCCGTTAGACATTCTGAATGCACCCGCACCAAGACTTCATGGTTAGCAAAATCTTGGAGATCGCCTTTGACGATCGCCAGATGCTCGGTGTTGTCAAGGGTATTGCGATAGGCATAGACGCGAAAATCACCAAATAGTGATGGCAAATTTGCGATCGCTTCTCGTTTCACAAAGCGATCATGTTCAAGGCGATAGCTAATTAGATCGGCGATGCTGATTAATTTCAATCCATGTAGCTTGGCATATTCAATCAATTCTGGCAGCCTTGCCATCGAGCCATCATCATTCTGGATTTCGCAAATCACCCCTGCGGGATATAGTCCCGACATTTGCGCTAGATCTACCGCCGCCTCTGTATGTCCTGCACGCTTGAGTACGCCCCCATCCTTTGCCCGCAGTGGGAAAATATGCCCCGGACGACGTAAATCATCGGGCAGTGTTTGTGGATTAATAGCTGCTTGAATAGTTCTGGAGCGATCTTCAGCAGAAATACCTGTTGATGTACCTTCTACGGCATCAATGCTGACGGTAAAAGCAGTTTGCTGGCTATCGGTATTGCGATCAACCATCAAAGGTAGATTTAAGCGATCAAGTCGTTCACCTGTCATGGCTAGACAGATCAGACCTCTTGCTTTTACAGCCATAAAATTCACCATCTCTGGTGTGGCAAATTGGGCTGCACCGATGAGATCACCTTCGTTTTCACGGTTTTCATCATCGACAACGACAATGAGACGACCAGATTTGAGGTCGTTAAGGGCATCGGGAATGGAGTCAAATTGAAACTTAGTCAAGGCTTACAGTGATTGCTTTTGGCTATTTATTTACATCATATCGCAATCGCCACAGCCCTTGATCAAAAAGAGAGAGTTGGAGCGCTTTGTTCTCCAACTCTCTCTTTTTGATGGCTATAGCAAGGCAAGAGTTAGGAAGTACCGCCACTCGTTTTTTTGGCTTACGTCTTAAGCAAAGCAAGTTTTGCTACATATATGATCATATGAGCATTCGGAAATATTTGGGAACATTCTCATTATTAGCCCGTCTGGATGGCAATAGGCATAAATGTGGGAGAAACATAATTTATATGACGAATCAAACTAAACGGTCTGGCACTGCCCTCTTGGTTGCTGCAAGTTTTATTGGTAGCTCTGTATTACCTCTAATCGGTGCAACCTCAGCATTCGCTCAGACTACGTTTAATGATGTACCTACAGGCTATTGGGCGCAAACTTTCATTCAAGAGTTGGCAACCAGAGACATTATTAAAGGCTTTCCTGATGGGGGATTTCGTCCAAATGATCCAGTAACGAGAGCACAATTTGCTGCGATGCTTAGCAAAGCTGTTAACAAAGCCCCAATCCGTGGTGGAGTTAGTTTTGTTGATGTGGCTTCCAACTATTGGGCTGCGCCTGCAATTCAGAATGCATACATTACAGGATTTCTGTCTGGCTATCCCGGCAACGTGTTTGAGCCTAACCAAAATATTCCTCGCGTACAGGTTTTAGTTTCTCTGGCGAATGGTCTAAATTACGCCCCTAGCCAATCACCTGAAGCAGTTTTACAAACCTATGCCGATGCTTCGGGCATCCCCAATTATGCGCGCAACAGTGTTGCCGCCGCAACGGAAAACCGTTTGGTGGTTAATTATCCCAACGTCCAGTTTCTAAATCCTAACCAAACTGCGACTAGGGCGGAAGTAGCAGCATTTATCTACCAGTCTTTAGTCAGATCTGGACAGGCAAATGCGATCGCATCGCCTTACATCGTTGGTCAAACCACCACTACGCCTCCAGTTCAAAATCAAGTCAGAATTCCTGCTGGTAACACCATTGCCGTACAGTATTCCAAAGACAAGATTTTGCTAGGACCAGATGAGAAAGTTCCCCTCACCTTGAGCGTTGCCCAAAATATTGCCAATTCCCAAGGCACGATTTTGATTCCTGCTGGTACTCAGGTTGTTGGTGAGTTGCGAACCGTAAATGGTGGTGCTCAATTCTTTGCAAGCGAACTTGTATTTGCGAATGGACAGAGAAGAGCAATCAGTGCGACTTCTAAGGTGGTCACCACTACTGAGCGCGTTGATAGAGGCGTAAGCACTGGCAAGATTGTCCAAAATGCTGCCCTTGGTGCTGCCGCCGCCGCCGCTATTGCCGCCGTCACAGGGGATCGCGCCTTGGCTACCGAAGAAATTTTAGGTGGTGCTGGTATTGGTGCATTACTAGGTTTATTCCTCGGTCGTGATAGTGTCACACTCGCTTCTGTGAATCCTAATACCGATCTGGCGATTACTTTAAATTCTGATTTACTCCTGTAATCTCAGAGTTTAGCTATTAAAAAAAGCAGCACTACTTCTAATCGAGAATAGAGCTGCTTTTTTGCAATTTTTCGCTGTAGGGTCTTTACGACATTTTATCGAATTTCAACATCAATCTATGGAAGACCGCACTGACATATTGCGCCAGTTTATGCAGTTAGCTAATATATCGAGCTTTCAAAATCTGAGTGATTACTCAGGGGTATCACGTCGCGCTATTGATACACTTCGCAAGGGCAATGCGACTAATCTCAAGTATGCTGATTTAGCAAAATTAGCCGAAGTCTTAAAAATTGAAGTTAAGGAATTGATTGCGAAATTCATTGATAATCGCAATGACGCAGAAGCTTGTGATGCCATGATTCTGACTTTGCGAGAAGAATATCAGATATTGCAGCAAAAAATGGAGCAACAGAAACTCGAATTGCGATCGCAATTTGAGCGAGAAACCCTCCAGCAATTGGAGTCTTTAATTTTGCAGTTACCATCGGCGACCTATGCGGCAAAGCAGAACCCTAATATGTCAGCCCAAAATATTCTGCCTTTACTACATCCTATCGATGCACTTTTACAAAGGTGGGGAATCACAGTAATCGGAGCGGTGGGAATGGAAGTTAGGTACGATCCGCAACGGCATCAGTTGATTGAAGGAAGTGATCTAGAAGTGGGTGATTTAGCAATTGTGCGTTATGTTGGGTATATGCAAGGTGACAAGTTGTTATATCGAGCTAGGGTTGCGATCGCAAATTAACCAATCATCAATCAATCATGCCCACCTCGATTGCCTTCATTGCCCATGACACCCAAAAAGCGGACATAGTTGCCCTTGCCCAAAAGCACCAAGTCACGTTGTCTCGCTATGCAGTCATGGCAACAGAAAATACGGGGAAACAAATTCAAGCCGCAACTGGTGTGCATATCGATTTATTGCGATCGCAACGTGATGGGGGCGACATTGAAATTGCCGCAAAGGTAATCGCAGGGGAAGTGGCAGCAGTGATTTGGCTCTTTGATGCCGATCATGCTCAATTGATCTCGTCCAATTTGCTGAATTTGTTGCGAATTTGCAAAATCGATAACACGCCTCTGGCAACCAACCTTGCTACAGCAAACGTAGTCCTGCAATCACTGGGTAAAAGTCGCATCGCCCATCTGATCTTTAATCCAGTAGCAGGACAGGGCAATCCTGACTGGGATCTAGCCATGATTCGCCAAATTTTAGAGCCGCAGATTCAGCTCAAGGTCATTTTCACCAAGCCTGATTTGAGTCCAACCGAGCAAGCCAAAATTGCGATCGCCACAATTCAAGAGGGAAACACCACATCTCCTGACACTGATTTTATAATCGCCTCTGGTGGTGATGGTACGATTTCCGCAGTTGCTAACGCCTTGATTGGCACAGGCATTCCCCTTGGTATTATCCCCAGAGGTACTGCCAATGCTTTCTCTGTTGCTTTAGGGATTCCCACAGGACTCAAGCCCGCCTGCGAAAACATCCTGACAGGCAATACTTGCATTGTCGATGCAGCTCGTTGTAATGACTTCCCGATGATCTTATTGACGGGCATTGGCTTTGAGGCAGAAACCGTCGAACGCGCCAATCGAGATATGAAAAATCTCTTTGGAGTGTTAGCTTATCTCTTAGCAGGAGCGCAACAGCTTTTAGAACAAAAGCTGTTTGCGGTTGAAGTGGAAATTGATGGCTCGGTCACTCAATTTCAATGTGGAGCTATGACGATCGCAAATGCTGCGCCGCCAACCTCGGTACTTGCCCAAGGCTTAGGAGAAGTCATTCCCAACGATGGTTTACTTGATGTCACGATTGCTATTTCTAAAAATGAGAGTCTTAATCTTTCTGACCGTCTATTAGCGATTGATGTCATCGGCAAATTATTTACTTCAGCATTGGTGAAAACCCCAATTGAGAATGAAGTCCTAGTTTGTTTTAGAACCAATAAAATCAAGGTGACGGCAACCCCACCGCAAAAAGTAGTAGTAGATGGCGAAATAATTGGCACAACTCCAGTGGAAGTAGTATGTATTCCTGATGGATTGACACTATTTGCGCCATTGGGTAGCAATATCACACCTGTGAGGAAAACTACCGAATTGCATTAAGTAAGTAGCTCGGCATAGTTATAAATCAAACCCAGATTGCTGTGCGGCACAGCAATCTGGGTTTTTAAGTTCAAAGGGCTTTTGAGAGCGCTGCAAAGCTCCGTAGTATAAGTTTTAGAAATTGATAGAATAATCGCAATGTACTCATAGTTAGGGACATCAGTTTTATGGCAGCTCAACTACTGACACGCAAATTTACAACAGAGCAATATCACCTGATGTATGAGGCGGGAGTCTTTGCCGAGGGCGATCGCCTTGAATTAATTAATGGAGAAATTACAGAAATGTCGCCAATTGGTAAAAAGCACGCAGTTTGTGTAACCCGTCTGAATGAGCTATTTTTTCGTCATTTATTGGGCAAAGTCCAAATTTGGTCACAAAATCCGATTCTTTTAAACAATGGTTCCGAGCCACAGCCTGATCTCGCCATCCTGAAACGTCGTGAGGACTTCTATGAAAGTTCTTTACCAACACCTGCGGATATTTTGCTAATCATTGAGGTTGCTGATAGCACGATCTCTTACGATCGCGAAGTTAAAATGCCCCTTTACGCAGCCGCAGGGATTCCTGAGATGTGGTTATTCGATTTGAATAGCAAGATGATCGAGGGCTATTCGCAACCATCGACAATAGGATATAAACGGATGCAGCGTTACGAGCAGAATGATACATTTTCGATGATTGCCTTTCCTGACGTGACTTTTGCATGGCAGGAAGTGTTTTGATTTGTTTAAAGTTTCCCTGTATTTGCCTTGGCAATAAACCTTTCAAGGGTAACAATTTCAACGCGATCGCCGTAAAGTAAATACTTCTGTAAACCACCTGAAGTGTAAAGATTCCGTAAAGTCCATCCATCACCACCCAGAACTAAGTAAGCTTTTTGACATTGCGGATTCTGTTGCAGCGCATCAAGCAAGCAAATCACCTCAAAAGGGACTTTCTGCTCTGCTGTTCCATTTACTTGCTGCCACTTTAAGGAAATTAAGTAGGAGCTATCCTCTTTAATAGCAACGGCATCTACTTTATGTTTTCGTCCCCCTGGTCTTGTGCCAATAACTTTTTGAAGCTCGTATTCATATTTCCCCATTCTTAAAGAAGGCAAAATCATATTTTCTAGTACAGCCCCAGTGGAAGTGTTACGTGCGCTCATAATTAACTAAATCCTTTAAAAGCAATTATTTCTTGTGCAGGTTGACGATCGCCATTACAGCTAATTCTGCGTGGAGCGTCATAAAATTTTATCTCAAATCCTAAATTTCTATATAACTCAACAATACGAACTGTTGCCTGATTAGAGGCAATCACTGGACATTTTTGTTTAGCTAGCCACTTAGCCAGACGAACTTGATCTTGCCATTCAAATCCATTTTGAGAATACTGTCGAAACTCCACATCATATGGGGGGTCGGCATAAATTAGATCTTTCTTTTTGATTTTTAATGATTCAAAATCTCCACAGGTAAACTGCCACGGAGACATAACAGATTGGTAAACAGAAAAATTTGGATTATAGTTAACAGTCTTATATCTTCCAAAAGGAACGTTAAATCCTCCTTTTTGGTTAAATCTACATAGACCGTTATAACCAGTACGGTTCAGATAGTAAAAGAGTTGTGCAGCTTTATTACTATCAGCTTCACCATTTTGAATCAATCGATTAAACTCATTACGCTGTGCATAGTAAAATTCCCGATTGTACTTGGCTTCAATATCAAAATTTAAGCCTCGTTGTAACCACTTATAGAAATTCACCACATGGGGATTGATATCATTTAGTAAAGCTTCTTCTGGCTGTAAACCTAGAGCAATTGCTAATCCGCCACAAAATGGCTCTACCAAACGGCGATCGCTATATTTTTGCCAAGTATGCTGCAAATGGGGTACAAGCCAACGCTTACCACCAGCCCATTTTAAGGGAGGCGTAAGGCGTTCTGGCTTTGCGGTTGAGCTAGTAGTATTTGCCACTTGTTTTGCCAAGGGAGTCATGAGCAGAGACGAACATTGAGACGATGGCATGGCGACAAGGGAAATTAATGCTTACTCAATCTAGTACCACTAGGCAGCAACTAGCAAGCCTGCACTAGATTGTTTCGGTAAAACATCGACAACATCAATTTTGGCACAGTAGGCAATATCTTCAGCACAATCTAGCTTTAGCAGCCGTTTACCGTGACTAGCTTGATAAAACAGCTCCTCAACCTCACCCTTCCAAGCTTTGTATAAAGTTGCGGCGGCGACAGCTTCATCATTACCAAAATCAGCTTCATCCTCAAGACTTGCGGCGATCGCTCCTGCACAGGTGGTATCTTCAAGGGAATAGCTACCCTCCCAGCCAGAACCCACAATCCAAACCGTTTCAGGCTTAGTTTCACGTAAATACTTCAAAACTGAGCCAAGATTAATCATCGCGCAAGCTAAAACACTCTTCGCATTTTGGATTTTCTGTAGCGATCGCGTGCCATTGGTGGTACTCATAAAAATCCGCTTGCCCTTCACCACTTCAGGCGTAAAGTCAAAGGGAGAATTTCCTAAGTCACATCCTTCTACGGTTTTACCGCCACGCTCACCCACTCTAATTCTTAACTCGGCTGGATGCAACTCACTCACACGCATTAATTCATCGAGATCGGAAAACACCTGAACTCCCTCGGCTCCTGCCGCTAAAGCTGTGGCGATTGTCGTGGTTGCTCGCAAAATATCGACAGCGATCGCGCAGTCTGGATTTCCTTCAGCAGGAACCAACTCAGGCGTGTGATAGACAAATATTTTCATTTACAAATCTAATGATTGAGTCTTCTTATATAAATTAAACTCTATGATTGCTTGTTTTGCAAGATTTACGAAGCAAGGGACTTAATCCCCTTGTTTATGCTCACTGTACAATAGAACTGTTGTCTTGAAAGCTAGAGTACAACTCCATGATTGCTACCACTGCACGTCGCTACAGTCTTGATGAATATCGTGCGATCGCTGAAACCTCTGAGGAAAAATGTGAATATCATGATGGAGAAATTATTACAATGACTGGTGGAACTGCCACACATAGCCGTATTAGTCGGAATGTTGTTAATTTTTTGGATAACAATCTAGAAGATACTAACTTTGAAGCCTTCAACAGCGACTTGCGAATATGGATTCCTAAATACCGTTGTGGAGTTTATCCAGATGCAATGGTTGTTGATAGTCAATTGCAGTTTCATGATGGGCGCGAAGATGAAATTTTAAATCCATTATTAATTATCGAAGTGCTTTCTCCATCAACTCAGAAATATGATCGAACTGATAAGTTTGAGATGTATCGATCTATTCCTAGCCTTTGTGAATATCTTTTGATTAGACAGGATAGACCATTTGTTGAGCGATACACCAAGCAATTAAATGGATGGTTATTCAGTGATTTTAATGGTTTAGAAGATTCTATTTCGCTAGAATCTATCAAAATCGAATTAGCAATGACTAAAATTTATCGCGGAATTATATTTTAAAAGAGAACTTATTTATGGATTTTAGTGCTGCATTGCCAATTTTTGCGATTACTTTGCGGGAGGGCGTAGAAGCTGCCCTTGTGGTGGGAATTGTGATGGCGTATCTCAAAAAAGCCGATCGCAGTTTTTTGTATCCTTGGGTGTTTGGGGGCATTGTTACAGGGATTTTGGCAAGCGTGGCAGTGGGGATCTTGCTCAATTGGTTCTTCCAGCAAGTGGAAAACACAGAGCCAATGCAAGCCGCTTTTTATGGGCAGTTGTGGCAAGGAGTTTTGGGCATTACCGCCATTGCCATGTTGAGTTGGATGTTGGTCTGGATGACAGAAAATGCCAAAGCGCTGAAGGGAGAAATCGAAGGGCAAATTGGTAATGCGATCGCAAATTCTCAGAATGCAGGTTGGGCAGTATTTACACTGATCTTGATTGCAGTATTACGAGAGGGTTTTGAAGTTGTAATTTTTATCTCCGCGAAACTGCAAACAGGGATGATCCCGATTATAGGAGCGATTTCAGGTTTAGTCAGTGCCGTTGCGATCGGAATTGCCCTCTTTCAATTTGGGATTCGCATTAATCTCAAAGTATTCTTTCAAGCCATGGGCATCTTTTTATTACTAATCGTTGCAGGGCTAGTCATTAGTGCAATCGGGCATCTGGATCGCGCTATAACTGCCTATGCCGAACTCTCTCAAGCTTCTATTTGCCTTCCATCTGGTGACCAATTACATTCTTGCCTATTGGGTAATCTCGTTTGGGATGTACATGATCGCTTCCCAGACGATCAATTTCCTGCAATCTTGCTCAAGGCGATGTTTGGTTTTCGGGATCGGCTCTTTCTTGGACAAGCAATCGCCTATTTCGCATTTCTAACTTCTGCGGGTTTTCTGTATTTTCAGAGCCTTATCAAAAAGACAACTCCTACAGCATAAGCGAAGCAAAGCTTCGCTTATGCTGTAGGAGTTGTTAAGAGCGATCGCAGTGATTTACGAAAATCTAGGGATAGGTAATGCTCTTGGAAAGGTTGCCATTTCTGCCAAAAAATTTGCGTATCCTGTTGGATGATTTGATCGATGGTGGGTAATACCTGCGCTAAATCTACCGTGAATAATGCTCTGAGAAAATCGCTCAGGAAAGTATTGTCTTGCAATTGTCCAAGGACTTCTTGCATATTCCTAAATTCATCAATCCTTTGCTTATACTCATCTTCGTAAAAGGTGTCAAAAAACTCAGCCTGATAGCGAACTCCTTTAATTTGCTTACGGAGATCATGTAATTCATCACCAAATCTTCTTAATTGGTAATTTAGTTCTTCAGTGTTCTCGAGCGGGATTAATGAAAGTCTGCCTGATTGCATCGTTGTACCAACTAGCCAGCCTGAATGCAGAAAAAGCTGACAAATCAATGGAAGTAGTAAATCTGGCAGTATTTCTGAAACTGAGACACTACCCATAGTTGTGTAGTCAGGATGGACGAGCCAATCTTGGATTAGAAGTTTGCAATTTTGATAGCGATCGCCTTTGAGAATCTGTTTTAACTTCACAAAGCTATGGCTGCGTTGTTTGCCTAAGTGCTGCATCACCTTCTCAAACTTGGGTTGTTCTGCCTTTGTTAGTATTGACTGATAGCGCTCAGACATTACCTTTTGTAGCACATCAAGATCCCGCGTTTTTCCTAAGCCCTTGGCAATTTTTCCAATCGCTTCACTAATTCCATCAGGAAGAATCACAACATTACTAAATACACGCATAGCTGTGCGTAGTCGTCGCATTCCGACTCGCATTTGGTGCAGCGCTTCAGGATCTTTATCTTTAAAAACAGCCTTTTCTTGATCAATTACCTTTTGGAAGTTTTGGCGAATCACCTGATGGGCATAGTCGCTAAGTGCGATCGCAATTTCCAACTGATCTTCTTGCATAATTCACCTTAACTGATGGTTTGCCTTGCCAACGCGATAATTTTTAAGAATCTCAACGTTTTACAGCGATCGTAGCCTACTTGAGCTTTACTCAAGATATAGCAAATTTTTAAAGATCTCGATATGTTTCAACAAGTTTTATTGGCTGTGGATGGTTCGGGAAGATCACGAGAAATGATGAATATGCTACTAGCCCTGCCTAGTATGCAAAACCTTCAAATTAACGTGCTGCATGTCATCCCCAACTCAACTAACTCAGAGGCGATTACAGAATATCGTCTGGCTGGAGAAAAAATCGTCGAAAGAGAAGTAAAAAGTTTGCGCTTGGCTGCGGGCAATACCACTGTCTCGATGCTCAAAGAGGGTGAACCAAAAGATATTGTATGCAGAGTGGCGGAAGAGCTAAAGCCTGACTTGATGATCATGGGTTCCCGTGGCATGGGACGTTTGCAAGCAATTTTGGCAAACTCAGTCAGTCAATATGTTTTTCAATTGGCTGACGCGCCAATGTTGCTAATCAAGGATGACGTATACATCAAGACAATCCGTAGTGTGATGGTTTCCGTCGATGGCTCGGCATCCGCAAATAATTGCCTTGATTTGGCGATTAAGTTAGTGAGCGGTGCTAAGGATGTGGAAATCTTCTTGGCAAGAGTAGTCAAACGTCAGGACGAAAATACTACCAGCACCGATCCTGTCCTTGCGGAAGCAACGGCAAAACTCAAACGGATGAATATTCCATCACGTACTTTTATCGGTTCAGGTGACATCGGTAAAGCCATCTGTAAACTTGCCGATGAATCAAATACGAGTCTGTTGATGATCGGTTCACCCGATCGCCGCCCTTCGATCGCCCGCAGTTTGCCCGATCTTGATCGTCTATTAGGTTCGTCAGTATCCGACTATGTGCGCGTCAATGCCACAGTCCCCGTACTGCTAACTCGTACCATTGAATAAACAAAAGGGGCACAATGCGCCCCTTTTTTTCCTAAGAACCCAAATATGCTTCTAAAACCTTGGGATCACGTTGAATTTCATCGGGTGAGCCATCGGCAAGATTATGACCTTCGGCTAACACCCAAACGCGATCGCATAACGACATTATTACGTCCATATTGTGTTCAATAATCAAAAAGCTCAAACCTTCTTGATTCCATTGATGGATGTAACCGCAAATCTCCTCAATCAAAGCAGGATTTACTCCCGCCGCAGGTTCATCTAACAAAATTAATTTAGGATCGGTCATCAGCGCCCGAGCAATTTCTAGCAATTTGCGCTGACCGCCCGACAATGAGCCAGCAAAGTCATCCGCCATCCTAATCAAACCCACGGAGTCAAGAATATGTCTTGCCTTCTCACGGTTTTCACGTTCTTGCGCTGCTATTTGATGACCAAGAAACCAAGTATTCCAAAATTTTTCACCCATCTGTCCCTGTGCGGCAAGCAGCATATTGTCTAATACTGACAGGCGAGACAGCACACGCGGCACTTGAAAGGTGCGAACCATACCTAAGCGCGAAATTTTGTGGGGTGGTTTGCCTTGGATTGGCAGTCCATCAAATTGCACTGTGCCGCGATCGGGCTTGAGGAAGTTAGAGAGCAATCCAAAAAATGTGGTTTTTCCTGCTCCATTGGGGCCAATCAAACCCGTAATGCTCCCAGCAGGGACTTCGATCTGGGCATTTTGCACGGCATGTATACCGCCAAAGGATTTACAGATATTTTCGGCTTTAAGGATTGGGGCGCTCGGCATAGGTTTGGTTAGTTAGCAGTTGACAATAATCTGATGAATTAGGTCGTTTATCAACGACACCTCTGGTTTAATCTTGATAATGAAATGTGAGTTTCATTCTTCAATTAAATCTCTCTCGGTGACTTTACCAGATTTAACTGATTGAATTGAGCCAAGAAGATGTTTTGCGTTAACAGGATTGGATAGCAAATATAAGGTTTCTTTCCAAGCAGAAAATTCGTCTAGCGAAATTAAAATAGCCTTGTTGTCTTTGTCGTTACAAAGAATTGTTGGTTGCACATTGTCAATCACGCGATCGATCAAGCCATCTAAATCATGACTTGCTTGTTGAGTCGTCATTGCATCCATTTTTTTCTCATTACTTAATGATTAGCTAGATAGATTATTCCCTTATTAAACTGTCACTGCTTCGGCGAGAGTTGCGATCGCAATATCATCATTGATAGGCAAATCACAACGATCTTGGTAAACACTCAGATCAAACCAGAAAGTTGTTCCCACACCAACCTCGCTCTTGATATGAACATTGCTATGATGCTTCTCCACAATATTTCGCACAATTGACAGACCCAAGCCCGTACCTTCAAGCGTATGGACTTTATCCTCAACTCGATAGAAACGGTCAAAAATGCGATCGCAATCTTCCGCAGGAATACCATGCCCAGTATCCTCGACCTCAACCCTGACATAGTTAATCACCCGATGGGGCTGCGTAGTGCTTTGGTCTTGCCAAGGATAGACCCGAATCGTCACCTTACCACCTGATTCGGTAAACTTGAGGGCATTCCCCACCAAATTCGATAAAACCTGCAAGATCAAATCATAATTACCCCAAATTCTTTCTAAATCTGGCGTAATTTCATAATTCAGTTCAATACCCTTTGATGAAGCATTGAGCCTGTAAGTGCGTACCGTCTGTTCCACCGTTTCCGATAGATCAATTGCCGAGAAATGATATTGACGACCCGACTCCAATCTGGATAAATCTAAAACATCATTCACCAAACGAGTTAAGCGATCGGTTTCACTATTAGCAGTACCGAGAAATTCCTTCTTCTGCTCATCACTTAGCTCATCACCATATTCATGCAAAGTCTCAATAAAGGACTTGATATTAAATAAAGGCGTGCGTAACTCATGACTAACATTACTAATAAACCGACTTTGCGCCGCATTTAGCTCCACCTCACGGGTGATGTCCTGAATCGTAATCGCAATTCCTTTAATCGCATTACTAGAACTCAACACACTGGTAATCCAAATCCGAAACGCATGGGCAAGCACCGCATCACCCTTTTCCCCCGATGCCATAATCCGAAACTCACCACCCTCGCGCTCACCTGTGGCAATTTGCATCAGCGAGCGCCCCAAATCCGCACTAAGTCTTTCTGGCAAAATATTCAGAATACTTTTACCCTGCCAAATATTTTTACTGAGATCCTGATCCCAACCCATAATCTTGATTGCTGCAGGATTTGCCAACACAATCTTCATATCTGAGTCCAACAGCAAAGCTCCATCGGCGATCGTGGAGATCAGCGTTTCCAGTTTTGCTTTCTCTGCGGTTAACTCCTCAATATTTTGCTCCTCATAACTTTTGAGGCGCTGCGCCATCTCATTAAAGCTACGAATTAATTCGCCTAACTCCCCGCCAAAGGGTAAATCAATCCGTTGCTTGAAATTACCACTCGCAATATTTTGTACCCCTGCCACCAATTCTCGCAATGGACGAGTAATGGTCACTGAATTTGAGGCAGCACCCAAAATCACCATCGCCCAGATCGAGACAAATACCGCCGTCGTTACATCTAGGGTCAAGCTCGATGAAGCTACCGCCGTGGGGTTAGGATTGATCCCGATCGCAATAATCCCCAAAGCCTTACCATCATGCTGTAAATTCACAAATATATCAGTTACCTCACCTTGCGGCGTAATATGCTGACGTACCAAGGGACGATCAGGACGCATTAAAGGATCTTCTGGTAACTGAATCCGCCGCCTAATACTCAGAGAGTTTTGGACTTCATTGGAGGTAAACGGAATCCCATAAAATATTTCACCATCGGGATCAGCATAAAGAATGTAGCGAATACTAGAGCTACTGTCGTAAAACTCCCGCGATAAACGAGTTACTTCCTCTAGGTCATTCTTCGCGACTAGAGGAGCCACATTTGCCGCTAGCAACAAGCCCAAATCTTTACCAAAGCGCGTATCATTGAGCCGCGCATCCATCTGAATATCGTTGACCGCCCAAAAAGTGACAGCACTCATTAGCAAAGATACTAACAACGTAATTAGCGCCATCAGCTTCGTTTGCAGCGAAAATTCTGTCCACCAGCGTCGCGGCGTATTGTAAATTTGTAGCAAAAAGTTCATCTTTTTGTAGGCATTTGGTTGGAATTTGTATGGTTTTTCGTTTAATATGTGCGAGCGAACCGCAAGGATGAGGATCTCAAGATGGATGAGGCTAGCATTATCAAGGCACTAAGGGCAGACCTTCAAGACTATAAGATAAAAACCCAAGTCCGCCGTAAAGAATCTCAATTACATGTGCTGGTCACCAGAAATGATGGTGATGATCTTGATTATGCTGCTATCTATAATATTGTGAAAAACCGTATCGCTAATCTATCAATTGAGGGTGTAGATAGTTTAACGGTATATGGCAAGCTAACTGGAGCAAATCATCCTGAGTGGCAAAAGAAATCTGCGATCGCAAAACCCCTGCCACTGATTGAACTAGATCTCGATGAATTGGACGAGACTAGTCCTATTGCCATTGATAGCGCTCCTCCACACCAAGAGCATACCCAAACCGATTCTACGATGCAGGAGTCGCAAATATCTAATGAGCTAAAAGATTTTAAGACTAGCCTTGAGGACGATCTTAAATCTTTAGTTGATAATGATGATTCCAATAATACATTTGAGGATTTGCATGATCTAGACAATCTCAATTTACCCATGTTGGGCAAAGTGCCATT
This sequence comes from Pseudanabaena mucicola FACHB-723, assembly GCF_014696385.1. Lineage (GTDB taxonomy): Bacteria > Cyanobacteriota > Cyanobacteriia > Pseudanabaenales > Pseudanabaenaceae > Pseudanabaena. Next base: position 60,819 of record NZ_JACJQB010000007.1, read on the forward strand.
TAGTGAACTTGAACCCGATACCTTTAACTTAGACAGCTCACGGCCAAAAGCTCCAAACAATTTGTCGGACGATTACTTATCCGATAGCCCAACCTTAGCAGCACCACTGCCAATGCCCCTTCCTCCCGTGCCAACCCGCAAAATTTTGCCAGAGGTTCATAACAGCAACACCAAACTAATCAAGACAAAAATCAAGCCTAATTACAAAAAACCGCTGGTGCTAGGAGCTTTTATTGCCACACTCGTCGGTGTTTTAGGAGCCTGTGGATGGGTAGTCTGGGATCGTTTCAATCAACAAAATTATTTAGCAGATGCTCGCAATCTTGACCACGAAAAAATTGATATTCCAGCAATTACCAATCTAGAAACGTTAACTACCAAACGCAATCAAATTCAAGGCATAGTTTCACAATTAGAAAGTATTTCCAATAATCCCATTTCTCTATATTCAGAAGCCCAATCTGAGTTAAACAGTCTGCGTCCAAAACTAGCGGAACTGGATCGCAAAGTTGCGGCTGAACAACTAGCCAATAAAAATCTAGAGCTGGCTAAAAGCAATACCTTAGAAGCAGCTAAATCTACACAGCAACCACCCCATAGCTCCAAAATTTGGCTCGCCGCCCAAGAAAAACGCCAACAAGCTTTGACATTGTTAGGAGAAATTCCTGCTGACTCGCTTCTATATGCTGACGCGCAAAGTCGGCTCAAGCTTTACCGCAATGAATTGATCCAAATTAACCGATGGTTAGATATTCAAAAAAGAGCAGAGTCCGCCGCCAATAGCATTAGCCCTAATACCGTTAAGCAACTTCAACAACTCAAATCGACTACTGAAAAGCCAGCTTTTATAAATCAATGTCGCCCTCTGATCCAGTCACAGATCTTGAGCGGTGACTCACAGCGGACTGGTTTAACAACTCCTAACCTCACCAGCTACCTATGTGCTTATTTCTGGGATCTACAGCAATAAAAGTGGTGCACGCTGTACATGCACCACTTTTATTGTTATACAATTTTTACAAATTTTACACCTTGATATAGCTATCTAGATGACTTATTCCCTGCGGATCGTGGATATGAATGAGAACGATCGCCCTCGCGAGCGATTGCTAAGTCAAGGCGTGCGAAGTCTATCGAATGCAGAACTAATTGCAATTTTGCTCGGCACAGGACAAGGTGCAGGAAAGCTCTCAGCAGTGGGGTTAGGGCAGCTAATTTTACAAACAATTGGCAAAGATCGAACTGGTGATCCCGTGGCATCTTTGCAAAATATCTCTGCACAGGAGCTGATGCAAATTGAGGGAGTTGGACCTGCTAAAGCCACAGCAATCTTGGCGGCGATCGAGTTAGGTAAACGGGCGCTATACGCCAAGCCACCAGATTTGACAGAAGTAACCGATCCATCAATTGCTGCTACTGCTCTTAGTCAAGACTTGATGTGGCAACCACAGGAGCGGTTAGCAGTGGTAATGCTTGATAATAAGAATCGGATTATCGGTCAACGGATTATCACAATTGGAACGGCGACAGAGACCCTTGCCCATCCTCGCGATATCTTTCGGGAAGTTTTAAAAAGTGGTGCTGTGCGTCTCATCGTCGCGCACAACCATCCATCGGGAAATACGAACCCTAGCCCTGAAGACATTACATTGACTCGCCAGTTACTAGAAGCCGCCAGAATGTTAAATCTTCCCCTCCTTGATCATTTAATTTTAGGGAATGGAACGTTTTCTAGTCTTCGCGAAACTTCAACATTATGGCAAGAAATTCCTCAAGCAGAATAAAAGTTGAAGCCGTCCGCGTAGCGGACGGCTTCAACTTTTAGGATTTACCTTGACGCATCATGCCACGACGGTCTTGACGCTGTTGTTTCATTTGTTCTAGTTGTTGCTTCTGCTCAGGTGTGAGGATGTTTTGCATCTGTTGTTTATTGTCTTCAGCAATTGCTTTCATCTGTTGTTTTTGCGCGTCCGTCAGATTCAAATTTTTCCAGACCCCTTTACGATCTCCAGACTGACGAGCCTGCTCGATCATTGAGCGTTGAGCATCAGTCAAAACGCTTTGTTTACGAGTTTGGGCATTCTCACGAAGAGTTTTGATTTGAGCTTTTTGAGCTTCTGTCAAATTCAGTTGCTTCCAGCCATAGCCGTTGCCCTTACGGGATTTACGATTTTCAGTGTTGTTTTGGTTTTGAGCTTGGGCAGCAACTAAGTTGGGGATTGCCACTGCACCGATGGTGACGGTTACACAGGCGATCGCCAGCAATTTTTTGATATTACGAAGCATTGAAGTTTCTCCTTTGGTCGATATCTGATCTTAGAGATCTGAATTATCTGTACGAGGGTTTTGACAGATCGCCTCAGCAAAAGGTTCAAAATTATTTTTTCTGGCTAGCAAGTTGCGGCGCGAAGCATCGCAACTCATCTTCTGTTTTTATAACAAGCTAGTTCAGCCTGTGCAGCTTTTTAAAATCACCCCAATCACGATGCCTAGACCTCCAAAACGGACGATTTGCCAAAAGGGTTCTCGAAAACTGCTCCAAGAGAGTAACCGACTTTCCAGATCGGCTTCAATTTGCTCTAGTTGCTCCGTCAGTGCTTGCAATTGCTTGAGTAACTCCTCTTTTTGAGGATGAGAGGGTGATGGTTGATGATGGGCGGGAACCTTACTGGTTCTGGAGCTACGGCGAGCTTTGATGTTAGGTTGACGATGCAGCCGATCGCTAGAAATTTCTTGAATTTGCGATCGCACTTGTTCCTCTTGCGATCGCAATTCATCACGTTTGTGGGAATCACGGCGCACCTGCACAAATCGTTCTTCAATTTCTACTAAGAGATCTTTAGTTTCTTGAAGTTGTACTTCTATGTCACTCCAATCGGCAATATCTGTCACAGCGTCAATACTTGAATAGTGTTAATGATGTAAATGTTGTATGTAAATGGGCTAAGCGTTAAGAATTGGGAGGCACAAATTCCTTGAGCCTCGTCGGTAAATTTTGACGCATCCAATCTTTGACTTGAGGAAACTGAATCGCCGCTAAGCCACTACCCAAAATCAAGGCAACGAGAATTAAGACGATAATAAAAGTGCTATTGGTCTGCTTCGTGATCACAAATTCTGTCTTTGCCGAATTGATATCGTTAAGAGCATCATCATTGGAAGTTTCTTCGGAAACTGGTGAGTCAACGGAACTAGCATCATCGCCTACAGATGCGGTGACAAGTAATTTTCCAGCCTCATCTTGCTCTGACTTTTCACGGGCAATATCTTCGGTATCCGCCTCATTTTGAGTAGCACTAGATGCCGTAGCAGCCGCATTCTCACTAACGAGATGATCATCGGGATCGCTAGGAGCAAGGAGGCTGCGCATCAAGGCAACCGTAATATTATCGTGACCGTTTAGCTGATTTGCCTGATCAATCAAATCTTGGCAACTCTTCGCAAGGGATTTTCCTGTATTAACTACAGGGAGCAAATAATTTTCATACAACATATCCACACGATCAAAGTCACTCAGACCATCGGAGCAGAGCAGTAAGAGGCAATCATCATCCACAAAAAATCTCTGCACACGGGGAATCAGCATATCGGAACCACGGGTTCCTAATGCTTGAATCAGTGCGCCACCATCAATCCGTTGCGAGGAATAGGCATAGAAGTTATAACCCAAAGTGGTTTCGCGAGTTGCCACGTCATCATCAAGGGTGACTTGGCGAAGATTGTCTTTAGTCACGCAATAGAGGCGGCTATCACCCACATGGACGACATAAACCTCATTGCTGATCTTTCCATAGGGACGGGGCATCACTGCCATGACGAGGGTTGTCCCCATGCGTTGCTGAGAATGACGTTGCTGTTGGTCATTGATGGCAACAATCTGATTATTCACAACCCGCACCACCATCTCTAGCTGTGCCATGAAACCCTGTGACGAAAAATCAGGATCTTTTTCCGCCTGTTGTAATAACGTTTTGAGCTGTTGTTCAAGGGTCTTAATTGCCAAGGAGCTAGCTACTTCGCCGCCCTCATGACCACCTAAACCATCACAGACGATCGCAACGCGATCGCGTAAAATATCGGGCTGTTCAGCACGACTTTGGTGTTTAGCATCGGGATAACAAGCATCTTCGTTATGGTCACGCTGTTGTCCTACGTCCGTGGCAGTGGCAATTCTGACGGAGAGCGGTTGCGCTTCCATAACTTTCAGGGATAGACGATCTAGATATGCGATCGCAGTATTAATGTCATATTCGCCACGCCCCAAACTGTAGAAAAATTCAGCGATCGGTTCGGCAATTTCAGGTTTTGCAACATCTAGCCAATTAACCCAAATATCGCCAAGTTGGGAAATATGCACAGCCGCCACATCCGCTTGCAGTTCCAATAACCTCACCCACATGCCATCAACCCGCACTAGTCGCGGATCGATTAAGGTGCGCGCCATATTCTGCTCAGCAAGGGGTTGCCACAGGTCAAGGACTTGCCAGAGCAGATTGATTTGCCGCAAAGCTGAGGCTTCTGCCCATGCCTCCGCCAACGTAGGGCAAAGATTGCCTTGACGATCGATGGGGACATTTTCAAGAAAAAATACTTCCGAGAGGTTCAGCTCTTCACCGAGCAACAACAGACTGTAGGGACGTGGTAAGTGTAAGCTGAGTCGAGATAACTTGAGGTAAGACACCACATAGGTTTGAAATTCTAGAGGCAACTCTGGCAGCGAGTAAGCATCCGTATCAACAACAATTTGTGAGGAGAGAACACGGTAGCGATTGCCCACTAGTGAATCTGGAGGAAAAGTGTCGGTATCGAGACCAACTGCCCAAAGATATTGCTGCTCAACGGTCGTAGCTTGCTCTTGTTTGTCCATGAAGGTTAATCGCTTGCCAAACTTAGGGGTGAATTTAAGTAGTCAGTCTTAAATGGTCAGTATATTAGAAAGCACTAGTGTCTTTGAGTTAATTACAGTATCAAATTTAAGGTAAGTATAGGCAACGCAGCGCAAGATTATTCCTATCTAAATTTGAACATTACTAGCGCTAACAATCTCCCAAAATCAGATAGCTGTACAACTTGTTACCAGATTTCTAGTGAATCTGGGTATTGTAGTAGTTAGTCTTTTAATTTGTAGAAGTCAAATTTAACAGTAAAAATTTAATACTTATTTTTTTCTTTTGTTTATTTTCTGATTTACCGCCCAATTTTTATCAAAAAACTTTTTTACAACTTTTTTAGCAACTTTTCTAAATTCTTGTTATCGCAATACCCATGAAGCATCAACTTACCCATCGCGAACAAAAAGTCCTTTGGGCAACCATCGATCACTATATTCATACCGCAGAACCCGTTGGCTCTAAAGCGTTGGTGTCAGAGTACGACTTTGATATCAGCCCTGCCACAATCCGCAATGTCATGAATATGCTCGATCGCAGTGGGCTGTTATATCAGCCCCATACCTCAGCGGGGCGAGTCCCCTCTGACTCTGGCTATCGGGTCTATGTCGATGAACTAATCGATCCCGCCAGCGAGCTAACCTACAGCAAGCATCAGTTTCTCGCGAGCAAAAGTGAGCGCCTAGGCAAATCTAGCCTTGATGGAGTGTTGCGCGATGTTGCTCAAATTTTATCGACCCTGAGCGGCTGCATTGCCGTCATTACTGCGCCCAATATGCAAACAATGCGGATTAGGCATTTGCAACTAGTGATGGTCGATCATTGTAAGGTGATGGCGATTGCCGTTAGTGACACATACCACACCGCCTCAATCACGATGGATTTGCCTAGCGAAACCAAACCTGAAGTGCTGGAAGGGGAATTAAATATCCTCAATAACTTTTTGAACGAGCATTTGCGCGATAAAAACTGGTCAGAGCTAAGCAGCACCTTACAATGGGATGACCTCGATCGCCAGTTTCAGCAATATTCAGTGCTGTTACAGCAGTCTCTGCAACAACTGATGAAACTTTGCGATCGCACTGCCCTCGGTCAAATGTTTATCAGCGGCTTAACCGAGCTATTACGCCAGCCCGAATTTTCTAATTTGCAGCAGGTGCAAAATATTGTGCAGTTACTTGAGGCAGATCGCGCTTCATTAATGGCGCTAATTGTCGATCAGCCTAGCCCCACTAATTCCGTCAGCATCCGCATTGGCTCGGAAATTTCGATTGAGCCAATTCAAAACTGTACGTTTATCTCTAGCACCTATCTTTGTGACGATAAACCAGTAGGCACAGTGGGCGTATTAGGTCCAACAAGATTGGGCTATACCAGAGCGATCGCCTCTGTTCAAGCTGCCGCATTACATCTAACCGATGCAATTAGTAAATGGTAAGTAAAGCGCCAAGCGCTCAATAAATCACCCCGCCCAATGGCGACGGGGCGATTTATTTGAGGTAGTCAAGAATCGAATCTGCAACCCGATTAATCGCACCTTTTTCACCCAAACTTGCTCGCATTCTGGCATAGCCATCAAGCATAGTTTGTTTGGTTTGGGGGTTGGTTAATAGCTCTAGAGCCGATGCAGCGATCGCTGTGGGAATTGCGTCATTCTGCACGAATTCAGGCACGACCGATTCCATATTTACCAAGTTGACAGGCGAGATAAATGGCAGTTGCAACTTCACGATATGGCGGGCAATCCAAGCAGTGATGGCGCTGACACGGTACAGAATTACCTGTGGTACATTTAGCAAAGCCGTCTCTAAATTCACAGTTCCCGATTTACTAAGCACCAAGTCCGCCGCACTAATCGCAATTTGGGATTGGGCAGAAATAATTGTGGCTTTGATGTCATAAAGCGCCAGCAATCTTTCAACTTCAGGACGATAGCGCTCTAGGGATAGGGGCAGCCAAAATTTGACATGGGGTAATTGAGTTTGAATAATCTTCGCTGCCTCAAGGATGATCGGCATCACCGACTTTAATTCTTGGGTACGAGATGCAGGGAGCAAAGTTACCACCAACTCATCTTCGCTAATTCCTAGCTGCTGACGCGCCTCTTTGCGATCGGGAATCTTTGCCATTAAGTCTACAAAAGGATGTCCGACCCACTGTACGTTTGTCCCTTGCTTTTCGTAATAGACTGCCTCTTGTGGAAAAATCGCCAATAATTTATCGGTAAAGGCGGCGATTGCCCTCGTATTTTTATCATTGAATGACCAGACCCATTCTTGAGGAGCAATGTAATAAATAACAGGAATCTTTAAGGTGCGTTTGGCATAATAGCCAATGCCCTGATTTGGCATCATGTAATCAATTAACACCGCCACATCAGGGGGGGAAGTTTTTAGCCATTTTTTAGCGTCACGCTGCACTTTAATGGTGGGCAAAATATAGGGCAGGGCTTCCACTGCGCCAATTGACCCAATGCCAACCGTATTACCCAGCAAATTTGCGCCCACGGCTGCCATGCGATCGCCACCTAGCCCGACGATTTCTAATTCAATGCCTCTGAGGGCAGCACGCTCATGCAATGCCTCAATCAAAATCGCCCCATGCCAGTCGCCCGACACCTCTCCTGTACTGATAAACACACGGCGTTTTGTCTTAATTACTGAATTAGATTCCATACTTAAATCGTTAAGAGCAGGTTGTGTCAAATTATTTCACGTCAAATGCAACATATCGCATTACCTTATGGTACACTCGTAAAGGTCAAAAATTTGGACTAGAAAGAAGTGCCTAAGCTCAAAACTCGTAAATCTGCCGCCAAGCGATTCAAGGTGACGGGTAGCGGCAAGTTTGCTCGCCGCCACGCTGGTCGCAACCACCTACTAGAGCATAAACCAACTGTTCGCAAGACCAGATTAGGTCAGATGGCTATAGTTGATGAGACTGATAATGACAGAGTAAGTGCAATGATGCCTTACGCCAGATAATCAAAAAATTTGATTATTTGCATCGATAAAATAAACGATTTCACGATAATTAACGAACTGCCATGACGAGAGTAAAACGCGGTAACGTAGCTAGGAAGCGCCGCAACAAAGTACTGAAATTAGCCAAGGGCTTTCGCGGATCGCACTCTAAGCTGTTCCGCACTGCTAATCAGCAGGTAATGAAAGCTCTGCGTAATGCCTACCGTGATCGCCGCAAGAAGAAGCGCGATTTCCGTAGTCTATGGATTACCCGCATTAATGCTGCTGCTCGCCAACAAGGTCTGAGCTACAGCAAGTTTGCGGGTCTACTTAAGAAAGCCAATATCGACATCAATCGTAAGATGCTTTCTCAGATTGCTATTCTCGACCCACAAGCGTTCACTGCGATCGTGGAAAAAGCAAAAGCTGCTGTTTAAGTTAAATCAAATAAAAAAGCCCACTCATAGAGTGGGCTTTTTTATTTGAAATTAAAAAAGATTGCATTATCTTCAAAATGATAGCTTTTGAAATAGGTCAGACAATGGCATTGTAAAGCCAGCAATAACATCTTCCCCATCTAAAGCATCGGACTGCTTGAGTAGGCGATCTGGTTCTTGGGCTGAACGATAGACTAGGACATAATGCAATTTAAGATTGATCACCCAAACTAGTCGTGAGCCATTCTCAAAGTATTCCACAATTTTCTGATCAATTTCTGCGATCGTGTTGTTAGGTGAGAGAACCTCGATCGCTAAGTCGGGTGCGCCATCTAAAAAGCCATCAGGTAATTCGGTCAAGCCTTTTAACTTGTCTCTAGATACAAAGGAAATATCAGGCGATCGCTTGTTACCATTTTTCATCGTGAAGGCTGTACTAGAGTCGAGAATAATTCCCAGTTCTCTAGGTAAGATGTAATTCATCAGAGCCATAACGAGAAGGCTACAGGTATATCCATGTAAGGCTCCCGAATTTCCCATGTCAATTAGTTCTCCATTAACAAGCTCATAACACTTCCCATCTGTTAGTGCCATCAGTTCGGCATCTGTCCAGATTTTCTTAGTTGTCGTTGGGGGAGAAAGTGCGATCAAGGACATAAAAGACTCCTGCGTGCCTAAGTCAAAGGAAGATTTGAGGAAATGAGTCTATCTCGTAATTTTTGTGGATCAAATCTTGACTCATTCATTATTACTGGATATAAAAATTCTAAACATCAATACCAAACTTGCGAACGCGCAACCTGTTAATTGGAGATTCAGCAGCAATTTTCTTCAATGCGTCTATTGCTTTTTCTCCAATCTCTTTATACTGATCAGAAGGATTAACAAGTTTATTGAATTGCAAACAAGTATTTATATAAGGATAAATATGTTCTCCTTGCAAAGATTTGAACAAACTATAGTATTCATCAGCAGTTGTACTAGCTAATACAACTATATCACTCTCATTCCATCCATTCTTACCAGCAATACGTTCAAGCACTTGTTTGGCACTTTCTTTGGTGGATAATTCTTTATATGTATCTTTAAATCTATGTACTATTTCAGGGTCGATAATATCTCCAAAAAAGTTACTGCTTGTAAGATCAAATGATTTTACATCATCCATTCTTTCTCGCACGTAAATATCGATAATCTCTGAAGCTTTCTTGTCTTCACCAAGCTGTCTAAATAATGTAACAGTGCCATTCAAATCATTTGTTGAAATATGTTTAGTGTTCTTTTTAAAGCTTTCGTAAATGCTGCTAATTACCTCATCTGTATTATTGTCAAATGTTTCATGATATAAATTCCAAGATTCTTTAAACGAACCTAATGATCTTGACGCGATTATTTCTCCATTCTTTTTCTCTGCTTCCCTTTTAAAATCTTCCTCAATGAAATAGCCTGCACGGATAGATTCTGCTAATACCAAATCGAAACTATCGGTATGATTATAGTTATAACTATGTAATAATGAGCGCCATCTCTTCTTTTCTTCGTTATCGTCTTGAGCTGCACCAATCCCTAAAAAGTTGTAACCTAAATGTGTAGTAAATTCTAGAGGTGGGATATCTTGAACACTCTTAGAACAGTAATGACAGTAGGTAAACAACACTAATGAATGAATTAATTGGTCTCTGAGTTCTTGCTCATATGAACTAGCTAAAGGTGTACATAGCTCAACCAATTTCTCAATTTTTTTAAGTACACGTATATTCTTAATTCCTAATTTTGGAGTTAGTTCTTTTAATTTGTTAGACTCATAACTGTTTTTCTGAAATGCGATTTCAGCACATTCAGTTGCTGTCGGTGCAAAGATCATCTCAAGATCAACTACCTTTTCTGTATATTTTGAATATTCCTCTAGTCCATCTTCTCCAGCATTGAGCAATATAATAACCTTACATTTTTTTTGCTCTTTTAAGAGAGAGATAAGCCCAAGGACATCCCTAATATCAAGCATTTTTCCTTTTCTTTCAAGATCATCTATACATATCAATGTTTGGCTAAGTGAGAGAAACGAAAGAGACTCAATAGCAGGAGTAATTCCTTTTAAAATTGAAACATCTTTAAACATCTTGAAAGATTTTCTAGTCAGCTTTTCAAGTAAACTAGAAGTATTTTGTTTAAATGTTTCTACATTAGCTCCAGAGCCTATCAAGTCGCGATTTACAACATTTTCAAATATTGCATATTTGAAAGCATCCAAAGAATTAATTCCAAACATTGAGACATAAGAATATCTTTCTAATGCAATCTGATTTCTTTTTTTTGCATTCAATAAAAATTCATTCCAAGCATAGGTTTTACCAACTCCCCATGCCCCCTTAATTGCTATCACTTCTGGAGTGTCGTGACTAATAAACTTATTTATTTGCTTTTTAATTGTTGTAATCGACATTTCTTAATCCAATCTTTAGTTTAAAAGATTACTAATTATATTTATTTACACTTGAAGGGACAGCTTATTCAGCAATAATTTTTTATTTGGTTTAAAAAATTAAGTTACACATTAATTGCAAACAAAAAATATTAAGACTAAAAGCGAGTACCAGAACGAGTGTTTTGAACAAAAGCAAGACATTCAGCTAGATCATCACCTTGCCAAGTCCCTACATGACTTAACAAATCACTGGCTTTTTTATTGCGCTTCAGAGGTGGAATACGGCGCAATTGTTTATTACTCGCATCGCCTTTTTCGCGTAGCTCAGAGTAAGTCATACGCACCTCTTTGAGTTAGATAAAACAATAGCAAACCTACTCTAATCATTATGTCATAGCTTATTTGATTGCTTTAGCGTGGTGTAGCGATCGCCGAAAAGCTATAATCAACCGCAAGTCTATAAATTTTTGTAAATATGTCGTCCCCAACCCCTGACGTACCAGCGAGCGAGTCTCGCGATGCCCGTACCCGCCAAATGCTCGGAATGAAAGGTGCAGACATTAAAGAAGCTTCAATCTGGAAGATCCGCTTGCAATTGATGAAACCGATTACATGGATACCCCTGATGTGGGGCGTACTTTGTGGTGCGGCTTCCTCTGGCGATTTTACATGGTCAATTGAAAATGTATTGCGATCGCTACTTTGTATGCTCATGTCAGGACCTTTACTGACGGGCTATACCCAGACGATTAACGATTACTACGATCGCGAAATTGACGCAATTAACGAACCCTATCGTCCGATTCCATCAGGAGCAATTCCTCTCAATCAAGTCATTGCTCAGATTTGGATTTTGTTGCTGGGCGGTATTGGTGTAGCGGCGATCCTCGATATCACCGCAGGTCATACCGACTTTATCATGACCAAATTAGCGCTGGGCGGCTCCTTCGTTGCCTATATCTACTCTGCGCCACCTTTGAAACTTAAGCAGAATGGTTGGCTGGGTAACTATGCTCTCGGAGCTAGCTATATCGCCCTACCTTGGTGGGCAGGTCATGCACTTTATGGCACTCTCAACTGGACAATCGTAGTTGTAACGCTGTTCTATAGCCTTGCGGGTTTAGGGATTGCGGTGGTGAATGACTTTAAGAGCGTGGAAGGCGATCGCGAATTAGGATTGAACTCTCTACCCGTAATCTTTGGTGTGCAGAAGGCAGCATTGATATCGGCAACGGCGATCGATGTCTTCCAAATTGGGATTGCGGTTTATCTAGTTACCGTTGGTGAGCAATTACTAGCTAGCTTAATTGTGCTATTAGTGATTCCCCAAATTACTTTTCAAGATATGTACTTCCTGCGCGATCCGCTCAAGAATGATGTCAAATATCAGGCTAGCGCTCAACCATTCCTTGTAATTGGGATGTTAGTTGCGGGAATTGCCATGGGACATGCAGGTATATAAGTAATTAAGGGAGCGCTAAGCGTTCCCTTAATTACTTATTAAGATGAAATAGCTCCTAAAGGGTGATTTAGTGATAATCAATGTTGCTTATCATCTATAAACACAGCCACTTAATATGTCATCTCCACGTCGCAAATACTCATGCTCAAATATCAAAACCAAGAAATGCGATCGCAAATCGTGATGTTAAAACCATTGAGAAACAAATCATTGAGTAGAGTTTTAGGTGCAGTAATGGGAACCTTGCTAGTTTCCTGTAGTGCTAATGCACCTCAAGGTGGTGGCTTTGGCGCTATTCCTGTACCAATTGCGGCGGTAGAGTCAGGGATTGTCACCGATAGTTCGGATTATGTCGCCAATTTACAATCGCGCCAGTCGGTCACATTGCAACCGCGAGTCGATGGCTATATACAGGAAATCTATGTCAAGGCGGGCGATCGGGTAGAGGCAGGAACACCAATTTTAGGAATTGATCCCGCTAGACAACAAGCCGTAGTTCAACGTTCTGTGGCGGCTGTGGCAACTTCACAGGCAGATTTTGAGAGTGCGCGAGCCACCCTTGCCCAACTCCGCGCCCGTAAGGAATCAATTTTATCCAGTGTTGAGTTTAATCAAAAGGAATACAATCGCTTTTCGCAATTGTCCTCAGAGGGGGCAATCTCCAAGCAAAGACTTGATGAAGTTTCTAACAATCTGCGAAATGCCAAGGCTGAGCTAGGCCAGATTGACGCACAGATGGCGGCGCAGATGGCAAGTATTAATAGTGCTGCTACCAGAATTGAAGAAAATCGGGCTGGGGCAATACAAGAAGAAGTGCAGTTGGAGTTCTATACTGTGACGGCTCCCTTTGCGGGAATTGTGGGCGATATCCCTGTGAAAGTCGGTGATAATGTGAATGTAAGCACCCAATTGACAACGGTAACTCAAAATCAAGTATTAGAAGTGCAGATTGCCGTCCCTATCGAAAATGCGCCTCGTTTGCGAATGGGATTGCCTGTAGAATTACTGGATTCCCAAGATAAATCCCTTGCCAAAGGAAGCGTTGCTTTTATTTCGCCAAATATTAATCCCCAAAATCAATCGGTTTTGGTTAAAGCGAATTTTAATAACGCCAACAATCAACTTAAGTCTAATCAGTTTGTGAGAGCAAGATTGATTTGGGCTTCGCGCTCTGGGGTATTAGTCCCAACTTCGGCAATCTCGCGCCTTGGCGGTCAAGACTTTGTATTTGTTGCCGAAGAAAGTTCGGCGAATGGGCAAACACAATTAATTGCGAATCAGAAACCAGTTAAGTTAGGCAAAATTACTGGCAATAAACAGGAAGTTCTTTCAGGGCTAACGCCTAACAGTAAAGTCGTGGTTGCTGGCATTTTACAGTTACAAAACGGCGCTGCGATCGCACCATTACCTGATGCTCCGAAAAAGTAGCAAAAAACCCTCATTCCTGTGCGAGTCTTTTTTGTTATTGAGAAATACTTATTTGTCAGTACTGACAAGTTTGGCAGCACTGACAAGAAATTAATTACTAGGACTAGCTAAAAATTTCTCTGAATTTATACATATTTTAAAATGAGTTTTTCTATGCAGACAACCCAAGTAACTGTAAATTTATCTCTACCTTTTGAATCACTCATCGACATGATGAGATCGTTAGAACTACAAGAAAAAATAAAACTAAGAGACTTGTTAAATCAAGAAATAACTGCAAGTCAAGAGCAAAAGCTAGCTCCTGCGGTGGAATGTTTTCAACGTGGCTGGGACGATGCTATGAATGGCAGAACCCACCCAATTTCTGAACTTTGGGATGAAATCGATGTCGATTGATCCATTAGTTGAGATTAGATTCTCTGATGAGTTTAAAAATGATCTGCGTAATTTAGCGAAAAAGTACCGCAGTATCAGAAAGGATTTACAACCAATTCTTGTTGACTTGTAAGCAGGAAACTTTAAAGGCGATCAAATTGCCCATGTTGGTTATACAGTATTCAAGTTAAGGATTAAAAATAGTGATAACCAAAAGGGTAAAAGTGCTGGCTATCGAGTTATCTACTATCTCAAAACATCTACATCCGTTATTTTGATTACTATTTACTCCAAATCTGAACAATCAGACATTTTAGCCACAGAAGTTCGACGCATTATTGAAAAAACTTAACAAATAAGATTTTAGAACTTCGTGGCAGCATTGGAATTACTTGACTTTTGCAAAGATTCAATTTGCTGTTGAATTGCGGGGGAATATAAGCGTAAATAGTTCCAGTAGTTACCTAAAACCTTAGATACATAATCCCTTGTTTCTTCATAGGGAATATTATTCACAAACTCATCGGGATCAGAAATTTTACGACCTTGCACCCATCTGCCCACAGCTCCCGGCCCCGCATTATAGCTAGCAACCGCAAGCATCGAATCATTGCCATAGGTACTGTGGGTATAGTCTAGATACCAAGTGCCGAAGCTAATGTTATCTTCAGGTTTATTGAGGCTATAGCTCTTGACACCTTTTTTGCTAGCAATCCATGAACCTGTATCGGGCATAATTTGCATCAGCCCCACTGCACCTGCACTAGATTGAATTTGGGCTTCAAAGCGAGATTCTTGGCGCATTAATCCAATTACCAATGCAGGCGAAAGTTGGCGCTGGCGTGACCAATTAGAAATTAATTCCCAATAATGGAATGGATATAGCGATCGCAAATAGGCAGGATGCTTTTTGAGTTGAGCAATTTCAGATTTTTTCTGATCACTTACATCAATCCAGTCTAAACTTTCAAGGGTGCGGATGCCCATAAGGTTGTCTTGATTTGCCACCCGCAGTACACCATCCGTAAAAATCTCATTGGGTTCAAGAGTCCGCTTGCCACCGATCTCAGTTAGCCATTGGGTACGGGCATCGCGATCGAGTCCCAGAATATATAACTCCTGAAGCTTTTCTGAACCTGCGGGTAAGCTTTGTCTCTCGCTCGGCAAGGCAATCACAGGATTGGTATATCTTGCGGTTGTGAAGGTTCCCACCTGCCAACCGAGAGAACTCGCCGAGCGCCATGCGTAATAGGAATCAGGATGCTGGCGAATCGTCCATTCAAAAAAACGTTTAGCCTTAGTTTGATCGCCAATTTGGTTAGCCCATTTTCCTGCCCAAAAGCTAGCTTCGGCGGCGGCAGAACTATTGGGGCTATCGGCAATTAAACGATCAATAGTTGCGATCGCATTGGCGATCTGTCCAGAGCGGGCTTGTCCCTTGGCTATTTGCCAACGCAAGGCTCCCGCCTCATTACTACTGCCATAACTTTCTAGCAATAAATTTCGGGCATTACTCGCGGCTTGGGGACTTTGCAGTTTATCTTGCAAAATTGCCACCTTAATCGCAATCGCCTCACTGGCAGTGTTGCCATAGTTGGCAATAATCTGATCGGCGGCGGCGATCGCCACTTGAGGGGAACCAATCTGAGTAATCCGAATCAGGGCGCGAGGTGCTTGGGGGCTTTGGGGAAATTTTTGGACAGCGCGATTGTAGGCAGCCAGTGCTGCATCATTTTGCTTGCCCCGATGGAGACTGCGAGCATAGTTATAGGCAGTCTGAGGATTGACAGTGGCGCGACTATAGGCAATTGCCGCTTTCCCAAATTCAAAATTGTAATAGTAAGCATCTGCAATCGCCCACCATTGATCAGCCGTGAGGTTTGGTGAGAGATTATTCAAGCGATTGAGGATCGGCACAATTCCTTTATAGTCAGCAAAATAAGTTGCTAGATGCGCGATCAAATCAACTCGGTTAGGACTCTGTGAGAGCTGCCGTAATAATAATTCTTGCGATCGCGGATGGGCAGGAAATTTTTCTAAAAGCTGTTGACTTTGCCCTAGCACAAACATCGCTTCTGCTGCCGCAGGGCTATTGGGGAATTTGGCTACAAGATTCTCCCAAGTTGCCTTTGCCCCTTGCAGATCCCGCAGTTGGGTTTGCGCTTGAGCGCGTTTGAGGAGGACATAATCGGCGAGAAGTGGATAGGAATTTTCTAGTCCATCAAGGGTTGCGATCGCATTTTTTGGCTGACCATTGTTAAGCTGAATGTCCGCAATTACCAATTGCGATCGCACATCGCGTCTCAAACCTGCTGACTGAGCTTGCGCCTCTAGCTGAGCAATTCTTTGATCAATAGATGTGTAGGTAAGTGGATCAAAGGATTTAGATTTAGATTCACGATTTCCGCTATCGCCTAGACTCTTGTTCTGGTTCAAATCGGGCTTTGAGGACGCAATAATTAGAGGAACGCTCGCTCCCGCTAGTGTCATTCCCACAGCAAGCACAATTGACCAACGCATTATTTTTCTCATTTCGATTCGCTCTTGACGCCCTGCATCCTAGCATTTTCTAAGCTATTCGTTACTCAACTCAAACTCACGCTATTGTAATATCTGCGGCTGTTTTTTAGTTCGTCCAATAAGCTCTCCCAGACTATATTTGTCATGTCCATTCGCATCAAGGGCGATCGCTCCATCAAAACTCCCACAGGATTATCGACAAGACCCACACCCAGCAAGGTCAGGGCGGCAGTTTTTAATATTTTGCAAGGTCAGATCAAAAATGCAAATTGGCTAGATATCTGTGCTGGGTCAGGAGCAATGGGGGCTGAAGCACTAGCGAGAGGTGCAAATCAGGTGATTGGCATCGAGTTATCCGCAATCGCCTGTCGGATCATCAATGAAAATTGGCAGAAATTTGCCAAGCCAGATCAAAAGTTTCAAGTCATTAAAGGCAATGCGATTAAAATTTTGCCCAAGCTAGCACCAAAATTTTTTGATTTAGTTTATTTTGATCCTCCTTACCAAAGCAATCTCTACGAACCCGTGTTAAAAGCTCTACCACCTTTACTTACAGATGAAGCAATAGTAATTGCCGAATGCGATCGCCTGCGTCCTTTACCTGATGTGATGGGCGCTCTAGTCTGTTGCGATCGCCGCCAATATGGGCAAACTGCTTTAATTTTTTACCAACTTCCACACTAAGCAAGATGCCGATCGCAGGAAGAACATCTAAAATCATAGAAATTCATCAATTACTCAAAAGTCATCTACTTTTCCAAGAGTCACCGCAGTGCTAACTACAGAAAATACCGAAATTCGCGATCGCCTTTTATCTCCTTTGCAAACATGGACATGGCGTGGATATAAAATTCAATATTCTGTGACAGGCACAGGCACGCCCCTAGTTTTAATTCACGGCTTCGGTGCATCGATTGGACATTGGAAAAAGAATATTCCTGCCTTTGCCGAAGCTGGCTATCAAGTATTTGCGATCGACCTTTTAGGATTTGGTGGATCAGCAAAACCTGCTCTAGATTATTCATTAGAACTTTGGGAAGAATTACTCAAGGACTTTCATCAGGAATTTGTCCAAATCCCTGCGGTTTTCATCGGTAACTCGATCGGGGCATTACTCGCCCTCATGATGACAGTCAACTATCCCGAAATTGCGATCGGCTCTGTCTTACTAAATGCGGCTGGAGGCTTAAACCATCGTCCTGAAGAATTAAATTTACCATTACGTTTAGTTATGGGCGCTTTTGCCAAACTAGTTAGCTCCGAAGTCACAGGTAAGTTTGTATTTAACCAAGTTCGGCAAAAGCGCAACATTCGTAGCTCTCTTCGTCAGGTTTATCGAAACCATCAAGCGATCGATGATGCTCTAGTCGATATGCTCTATCAGCCATCTTGTGATGAAGGTGCTCAAAAAGTCTTTGCTTCTATTTTGACCGCCCCCGCAGGCCCAAGAACCGAAGATTTATTGACAAAACTAGAAAAGCCTTTACTAGTGCTTTGGGGCGATGCCGATCCTTGGACTCCGATTAATGGGGCAAAGATTTATCAAGACGCAAGTCAAAATAAAAATATTCAAGTAATTCCGATCCCCAATACTGGACATTGCCCCCACGATGATCGTCCTGAAATTGTCAATGCCCTTGTAATCCACTGGCTCCAAAAGTTGGCATAGCTATCCCTGTCGCAGGAAGCCATACCACTCGTCTTTCTCATGTTTTTTGTTATATAGCTGTAGTCCTTGCATCAGAACAAATCAAAACCCAAAGAGCGAGTTGCGGCGCTTTGCGTCGCAACTCGCTCTTTGGGTTTGTCCTAACAAGACTGGCGACAGCTATATAGCAAAGCAAGAGTTAGTTAGTACAAATCAAAACCCAAGAATCGGGTGGCGGCGCAGAGCGCCGCCACCCGATTCTTGGGTTTATGTCCTAAGCAAAGCTTTTTTTGCTATACAACAGATATTGAATTGAGTCGTAGTGTTTTGATTGATCAGGTCGGCGGGAGAATTTCCCAGTGAGGAAGTGCTGGCTATTCACATTAAGAGATTACGTCGAAAACTGAAAATTGCCTTAAGCCTGTTATTGTGTGCTGTATCTGTGCAAACAGTTGCTGAACCTGTGGAGATCAATCCTTTGCCTGAAGAAACTATAGTTGAGAGCTTATCATCCCCAGAAGAGGCTCGAGTAGAGGAAGTAATTGCGATTATGGCTCAGAAATTAATCGCTAGTTTGCCAGAGAAGATCGCGACGTTTCGACAAGCCGCGCTCGCATTAGAGCAGGATAAATTGGATAAGGATCTGCGTGATGAAGTATATCTGCAAGCGCATCGGCTGATTGGCTCTTTGACTGCCAAGGAGTTTCCCGAAGGATCGGCGATCGCCCGTCAGATTGAAGAGATGCTAAATAGTGATTTCCCTTTAGTTAGTTCTAACGCGGAGTTGTTAGGACAATTAATTACAAAACTTGAACAAATCACTCTCAAACCATCGCCGACATCTGAGGTTCCGTTACTCGCACTTCCTCATTCTCCATTGCCTCTGTTATTAATTGTTGATGATAATGTTTTGTTAACGCAGGCAGTTCAACTAGAAGCGGAAACTAGGGGAATGCGGGTACAAACAGCCTTAGATCTACCAACTGCTAGAAAAAAAATTGCACAAGAAGCACCTGATGTGATCTTACTAGATATGATGTTTCCTAATTCTAAAGAGAATGGACTGATATTGTTGGATGAACTGGCTGAGAGAGAGAAGAAAATTCCGACGGTGATGATGACGGCGACGAGTGGGTTGAGCACGCGTGTGATGGCGGCTCGTAAAGGTGTTTACTCATTTATTGAGAAGCCTGATTCTATGCAAGAAATTCTGAAGACGGTCTTGCAGGTGTTATATCAACGCTGTAGTAATCCCTCTAAGGTGATGATTGTTGATGATGATCCGCATATGCTCAAAATACTGCGACGATTGCTCGAAAATTGGGATATTGAAGTGGTTACTTTACAGAATCCCCACCAGTTTTGGGAGGTATTGGAATCAACTGATCCCGATCTATTGATTTTAGATTTGATCATGCCAGACTATAGCGGTATTGATTTGTGTAGGGCGGTGCGGACGGATTCTCTTTGGCATAGCTTACCGATTGTTTTTTTATCAGCACATACCGATCGCGAAACAATTCGGCAATTATTTATCGCGGGTGCTGATGATTATCTGAGTAAGCCCATTGAGGAGAGTAATTTATATACTCGTATTCTCAGCCGTTTAGATCTCAGCCGCCTATCGAGAAGAAATTATTCGGTAGTGTAGAGCTAGATTGCCCTCATCCGCTTCTCCAGAACGAGAGAAGTGGAGTAAGAGATTTTTCTTGTTCTCCTCTCTCTTTCTGGGAGAGGAGCTAGGGGTGGGGTCTTAGCAACTTCTGCGTAAATCAATAAAGTGAGTCAATAAAGTGAATCAATTTTTGCGGCAGGTCAATCCTGATTTTGATGAATTTGAAGCGGTTAATTTGACTAACTGCGATCGCGAACCGATTCATATTCCTAGTTTGATTCAGCCCCACGGGCTATTGATTGTAATCACCGAGCCAGATTTGCGGATTGCTCAGGTAAGTGCTAACTCCTTTGAGTTCTTAGGAATTGCGATCGCAGATTTACTTGATCGCCCCTTAGCCGACTTTACAGGGAAAGAACTGATTAAAGCGATTCAAGGTTGTCTTGATCGCGATTTTGAATATCCCAATCCTTTGCGCGTGGGGTTTTATGGATTAGCCGAGCATTTGCCTAGGGCTTTTAATACCATTGTCCATCGCGCCCCCACGGGTGAAATTGTACTGGAACTGGAACCTTGGGAAGCCTTAGGGGGAATTGATTTCTTTCAGTTCTATCAGCAAATCAAACATAATCTTGCCAAAATCCAGACAGCCCAAAACTTACTAGCCTTATGTGACTTAGTGGTGCAGGAAGTACAAGCATTAACAGGATTCGATCGCGTGATGGTCTACCGCTTCAATGAGCATGGGGACGGAACTGTGATTGCGGAAACCAAACAGCCCCACCTAGAATCATTTCTAGGACTACATTACCCTGACTCAGACATTCCCAAACAGGCAAAACATCTCTATACTCTCAACTGGTTGCGTCTAATTCCTGATGTCAATTATCAACCAACGGCGCTAGTCAGTCATAAACAATCCCCAGAAACGAAATCATCCTCTGAAAAAGCACCTCTGGATATGAGCTACTGTGCTTTACGATCGGTTTCACCGATCCATATCGAATATCTGCAAAATATGGGTGTGACCGCTTCGATGTCTGTTTCCCTGATTCAAAATAAAAAGCTATGGGGATTGATCGCCTGTCACCATTACACCCCCAAATTTATTCCCTATGAAACTCGGACAATCTGCGAATTTTTGGGACAGTTAATGTCTACGGAGTTAGCCAATAAAGAAGCTAACAAAGATCTGGATTACAAACTTTATCTAAAAACAATTCAACGTGGGTTTTTAGAACGTCTGACCAAAGCAACGGGATTTGTAGAAGAACTCGACCATGATCATGAAGCTTTATTAGCACTTACGGGCGCTCAGGGCGCGGCTATTTGCGATGGCAATCGCCTGATTTTGGTCGGCACAACTCCCGAAATAGCTATTGTGAAATCTTTGCTGACTTGGCTAGAAAATCGCTTTGATCAGGATTTCTTTGTTACCGATGCGTTATCTAGTCTCTATCCCGAAATGACTGCATATCAGGCGATCGCCAGTGGCTTGATGGCAATGGCAATTTCTAAAGTTCAAAACCGCTACGTGCTATGGTTTCGCCCTGAGCAAGAGCAAACAGTAACTTGGGCAGGCGATCGCGATAAAGCCACCCAGATTGATGAGGATGGTAGTGTGACAATGCTTCCTCGCCAATCCTTTGCGGCTTGGAAAGAAATCGTGCGCGGTAAGTCTAACCCTTGGCTGCCCTGCGAATTGGACAGCGCGATCGAACTGCGACAGGCGATCGTGGATATCGTCCTGCGTCTAGCCCATGAACTTGCCATAATCAACTCCGATCTAGAACGTACTAATAGCGAACTTGATTCCTTCGCTTACATCGCCTCCCACGATTTAAAAGAACCTCTGCGCGGTATTCATAACTATGCCACTTTTTTATTAGAAGACTATGGCGAAATCCTCAAGGGCGATGGTACAGAAAAGCTAAATACATTGGTGAAACTGACTAAACGGATGGAATCATTGATTGAATCTTTACTAAAATTCTCGCGCTTAGGTCGTCAGGAGTTGCAAATGGAACCCCTTGATCTCAATCAATCATTGAGAACTGTGATGGAAATATTTGCAATGAATCCGCAATGGCAAAATTGCAAGATTCAAATTACCCGATCGCTACCTATGGTCAGAGGCGATCGCCTTTTGATTGAAGAAATTTTTATTAATTTAATTACCAATGCCTTTAAATACAATGAAAACCCTGAAAAATTGGCAGAAATTGGCTGGCTTGAGAATGGGACGACACCAGACTTAGTGATGCTCTATGTGCGCGATAATGGCATTGGTATTCGCGAGAAGCATTTGAAATCAATCTTTCAGATCTTCAAACGGTTAAATGCACCGAATAAGTATGGTGGTGGTACAGGGGCGGGGCTAACGATTGTCCGCAAGATTGTCGAACAGCACAAAGGCAGCATTCAAGTGCAATCTACTTACGGACAAGGAACCACGATGTCTTTCACCTTGCCCGCGAATGCTCTAAATTTGCCATGAAAGATCTCTTAACTTATCCTTGGGACGATCTCACTCATCCAATTATTCTCATCGTTGAAGATAGCGATGAAGACTTTTATATGTTCATGAGAGCTACGCAAAATTTGGATTTACTAGAGCGATCACTTTATCGTTTTTTACGATTTGAAGATGGCGATGAGGCGCTCGATTATCTATTCCGACGAGAGGAATATCAAAATCTGGATGCACCTCTGCCCGTAGCGATACTGCTCGATCTCAACTTACCAGGAACCGATGGCAGAGAAATCATCAAGCAAGTCAAGCAAACCTCCCATTTGAAAACTTTACCAACTATCGTCTTAACCACATCAAACAATCAACGCGATATTCAAACCTGTTATGGGAATGGTGCAAATTGCTACATCCTCAAACCTATGGGCGTTATCGCTATGCAAGGAACCATTCAAACCCTGTTTCAGCATTGGTTCCAACTTGCAGTTCTGCCTAGCTATGGACAATTCACCGTCTAAAATCCCGCCTAAAATTCATGACGACATCATCACCCCTAACCCCTAATATCACTATTTTGATTGTCGATGATTCGGCAGAAGATCGTGCGACTTACCTTCGCCATCTGCGATCTGATATCTCCCATTCCTATGTTTTTTTGGAAGCGGAAACCCTAGCAGAAGGTATATACCTATGGCGATCGCAACATCCCGATATTGTCCTCGTTGACTATTTTCTCCCCGATGGTGAAGGATGGGAGTTATTAGCTGCTATGGGGAAAGGCGATCTTGTGCCGAAGCTAGATGCAATCGTTTTAACTGGACATGATGGCAATGAACAGATTATCTTGCAAACAATGCGGTTGGGAGCAGCCGACTATCTGGTTAAAGGTCAGGTAACATCCGTATCCCTCTGTACCCGTGTGGGACAGGTGTGCGATCACCTGATTCTTACCCGCAAATTGCAGCGATCGCAGGAACAGGAACTTTTAATTGCCCAGATCTCGCTACATATTCGGCAATACATCAGTTTAGAAGAGATTCTTAATGCGATCGTCCAAGAAATTCGCGCTTTTTTAAAAGCCGATCGCACCATTGTCTATCAGTTCAATCCTGATTTTAGTGGTCTGGTTGTTGCGGAGTCAGTCTTACCCCCTTGGAAAACCAGTTTAAATCAGCGTATTGACGAGTTTTGCTTTCAAGGTAATCTCGGACAGAGCTATGCAGAAGGTTGTATTTTTGCAACTTCTGATATTTATAAAGCAAGCTTAACTGAATGCCATTTGCAACTACTAGAAAAATTTCAGGTTAGGGCAAATTTAGTATTGCCGATCTTGATCATCAACGATAAAACTCCAAAGTTATGGGGATTGTTGATTGTCCACCAATGTTCTGATCAACGCATTTGGCAACAGAGCGAAATTAGCTTACTTCAGCAATTATCGGTGCAGTTAGCAATCGCCATCCAACAAGCGGAACTCTATCGCGATCTCCAAACTAGCAATGCTGAATTAGAAAATCGGGTTGCCGAACGTACTACCGAACTTTTTAAACGGCAAATCGCGCTCCAAGAATCCAATCGACGTTGGCAATCATTATTAGATAATGTGCGCCTCATCGTTGTCGGTTTGAATTGTCAAGGACAAGTAGAATATGTCAATCCATATTTTTTAGAGGCGACTGGTTACGTCCTAGAGGAAGTCATGGGCAAAGACTGGTTTACCAACTTTTTACCCCAACTTCCAAGCGCCCAGATTAGCCTTGACTTTGCTGATTCCCTAGTTAATGACTTTCGGACATATTATCAAAATTCTATTGTGACCAAAGTTAAGGAAGAGAAAGAAATTTCTTGGAACAATACGCTTCTTCGCAATGAATCGGGAGAAATCATGGGAACTCTTGGCATCGGTGAAGATATTACTGAAAAGCTGAAGGTTGAACGGGTCAAAAATGAATTTATTTCCATTGTCAGCCATGAACTCCGCACACCCCTATCCTCCATTCGGGGCGCGTTGGGACTACTTGCCTCTGGTGTATTAGCCCAAAAGCCCGAAGTTGCCAAGAATATGCTCAATATTGCAACGATCGACATTGAGAGGTTAGTCCGATTAGTCAATGATATTTTGGACTTAGAACGCTTAGCATCCCACAATGTCCGTCTCTATCGCCAATGGCACGATACAACGCAACTATGCCGCCAAGCCGTCGAAACCATGCAAGAGATCGCCACCGCAAGCCAAATCCAGATCATAGATAAATGCTCATCTTTTCAGATTTTTGCCGATGGTGATCGCCTTGTACAAACCCTAGTCAATTTACTTAGTAATGCGATTAAGTTCTCACCACCCCAGAGCCAAATTGAAATCAGAATAGAATCTGGGACTGAGGAAGTTGTTTTTCATGTTAGCGATCGAGGACGGGGCATTCCCTCAAACCATCTGGAAAGCATTTTCGAGCGTTTTAATCAAGTCGATGCTTCCGATTCCCGACAACTGGGAGGCACAGGACTGGGGTTAGCGATCTGCCAAAGTATAGTTCAGCAGCACGGCGGCAAAATATGGACTGAAAGTAAATTATCAGAAGGAAGTACATTTTCATTCACAATTCCCCACTATAGGAGATAAGCAGACTCCCCCTCAATCGTAGACAAAGAGAATTCGTAACATTATTCAGGAATTTACAATTATGTCTAAATCGATTTTGCTGATTGATGACGAACCAAATCTAGCGCAAGTCATAGCCGTTTGTTTAGAGAGCTTTAAGGGATGGAAAGTCCAAATCGCTAATTCTGGCAAAGAAGGATTGAAAATAGTTGAAGCACTCGCACCCGACGCGATTCTTCTTGATGTGATGATGCCTGAAATGGACGGGTTCACTGTCTTTCAGGATCTACAACAAAATGCCGCCACGCAAAATATTCCTGTAATTTTAATAACCGCCAAGGTGCAATCAACCGATCTCGCCAGATTTGCTCAACTAGGTATTGCAGGGGCAATCGCCAAACCCTTTGAACCACTGCAAATCGCCGATCAAATTGCGCGTATGTTGGCATGGTAGTCCCATTCATAAAAAAGAGGCGCTTCGCGCCTCTTTTTTATGTAATTTATTTCTTGCCGCCACCTTGATTTTTAAGGCGATAAGTAATCCGTCCCTTAGTGAGGTCATAGGGGGTCAACTCGACTTTCACGCGATCGCCTGGCAAGATTTTGATATAGTTGCGGCGAATCTTGCCCGAAATGTGAGCAAGTACATTAAAACCGTTATCGAGAGCAACTCGAAACATGGCGTTAGGCAGTGATTCAGTCACCGTCCCTTCCATTTCAATAGCATCTTCTTTTGACAAACAAACTCTCCGAAATTCATGATTAAGTTTTCTTTATTTAAATAATTTCATAAAATAAGTAATTATGAAATTATGGCTAAAACTATGCCAGAAATTGCTTGATCGCTTCAGTCACTTCTGGCATAGATGGCGTACCATCAATCTGCTTAACTTTATTTCCATAAAATTCTAACAGAGGTCTGGTTTTGGCATTGTATTCCTCTAGGCGATTCTTGATCACTTCCTCCGTGTCATCAGCTCGACCTTGTTCGATTGCTCTTGCCTTCAAACGATCAATTAAAAACTGATCAGGTACATCAAGGTTGATCACTGAGTCATAGGGTTGATTGATGTCTACCAATAGGTTGTCCAGTGCTTCTGCCTGTGCAACAGTGCGAGGAAATCCGTCTAAAATCCAACCTGATTGAGTGTCAGGCTGTCTTAGACGCGACTCAATTACTTCAATCACGACTTCATCGGGAACAAGTCTCCCAGAGTCACTAAAGGATTTAACCTTGAGCCCTAACTCAGTTTCTTGCTTAATTTCCGCTCGAAAAATATCTCCGGGTGCAATTCTTGGCACTTGCCAAGATTCTGCTAATATTTCGCCCTGAGTACCTTTGCCAGCTCCGGGAGGTCCCATTAAAATCACTCTAGGCATTATTGTTTCACCATACCTTCATAGCGCTGAGAAATCACATAGGTTTGAATTTGCTTTGAAGTTTCGATCGCCACACCAACCAAAATCAGTAAAGAGGTTGCGCCGATACCACTAAAGGTTGATACGCCAGTAGCTTTTTCCAAGGCACTAGGGATAATTGCAATGCCACAGAGGAAGATTGAGCCAAGCAAAGTCAATCTGTTTAAAATGCGGCTGATGTAGTCGGATGTGGCTGTGCCTGGGCGCACTGTGGGAATACTGCTACCCATTTTCTTGAGGTTCTGTGATAACTCAACAGGATTAAGAACTAGAGTTGAGTAAAAGAAGCTAAACCCAAGAATTAATAACATGTAAACAGGAATATGCCCTGCACCACTAGGAGACACCCAAGTTGCGATCGCAACAAACACCTCGTTATTGATACTTTGGCTGAGATAGGCAGGCAAAATCATGACCGAAGAGGCAAAAATAATCGGCATAACTCCACCTTGATTCAAGCGCAGAGGTAGATAGGAAGCTTGCTCACGGTAAAGCTTACGACCGACCTGTCTCTTTGCCGAAACAATCGGAATTCGTCTTGTACCTTCTTGCACAAAAACAATCCCAACGATCATAATCAAGAAAATCAACAGCAGTAAAATAACTCCACCAACCCGTGAGCTATCCTTTTGCGCCAATGCAATCGTGTCGCCTAAGGAAGTAGGTAAGTTTGCCACAATACTAATAAAAATCAGTAAAGATGCGCCGTTGCCGACCCCTTTTTCAGTAATCAATTCGCCAGCCCACATTACAAACATGGAGCCAGCAGCCAGAGCTACTGTGGTTTGAAAAATAAAGCTGGATAAGATGACACGACCATCACCCACGGTAATCCAATTGGAGCTTGCCTCCGACAGCACGCCAGAGTTCTGCACCCAAACACCTAAACCCCAGCTCTGGATTACACCCCAGACAAAGGCAACATAACGAGTATATTGAGAGATTTTTCTCCGCCCTGCTTCACCTTCATTTTTCTGAAGATTTTCAAGGGTTGGTAATGCTGAAGTCATCAATTGCATGATGATCGAAGCATTAATAAATGGCAAAATACCAAGCGCAAAAATCCCTAGTAGAGACAAACCACCACCAGAGAAAATATCTAAGAAATTAACTACGGCATTATTTCTAACAATTTCGGTGAATCTTAAACGATCAACACCTGGTAGTGGTAAATAAATACCCAGCCTAACTAATATCAAAACCCCGACAGTAACTAGCAAACGCCCTCTTAGCCCTGCGGCTTGAGCCATTTGCATAAAAGTTTCTTGTGCTGTGGGGGTCTTTCCTTTACTAACAACCATAACTAAACTTACCTCAAAGCATCTAGTAGGTTAAGGGCAGACTACATTTCGGTATTTGCCCTCAAGAATATTTAAATATTGTAGTTGTATCAAGAACGGCAAGACTTACAGTTCCCTAAAAACAACAAAAGAGAATATGTGGCGAAACGCTGAGCGCTCCGCCACATATTCTCTTTTGCTTAGGCAACTTCTACAGTGCCGCCAGCAGCTTCAATTTTCGCCTTAGCAGATGCAGTAATCGAATGAGCACGAACGGTTAGTGCCACATTGACTTCACCTCTTCCTAGGACACGTAATACGCCATCATTTTGAGTAATAATTCCTGCATCCATCAAGGAATCCAGAGTTACTACCGTACCTTTAGGTAATCCGCTTAATTGGTCGAGGTTAACAATTGTAAAATGCTTCGGATTTACAATTGTAAAATGCTTAAGTTTGGGTACTCGTCTGTAAAGGGGAATTTGACCACCTTCAAAACCAGGTCTGGTGGGACGACCTGAACGAGATTTTTGACCACGCATACCGAAACCACCGCTAGCACCTTGCCCTGCGGCAATTCCACGTCCAAGGCGACGTTTGCGATGCTGAGAGCCTTCTTGGGGCTGAAGATCGTCAATTCTCATAGTTTTTTCTTTCCAATTTTGGCAATAACGGCGCAATGCGCCGTTATTGCATTAATTAAATAGCTGTTCAAGGGTAATACCACGCGCTCTGGCAACTTCACCAAAGGTACGCAGAGTTGCAAGGGCATTAACTGCGGCGCGAGCGTTATTGAGAGGGCTACTAGAACCAAGCTGTTTTGCCAAAATATTTTTGACACCAGCGAGTTCTAGTACGGTTCTGACAGCGCCACCAGCAATTACACCAGTACCGGGAGATGCAGGACGAATCATTACCTTAGCGCCACCACCTATACCGTTGGTAGGATGGGGAATGGAGTTAGATTTGGTCAAAGGTACTTCAATTGCGTGCTTTCTAGCATCGGCAACACCCTTTTTGACAGCGTTAATAACATCAGCCGCTTTGCCAACGCCAACGCCAACCTGACCCTTCTCATTACCGACGACAACAATCGCACGGAAGCTGAGTTTTTTACCACCTTTAACTACCTTGGTTACGCGGCGGATTTGGACGACCCGTTCTTGCCATTCGGATTCTTTTTCAGTGCGAGCGCGATCGCTTTTTTTACTATCGCGCTTGCCCTTACGTTTTTCATCGCGGTTGTCGCCACTGTCGCCGCCGCCACTGTCGCGACCACCACCTGGTCTTGATTCTCTATTCTTAGCCATATTTGTTTCTATCTACTGATTCACTGCTGGATGATTCGATGCGTTAGAAATCGAGACCTGCTTCGCGGGCAGCTTCAGCGAGAGCTTGGACTCTTCCATGATAGAGGTTTCCGCCACGATCAAATACGACCTTGGTGATCCCCTTTGCGATCGCTCTTTCAGCGATCAAAGCACCAACTTTAGCTGAAGCATCAGAATTAGCGGTGCTGCTGAGACTTTCACGGACATCGGATTCAAGGGTTGATGCAGCAACGATGGTATGTTGTGCTACATCATCAATTACCTGCGCCACAATGTGATTGTTAGAGCGATAAATTGCTAAACGGGGACGATCAGGTGTACCTGACATACCTTTGCGAATTCGCTTATGGCGGCTTATGGTTGCTTGTCTACGACTGACACTCATTTTTTTCGTAACCTATCGATTCTGTGTGTTATTTCTTACCAGTCTTACCAGCCTTACGTCTGACAAATTCGCCAAAGTAACGAATACCCTTACCCTTGTAAACCTCAGGTGGACGCACAGCACGAATTTTTGCTGCTAAGTTGCCGACGATTTCTTTATCGATGCCATTTACAGAAATAAATGTACCTTGAGGAACTGATTTACCAGTGGCATCCTCAACTTCGAGAGAGACACCCGCAGGTGGAACAATATCGACAGTGTGGCTATAACCAACGGTGAGAACAATGTTGTTCCCCGATTTGTTAGCACGATAACCAACGCCTTGAATTTCCAAGCGGCGCTTAAAGCCAGTGGACACACCCTCAACCATATTGGCAACAAGAGTACGGAAAAGACCGTGCTGTTGTCTGGCGGAGCGAGATTCATTAGCACGATTGACAACCAAGTTGTTTTCTTCTTGCTGAATTTCGACGGTTCCTGGCAATAGACGCTTTAGTTCACCTTTAGGTCCTTTGACTGTTACCTCTTGCCCTGCGATCGTTACCGCAACCTTTGGAGGCAGAGGAATAGGACGTTTTCCAATACGAGACATATCTGTTTTCCGTTGCTTATAATGTTTTTCGCTGAATTACCAGATATAGCAAAGGACTTCACCGCCGACTCCCTGTTTACGGGCTTCGCGATCGGTCATGATCCCTTTAGAGGTGGAAATGATCGCAATACCGATCCCACCCAATACACGGGGTAATTCCTTGGAATTCGAGTAAACCCGTAAACCGGGTTTGCTGACGCGCTTGAGACGCTTGATAATTGATTGACGATTTTTGCCTTCGTACTTGAGGGCAACAACCAAGGCGCGGTCGATATTTTCGCCTGTTTCTTCAAAATCTGCGATAAAACCTTCTTGTTTCATCACTCGGGCAATGCTCAAAGTCATCTTAGTTGCAGGGATTGCAGTGGTCTGATGCTTTGCTAGTGTGGCATTGCGAATGCGGGTAAGCATATCCGAGATGGTGTCGTTGGTAGCCATCCTTATCTCCTAATTCGATCTACTTATGATTCTCTAAAGGGCATACCAACTGCTTTCAGGAGCGCACGTCCTTCTTCGTCCGTGTTAGCAGTGGTGATGATGGAAATATCAAGCCCCCGAATTTGCTCAATACTGTCGTAGCTGATTTCGGGGAAGATAAGTTGCTCGCGGACACCGAGGGTATAGTTACCACGTCCATCAAAGCTCTTGGGGCTAACACCGCGAAAGTCACGGATGCGAGGCAAGGAGAAGTTGATCAGACGATCCAAAAAGTTATTCATCTTATCGCGGCGCAGAGTGACCATCATACCGACGGGCATTCCTTGACGCAGTTTGAAACCTGCGATCGCTTTTTTAGCTCTAGTTACCACGGGCTTTTGACCAGCGATCGTAGCAATTTCAGTCAAAGAAGCTTCCAGAGATTTTGCATTCTGAGCAGCTTCACCCAGACCGCGATTGATTACCACCTTCTCAAATTTAGGAACTTGATGAATATTGGTGTACTTGAACTGTTCCATAAGTTTAGGAACAGCTTGTTTGGCATAGACTTCGGCGAACGGTGTTAGCATTTTATCTTCCTCGATGATTTTCCCTGGGCTTGGTCAGGTTGTATAGAATTATTTCTTTTCAGTCTTGACGGAATCAACGATTTCGCCAGTCTTTTTCAACATTCTTACTTTCTTGCCACCATCCGTAAAGGTGTAGCAAGAACGACTAGCGGTCTTTTCCTTTTCGGAATACAACAACACTTTAGAACTGTGGATCGGAAACTCACGGGTAATAGTTTGTCCAGACTCGCCATCAGCTTGAGGCTTAACATGTTTAGTCTTGACGTTTACACCTTCAACAATGATGGTGCTGTCCTTAGGGAAAACCTGTAGCACTTTGGCAACAGTTCCCTTCGAGCTTCCTGAAATTACTTGAACCACATCGTCTTTCTTGACATGCATCTTAAAAGACTTGCGATTACCGCGATAAGCAGGCTTTGACTTGAATGACATTACAGTACCTCTGGCGCTAGGGAGATAATTTTAGTGAAGTTTTTATCCCGCAACTCACGCGCAACTGGACCAAAAACGCGGGTTCCTTTGGGGTTGCCGTCTTGGTTAATGATTACAGCAGCATTGTCGTCAAAGCGAATTCTCATACCGCTTTCACGGTTAATCGATGCTTTGGTACGAACAATCACGGCGCGGACAACATCAGATTTTTTGACTGGCATATTGGGGGCTGCATCCTTGACAGTAGCGATAATTACATCACCAACTCCACCAAAGGCACGGTTACCACCCGCTAATACACGGATACATAGCAGTTTCTTAGCTCCACTATTATCCGCAACGTTTAGATAAGACTCTTGTTGAATCATGACTTATGCTTCCGAGCTAGATGAGAGAATCTCTACAACTTCCCATCGCTTTGTACGGCTGAGGGGACGAGTTTCCCGAATTTTGACGCGATCGCCTTCACGGGTTTTATCTTCTTCATCGTGGGCTTTAAACTTGGTCGTTTTAACCACGATTTTTCCATATTTGGGGTGAGAAGTACGGTTTTCAACCGCAACAACCACCGTTTTTTGCATTTTATCGCTGACGACAACGCCAACTTTCTCTTTTACTGCCATTGCTAAAACTCCTTTGTCTTTTACTTTTGGATATATAACTCTTAAGCTCTAGACTGGCGTTCGCGTTCGACAGTCATCAGTTGAGACAAACGGTGCTTAGCATGTTTGAACTGATGTGGTTGGACGGGTTGTCTAGTGGCCTGCTTGAAACGCAGATCAAATAGCTCTTTCTTGACGGTCAAGATCTGAGCTTGCAACTCATCATCAGATAATTCTCTAGTTTCTTGGACTTTTGGGAGTGCCATATTCTTACTCCTTCTCGCGGATAACAAATCTGGTTTTGATTGGCATCTTAGCGGCAGCCAAACGGATTGCCTCTCTTGCGGTTTCTTCAGCTACGCCAGCAACTTCAAACATGATGCGACCTGGCTTAACTACCGACACCCAAAATTCTGGAGCGCCTTTACCAGAACCCATACGGGTTTCAGCAGGGCGCATAGTTACAGGCTTGTCTGGAAAAATACGGATCCAAATTTTGCCACCGCGACGGATGTAGCGGTTCATGGCACGTCGAGCAGCTTCGATTTGACGGGCGGTAATCCAAGAAGGCTCTAGAGCCTGCATGGCGTAATCACCAAAATTGATTTCAGTTCCTCTGGTAGCGGGACCTGCCATCCGACCGCGTTGCTGCTTACGAAATTTTGTACGTTTAGGACTTAACATGGTTCAAAACTCTAGATGACGGAAGTTTATCCTTCAGCGCTAGAACGATCCTCAAATTGGGGACGACGTTGCTGGCGACGACGGGGTTGAGCGGCTGGAGCAGGAGCTTCTTCGCCTTCGATAATTTCGCCTTTAAAGATCCAGACTTTAATGCCAATGACACCATAAATAGTTCTGGATGTTTTATAGCTGTAGTCGATATCGGCACGGAGTGTGTGCAGAGGAACGCGACCTTCACGAACCCACTCAGTTCTGGCGATTTCAGCGCCGTTAAGACGACCACTGATTTGCACCTTGATCCCTTCGATGCCTGCACGTTGAGCCCTTTGAATGGCTTGACGCACAACACGACGGAAAGAAACACGACGTTCAATTTGTTGAGCGATGTATTCAGCGATCAGAGGCGCTTCCGCATCGACTCTAGTTACTTCGGTAACGTTAATTCGAACTTGGCTAGTACCTGTCTTTTTGAGAGAACCGTCTTGTTCAAGATACTTAACTAGACCGACACGTAATTGTTCGATACCAGCGCCACCACGACCAACAACAACGCCGGGACGAGCAGTACGAATTTCGAGATCAACTTGGTCAGCCTTACGGTCAATCAAGATTTCGGCGATACCAGCATTACTCAAAGTTTTTTCAATAAACTTACGGATTTTGCTGTCTTCTTCTGCTAAGACACCGTAGCGATTGACATCAGCGTACCAACGGGAAAGATGGGACTTGGTGATGCCGAGGCGTAACCCTGTTGGGTGAATCTTCTGACCCATACCTATTCTTCCTCCGATGGTTTGACGGTGATCGTAATGTGGCACGTTGGCTTACGAATTTGGTAAGCACGACCTTGGGCGCGGGGACGAAAGCGCTTAAGGCTAGGTCCCATATCGGCAAATGCTTGACCAATTACTAGCGATGCAGGGTCAAGTCCTGCGTTATGTTCAGCGTTAGCAACTGCGGAACGCAATACTTTGGTAATGGGTTCGCAGGAGCGATAAGGCATGAATTCAAGAATCATCAATGCTTCGCGGTAGCTACGACCACGGATTTGGTCGAGTACACGGCGCACCTTATGAGGTGACATCCGAATATATTTGGCTACGGCAGGGATTTCGTTTTGGGCGAGGATCATTTTTAACTACCTGTCTACCTATCTCTTGGCCTTTTTGTCGCTCTTGGCATGACCGCGGAAGGTGCGAGTAGGGGCAAACTCACCGAGTTTGTGTCCTACCATTTGCTCCGTGACATATACAGGAACGTGCTGTTTTCCGTTGTGACAAGCAATGGTATGCCCGATCATTTGAGGAAGAATGGTGGAAGCGCGTGACCATGTTTTGATAACCTGCTTTTCGCCTTTGGCGTTGAGCTTTTCAATTTTGGTCATTAAGTGATCGGCAACAAAAGGACCTTTTTTTAGCGATCGCGTCATAATTTTTATTCTCTAAATAAGTCTTTGCGCTAAACGGCTGCGAAGCAGTCGCTCAGTAAAAAATTAGGCGTTACGTCCGCCCTTACCGCGCTTCGAGGACTTGCGGCGACGACGAACAATGAGGGCATCACTGAGTTTGCCCTTCTTGCGAGTCTTGTAGCCCAAGGTTGGCTTACCCCAAGGAGTAACAGGCCCACTGCGTCCGATGGGGGCGCAACCTTCACCACCACCATGGGGGTGATCGACTGGGTTCATGACCATACCACGAACTTTAGGACGACGGTTCAGCCAACGGCTACGACCTGCTTTACCAAGACTGGTGTTGCTGTGGTCAAGGTTGCCAACCTGTCCAATGGTAGCGAAACAATCCTTACGAATCAAGCGGACTTCGCTAGAAGGAAGCTTGAGGGTGACAAAGTCGCCTTCTTTTGCGGCGATTTGAGCACCAGCACCAGCAGAGCGCACAATTTGTCCACCTTTGCCAGGGACGAGTTCAACGTTATGAACAACTGTACCGAGGGGAATCGCAGAAAGAGGCATAGCGTTGCCAATTTCAAAGGGAACGGCACTTGTACCTGCTTGAATTTTGTTACCAACCGCAATTCCTTTAGGTGCAAGAATATATCTCTTTTCTCCATCTTCGTATTGCAACAAAGCAATGCGCGAGGTGCGGTTGGGATCGTACTCGATCGCAATTACTTCAGCGATAATGTCACGTTTGTTGCGTTTAAAATCGATGATCCGATAAAGACGCTTGTGACCACCACCACGTCTGCGGCTAGTAATAACACCACGGTTGTTACGTCCACGCTTGCGGTGAACATGGGTGGTTAAAGACTTTTCGGGTTCTGACTTAGTGATTTCCGAGAAGTCCGAGACAACGGTTTGTCTGGTACTTGCGGTATACGGTTTATATGCACGAACGCCCATAATTGTCTGATGTTGTTAAAGAACGATTCTCTGTTTTTGTTTTCCCTAGTTAAAATTAGCGCAGGGCTAGTTTTATGGGGCTATTACACATCTGGGAACAAATCAATTTTGCTGCCTTCAGCGAGTGTTACTACCGCTCTTTTGATTTGAGCGCGTTTGCCAGCAAACTTACCAATACGACGCGCTTGTGCGGGTGGATTATGGGTATTTACCTTTTTAACTTTGACGGAGAAAAGGCTCTCGATCGCAGCTTTGATTTCAGGCTTGGTGGCATCGTGAACAACATCAAAGGTATATTTGTTGTCTTCCAGTTGTCGGGTTGCCTTTTCATTGAGCAGAGGGCGGCGAATGATGTCAGGCAAGCGACGGGGATCGAATTCGGTGGGGATCTTAGCCATGTTGTTTCTTTCTTCTACTTAGATTCCGTTATTCTGCATCTTCGATCGCAGTTACGATCTCGGTTGCTAACTTTGCATCGCCACCGTATACTTCATGGATTTTGGCGATCGCAGAGCGAGTAGCCACAATCTTGTCAGAATTTAAAATGTCGAACATGTTGAGTTGATCAGCTGCAAGTAATTGCAATTTCTGAATGTTGCGAGCAGACAGAACAATGTTTTCTTCCTTGCGATCAGTGATGATCAAGGTCTTTTGACCGACGGTGACACCCCAGCGCTCAAGAGCTTGACACAATTCTTTGGTCTTGGGCTGAGCGAGGTTGACGGCAAAATCTTCAACAATAATTAAATCGGCGGAACGACCGATAAATGCTGTACGAAGGGCAAGACGACGTTCTTTACGATTCATCTTGGTTTCGTAGTCCCTAGGCTTAGGTCCAAAAATTGCACCACCACCACGGGTTAATGGCGATCTTGTCGAACCCTGACGGGCGCGACCAGTACCTTTTTGTCTAAAGGGCTTGCGACCACCACCACGGACTTCAGCGCGAGTCTTACTGCTGGCTGTGCCTTGACGGGCATTGGCTAACTGTCTGACGAGGGCGCGATGAACTAAACCCTTAGCACTTGCTTCTTTGGCAACGCGCAAATCAAGGTCTATTTCCCCGACTTCTTTCCCTGTCCAATCTATTACTGTAGGCATAACTTATATTCTCTCGATCTCACGAACAAACTACTTAGTCTTTATTTCGCGCCTTTACTTGCGCCTTTATTTCGCCTTGCCGATAATTACGGTAGGAATGACGTTAAGCAATGCGCCAGGTTTGCCGGGGACTGCTCCTTTAATTAGCAACACATTGTTCGCTGCATCGACTTTAACTACAGTTAGCTTCTTCACGGTGATTTGCTTGCCGCCAAGACGACCAGCCATGCGCTTCCCAGGATAAACACGACCGGGGGTAGTACCTGCTCCAGTCGAACCAGGTTGTCTGTGGTTTTTAGAACCGTGAGCCATCGGGCCGCGACCAAAGTTGTGGCGCTTTTGATAACCAGCGAAACCTTTACCAATGCTAGTTCCAATCACATCAACGATGTCGCCATCCTTGAACTGACTTACGTCTAGAGTTTGACCAATTGTGAATTCGCTAACGTTATCCAGACGATATTCACAAAGGTGTTTTACAGGCTCTGCACCTGATGCTTTCAAATGTCCTAGCTCTGGTTTTGTAAGCAATTTCTCACGGGTCTTACAATAACCAACCTGAATAGCTTGGTAGCCTTCTTTGGTTTCGGTCTTGACTTGTGTGATTGTGCAAGGACCAGCTAGGACAACAGTTACAGGGATAGCATTGCCATCCGAATCAAAAACTTGGGTCATTCCAAGTTTTGTGCCGAGAATTCCGACAGTCATTAAAATTAGCTCCGCTTGCTTGTGGCTGCAAATGAAATGGTTTCTTGCAGATTTTTGACAGGCTCAAAAGAGATCGGTTTCGATCTTAGTAAGAGGTATTGACTTTGAAGGCTGTTTGAAGGACTTCGAGACGACTTACAAAAGATGTCTAGCCATGACTGCTAGACGTGAGAAACACAATCTCTTGGGTTGGTTGCTATAGGTTAAAGAGTTTTAAAGTTCTTTGAGACGCTATACCAATGCGTTGACTTAGACTTAAGGGATTAAGTATCAACATATACATGTTTAACTTGCCACTTAGTTTCTATTTTTAGTCACGATTAGCAATCATAACTCCATATGTGAGCTTTTGTCTACATTTTTTTAAAAAAGCTCGAAATATAACCGCAGCACCTTTGGGGATAAACATAAATAATCAGGCAAGCACCTTAAATAGATGCTCCCCATGGATCTAATGAATTTATAAATTGTTTTAATTACGCCCAGTTACATTAGAAGTTAAGAATTGCTGACAAGAGTTGTAACGACCAAATGGAGAGGTATATTGAGAGGGGCAAACAGATTTCTTTGCTTGCATATATCAGATTTGTCATTTTGACTGACAGCAATATGGCTTCTAGCCTTTGTAAGCCAGTCTAGGGGGAGCAAAGCAAACTTTGACTTCAGGACTCAAAATATTTTGATTGATTTACTGCGTTTTTTGCGTTGAGTTGATTTGGGCAGTGAAATAACTATATGGACTATATGGAATTATCACAACCTACATTTTTAGGACTTTCTCTTGTTTCCGACCAAGTTTTATACAAAACTTGCGATCGCGAACAGATTCATTTGCTCGGTCATATTCAGCCTCACGGTATTCTGATCGGTATTGATGAAACGAAATTGACTATTCTCCAGATCAGTGAAAATACCGAGCAGTTCTTGAGTTTGCCTACTAGCTCATTAATCAATCAGCCTTTAAGCACTATATTGCCCCAGTCTCAGATTGATATTCTCTTATCCTTTTTATCCCATGAAGACCTAGAAGTATTCAATCCCATTAAGCTGACCATTCAGGTTAAGCGCAAAAAACTTCTATTTCAGGGCATAATGCATCGCTCAGATGGACTGTTAATTTTAGAATTAGAACCGATATCACAAGAACAACCTCCCACCCTTGGCTTCTATTATCTAGCCAAAGCTTCAGCAATCAATGTGAGGCAAGCAGAAGGTTTTGACGAGACCTCGGAGTTATTGGTTAAAGAGATTCGGAAAATCACTGGTTACGATCGCGTATTAATCTATAAATTTGATCTAGACAATAGTGGAGTGGTGATCGCTGAGAATAAAGCGGAACATTTGGAATCTTTGTTGGGATTGCATTATCCTGCATTTGATATCCCCACGATGGCTCGTCAGCTTTATTATAAAAATTGGTTGAGGCTGATTGTCGATTTAAACTATGAGCCTGTACCGATTGTTCCTCCTAACAATCCACTAACAAACAAACCTCTTGATTTAAGTCTCAGCACGCTCAGGAGTGTCTCTAACTTTCATGTTAAGTATTTACAGAAGATGGGAGTCACTGCTTCGTTAGGAATTTCTTTGATTAATTCAGGGAAGCTCTGGGGATTGATTGTTTGTCATCATTATTCACCTAAATATATTGACTATGAAACTCGGAAAACCTGTGAATTTCTAGGACAAATCATGTCTGTAGAAATTGTGAATAAACATGATCAACATCTTAAAAGGTCTCAAGAAAAAATCAAGAATATTCAATTAAACCTAAAGCAAAGCATCCTGAGTGGTTATCATTGTATTGATCGGACTTTTAGCAATGATACTGATAGCTTGCTGAGCCTAGTTAATGCTCAAGGTGCGGTTATTTGCTTGGGCGACCATGTTTCTATGGTCGGTATATGCCCATCTTCCACTTTTGTCAATTCACTAGTTACATTTGTACTCAAAAAATCTCAAGATGTTCTTCACACTAATTGCTTGAGTGAAATTTATCCTGAAGCATTGGAAATTAAAGAACAAGTTAGCGGCTTGTTAGCAATTTCAATTTCTCTAAATCATACTTCATATCACATTATTTGGTTTCGACCTGAGATTGTTCAAACTGTTGATTGGGCAGGTGATCCAAGTAAATTAGTAGATATTGATGTAGAAGAGTCTACCAATCCATCACCTCGCCGATCCTTTGAGTTATGGAAAGAAACCGTAAAAGCAAAGTCTTTGCCTTGGGATGAAGTGGAAGTGGAAGCAGCGTTGGAACTGCGGAGTACATTGATGCTTGCGGCGTTGGAGTTCTCACAGCAAGCATTAAAGCAGGAAGCTGAGCGCTCGGAGGTTGCAAATCAGGCAAAAAGCAAGTTTTTAGCAAGGATGAGCCATGAATTGAGAACTCCACTCAATGCTATTTTAGGCTGTACGCAATTGATGCAGAATCAGGATGCACCAAATCAAGAGTTTGGGGACTATGTCAATATCATCAGCCATAGTAGTGAACATTTATTGAACTTAATTGATGATGTTTTGGAGATATCTAAAATTGAAGCAGGGAAACTAGTCATTGAGAAAAGCATCTTTGACTTTCATCTATTTCTCAATAACTTGCAGGAAATGCTCCACCTCAAAGCACAGGATAAAAATCTACAGTTAGTTTTTGCATTACATCCCAATTTACCGCAACATATTCAAGCTGATGAGGGAAAAATTCGCCAAATCCTGTTAAATTTGCTGGGTAATGCGATTAAATTTACGGATAAGGGCTATGTAATTCTTCGAGTTTCACTCATTGATGCTGAGATTGAATCTGCGGAAGTTACACTCCATTTTGAAATCGAAGATACAGGCAAAGGAATTGCCCCTGAAGAAATAGACAATTTGTTTGAAGCATTTGTTCAGACAGCATCGGGTAGAGAATCACAGACAGGCACAGGGTTAGGATTAGTAATTAGTCAGCAGTTTGCTCAATTTATGGGTGGTCAAATCTCTGTTAAGAGTACATTAGGAAGAGGAACAAATTTTCAATTTAATATTATCGTCGAGAAAGCATCTGGAGAATCCTCTGAGTTGATTTTTCCAGATAAAAGAGAAACTCCTAGCTTTAAAAAGTCACGTTTAGTAATCAGTCAATTAGCGGGTCAACAGGATATTGCGAAAAATATTACTAAAGGAGACCTTATTAATTCGTGGCGAATTCTTTTGGTAGAAGACAATGAATTTAACCAAATGATCGCTTTGCGACTTTTAGCAAAACTAGGCTATCAGGCAGATTGTGCAGTGAATGGAGCAGAAGTATTAGATGCAATCAAACAAAAAAACTATGACTTGATTTTAATGGATCTACAAATGCCTGTGATGGATGGATTGGAAGCAACAAGGCGGATTCGTTTGTTGGAAAGAGGTAATAGCTTCAATCATCGGATTAAAATTATTGCCATGACAGCAAATGCAATGGCAGAAGATCGTGAAAAATGTATGCTTATGGGTATGGATGATTTTATTAGCAAACCCGTTCGCATTGAAACCCTTGCCGCAGTTCTCGAAAGACACAAAAATGTAGTGTAACTATAGCTTGTGATGCTCGCAAAGCAGGAAGTAAAAGCTACTTAGTTTTTGAGAGCAGCCTCCATATTGCGATGCCGCTTAGCCAAGATAGGATTGCGGCTAGAGCCACAAATATCAAGCCACCAAATATTTCTAGAGGTTCGATCACCCTTAAGACCCAGACATGACTGAGATAAGTAATAAAACTGGCACTAGCGAACACTTTGATGTGTGGGTGTATCGTTTGTTTGATTTGTTGAAACAAAAACAAGTGGGAAAGATGCTGGGGTTGGCAATACCGCCAAGAGATTGACCAGAGTAAAAATATGAGAGTCATTAAAACTACGCTAGGGCGGGTGTAATGACCAACGGATTCGGCAGAGTTTTTTAAAATGGCTGTCCAATAAAATTCGCTGAGTTCTAGACTGGCAGTAAACGCAAATAAATATGCCCATGTCTGCGATCGCAATTTCATGACGAACTGCTCAGTCCATCCTTGATCTGTGGCTAACCAAATGCCAAGCTGAAAGTATGGCAGCCAATAAATTAAATGGTTGCCGTCAGGTAACAAGTTGCCGATATTAGCAAAGATACCGAAGGTTGCCGATATCCATCGATAGGTGAAGAGATTAAAGGTAATTAGGATTAAAAGAACTAGTTTGAAAAGGGAAAATCGAATATGTCGTAATAATGGATAGAAAATATAGCATTGGAAGATAATACCTAAAAAGTAGAGATGATAATCTCCCATACCCGTGGCGATCGCTTGCCAAATCTGATCTAAACGACCTTGCCAATCAGCAGAGATAAACTGGGAGCGTCCAATCAGGTTGAGTAAGGTAAATAGCACATAGGGAGGAACAATGCGCCATAGGCGACGTTGCCAAAACATCTGGAGTTGAAATGGTCGTTTTTCCTCAGATTTTGCGATCGCAAAGCCAGACAAAATCACAAAAATAGGGACAGTGAAGCGCCCAACTTGATTGATTAAAGTATCAACAAATATTTCAGGATTGAGGCTAGTAGTATCCTTTACGCCAAACCACCAATCATGGGAGGCATGAATAGCAATCACAATTGTGGTGGCGATTACCCTAAGCAGATCGGAAAGTTCCCAAGTCATAGGGTGCTGCGTAATGCTCTATTACTGAAGTTCATTGGTTTCGCAGCGAGATATATGCGGAATTTTCAAGTTTCCCTGCTCGATACTTTGTAAAACTAAGTCTATGCCTTCTTTGCCATTGGTTTGGATGATTTGCAAAATATGCAGACTATCCTCTAGTAAGCTTTCCACATTCACCGATTGATAGTCTGGCAAATAGGCAGGCAATCGACTTGTTCCTTCTCCCAATAAAATTGTCGCTCCATGCCAGTTTTGACTATTTAAATGATAAAGTCCCACCGCAATTTGCAAAATCCCCTGATAAAAAGCGCGATCGCATTGCCAAGCATCATTCCAAATTGCCTCTAGGGTATCGTGACAAGCATAATAATCACCACTATTAAACTGGACGATTGCTTGTTCAAATTCTGGGCTAGACATGGGCGAGGATATTAGCGATTGCTTGTTTCTGCTCTTCATCGTAACCCCATTTCTCTAGAAAAGAGGTATATTCGCCAGCATTAGAAATTGCGGCATTACGCATTTGGATGGCAATTTCACGAACTTGGGGGAGATCAACTTTGGCAATGAGCGATCCAGTTCTCTGGGCAACTCGATCGGAAGATTGAGCTTGTTGATCGTTGCCTGCACGACGATGAAAGATTGCCATTGCCGTAGACATCGCTAAATTTTTGACTAATAGTTCTGCGAT
The DNA here is from genome assembly GCF_014696385.1 of Pseudanabaena mucicola FACHB-723. Classification (GTDB taxonomy): domain Bacteria; phylum Cyanobacteriota; class Cyanobacteriia; order Pseudanabaenales; family Pseudanabaenaceae; genus Pseudanabaena. The sequence goes on from NZ_JACJQB010000007.1 coordinate 102,904, forward strand.
CGCAGTTGGTGAAGATTGCAGAGCTTTAATAACCGCATCACTGGGGTGATCAGCGAGTTGCCAATCCCCTGTGAGAAAGCAAACAAAAAATCCCCTAGCTCCGTTAGAGGTTTCGATCAGTGTTGATATTTCTGATTGAAGTTGTGCATCGTCTAGATTTGGGTTTGAGAGCAAGCTATCGGTGTAGGCAATTGCCTCTTCAAAGGTCATATTGGTCATGGGCTACTAGTCACGGAGCTAAGTAATGTGATCTAAACAGTGATTGGGTAAAAAGGCTGTCCAGCCATTATCTAATTTGACCCGACAGCTTACACTAATTACCTGCTCAACAACGCCTGTATGGTTAGCATATTGCTGACGATTGGCATTGACGCAGACGCGATCGCCCACCTTAAAGGATTTGCTAGCACTTTTAGATTCTGTACCTTTTTTCTCAGACAAGTTAGGGATAGCAGCTTTTTTCAGGGTTGGTGCAGAGTGAAAGGTTAAAGATGCGGCTTGCTGTCCATTGACTTGATAGTTATAGCCACGACCTTGAATCAATTGGAGACTGCCAATATTAACGTTAGATAAATATTGCACAAAGTTATCAACGGATATTTCCATTGTTTCCGCCAAATCTTCAAACATGACAGGATAACTCCAATAGTTTTCGCCAACCTGTAGATCAGCTAGCTCCTTCCATGCTTCAAATAGCTTTTGTCCAAATTGTGTTGCCAAATCACCGATCCGATCGCTAGCAGCTTTGGCGACAGAATTGTTTGTACTACTAGATGTGAGTTTTTCCAATGTGGTGAGCAAGTTTTTGGCAACGCGATCACTGGCTGTCGTTCTTACTCGAAGGTATTCGAGAATCTGCTCAAATAAAGATTCACTAATATTCACAGTCATAGGACTACCCGCACTAATCGCCTCTAAAAACATCTCAAAAAACTAATTTTTTAGTAGTGCCAGAGTAATAAAGTAATGTGCTAAGCGCATTACTTTATTATTTCTTTCTCTTTGGACTACCTAATTTTTTACACTGTGAGTATGCAAAAAACTAGTCTTGGGCTACTTTTTTGCACACTTTTAGCTAATCAATAAGTTAACACCTATTGGGTTATGACCTTGAGGTTGTAATTTTTTGACACCAAATTTGTCACCAAAATAATTGCGAGGCTTCGCCACTTGGGACATTCAGGCTAAACACCTAACCCTGCCTCCCAGTGTTTGGGTAATGGCTCGCTGCAAAGTTGATGAATTTCGGTAATGCGCTCAAATAGCCAAGGGTAATTATGGCGATAGAAGGGGAGCAAACCAAGGGGCGCAAGCAGCGCAGCAGCAGTTAAATCAGCAACACTAAAACGCTCCCCCACAAGATAGCCATCTTGCCAAAATTCTCCTAGCATTGCGATCGCATCCGCAATTTTTTGCTCTGCAACTTTAGTAGATGTCGCATTAATGCCATATTGCGATCGCACAATTGCAATGACAAGCTGACTCATTAAAGAAGGATCTATGTTCTTGCCTGCATTGGCGCGAAACTGATAATAAACAAACCTTGTGGCTGTACCAATGGACTCATCAAAATAATCTTCTAAACGTAATGCTTCCTTTTGAGAAATGGGATCATCAAGATAAAGAGGTGGATCTGGTTTATAGGCTTCGAGAAAGCGAATAATTTCTGTGGAGTCGGCAACGACAGCAGGACAGTTTTTTTGTTGAGGCAGCAATACAGGCACAGTAGTGATACCCGCTAGCTTTTTAATCTTGAAAATATGCAGACCAGGCGTAAGATTTTCAACTTGATAGGGGATTTTCTTATAGCCAAGTGCTAGTCTCGCTTTGCGGCAATAGTGAGAGGTACTGAATTGGAGTAAAAGCATGAACCTTACTTAAAGTATCAAATCATATGTTATAGTCTCGACTAAATTTTTGATGATCTATGGTGCTGTCGCCTATGCAAGCCAATCCAGCCTTTAAACCTGTCAATGTTCCTTCTGGTGCTCAGGCTCCTAAATCTGGTTATCAAGCATCTGTGCCTGTGACCGTATATAGAGAACTAGCGGCAGAGTTGCAGTCTACCCAAGCAAAGTTGTCTTTCTTTCAATTGCAAAATGAGCAATTAACTAGACAAAATCAAATGCTTTTACAAGAGTTTGAGGCGATCGCCCAGTCAACAGATCGAATTCAAGCAATCCTTACTCAATCAAATTTACCCGATGCCAAACTATCGGAAGTATTGAATAACATTCGTAGCGCTTCTCCGAATCACGCTGCACCCGCTAAAGCTAATCCGCAAACTAATCCCAATCCCCAAACCCAAGGACATCCCTCTGCTGCGCCCAAGGGAAACCCCACGGAAAAGCCAGCACCACAAGTTAGTCCGCGCAAAGCCAATGTGTTGCAAACAACTAATGCTATTCAAGATGCGATCTCGCGAGCAAGACAACTAGCGACTGACGCATCTCCACAAGCACCAGTTAATCAAGCACCAGTTAATAATGAGCCTAGTGGTGGTGAGCCACTATATTACGACAGCTCCTATGCAGCTTTTGATGCCCCTGCACCAATGCCAATAACACCAACCAAGGCAAAAATGCCCACCAAATTACAGATGCGTGAAGAAATTTCTTCGCGTCCATTACGTACTGATTCAGAAGAGTCTCCCGAATCAACTGGGCTGAGTGGTTGGGTTTTGACCCTGACGATCGCAGCAATTATTCTGACTTCTTTTGGGGCAGGATATCTACTGATGCGCCCATTTGTGAAGTAAATTAGGGGTATCGCTAAGGCAAGATGAATCTAGTTCTTGGCGATGTCCGCGTAAAATTAAGTCATGAATAGACGAGAGCTTTTGTTTTTTGGTGGTGCGGCGGCGGTCGCCTCAATTGGGGGATGCCAATGGCTAAATGTATTTGATCAACGCGATCGTCTCAGGATTACAGGTTTACTAGGGGCAGTTCCCAGTAAGGTAATCAATCAATTTGAAGCGAAGTCTCCACAGAAAGTTGAATTTAAAGCTGAAAATTCACCATCAAAACTTTGGCAAGAACTCCAAAATTCTCCTAATATGGCGAAAGACATTGCTCCTCACCTCGTTAGCATTGGTGATGCTTGGTTAGATCAAGCAATTGCTCAGTCTTTAATTCAGCCGATCTCACCAGAGCTGCTAGCCAAGATGCCCCATTGGCAAAACCTCTCACCATTTTGGCAACAGGGTGTCACCCGCAACAATCAAGTATGGGCAGTCCCCTATCGCTGGGGTGCAACCGCGATCGCATATCGCCAAGATAAACTCAAATTTGCCATCACCCAGTGGTCAGATCTCTGGCGACCTGAGCTACAAAAAAAACTATCACTGCCTGATGATGCAAGAGAAGTAATTGGATTGGTTTTAAAAAAATTAGGACAATCGTATCAACCTGAAACCCTAGCGAATATTCCTAACCTGAAGCAAGAGTTAAAAAGTCTCAACTCACAGGTTTTAACCTATTCTTCCGATAACTATTTGCAATCTATGCTGGGGGATGACACCTTAGCTGCCGTGGGCTGGACAAATGATATGTTTAGAGCCAAAAAGCAAAACCCTAACTTGCAAGTAGTAATTCCGCAAGATGGTACAGCCCTATGGAGTGATCTGTGGGTGATTCCCAAGGCAGCAAGTAGTGAAATTGCGATCGCATGGATAGATTTTTGTTTAGCCCCTGACATTGCCGCACAAATCACAGCTTTAAGTGACGCAGTTAGTACCAGTGATTTGACGCAAGTTCCCAATAGCGTTAAGTCTGACCCAATTAAGTTTTTTGCACCTGACATTTTTACAAAAAGTGAGTTGATTTTACCGCTATCGCCATCGGTGCTAGATCAGTATCAGGATTTATGGACAAAAATGCGATCGGGTAGTTTGTAGAGGTAAGAACCAGAGGTACAGCCGACCCAAAAGCTAGGAATTAAGATGATCATACTCACTACATTTACGCCATGTAAAATCACCATTTAGAGCCTGTGTCAAACATTCAGAGACAATAAAAGGGGCATTGCGCCAATTAATATCGTCTCTCTGCAAAATCCAATTCATCTTTGCCACAGCTTCTTCCACCTCTGCTTCAAAACGAGCGAGGGGTAATGGGACTCTGCCTGCATTGGGCGACTGGATACAAATTGCGATCGCTTGGGTCAAAGTCTCCACAACCTGCTTGCCATATACCTCTCTGGCTCTCAGACGCAAAGCTTTAAATCCTTTTTCCGTTGTCGCATACATGGGGGGTAATCTGTTCAACACATAGGCGACCACTTCACCCAAATCAATTTTGTCGGACATGGTGGGGTGTAATTTTTGCACTTGATAGTAGGCAAGAGACAAGACCAATTTTTCGAGTACATTACTAAATTGATACTTGGCATCCACCATATAGGTCTCTAACTCTTTGGTTTTCTGCTTATCTTTCGCCCAATTTAAAGCAGTTTTAGGAGCGCGAGATTTCCAAGAAATTTCTAGAGGCTTATGATGAAACGCATATTCCTCTTCCTTCTCTTTTTCAGAGGGATCATGTTTGTTCATGACTGCATAGGTATTATTTACCGCAATCTTGAGTTTAACGGTCATTAATGAGGATTCTAACGCCATGGGCATATCAGTCCAAGAGGCATTCTCTGCACCTAAAATTGACTGTAAAGCCGCTAAGGATCTCGCATGATTAGCGACCTCTTGCTGCGGTAATGGATTAGTATCTCTGAGGCGATCAACTTTGACATTGGTTAAAGCGCGACGGACTGTAGATTCTATTTGCGATCGCATGTCGGAAACTGCTTTTTTATGTTGAATCATCCACCCTGATTCCGAGGTAGCATACATGGCTGGCAAACGATTGAGGGCATAGGCAGCAACTTCACTTAAGCTAATCTGTTCACGTCGGTATGGTGGTAAATGAGAAATTTGGAGATCAATCTCTTTAACAACCAGTGACTCTAAAATATTTTTACAACTTTGCATATTACCTACTCCCAAAAGTCATAATTATTTCTGTTTTTTGGGCTTATCTATGCGATAAAGCCAAACCATCAAAGCTACCGCGCCGATTTGTAAAGATAGATTTCCTAAGTTTGTCGTTAGGCTACCATTGCCTGCAATTAGTTTGGCAAAAAACACTACCGCGCCAATAAATCCAGACCCCGCTAAAGCTGCATAAATAAATATGCGTAAACCTCGATAGGGGGCTTTTGCTTCACGCCGCAATCGCTCGTATTGTGTAGAGTTATCAAGGTTATTTTGTTTAGACATAATGCAATTTTAGAGGAATGATCAAGTTCTTAAATTAAGAATTTTCATTAAATTAAAGCCCATTAATACTTTAATTAGTGCATAGACATTGTTGCAAGTGCCACTTCACCACACTTGAGACAATGTCTATGAGTTTTTATTAATTAGGCTTTCTTCTTATTCATCGCGGTGCGATCACAAAGCCAAATTGTATTACCTGTGATTAATCTCGAAGGGTATTGATTAACATCGCCACTAGGGGCAAGCACCGCCTTTAAAGCTTTTGCTTTAGCAATACCTTCAATCATAAAGATGATTTCTTTGGCTTTGTTGATTAAAGGTACGGTCATGGTGATGCGCGGCTGTCCATCTTTTTCACCTACGGTGACAAGACGATCATTCACTTTGAGGGCAGGTGTATGCGGAAATAGGGATGCGGTATGTCCATCATCTCCCATTCCCAATAAAACTAGATCAAACTGCGGAAATATACCTGTTTCAATTTCAAAGAAATCTTGAATATGCTGTTCATACTGTAAAGCCGCAGCGCTGGGATCATTGGCATTGGTGGGGATACCATGAATATTGGCGGCAGGTATGGTTATATGATCGAGCCACGCATTGCGAGTCATACCTTCATTACTTTGGGGATCGGTAACTGGTACATAGCGCTCATCCCCCCAAAAGACATGCACCTTTGACCAGTCCCAATCTTTATTTTTGAGGAGTTCATACAAAACGCGGGGTGTACTGCCACCTGCGGCCACAATCGTAAATCGATCGGATTTTGCGATCGCATCGTTGTAGGCAAGTTGGCAAAGTAATAATGCTCTGGAGGCAATTTCCGCACGGTCATTCCAAATTTCTACTTGTCTAGCCATAAAAATACCTCTAGGATTTTAAAAGCGAAAAGGCGGATTGCCCTTTTTCGGGTTGATATAGCAAAAAATTTTGCTTAGGACATAAAACCAGAAGACAGGTGGCGGCGCTCCTCGCCGCCACCCGATTATTGGATTTTGATTTGTACTAACTCTCGCTTTGCTGTATAACTATTTGTTAAAATTGCTGGGGGAACAACAAATCTTAACCATAGTCATTTAGGTCATAGCTGAGAGGTTTATATACCTTGTTCTAAGCAATTCCCTCTATCTTAAAGACACTGATCAAGATTGGATCAATCTTACGGAGGGTGTGTTTTATTTCATTTTGTGTGATTTTTGACAGTACCAGTGTAGAGATGTACTAATCTATAAAATGTTAGGAAAACCTTAAGGTTGAGGTAAATATATATGTCACCTGCTATCATTAGACTTTTCTGGGACTCAGTTAATCAAGCCCAACCCAACTTGCTGTTAAACCTTGATGATGATGGGTTGATGAGCTGGTTGATTGATCAAGTGCAACAGCGCTCCTCCCTCGACTCTCATCAACAGAACGATCTCAATAATTACATTAGTAATCGTCTGCCTCTGATCCGTGAAATGGCATACCAAAGCTAGTGAAATTAATTAGATATTTGGCTTAGATATCGGGTTGGGGACAAATATATAGTGTTAGGATAATTGCCTGAGTGAGCCTTGTAATCGCTGATTTCATTGCTCCTAAAAACTCTTTATAGTCATTTCTGGCGATTATTTTTAGCATATGGCATCAGCAAGGGTTATCGATTTATTGCGTAGTGGTCAGGTTAATGACTCCTATACTGTCCGTGGTTGGGTGCGGACAAAGCGAGAAGGCAAAGATATTGCGTTTTTAGAACTCAACGACGGTTCATCTTTACAGGGGCTACAGATCGTTTTACCACAAACGATAGATACCTATGAATTGCTAGTTAAACAAATTACAACAGGCACATCCATTGAGGTGTCTGGAACTCTAGTCGAATCGATGGGTAAAGGGCAACGGGTGGAAATGCAGGCAACTGCGATCGCAATTTTTGGTACAGCCGATCCTGAAACCTATCCCCTCCAGAAAAAACGTCATTCGATTGAATTTTTACGAACAATTGCTCATCTACGCCCGCGCACAAATATGTTTGGCGCGGTTTTTCGAGTGCGGAATGCTTGTGCCTATGCAATTCATCAGTTCTTTCAAGAGCGCGGCTTTTTGTGGGTACATACGCCCATTGTGACGGCGAGTGACTGCGAAGGGGCAGGCGAAATGTTTGGCGTAACCACCTTTGACCTTAACAAGCTGGCGACCGCAGGTAAGCCCGTAGACTTTGCTAATGATTTTTTTGGTAAACCTGCCTTTCTGACCGTTAGTGGTCAACTGGAAGCAGAGATTATGGCAACCGCTTTTTCTAATGTCTACACCTTTGGTCCAACATTTCGTGCTGAGAACTCTAATACTTCGCGTCACCTTGCCGAATTTTGGATGATTGAACCAGAGATGGCTTTTTGTGATCTCGAAGGAGATGCCGATCTTGCCGAAGATTTCCTAAAATATATCTTTAATTATGTATTAAAAACCTGTCCCGAAGATATGGAATTTTTCCAAGAACGGGTTAATCCGTTGGTGATGACCAATGCTCGCAAAATTATCGATCAGAAATTTGAGCGTATTACCTATACAGATGCGATCGCAATTTTGGAAAAGTGTAGTAAAACCTTCGAATTTCCTGTGCAGTGGGGCCTAGATCTGCAATCGGAACATGAACGCTTTTTAGCGGAAGAACATTTCCAAAAGCCCGTAATTGTGATGGACTATCCCCTCGATATTAAGGCATTTTATATGCGGGTAAATGATGATGCCGCTCGCGATCGCCAAACTGTGCGGGCGATGGATATTCTTGCTCCCGGAGTCGGTGAAATTATTGGCGGATCTCAGCGTGAAGAGCGTCTAGATGTATTAGAAGCACGCATTCGCAGTGTGGGGCTAAATCCTGAAGACTATTGGTGGTATCTCGATTTACGTCGTTATGGCACAGTTCCCCATGCTGGCTTTGGTTTGGGTTTTGAGCGCCTTGTCCAGTTCATTACAGGGATGACGAATATTCGTGATGTCATTCCTTTCCCGCGTTTCCCCCAAAGTGCTGAGTTTTAGCTTTAAGGGTTTAAGCTCCGTGGGCTAGCTCACCCATGATATAAGTTGCCTCAATCGCTCGATCATCGCCCATGATCATGGTGGCAAAGAGTTGGTCAGATATTTCTGCTAAGTTTTTTGCCGCTTCTCGATGCGGCAATCTATTTCTGAGTTCCATAATTGGAGTCCCATAGGGATTGAGGACAACAAAATCAGCTTCTTTGCCAATTTCAAAATTTCCCAATTTATCATCCAGACATAGCGCCTGTGCGCCGCCCAGCGTTGCCAAAAATAGTGCTTGAAAGGCAGATAACTTTTGCGATCGCAACTGGGCAACTTGATAAGCGGCACTGGCAGTCTGCAACATCGAAAAACTTGTGCCTGCACCCACATCTGTTCCCAAGCCAACTTTGACAGGTGTGGCGACAGATTTTGCTTGTTCTAGCTTAAAAAGACCACTTCCCAAAAACAAATTGGAGGTCGGACAAAATGCGATCGCCGCTTTTGCCTGTGATAATCTGGCGAATTCTCGATCGCTCAGTTGCACACCATGGGCAAAGATAGAGCGTTCCCCCACTAAACCTGCACGATCATAAACATCAAGATAGCCGTTACTTTCAGGAAATAGCTCCGCCACCGTTGCTACTTCCTGCACATTTTCGGAGAGATGGGTATGCAAATAAACATCAGGAAATTCGGCTAACAGCTTCCCTGCATTACTTAACTGCTCTGGGGTTGAGGTAATTGCAAATCGAGGGGTAACGGCATAGAGTAAGCGATCGCACTTGTGCCATTTTTCAATTAATTGCTTAGTTTCTCGATAGGAAGTCTCAGCAGTATCGGTCAGGAACTCGGGAGCATGGCGATCCATCATCACTTTTCCCGCAATCATTCGCAAATTACGACGCTGAGCTTCTTCAAAAAAAGCCTCCGTCGATTGTGGAAATACTGCCGTAAATACTAGAGCCGTAGTAGTGCCATTTCGCAATAACTGATCAAGAAATAGCGCTGCAATTTCTTTGGCATAGTGGTAATCGGCAAATTTGCCTTCGGTGGGAAAGGTGTAATTACTGAGCCATGACAGCAATTGCTCACCATAGGCAGCGATCATTTCCGTTTGGGGAAAATGAATATGCGTATCGATAAATCCCGACACAATTATGCGATCGCAATATTCTGTAATCGGAATATCAACATATTTTGTTTGTAAATCAGCATAATTACCAAAATCCTTAACCTTGCCATTCTCAACTACCAGTAAGCCATCAGCAAAATAACGTATACAGTCTTTTTCAGGCGCGAAAAAAGGATCTGCGATCGCATCTAGAAAACTAGCTCGAACCCCTCTCACCGATGGATCTGCCATAGTGTTATCTCATTTCAAGTTAATGGGTAATAATCATCAATAATCATAATTAGTGGGCAAAAACATCCGCGTAGCCCAGCAAATCTAAGTAAACCAATGTCGGAATGTGAGCAAAACATGCCTTGGCAAGATCGTACCGATTTTCACGAATTAACATCTCAATTAACTTGCGATGGACTGACAGTAAATAGCGCACATCATTAGCGGCATATTGTAACTGCTCTGCGGAAAGATCATGCACACTGCCCCAGTCCGATGACTGAGAGGTTTTGTCCAGATCTACCTTTTCCAATTCACGCACTAATTCTTTTAAGCCATGCTTATCTGTGTAGGTTCTGGCAAGTTTGCTGGCGATTTTCGTACAAAAAATGGGATGAGTAGCAATACTCAAATGTGCTTCTAGCGTTGCTACATCAAATCTGGCAAAGTGAAAAACCTTAGTGACATTAGGAGACTCAAATAACAATTTCAGGTGAGGAGCATCCTTGCTCCCCCTCGAGATCCGCACGATGCTAACTAACTCAGCATCATTACAGATTTGAATTAAACATAGGCGATCACGGCGAGGGATGAGTCCCATCGTTTCCGTATCAATTGCGATCGCTTCGCAAGCAAGATATTCTTGAAGTGTCTCGAAGTCGATATCGTTGTCAAAAATCTTAAAAGCTGGCATCTTAATGTGAGGATTAAATTTCTAGGTTAGCTCCAGCACTAGTTATACAGCTTTTATGTAGTTTGTTTATGACCTATTTTAAAATAAATTACTGAAAGTGATCGAGATCAGCTTATCCATTCATAGAGCCTATATAATACCGTTAGCAATTGATAATTGTTGATCTTGTCACTGCTTAGGAAATTATTGATATGTCATATTTCTACAATCATCAATATAACTATCAAGCTAAGCTATCTAAAGAAGATTTCAAAGAGTCAACTGAGAAAATTATTGATAAAGCACAGAAAAATATTTATCGATTCTTCTCAGAAATTATTAGAACTCATCAAGCTGAAGAAATATTAAATCAATTTGAAAGGCTATTTATTAACTATGTTGTTATTGATGATGACACCGTCTATTCGTCTTTAGGAGAAATAATCCTTTACGACAAGGAAGAAGAATTTAAATACACACTCATCCGTTGTTGTTATATTCTCAATAATAATTGGTCAATTCGTGGCAATGTCAATGCTTGCCAAAAGTTAGTCAATCTATTTTTATCAAACTCCATCGGTGTAGCAACCCAGATTCACAAGTTAAAGAAACTCAGAATTTGGCTGCAAAGATTTGTAAATTCAGAAGAATATCAAAATTTGCGATCCCTATCGGTAGGGACAACGGTTGTCAGACAAGATCATCATACTTGGATTGAGCGCTTTTCTTCCTATCTTCTCATCTCAGAATGTGCTGACTCCAGCAAACCTTTAGAATATCGACAACAGGCAGAATTATTATCAATTAGACTTAAAAAACAATTTAAATTTGAACTGGCAATGTATACAGCCAAAATTGGCTCCAAAGTAGGAGCTAATTCGCAAAATCAGAAAAATCCGACCAGTTTAGGAGATGGCGTATTACTTTTAATCAAACAAGTCCTGAATAAACAGGGAAATCAAAGCTTCCGTAAGCTTGCTCAGGCTTTTTACAAAGAGATTTGCCACGTAACTTTTGGGGAATTCAAGGAAAGATTATTATTATATTTAGGTATATCCCCAGACAATTTAGACATACCTGAAGTTGTCAGAATATCAGTCTCTCAACGTTTGCAAGTGTTTCATGCCCATCAAGATCATGAGCTGATGACTTTAACTTTGTTACATATAACATGCAATCGCATTTTTCAATATTTGTTATTGAATAAGCATCGTCAACCTTCTGGATTATTGCGATTAGCAATAGAATCTAATCATCTTCTTACTCTGGCGATATTATTACTAAAGGTCGTATTAATATTTCCTAATATTCGTTTTTATTTAGAAAACTACATTGCCGAACTAATTAGGTTTTATAGTAACTACAATGAAATCGAATGTCGAAGTTTTATTAATTTTCTAGATATTTTAAATGTTACATTAGCAATTTTTGATGAAGATACTGACTATAATCTCGTAAAAATGAATAATGATAGTGATGCTGAGCTAACAGATCTTAATTCAGATAACTATCGAGTCTTTTCACAATCAAAGAAAGAAATTAATATAGGAATTAATTTGGTCAATCAAACAACTGTAATAGAAGACCAAAGTCAGGCTAGTTAAATATGTTAATTAGAGATCATTTTGCTGTGTCAATCCATTCCAGAACTCGATTCCATGCCCACCAACGATCGCGATCGCCATATTGATATTGACATTTTTTGCTACTGACATAGCCAACATGACCGCCATACTTAGTAACCATTAATCGAATAGCAGGATTTTCTGTGGCGATTTTCTCTAGCTCAGGTACAAGCACAGGGTCAAACATCGGATCATCGGCAGCATACAAAATTAAAGTTGGCTTGTGCAGATTGGGCATAAAGTATAAAGGACAACTCGCATCGTAATATTCCTCCACAGAGTCAAATCCTAACTGGGCGATCGTTAGTTCATTATCAAAGCCCCAAATACTATTAGCGCGTTCCACTGCCTCGCGATCAATTGCATCAGGGTGCATTTTTGCCATCGCCCTTGCTAATTTTTTTAACTCCCTTGCGATCGCCTTTTCCAGAAACCTGCCCAATTCATCTTTGACTAAATAGGTAAGTGAACGGTTAGAATCCACACTAGGACAAATGACAGCGCATCCCCCAATATCGTCTGATGTGATCTCCAAATCACTGCCCCAATCCGCAATACTTTCTCCTGCCTTAATTCCCCATAGCGCTAATTGTCCACCAAGGGAATAGCCCGTCAGCCAGAATGGAGCAGGGCAACCTAATTGCTTGGCAGTATTAGCAATCCGAATAAAGTCTTCCCCTTCAAATAATCCGTCTGATGTCAATGTTGGTGACAACTCAGCAGTTTTACCATGGGCTCGCCAATCAAATAATGCGATCGCATATTCTTTGTCATAAGCTTTTCGACCCAAAATTTTTAAAAACCATTGATTGTCTAGATCTCCCGTAATGCCATAAGTACCAACAATCGTTCCCTTAGCATTTTCGGGAATCGCATATTTACCAAATATCGGCACTCCATTCGCACCCGTAAAAATATGCTCTTGGTAGATAGGTTCTGATTCTAAAGTCAAACTCTCCCACTTTCTGCTTACTCTTAGAGCCGTGTATAGGGTCATCATTAGCCCATTTGTAAGATGCCAAGGGGGATTGTAAATCATAATGACAATTTAGTTACATTTCTTTACTCCTCACTATATAACAATCTCCAATGATTCCTACAAACATAACGCTACTCAGGCATAGCCCTTTGTACTGAAATCAATTTGAGATAATTTTTTGAAAGCGTAGCAAATTTACTTAGTACATCATGTTTTAAAAATTGAAGTCCCCATTCTTATGTTATTGCTAAAGCAAACAAAAAGTTACACATTTATACGCATTTAATCACACATTTCATATTTATACTGCTTGTCAGTTTTAGATAAGAATGGCAAACTTATACCGAATGTATAAATTATTATCTTTGCATTAGTTAAAAGCAGTCAGTCGCATTTCCTAAATTATAGGTAGAGGAGAAAGCAAATATGTTTTATCCAGATAAACAGATTCCCAGATTTGCGACTAATTCAGTTGCATCAGCTCTAAATTCATTGTTTTTAGGTGGATTTGCATTAATAGGCTTCACAACCGAGGCATTTGCCCAATATTCACTTCCGTCAGAATATACACAGAATCAATCCGAAATTAATTCGGCATTACAAACAGCACAACTTAATCAAAAAACGCTTCAAAATATTCAAGAGTTATCATCTTCTGAGACTGACATCGCGGACTCAGTGACATCGGTATCCCAGCTAAGCGATGTCAAATCAACTGACTGGGCTTTTACAGCTTTACAATCCTTAGTCGAGCGTTATGGTTGTATTGCGGGCTATCCTGACAGCACCTTTCGAGGTAAACAGGCTGTCTCACGCTATGAATTTGCGGCTGGGCTGAATGCTTGCCTAGACAAGATCAATGAAATCATTGCTACAGGTCTAGCCGATAAAGTAAGTCAAGAGGATCTGGCAACTCTCCAAAGCCTGCAAGAAAATTTTGGGGCTGAACTAGCAACGCTACGTGGTCGAATTGATGGTCTAGATGCCAAAATCACCAAACTAGAAACACAGCAATTTTCCACAACAACTAAGCTATACGGACAGGCAATCTTTGGTTTACAAGGACGCTTCGGTAATTCATCGGACATTAATTTTCGTGATGGCATTCGGAATATCAATGAAGCTGACCAAGGCACAAATATCACCTTTGGCTATAACTTAGGACTATCCCTTTTAACCCAATTTGATGCGGCTAACCGTAGTATCCTCTTAGTTAGTTTAAGTGCAAGTAATTTATCTCTTGGTTCAGGTATTTCTCCACTCCGCGACAGCTATACTTTGCTAGGTTACGAAGGCAATACCAATAACCAGTTCTTACTATCTGATCTTTCCTATCGATTTAGGGTCAGTGACAAAGCGGCTTTTATCGTTGGCGCAGCAGGAGTCAGCCCTAGCGCCGTATTTAGAGGACCTAACCGTATTGAAAGTTCTGGATCTGGCCCCTTATCTGCATTTGCTCAACGCAATCCCATTTTAGGGCTTGGTGGCGGTAGAGCAGGTGTTGGGTTTGACTGGCAGGTTAGCGATCGCGTCAGCTTGCAAGGTGTTTATGCCGCAGGAGATCCAGCCAATCCCACCACAGGTGGGCTAACTGGCGGTTCCTACGTAACAGGATTGCAGGCGACTCTGGCTCCAACAGACAATCTTGATGCAGCAATTTATTATCTCCATGCATACACGACTGGAGGTTCATTAAATACAGGAATTGGTGATAGCACAATTAGTTTCTTGGGATCAAGCTTCTTAACCGATGCCATCGGCGCAACCCTTGACTGGCGGATTAGTCCAGCCATAACCCTTGGTACATGGGGTGGTTTTACTAAATCTAATGCCGTCATTGGGGATACAGGCTCGGTAGAAACAACTAATTGGATGGTTTATTTGAATTTCCCTGATCTATTTAAGCAGGGTAACCTCGCAGGAATTTATGTTGGTCAACCTCCCAAGATCACAAGTAGTAACCTTTCATTTGGGAATATTCCTAGCTTCATTGGATTAGATGGTGTTGCCTTTGGTACTCCTGGTTCTCAGCCTGCTAGCACAACTCATGTCGAGTTATTTTACTTGCACCGAATTACTGACAGAATCAGCATCACCCCTGGTGTAATTTTTCTGTTTAATCCTGTGCAGACAGCCACTAGTGACACGATTACGATCGGCACAATTCGTACAACTTTCTCATTCTAGATCACAGATACAGCAAATATAAGCTCATGAAAAAACGTTCTTTAATTTGGAAGACTGGGTTGGCGATCGCAATTGGAGTAACTTGTATGGTCGCTCCTTCCGTACAGCGTAGTATTGCTCAATATCCTCCTGAGATTCCGAGTTCTTCGAGTTCTGACAGTCAATCCATACAACCACCATTCGTATTTCCGCAGCCACCACAGACAAGTCCTCTCTGCGATCGATTGACCAATACAATCTGCAATCCAACCAGTGTTGTAACGACCACTACTATCGAAACAGTCGATAAAAAAGTAACTCAAGAAGTCTGTGAATATACAGGTAGCTGTGAATCTACGCCAACGGTAACACTCTCTTTTGTTCAAGATTTATTAAGACAAGCGGAAAAGGTCACAGAGAGTAATACGGCTCTGATTTATCCCAACATCTTTAGCGATCGCCTAGAAATTTTGGTTGTACCTTCATCGGGTAAAGAGATTCGCAAAGTAGTTCGGAACAACAATAAATCGGGAAAAGCTGATATCGATGAAACCGTTCTAGATTTATTAAGTGCGATTCGTGATCCTAACAGCGAAGACTATCTGCAACCATCCCAAAAACTCTATCAACTCTTAATTAGTCCAATTGAACAAGACTTAGAGGTTGCAGAAGTTAAAACATTGATCTTTGTGTTGGATGGCTCTTTGCGCTCAGTTCCCATTGCCGCATTGCACGACGGTGAGAAGTTTTTGGTGCAGAAATACGCCATGGCAACTGTGCCATCCATGGCACTGGTAAATCTCCAGATCCCCGATCGTCGTCGCAACAGTATCTTGGCAATGGGGCTAACTGAAGAAATGCAGGGTTTCTCTGAAATTCCCAATGTAGCAACTGAGATTGACACGATTACATCCAAAATTCTCAACGGCAAAGTCTTTTTGAACAAGGACTTCACCATTGCCAATTTAGTCAAGGAACAGCAACAGGGAAATTATGGCATTGTCCATCTAGCCACCCACGCTCAGTTTTTGAGTCCCAAAATAGATGGTGCTTTTATCCAGCTATGGAACGAGCGATTGTCTCTAGAGCAGTTGCGAACTCTCCAAGTTGGACAAGAAGCAATTGAAATGCTGACCCTGAGTGCTTGTCAAACTGCTGTCGGTCAAAACTTGGGGTTAAGTGGTGTAGCAATCATTTATCGGGCTAAGAGCGTACTTGCCTCTCTATGGGAAGTCGATGATGCGGGGACAACACCGTTAATGCTTGACTTTTATCGGAACTATCCCACCTCCAAGAGCAAAGCAATCGCTCTGCAAAATGCACAGATTGCCATGATTGAAGGCAACGTTAGGGTGGAGAACCAACAAATTGTGGGTATACCTCAGCTTGCACCAGTGCAGCTCGCGAATCTTTCTGAAGATATAGACCTCAAGCATCCTTACTTTTGGTCATCTTTCATTTTGGTAGGCAATTGGCTATAAGAAAAAAAAAGGAACCGCGCTGAGCGCGGTTCCTTTTTATCTGTGTTTTGACGGAGAGAGAGGGATTCGAACCCTCGTTAAAGTTTCCCCTAAACAGCATTTCCAGTGCTGCGCCTTCAACCACTCGGCCATCTCTCCTCGCTAAATATCCCAAGAAAAGTTTTGCAAATTTACTTGTTTTATTCGCGGAATCTAATCATACCAAAGCTTGGTACATATGCAACTATTCTATGTAGATTTTTTTGAAAGCCTGCCACAGGAGGGCTTTCAAAAAAATTGCTGCGCTAAATTGACTCCGCATTTTGGCTATACCATGCGATCGTATTACGGAGACCTTCGCGAAAGTCCACCTGTGCTGTAAAGCCAAAGGCTTGCTTTGCCCGTTCGACATCAAGACATCGACGTGGTTGACCATTAGGCTTGTCAGTTTCCCAGCTAATTTTGCCGTCATAGCCCATTAATTCACAAATTAAGTGGATTAAATCCTTGATCGAAATTTCTAAGCCAGTGCCAATATTTACTGGTTCTGATTCATTGTATTTTGCCGCAGCCATGACAATACCTCTGGCGGCATCATCGGAATATACAAATTCTCGCGTTGGGGTACCATCACCCCATACCGAGATTTGAGCATCCCCTCTTTGCTGTGCTTCATAAACCTTACGGATCAAAGCAGGGATAACATGGGAACTATGGGGATCAAAATTATCTTCAGGTCCATATAGATTTACGGGTAATAGGTAAATACCATTAAATCCATATTGCTGGCGATAGGACTGCAATTGCACTAGTAGGGCTTTTTTGGCAACACCATAGGGGGCATTGGTGACTTCAGGATAGCCATTCCACAGGTCGCTTTCCTTAAAAGGGACTGGGGTAAAGTTGGGATAGGCGCAAATTGTACCAACACAGACAAATTTTGCCACCTTGGCTTGATAGGCCGCATGGATTAATTGCACACCCATCATGAGGTTGTCATAAAACAGTTCCGCAGGTTTTTCGCGATTGAGTCCAATGCCGCCAACATGCGCCGCAAGATGAATAATTAAGTCCTGACCTTGGACAACTTGTTCACAGATGGATTGCGATCGCAAATCATGGTCTTTTGATCTCGGCACCGTAATTAGCTCAGGATTTGCACCTGCGGCAACCAGTTGAGCAATTACCCGCTTACCTAAAAAACCTGCCCCACCAGTGACGAGAATTTTCTGCTCTGAGAATGGAGTAGCTAGGGTCTGATTTGATTGAGTTTTCAGCATAAAAATTTTTCAGTAAGTTACGAGCATTTAACTACCAAGTCGATGCTTGTCCAGCATTTCGCAAAGTGGCAATATCCTGAGAATGTGTGCCTTTAGGATTGGGTAGCCCCAAAGCTTCTAAATCAGCATCAACCATTAGCTCAACTAAATCTTTGAAAGTTACCTTTGGTTCCCAACCCAACTTTTGCTTTGCCTTGGTGGAGTCACCTAACAGCAAATCAACTTCGGCGGGACGGAAGTAGCGTGGATCGATCTCTACATAATCTTCCCAATTGAGATTGACATAGGCAAAAGCTGCCTCTAAAAACTCACGCACAGAACGAGTTTCACCCGTCGAGATCACATAGTCATCGGGTTTTTCCTGCTGCAACATCAGCCACATTGCCTCAACATAGTCTTTGGCATATCCCCAATCACGTTTTGAGTCAAGATTGCCTAGATATAGTTTTTTCTGTTGATTAGCAACAATTCTGGCGATCGCCCTAGTAATCTTTCTGGTGACAAAAGTTTCACCACGCCTTGGTGACTCATGATTAAACAAAATGCCATTGCAAGCAAATAAACCATAGGATTCGCGATAGTTAATCGTCTGCCAATGGGCATAAACCTTGGCACAGGCATAAGGACTGCGTGGATAAAAGGGCGTAGACTCATTTTGTGGCACAGCTTGTACCAAACCATACATTTCTGAAGAACCTGCCTGATAAAAACGAATCTCGCGCTCGTTCCGTTGCTGATAATCGCGCAGAGCCTCTAGCAACCGTAGAGTTCCCATCCCCACCGCATCAACTGTGTATTCAGGAGAATCAAAACTGACACGCACATGGGATTGAGCACCCAGATTAAATACTTCATGGGGTCTAACTGCCTCTAAAATTCGCCCTAGAGTTGTACCGTCGGTTAAGTCCCCATAGTGCAGAAATAGCTTAGTTTCTGGCAAATGCGGATCTTGGTACATATGATCGAGGCGATCGGTATTGATTGTTGAAGTGCGGCGGATAATACCATGGACTTCATAACCCTTAGATAGAAGCAGTTCTGACAAGTAAGAGCCATCCTGCCCCGTAATACCCGTGATTAAAGCGCGTTTAGAATTACTCATGCAGTAGCTAGAAATGAATGAATAGAAGTTGTCCTGTTAGCATACGACAAATCAAAAACTTGCAATGATGATTTCCTGAAAAGTTGGCAATCACTATACCAATGCAAAAGATCGCAATAAAGGCGGCGCAAAGCGCCGCCTTTATTGCGATCACAAGCTTTTACCATCTACTAGCATTTTCTCAAATTCGGAAGCAGGTAAGGGTGGGCTAAAGAAGTAGCCTTGAAACTGATCGCAGTTATGCTCTTTTAAAAATTGGATCTGATCATCAGTTTCCACACCCTCAGCAATAACTTTCAAGTTCAAACTATGGGCAAGATCAATGATCGCTAGGGAAATTGTCGCATCATGGCGATCGGTGGTGATATCCTGCACAAAGCAACGATCGATCTTGATTGTATTTACAGGGAAATGCTTAAGATAGCTGAGAGATGAGTAGCCTGTGCCAAAATCATCGATCGCAATTTTGACACCCATCAATTGCAATCGAGATAGCACCTCAATCGTAAACTCAGCATTTTGCATAATGATGCTTTCAGTTAGCTCTAGTTCTAAATTCTCTGCTTCAACACCAGTATCTTGCAGCACTTTACTAACGATCTCTAGCAAGTTGTTGTCTGGGCGAAAATGCTGTCCTGACAAATTAACTGCCACAAATCCGTAATCAATGCCTGCATTGCGCCAAGCTCGCATTTGCTCGCAAGCAGAATATAGGACAACTTCACTTAGTCTTAAAATCAGCCCCGTTTGCTCAGCGACAGGTATAAATTTACTGGGCATGATGATACCAAGATCGGGATGTTGCCATCTCGCTAAGGCTTCAGCACCAACTATTTTTCCCGATCGCAAATCAACCAAGGGCTGATAAAAAACCCGAAACTCTCGCCGATCGATGGCACGATGGAGGCTATTTGCCAGAGCCATATATTCTGAAGATTGAACATTCAACTCAGGGCTATAGAGTTTATAGCTATTTCTGCCATGGGTCTTGGCATAGTACATCGCTAATTCCGCATTTTTGATCAAGCCATCTGGTTCTTGGTGATCATCAGGAAAGATCGTAATCCCAATACTGCTGGTAATAAATACTTCATGACCATAAAGGTTATAGGGACGACTGAGTAAATCGATAATTTTTTGGGTTTCCGCCTTGATGCTAACTAGATCGGGAATATCGGAAATAATGAGGGCGAATTCATCTCCCTGTATCCGAGCCACCATGTCACAGGGAGCCATATAACGTCTTAATCTCTCAGCAATCGCCTTAAATAATTGATCGCCAATATCAGTACCAAGAGTATTGTTGATGATATTGAAGTTATCCATATCTAGAAACAACAAAGCCAAGGATTTTTGATTAATCTTGGAATGTAGGACTGCTTGGCTCAGAGATTCATAGAAAAGGATACGGTTGGGAAGTTGGGTAAGCCCATCATGATTAGCTAAGTATTCAAATTTTGCCCCCACAGCCTTGATTTCGTCATAGTAATGTTCACGGACAGAGTTATATTTTTGCAGTCGTGAAGAGATTGCCCCCAGCAATTCACCCGATGTAAATGGCTTGGTCAGATAGTCGTCAGCCCCTAATTGCATGGCTTGACGCATATCTGATTTCTCAGTCATTGCCGTCAGAAATATAAACGGAATCATCGAAGTTTGCGGATCTTTCCTTAGGGCAATGAGAGTTCCGTAGCCATCCAACTCAGGCATGGCAATGTCGCAAATAATCAAATTTGGCAAATAGGTCTGAGCAATTTGCACCCCAACCACCCCATTTTCTGCCCCTAAAACGTCAAATCCTTCATAGGATAGCGTTTCCATAATTTCTTCGCGTAAAGCTTCTACGTCTTCGATGACTAAAATAGTCGTCATAATTTCATTTATTCCTTTAGGTAAATCGGTAGTTTTACCTTGACAGTGGTTCCTTTATTTTCAGTGCTGATAAGTTGAATTGTGCCACCAAGGATGTCAACTGAGTTTTTAATAATTGCCATTCCCAGACCAGTACCAACGATCATACCAACATTATGAGCGCGATAAAAATGCTCAAAAATCTTTTCTTGATCTCCAAGAGGAATGCCAATACCTTTGTCTTCAAACTCTAACAAAAGCTTAGGTGTGTGCTCATTAGTTTGAGCCACTGTAAAATTGACTTGGCTGGCATTTGGTGAATATTTAATCGCATTTGATAGCAAATTAGAAATAAGCTGTCTAAAAAATTTGGTGTCAATCAAAATTTTGATCGGAGCATTAACATTTTTAAAAACAACTTGATGTTTACCATTGCCTAGCAGCTTCGTTTGTTCAATGATTTCCAAGCAGAAGTCTTCTAGATTAATTTCTTCTAACCGCAATTCAAACTTACCAGATTCTGTTTTGCCAATAATTAGCACTTCCTCTAACAGGTTGGTCATCCCCTTGACTTCACGCTGGATTTTATCGATGCGCTCCAGTTTTTTGTCCTCTGACATTTTGTGACTATAGTTTCTTAGTAAATCACTAGCGGTCTGGATGGTGGCGAGAGGAGTGCGAAATTCGTGGGAGGCTCTAGAAATAAATTGCGATTTAAGTTCATTAAGTTCTTTTTCTTTGCGTAATGCGCGTTCTAGCTGACTTAAGCTTTGTTCTAACTGATGAGTGCGATCAGCGACTTGACGTTCAAGATTTTTATTAAGGTCTTGCACGCGCTCAAACAATTGCACCTGTTGAATTGCGATCGCAACATGATTGGCAAGTTGTCTGAGTAAATCGATTTCAAATTCTTCCCACTGACGGGGCGCAAAGCATTGATGGGCAATCAATAAGCCCCATAATGTATCACCAAAGGAAATCGCGGCGACAATGTTTGCTTTTACTTGAAAGCATTGCAAAAGCTCCTTATGGCAAGGGGTCAAGTCAGCAGTATCGACATCAATGATGCTCGAAATCGCACGATTTTGATAGCGGTGGATATTTTCTTGATTAAAACAGGAATCGCTGATGGTTTTGCCAAGAATTGACAATTCAGGATTATTAACCGCTTCGACAACAAATTTGCCGCTCCAATCCTCTTGGAACTGATAAATGACCACCCGATCGATGCGTAATAAAGCCTGTGCTTCTTGAACAGTAATTGCCAGAACTTGATCGAGGTTTAACTCCCGTTGAATCTTGAGCAAAATTGCATTTAATAGTCGCTCTCTTTCGTTTTGGTAGCGGAGTTGCGTTTCTACTTTTTTGCGATCGCTAATGTCGTAATAACTACTCAAATACATCCGCTTACCCTTGTAGGACATCAGTCTTGTCGAAACTAAAACATCCTTAAATATTCCATCGCGATGTTGAATGCGTGTCTCTACGGTAATCGCCTGCCCCGTTTCCTGTAAATGCTGCAACCTTTGCAGCGCTTTACCATGCTCATCGGGATCAGGATAAAGAAAAGTTGTAAAATCGGGGCTAGCATTTGCCTCGCTAATCGTATAGCCCGTTAAATTCTCCATACCTGCATTGAAAATCGAGAAATATCCTGAATCATCGCTAAAGGTAATCCCCTCCTTAATCGATGTCAGCACTGTCCGCAATCTCTCTTCACTTTCGAGCAGTCTTTGGGTGGACTTGACTTGATCAGTGATATCAGTTTGAATGCCAATGTAATTAGTGAGATCACCATGATCATTAAATACTGGCGCAATATACAAATCATTCCAAAAAGGTGTGCCATCCTTACGATAGTTTAGTAAAACAGCGTGGCATTCCCTTTGTTCTTCAATCGCTCGGCGCAGGTCTAGCAAACCCACCTGATTGCGATCCCCCCCTTGCAAAAATCGACAATCGCGCCCAAGCACTTCATCGGCTCTATAACCAGTGATTCGCTCAAAACTAGGATTAACATAAATCATCGGATTATTGGGCTGTGTGGCATCCGTAATCACGATGCCATTAGAGCTAGCGGCGATCGCCCGCTCTCGCAACTGCAACGATTCCTCCACCCGCTTCCGCTCCGAAACATCCCGCAAAGATGCCACCACATAAACTCGCCGATCCGCATCGACAGCATGGGAAACGCGCATTTCTGCTGATGTAGTGCTACCACGATTGAGGATATCGACATCTGTGCTTTCTCCCGCAACTACAGGCAAACCAAAGGTTTCGCCCACAAGTTCTTCTGCACTACAGCCAAACAAATCTTCTGCGGATTGATTGATATAGCGCACTACCCCTTCATGATCAACCACGACAAAAGCATCAGAGACTTCACTAATGAGTTGACTAAATTTCTTGTGGTTAAAATCTCTTAATTGGGACTTTGATAGGGCTTTTTCCCCGACATGCTGACAAGTACCAATGATTTGTCGCAAATTATCATCGCAATCAAGTTCTGGAGAGAGAGAAATTGATAAAAAACCATGACTTCCCCCATTTATTTTGGTCTCAAATTCGACACAAGCTTTGGTTTGCCAACATTCCTGAATATGCGTTTGCAGCAATTTAGCAAACTCTGAGGGTAGACATTGCTCTGGCTCTAAACCCAACAGATTGATGGTTTGCTGGTTCTGCGTTTCCCCAAACAGCAGATGCTGAAACTCAAGATTTGCGATCGCAAATTTGGCTGTCAAACTCGCCACCCCCACTGTATCCACAGCATTAGGAGGTGGATTTGACTCAATCGCTAGAGCAAAGACCCCACATTTAATGTGGTCTAGGATGTTTTGCATAATCGCCAAGTCCTCTAAAAAAGGTCGTTGTCATTATTGACATCCATTTTTAAAAATAGATAGAAACTAATCCTCAGATTAATCCTCAGAGACGAGCTGTTATATCTTTAGCCTTCATGACTCAACTATAATTGCGATCAAGCTGTTTTTAGATTAATTTTTTATGAATTTAACTCTTTCTGTCCCCTCCATTGGCTGCTCTAGCTGCATTGAGACTATTACCAAAACCATTCAGACTGCTGACACATCTGCCATAGTTACAGGCGATGTTGCTAGCAAGTCCATAAGTATAAAAAGTCAACTTCCTGAATCGCAAATCCGTGAATTAATTGCGATCGCAGGTCATAAAATCGAGTAACTTCACTTAAAATACGATCTCCTAACATCTCCTAGAGATCGCAATAAGCACCTCTAGGAATATTAAAGTCTCCCGACTTACCACCGCTCTTATGCACCAATCTAGTGTTGGAAATGACCATCGTCTTTTCTAGAGATTTTGCCATGTCATACAGAGTTAAAGCTGCAATCGTCACTGCCGTCATTGCCTCCATCTCCACACCAGTTTCTGCATTAGCCTTCACCTCTGCTTCAATCTGATATCCGGGAATATTTTCATCTAGCAAAATTTTGACATCAACACTGGTGATATTGATGGGATGACACATCGGAATCAAATTAGCCGTTTGTTTTGCCGCCATTATGCCTGCTAATCTTGCAGTTCCTAAAACATCACCTTTGGGCAAATTCCCCGCTTGAATTGCGTCCAATGTTGTTGTCTTCATAGATATCTCACACATAGCAATCGCTCGTCTCACCGATTGCGGCTTATGCGTCACATCCACCATCTGGGCATTACCACTTTGATCAAGATGAGCGATTGACTGAAGAATATCCGTATCCATAAAAACTTTTGCCGAAATTAGCTCAATAATGTAAAAACAAAGCAAGGCTCTGGAATGCTCAATCTGAATCTAAATGGTGATCACCATCTAGCCACGACAAGACTCTTTACCTAGTACAAAAGTTTACCCGAATATATGACTGAGACAGTAAAGATCGATCTTTATGCAGACAATCTTGGTGTCACTCAAGCGATCGCCACGCAATTAGCGCAACTAGTTACCACAGGCACAATCATTTTGCTAGAAGGTAATCTTGGTAGCGGCAAAACCACTTTTATGCAAGCCTTTGGTCTTGCCCTCGGCATTCAAACTACAATCACTAGCCCCACTTTTACCCTAATTGATGAATATACAGAAGGACGGCTACCTCTATATCACATTGATCTTTATCGTCTAGAGCCATCGCAAGTTCCGAGCCTCCATATAGAAGAGTATTGGCGCGGCAAAGACTTTCCCCTTGGTGTAGTTGCGATCGAGTGGGCAAGCAAATTGATCCATCTGCCGCCGCATTATCTCCAGATCAATCTGGCAACACCTTTACCATTTGATTCGAGTAGCAAGCGAAATCAAGTGCTAGAACAAGATCTTGATTTCGATGACGACCTGCTCGAAGCTCTGCCCGAAGAGCGCACTATTCAAATAATTGCCAAGGGTGAAGCCGCTATAGAGATCATTCAAAATTTAAAAACTAGCAAAAATTAGTCGGTTTTCTGATCATCATTGCCCTTAACTTCATCTTGGAAACCACGCAAAGCCTGTCCTACGCTGCGACCAATTTCAGGAATGCGTTTTGCTCCAAAAATTGCTACACCCACAAGGGAAATAACTACTAACTCTGGCCAGCCAATTCCAAACATTTATTTTAATTCTCCGTGAATGAAGTGTATTTGCGATCTTTAAAGACAGATACATAACCATTCTCTCAGAAAGAGCCTCGGCTCGAAGTACCGTTAATACTTTCTGGGATGAGTTAAAGGCGATAGACTATACAACATTTATCAAATAAATCTAAGAAAACTAATGGAATCAACCATTACTTGGACACTTGGCAGCACCGATCCCGATGCTGAAGCCAATCTTGCTCGCATTGCCCAATGGTGGACATCCCTTGCAGGACAAGAAATTATTTGGCAACAACGCCCCATCACCGATGCTCCCCAGACGACTGATTGGACAAAACAGGCTTTTGACGAAACATTTGCGATCGCAAATCCCACCCTGCGCGGCATCACCCTCTATTGGTACAAGCCCGATAGCCCCGCCGAACGCAATATCTCCGTCGGCTACTTCCAGCTTGATCTATTCAACCAGCAGCTAGATATTCTGCCATCGTCAGGTAAAAGCTACCAACTACGGATCACGTTACCCAAAATTGTCTATCAAAAGGTACAGATTACTGATCCCCAATTTGGTAGCATCACCCAGCCTAACGGCGATGCTGTTCTACTTTTCCGAGACGAAAAACAACGTCTCGAAGTGCAAATTGACCTCAGTGCCACCAACGTTGATTTACTCAAACAAAAACTTTCCTCGTAAATTTTCCGTCAATTTCCCACAACCAAGGAAAAATCTATGATTCCTCAAGAGCTTCCTCCTCCGATTAGCCCTCGGCAAATGGATATGCTGCGTGCCGTAGCTGCCATGGCTTGGGCAGATGGCAAACTGGAACCCGATGAAATTCGCCTCATGCTCGACGAGTTTGCAATTTTATTTGCTAAAACTGAGACCGATCGCAATAATCTCAAAGAAAGACTCCGAGACTACTTAAGCCAAAATATTCCCCTAGAAGAAGTGATCCCCAACATCGAGAGCTTTGAGGATCGCAAAATGACCTTGAGACTTGGCTACCAAGTTATTCAAGCTAGTCGTCGTGATGCCAATGAGCCACTCATCAATCTGGAGGAAGCCGCAGCTTACCAAAGATTAGTCAGAATCTTGGATTTGCCGCCTGAAGTCGTGCAAGAAATAGAATCTGCGATCGCATCGGAGGAGTCGCATCCCAATGGGCTGATCAAATCTTTAGCATCCAAGCTACACAACTTGCTTAGTAGCTAAGAAACATTAAAACCTAGAGACGCTGAGGAGATTGCTAAGCAATCTCCTCAGCGTCTCTAGGTTTTAGGACAAAATTCCGATAAAGTGGTTTCTTAATAGTGAAATTTCACAACCCAAGTTTCATCAAAAATCCTCTATCAGCTACGAGTAGAAACTATGCGAGATGGAAATGACTTTCAGCAAAAAATGATGTCCGTCCCTTTTTTAAAAGGACTACCTGAAGATGTCATAGCTAGGGCGACCGCTCACATGGTTACTCGTACCCATCCAGCCGATCAAGTGATATTGCTAGAAAATGACTGGGGCAACTCTGTTTATTTCATTTTGGATGGCTGGACAAAAATTCGCACCTATAATCTTGACGGCAAAGAGATCACCCTCAATATTTTGGGCTTTGGTGAAATGTTTGGCGAAATGGCAGCGCTGGATCAAGTACCACGTTCAACCGATGTAATTACGCTGACCCCCACAACCATTGGCAGCCTACCCGCCGCAGACTTTGTACATCTGATTGAAACAGAACCCACCGCAGGTATTCATCTCGCTAGACTAATGGCAAAACGTCTGCGTCAAGTTAACCGACGGTTGCGATTACGAGAAGCAGATAGCACTTCCCGTGTGGCTGATGTTTTACTATTCCTCGCTGAAGGTCAAGGCACAAAGGTAAGTAGTGGCGGCGTAGAAATACCGAATTTACCTCATCGAGAGCTTAGCAGTTTGAGTGGACTAGCCAGAGAAACCGTCACCCGTGTACTAGGCAAACTAGAGCGCAAAAATTTGATTCACCGTATTCCCGAACGCGATGTGTTGTGTATTCTTAATACCGAAGGCTTAGAATCTTTGATGGTTTAGATTTAATGGGTGAGATTGCGATCGCAGTAAATCAACGCCTTTCGATCTGTTATTATTAGGCTCGTTATTTGGTAGGTAAAAGTATAAATGCTGAATCCAGTTGATTTCAGCGGTAGACCGTTTCATTTCGTGGGCATTGGCGGAATTGGTATGTCGGCAATCGCCTATATCCTCGCAAAACAAGGATTTACGGTTTCTGGCTCAGATCTTAGTAGTAATCGCATCACTCAAAAACTACAGGATCTTGGCATCAAAATTTTCCAAGGTCATCACACAGATAATATCGATCTGACCCAAAATCCCCAATTAGTCTGTTCTACCGCAATTAATCAACAAAATCCAGAATTTCAGGTTGCCTTAACCAATAGCTTGCCGATTCTGCACCGGTCGGACTTATTAGCAGCATTAATCGATCAGTTTAAAGGCATCTCCGTTGCAGGAACCCATGGCAAAACCACAACTAGCAGCCTAATTGGTTTCTTGCTACTCAAAGCAGGAATTGATCCAAGCATCATCATTGGGGGTGAAGTCAGCACATGGCAAGGTAATGCGCGACTAGGCAGTGGTGAATATTTAGTTGCCGAAGCCGATGAGTCGGACGGAACTTTAGTAAAATTCTCTTCACATATTGGCATCATTACGAATATTGAGTTAGACCATCCCGATCACTATCACAGTCTTGAACAGGTAGTTGAGATATTCCAGACTTTTGAAAAACGCTGTGAAGTGGTCGTGGGATGCATTGATTGCCCAACCGTAAGAGCCGAAATTCATTCAGATATTACCTACAGTTTGAGTGATCCCACTGCGGACTATACAGTTGCACAGGTACAGTACACACCATCAGACACTCAAGCCTTAGTAATCGAACGGGGCAAAATTTTAGGCAAAATTTCATTGGGCTTGCTCGGTCAACATAACCTGAGTAATGCCCTTGCGGCAATCGCCGTGGCAAGGTACGTCGGTGTTGAGTGGCAGGCCATTGCCGATGCCCTGCCAGATTTTGTAGGTGCTAGCCGTCGCTTTGAAATTAAAGGCATCCGCAATGGCGTTACTTTTGTCGATGACTATGCCCATCATCCTAGCGAAATTGTCGCCACCCTAGCTTCCGCGAGACAGCAAAATACAGTTAGTCGAGTCGTTGCCATTTTCCAGCCTCACCGCTATAGCCGCAGCCATCGATTTTTATCAGAATTTAGCCAATCCTTCACGGATGCTGACATGGTAATCGTCACCGATATCTATGCAGCGAGTGAGCCTAACGATGGCAAAATTACTGGGACACAGGTTGCTGATGCGATCGCAAAAATTCATGGTCATGTACATTACTTGCCCACACTCAAGGACGTGCAAGACTTTTTAGTGAAGAATTTGCAATCGGGGGATCTTGCCGTATTTCTTGGTGCTGGCAATCTCAATCAAGCAATTGTCCCCACGATGCAAGAACTAGCCACCAAAAGTCAACCAAAAGCTAACTAACATAATAATTTGCGCTTTCTGTAGCCTCATTAGCTCTACGCTCAAGCCCATGTCCATGTCCATTGACCTCCCCATCCATCCACCGATCCGCTCAAATGTATCCCTTGCTGGCTTAACTTCGATGCGCGTGGGGGGAGCCGCCGAGTATTTCATTTCCCCTCGCTCATCAACTGAGTTAGCCGAAAGTCTCTCATGGGCTTGCGATCGCAATTTACCAATCACAGTTATTGGCGCTGGTAGCAATCTTTTGATCAGTGATCAAGGCTTAGAAGGTTTAGTGGTCTGCACAAGACATTTACGCGGGATTGAGTTTGATCAAAGTTCTGGTCAAGTCACCGCCGCCGCAGGCGAACCCGTTGCTCGGTTAGCTATGCAAATTGCGAGTCATGGTTGGTCAGGTTTTGAGTGGGCTGTTGGCATCCCCGGAACTGTGGGGGGATTAGTGGTGATGAATGCGGGAGCGCAGGGTGGATGTGCCGCCGATTGTGTCGTTTCCGTGCAGAGCGTTTCTCTCACGGGTGAAACTCAGTTAATTTATCCCCAAGATTTAGACTTCAGCTATCGCACCTCAGCTTTACAAGATTCATCACAACTAGTCACAGGCGCAACTTTTAAATTTATAACTGGTGGCAATCCGATCGCGATCGCTGCCGATACTGAAGCTAAGTTGAAAGCAAGACACACTACTCAGCCCTATCATTTACCCAATTGCGGCAGTGTCTTTCGTAACCCTTTGCCCCAATTTGCTGCCCAACTGATTCAAGATGCAGGTTTAAAGGGGTATCAAATTGGCAACGCTCAAGTTTCAGAGCTCCATGCCAACTTCATCGTCAATCTAGGCAATGCTAAGGCAAGTGACATTTTTAAATTGATTCAACATATCCAGTCGGTAATTTGCGATCGCAATGGCGTATTACTGGAAACCGAAGTGAAAATGATCGGTAATTTCTAAATCTAAAGGGCTTGCCTGCAATCGCATTGAACTATAGATAGATTTAATATTTAAGTATTTACATTACTCAATACTTCAACTAATCTAGTTACATAGGCATAAGCCTATTTATAACTTTCATATCTTATTCATTCCCTTAGGGTTTTATTTGCAATCATGACAACAGCAGTACAAAGACGCGAAAGCGCATCACTGTGGGATCAATTTTGCAATTGGATCACCAGCACCAACAACCGCCTCTATGTAGGTTGGTTCGGCGTAATCATGATCCCTTGCTTACTCGCAGCGACCATTTG
>NZ_JACJQB010000070.1 GCF_014696385.1 Pseudanabaena mucicola FACHB-723
GCTTTTGATAATATTCCCTTATTTCTATCGTAAGGACGTTTGTCTTCTCCAGAAAATATAAATTCAGACAGCCCATCATTGGGATAAATTCCATATTTAGCAAGAGTTCGTTCACATTCTTTCTGCCACTCTCCAGTGTGATATTTTTCTTCTCCGCCAAGATCTCGAATATCGTTCACAGAAAGTAATGGAGAGTTAAACAAGATTTGTCTTGTGTGTTCTTCGCCACGAAACAACCTCATTTCACTATCTTTACCTTTACCTCTAAAAAATTCGACAACAAATAGTTTATCGAAATCAAAAATACAAATTTCTGTGATTGCTTGGATAATTGTCACCTCATTATAAAGAGCGTCACCTATCTTTTTTCTAGAAGATTCTGGAATGAAAATTCGTATCTGTTCAAAGCGATCACTATAATTTGACCAAAAATCTTTTCGACTTCTTAACTTACGTTCATTACTACCTCTAGGCAAAAACTTATTAGTATTAATAGATAAGTCATCATTGATAAATTCACCATATAGTATTATGTTGACTAGCTTTTCAAAATCCGCAAAGTTAACTGCACCGATCCATTCTCTTAACTTACGTCTTGCACCTTCACTCAAATATGTTGCCAGATCGCCTTTTTGATAATGTAGCTTTAACCATTCAACAAACTCTGGATATTTTTCACTATCTTCTTTTGTAACTTTAATTAAAATTGTTTCAACTGCTTTTACTTGCTTTCCAATAATATCTATTTCTTGAGTGAGACATTTTACTAGCCATCTACTCATACTAGTATTATCAGAATGAGATTTAATTCTAGCATTTTGTGATTCTATCGCAAAAAAATTAGTAACTTCTAAAGTAAATTCCGACAAATCAATTGTGACTAAACCAGTATGTTCTTGGATAAATTTTAAAATTTCATGCTTTCCCCATTGGGCTTTTAGTGAATTAGGTACAACCGAGTAAATGCCCATCATAGGTATTAATGCAATTGCTTTAATAATGGCATCATTTTCAGTTAAAGCATTTTCAAAACTGTCGAAAGTTTCTTTAAGAGATGAAGAAAAGGGTTGATTTTCTAAATAAGAACGTAAATAACCTCTCAACAAATAATATTTAAGTAATTTATTCTGTGTTGCTGCAACCCATAATTGCTTGGATGAATTAATTGCTTCGTGTGGCGATTGCTGATTATCCCAAGCAGCTTTTTTAAGAACACACCAAAAACAATCAACAGCCGACAAGTTACTAGATTGTCCGTTGTTAATTTTTTCAAAAATTTGGTCAATATTTGGGATATTTTGAGAACTCGGTGGAATGTCATCAGCTAATTGAGCCAACTTGGTAGGAGAAGATTGGGGAATTAATTGCAAACGTAAATTCATGGCTTTTCAGACTCTAAGAAGTTTGGACGGCGCACTTGAAAACGGAAAGTGACACGCCGATCGGTGGGATCAACTGTAGTTTTATTGGAATCTAAAGCCCCTCGACCTGCAACGAGCATTTTTTCACGTAAGCGATCTTTAGTTTCAAATTTGGGAAAGCTGGGATCATTAAAAATGTATTGATATACTGCCGAAGCACGGCGCAAACTCAAATCCATGTTCTCGCGATCTCTGCCTGAAGAACTGGTCGAACCTTCAACAGAAATTCGTGTAACTTGACTGTCTAGGTTTAACTCTTTTGAAAAAATAATCTTGCTATAGGCAGGAATAAATTGTCTAAGAAATGCTTTCCCATTAGTATTCAATGTAGAGCTGTCTTCATCAAATAGAATGCGATCTCCAATTTGTAGATCTCCTGTTTTAGGGTCAACTGAAAACGAACCTTTGCCAATAGCTTTTTCTAATTGACTGCGTATTATTTCAGGTAAATCTCTAAAGGCTTTTTCATACTGTTGTACTTCTCTTTCTAACTCCTTAGATTTTTCTAGTGCTACTTGATACTGCACAAACACAATGATAAACAACAGGGCAAACACCATCAGTAATCCTGACATCAAATCACCGATCGATAGCATGACACTATTTTCTTCTTCCTCTTGAGGAAGTTCTAGCTGCAATTTGCGATCATCCATGATTTATTTATCCTTAACTTCTTTATGGACTTCTACTAAAACATTGGCAGCATCTAGCAAACCACCAGATACTCTCGCCATTGCTAAATCTGCTTGTTTAAAGAAGTCCTGCTCACCATTAATCATCTGTTGCAACATTTTTTCTAAGGATTGCATAGATACTTGGTAGTTATCGGTTAACCTTTGATTGCTAATTTCTAGGCGATCAATTTGATCTCCAACACTACGAGAAATTTCTGTTAACTGCTCAATTCTTGCCGCGTGGGAACTTTCAACAGCACTACCAAGCTTTGAGATCGATATTGCCGCGTTTTGAATCTCTTTAACTCTTGCTGTGATGTCATTAGTAAGCTCCTTACGGCGCTCATACTCTTCGCGAAATATAGCGTCTAACTCTCTGACCACTCCCGCCAGCCCATCGCGCTGTGTACCTAAACTTTCTTCTAACAAATTATTTTGACGGTCAAAAAATTCTTGTAAATTTCGCTGATAGGCAACTTGGAAAGTTTCTAGCTGTTGTTGTGTCGTATCGCTCATGTGCTGTAAGCGAGTATCTATATTGGTGAGACTTGCCACTAAAGACTCTCTAGAACTAATCATCAAATCAGAAGTTTCTTGCCCTACTGTTCGCAAAATATCATTTTGTTCTTGGAAAGTCATTTGTGCTTGAGTTAAAATCTCTTTCGTTCCTTCCCGAATTTCTTTGGCTGTACTAACTAAGACATCGTTGGTCGAGGTTCTAAACTCAGTAAGCGTTTTTTTCAGGCTCTCAGCAAACTCTGTTAACTTCATCATGGTTTCATTCTGAAAATCTGCAAGGGTTGATGATGCAATTGCTAATTTTTCGGCAATTCCTCCTAGATTTTCATTTAGGGATTGAATTTGTTTAGAAGCATCTCCTAGAACTTTGGCACTATAATTTAGTAGTTTTGAACTTTGATCCAATTTTTGGGTTACGGGATCAATTAGTTCTGTTCTCATATCGCCAATTAGGTTAGAAAGCACTTGCGATTGATCGTTGGTAATCTTTTCTAATCGCAATTGAGATTCAGCGATTTTCTTAAATGTTGGTGCAAGACGTGAATCAACTATCAGATCAAACTGTAATGCGATCGCTCTGCCAACGGCTGCACCAATTGCCTCTGCATTAAACTGACTTGCCAGCCCTGCAAGTTGTTTTGCTGCCTCTGCCGTCGAGTCAAAATTCAGTCGAGACATTGCCCTTTCAGGGGTTTCTAAAACTGCGATCGCATCTAGCTCCTGACGAAGCTTATAGCATCTGCCTCGCCTCAATTTATCTGTCACTGCCAAAAAAGCAGACAAAGCAGTGCTAGTACCTAATCCAAGTAATGAAGTAATGAAAGCTGTTTTCATCCCTGCAATTAAGGTAATTGCACTACTCAGCGATTGATTCACCTCGTTAGGATCGATGTTTACACCCATCAAACCCGCAGACATTCCCCAAAAAGTACCCAAAACACCGATCGCAGTCAGAATTGGAGGAATAAAGCGCAAGGAACTGCGTGGTACAACCGCGATTTCTCTGGGGTATTGCTGTAAGCGAAATTTGCGATCACTTGGATCAGTTTTATCAAATAAGAGGTGTTCTTTCAACCAGCCTGAATTTGGCGCAGAACCTCTAGCTTGATTCTCTTTGAGAACTTTTATGTTGCTTGCTAAACTCTTAAACTTTATCCCAGATCTATATACAGCAATACATTCATACACAATCCCAAATCCAAAAAGCCCAAGCGTTGCAGAATAAAAAATCCAACCGTCATTCCAAATTTTGCCCCAATCCCAATCCATCGAAATATCTCCCTAATTTTTATGAAAACTCTAGCATTTGATTAAATGTCCAAATTCAACCTTTTTAGCTCATAGCAAGCCAGTTTTGTACCTCTGATTCTGTCACCAAGCCCTTTGCTAGCCAATTTTTAACTTTTCGCTCTGGCAAATGCTTGGCATCGTTCAACTTTTTAGCATTGCCATCAACATTAATGGTTACTGGAATCTGCAATTTAACGCTATAGACAGGTTCTGACGGATAATTTGGATCGGGGGCAAGATAGGCGCGATCAGAAAATTCACGCAGCAATCTTAACTGCAACCGTCCCTTAATATCGCGTAGAGATGTTGTAATTGGCGATTCATTAGTTAATAGAGCTTGCATAGCGTGCCAAGCTTGATTAATTGCATCAATTTCAGCAATAAGATGTGTGTAGGTGTCCACATAATCCCCCTAAAATATCTCTAAAAATTATAGGTCTATTTTTAGGCAACTTATCTAGAAGATTTCAGCAAAAGAGCAAGCACTTCATGAAAATCCGTAAAATCAATAGCCATGAGCGTCTAGAAATTCTCAAGGGGGATTTATATGCCTACTCACGCTGGACTAATCAAGATTTGCCACGATCGCATTTGACAGCGATTAATTCTGAAGAAGTTCTTGTCGCGGAAATTGACGGCAAAATTGCCGCCGCTTTGCAATGTTTTAGTTTTCAGCAGTCGGTGCGCGGCAGTCTTAAAGCCATGGGGGGCATCGGGGGTGTCTGGACATATCCTGAACATCGCAATCAGGGATGTGTCAAGGCCTTGATGCGGACTGCATTTGTGGAAATGCGGATGCAGGGCATCTGTGTCAGTATGCTTACGCCTTTTAAGGAGAGCTTTTACGGGGCATTGGGCTATGCGATCGCAAATTCCACCAATGAGATCACTATTCCTGTTGCATCTTTATCCCATTATTTAAAGTTAAAAAATTCAGCGAACTTGATTTGCGATCGCATTGCTGCAACTGAAGTCAAAGATATCCTGTCAAATTTTTTATACGAGAATCTGCGATCGCAAAATTTATTGCCCCATAGTCATGGTTTAGTAATTACCAACTTTAACTATGAGCAATGGTGGCACTTACACCGTCAAAAAATGGCTGTGGTAATTAGGCGCGATCGCCAACCTGTAGCTATGGCAATTTATGCGATCGATAGCAGTGGCAATCTGCCGATTGGTGATCGCCAGATCGAAATCTCATCAATATTTTGGACAGATCTCGAATCTCGCGATCGACTGCTGCATTTTTTTGCCAGTCATCGCGATCAAGTGTATAGCCTCAAAATGCCAATCCCTAGTCATACAAATGTTCATCCATGGCTCAAGGATGCAGGGCGGCTAAATACAGCAATAACTGATCCTTGGATGGTCAGAGCTGTTGACGTTGTGGGAGTCTTGCATGGTTTAGCCGTCACCTGTGAGCCATTTACCTTTGCCCTCCGCGATCCTTATTGTCATTGGAATGATGGTGTATTTGGCATTAGTGGCGAGCGGGGTCAGCTTACGGTCAAACGCTATGGCGGCGATACTAGTAATCTTGTCATCGATTTTCATGCAACTATTGCTGGCATTTCCGCCTTGATCTATGGCACTCATGCGATCGCCGAATTAGTCCATAAACAATGGATCACCCACATCAACGCCACCACCTGCGAACGATTAGAAAAATGCTTTACACCTTGCGTGATTTATAATCCTTTTAAGTTCTAATTAAGTTCTAAACCTTCAGAGGCAATATCCATTGGTTATTGTCTCAATCCTCAAACCCATGAAAGAAAAACTCACTCGTAGTCAAGAACGAGTGCTACATCTCCTCCAACATCATGAACGCGCCATATCAGCGCAAGATATTCATTCGGAGTTACGCAGTAGTGAAAAGAGTATGGGGCTAGCGACGGTTTACCGATCGCTAGATACTTTGAAATTGCAAGGTCTAATCAAAGCATTAACCTTGCCCCATGGGGAAACGGTCTACAGTGTTATGCCTGCGGACAAACATCATCTCAACTGCCTTAATTGTGGCAAATCGCTGCCCATCGATTGTTGCCCGATCCATGATCTCGGTAATCAATTAGCGAAAAAACATACTTTTCAAATTTACTATCACACTCTCGAATTTTTTGGTTTATGTGACCAATGTCAGCAAGAATCACCATAAAAAATTAGCGCTTGTATTGTCCGCAATATCCTGAACTACTGAATACTTATGTCTACTGTCCTTGTTCCATTGTTTGAAGGCTTTGAAGAAATAGAAGCAATTACAATCATTGATGTATTACGTCGCGCAGATATAAACGTTACTACCGCTAGTTTAGATGGACAAACTGTAAATGGCGCTCATGGCATCATCGTTACTGCCGACCGACTACTATCACAGCTAGATGCGAGTAAATTTGATGCGATTGTTTTAGCGGGAGGGGCTGGTACTTTTCGCCTTAGAGCCGATGCTCGCATTGCCAAAATATTGATTAACTATGCCGCAGACAATAAATTAATTGCCGCCATTTGTGCCGCGCCGACGGTTCTCTCCGATGCAGGTTTGCTCAAGGATAAAAGAGCGACCTCCTATCCATCTGTGCAAGAGCAAATGCAAGTTGCCGAATACCTGACAATTCCTGTGGTGGTGGATGGCAATATTGTCACCAGTCGGGGCGCGGGTACGGCAATGGCGTTCGCACTCAAATTAGTTGAAATTTTACAGGGTAATGCGATCACAAATAAAATTGCTGATTTGATCGTGGCAAATTGATAAAGCGAGGTGACACCCAAAAGCACCCCATCCGCGTGCGGATAGGGTGCTTTTGGGTGAATATATTAGGTAAACGCAAGCAATCCAAAGTACAAGAAAACACCTAATATAGGGATAAAGATTAACAACCCATACAAGGATGACTTATTCAGACTAGTGGGAATTGTAAATAAAACAATTAAACCAATTACAAAGTTCACTAAGGGAATAAAAAATAAAATTAACCACCATCCGGGTTTACCTGCGGCTCGCACCATCACCCAGATTTGAGCAATTGGAACCCAAGCCAACCAACTGTTAGGGATGTTGAGCTTATCGGCAATTTTCATCAAGCAAAAGCTCGTAAAAACATAGGCTACAATCCCAAAGCTGCCCGCAACAAACATAATGTTGTTAAAAGCAGCTTTTTGTTCTTCTGTGAGTGAATTGTAATCAATGGTGGTGGAGCTATCTGAGTTGTCTGTTGAGGTATTACTGTCTTGGGCAATTATGCGATCGCGATTTTGGATAGTTACCGCAGAAGTTGCGATCGCAGCAGAATTAGCATTAGAGAAACTAGGTGCAACTACAAAATGCTGTAGCCCAATTACAGCAAACAAAGCAATCAAAAAAATAGAAATTCTGCGCCAAGTCGTTCCTAAATGGGCAAATCGCGAATGTAAATACTTAGATAAATTCACTGTGTACTCCTAAACACCAGCAAGACATAAAGCATTAATTACTGGCAATACCGTAAGACTATAGGAATATTTATTTGTTGATCTAAGGGCTTCAGATTTCTTAATTCTTGAGCCAATTTTATTCTAAATTCAGTTAACTCAAGGTAACTTACCGATATAGTCACGAATTACAGGCGTAAAAATTTTTACTACTTGTTGATAAACTTCTCTTTTAAATCGCACAATTGATTCCAAAGTTTTTTCAATCGGCATAAACTGAACTATCCGAAATTCGCGATCATGGACATCGAGCTGACAATCAGAAGCAGGATGATCCCAATAAAAAGCAAACCAGCGCTGTCTTTGTCCACAATAATTTGCCCATTTTCCAGATAGTTTTAAGGTGGGGGGGAAATCGTAATATAGCCATTCAGGATGGACATAGGCCAAAACAGCATTATTAATTCCCACCTCTTCATAAAGTTCCCGCAAGGCGGCTACCTGTGGATCCTCGCCATCATCAATTCCACCCTGTGGAAATTGCCACGAATCGGGTACACCCACACGCTCGCCAACCAGCACTTCTCCTTTGCGGTTAAAAACGATAATTCCCACATTGGGGCGATAGGACTTTTCTGGTGTCATAGTTTTTCGTATAAATAAAGCAAAAGCATAACACCGCCACGAAATATCATCAAAAAGAGAAAACCCCATGCTAGGCATGAGGTTTTCTCTTTGGGGAATATCTACACCAAAGCTCTTTCTAATTGAGCAACAGGTTCAGATACTTCTTGATTAATTTGCGATCGCTTTGGCGTTGGCAAGCCAACCATTTCTGCATTGCTAGCTCCGGGGGGAACCATGGGATAGCAATTTTCATTACGTTTGACGCGAAAATCAGCAAATACTGGGCCATCATAGGCAAGAATTTCGGCAACTGCTGACTGTAAATCAGTCGGTTCAATTACCTTTACCCCTTTGACTCCATAGGCTTCAGCAAGCTTCACAAAGTCAGGCATCCCCACCTCCATATTAGAAGAAGAGTAACGCTCATCATAGAAACTCTCTTGCCACTGGCGTACCATGCCCTGCCAACCGTTATTGATCACGATTACTTTGACATTGATGCCATATTGAGCCAAGGTGCCAAGCTCTTGGATATTCATCTGAATACTGGCATCACCACTAATACAGATCACTTGATTGTCAGGCAGGGCAACCTTTGCACCCATGGCAGCAGGCATACCATAACCCATGGTGCCAAGCCCTGCACTAGAAATCCATTTGCGGGGCCCAGTTTTAATCAGTTGTGCT
Organism: Pseudanabaena mucicola FACHB-723; assembly: GCF_014696385.1. Taxonomy (GTDB): domain Bacteria; phylum Cyanobacteriota; class Cyanobacteriia; order Pseudanabaenales; family Pseudanabaenaceae; genus Pseudanabaena. Next base: position 8,630 of record NZ_JACJQB010000070.1, read on the forward strand.
GCCCACATTTGATGCTGTCCAACATCCGTCGCAAAATAGGCATCAGGAGCTTGCTTGCCAAACTCATAGATCACCTGCTGCGGCGACAATACATTGTCGTAGCTCGGAACTTCGAGGGGATAATCTTCTTTCCATTCATCAAGTTGGACAAACCACTCCTTAGTTTGGATATTTTCTTCGTAGCTAGTGGCTTCGAGAATTGCCTGCAATACCTCCTTCACATCCCCCACGATGGGTACATCGGGTTTGCGATTTTTACCCACCTCGGCAGGGTCAATATCAATGTGAATTACTTTGGCTTCGGGTGCAAATTTATCAAGACGACCTGTAACGCGATCGTCAAATCTTGCCCCAACTGCAATTAAAAGGTCACAACTCTGCACGGCAAAGTTAGCATAGGCAGTGCCATGCATTCCCAACATGCCCACCGAGAGATTGCTATTTTCATCAAACGCACCTTTACCCATCAAGGTTGTGGTGACAGGCAAATGAAAACGATTGGCAAGCTCGGCAATTTCCGCATGGGCATCAGAAAGCACTGCGCCACCACCCGCGTATAGTAAAGGACGCTTGGCTTCACGAATCAAGTCGATCGCAGCGGCAATTTGATGTAAATATCCCTTGGCTTTGGGTTTATAACCAGGCAGATCAATTTCAACATCAGGATTATAATCAAAATGATGTTGAGCAACATCCTTAGGAATATCGATAAGCACAGGGCCCGGACGACCAGTAGAGGCAATATGAAAAGCTTCGGCAACAGTCCTTGCAATGTCTTCTGGGCGGCGAATTACATAAGAATGTTTGACAATGGGTAAAGTAATTCCCCAAATATCCGTTTCTTGGAAAGCATCAGTCCCGATCGCATAGGTAGGTACTTGACCTGTAATTACCACTAGGGGAATCGAGTCCATCTGCGCGGTCGCAATACCAGTTACTAGATTAGTTGCCCCAGGTCCAGACGTAGCGGCACAGACTCCCACTTCACCAGTGGCGCGTGCATAGCCATCAGCAGCATGGACAGCCCCCTGTTCGTGGCGGACAAGATAGTGTTTGATCTCACCTCTTGCCTCTGACTGATAAATTTCGTCATACACTGGCAGTATTGCGCCACCAGGATAGCCAAAGATATGTTTCACACCTTGTCGTCTCACACTGTCGATGAGAGCAAATGCACCCGTTGTTCGCAAAGTAGCCTCCTCTAGACTCTTAAAACTTGATTGGTAACCCTAATGAGATGCGGCGTTCCAGATACTTTTTGCCTCTACTACGAACTAGTAGTTTGTAGC
>NZ_JACJQB010000071.1 GCF_014696385.1 Pseudanabaena mucicola FACHB-723
AATGCGGCTGGCTTATGGAATTTCTATTTGGACGCTTCTTAAAAACAGATGGAAAGAGCAAAATCCCCTCTAAACATTGCTTTTGTTTCCCAACAGGTCTAATAATGTCGATATTGTGCAGGGTATGCCTAATCGAATTTTGATATTGGGAGATTTCTCGCATAACGATGCTCAGAAAGCTTTAACAGAAGGCTGGAAAGAAATTGTGACTGCTTGTCGTGGTTGGCTGAGAGATAATTTGCAAATTGATGATGAGGGTTGGTTTAACTCTTGGACAAGATGGCAAGTTCATGCTTGGGAGGTATTTTGGGGTAGTGGGCTAAGTATTGAGTTAGCGATGCGCGATCTGGAAACTCGGAAGTTGCGGCGGGCTTGGACTGTGCCGAATTGGAATGGTGAAAGTTCGAGTTTGTCGGGGCATGATGCGATCGCGCATCCAAATATGGATAATTTAGGAACGAATGAAGCAGAAATTAAAAGTTTTTACAAGAGGCTTGCGGAAGTTCTCGATCCTTCTGGTAATAAGAATGATCGCGCTTATATCAATGAAAATGAGCGATTGAGTATTCCTGAATTAATCAAAAGATTGGTTACTTATGGAGCGATCTCTAAAAAAATCCATCGCGATCTTTATGCGCCGACTTTTCGAGAAGTGCTTCGCAAAGATGATAAATCGGGTGCGACCTATTGGACAGGCTGGTTTATGGGTGATGGCGATAAGGTCGGTGAACATCTCAAGAGGCTTACAGATAAGGCTAGCGTTACTCAGTTTAGCCAGTCTTTGAGGGCTTGGGGTAAACAATTTCAAACAGATTTCGATAAAAAAGGGCGTTTAGTTTATGCAGGAGGAGATGATTTTCTCGGTGTGATGTATGGGGACAAACAGACTCCTAAATTAGATAGTCGTGAAGTGATTGAATGGTTGCTGGATTTACGTGATAGTTGGGAACTAGGAAACCTTGGAATTACGCTCAGTGTTGGTTTTGTGTGGGCGGGGCATAGTGTACCGCAGCGTGATGTGTTGCAGCATTGCCGCGAGGCTGAGAAATTGGCTAAGAGTTTGGGGCGCGATCGCGTGACAATTCGGGTTCTGTTTAACAATGGGCAGTTTGTGCAGTGGACTACGCCTTGGAAATATTTGCAATGGTTAAAGGCTTATCGCGATCGCAATGACAATACTGGCAAAGATGCGAATTGGAGCCATGTGTATACGGATCTAGCGCAACTTAAAGCTCGTCATGCGATTCCACCTGCGACTGCGGAAACAGCTAATGATGCGATCGCGCTTAATTTATTTGGGTTGTATTTTGGTGAAGGGAATCAAGAAATTCTCTCTCAACAACGCGGACAAATTACAGGGTCTGAAGATCCTAAATCGATGATCGAATGGATTGATGGCATGATTAAAGTGGGGTGGCAGTTATGTTCAAATTCCTAATTGTGATACGTCCGTTGGGGTTGCTCTATGGCAGTGCTGGCGCATTTCTTTCTCCTGAAAACCTTGTTGGACGCTCTGGCGCAAAATTTCCACCTGATGCAGGGACGCTTTCGGGGTTGATTTTGGCGACGAATCAGGAGCAGAAGTTTACCGATCATCAAGAGCTGAAAACTAATCTGGCTGTAGCTGGAGCATTCTGGGCGGAGTCAGATCATCCTGAAAACTTCTTTGTGCCAATCCCGCGATCGCGCATTGTGGGCGAGAAGAACAAGGATTTTGATGAGTGGGCGCTAATCAATAACAAATGGGAGCGTCAACATCCCGATCTCGATCCTGAATATCAATGGCAGAGTATCAACTCTTGGCACAAGCAAACCCCACAGCTAAAGCGTCCTGAAAAAGGCAAGTTGAATGATGTTGGCAAAACTCCTTGGGAATTCATGCCGATTTTGCATCCCTATCTCAAGGATAATGAGAAACATGTGCGCGATCGCGATGGATTGTTTTTAGAGAATGCTGTGCAGATGCGTGAAGATAGCTGTTTGGTTTATCTCTCGACGCATAAATTGCCTGATGGTTGGTATCGCTTTGGTGGTGAGAGTCACATTGTGGAAATCACCAGTCAGGCAATTACGGATCATAGTTCGATCTGCAAGTTACTGAAGCAAAAAATCGGGCGGAGTTTTGCGCTGATTACGCTTGCGGTGTGGGGAAGTAACAATCTCTCGACTCGCTATCCTAACGATGTGCGCTTTAGCAACAAACGTCCTGAGATGCTGACCGATCGCCCTGAGCCTTGGCGTTATCGTGTGGGTAAGGGTGAGGCGCAAAACAAACGAGCAAGTAAGCTGAGCATTGGTCGCTATGCCGTGCCTGCGGGAACGGTTTATGTGGTCAAACATCCCCTCGATCTTACTTGGTGGGATTTTCCGCCTGAGTGATTTGCGTCGGGTGAGGGGCTACCGTTGCGGCAGTTTGGTTGTGGGTTGTGCTTACCTGTAGAAATCAAAATCGAGTCTAAAGTTGAGCTTAAAGTTGACCAAAAAATTAGACAAAAAGGAGAGGATTAATGTACAAAAAAGCCTATGGAATTATTGAAACCCTTGCCCCTTTGCATGTTGGCGCTGCCGCAGGTGAGGAGTCTAGTAATCTCAATTTGATTTTTCGCGATCAATTTACGCAGATAGGGATTATTGCTGGGAGTTCGATTCGCGGACGCTTTCGGGCGGATATGCGCGAGGCGGATAAAGGTTCAGAGAATACATGGTATGGACATGAATCTGTGGAGGGTAGACCTGATGGCGGGACTACGGAAGCGATCGTCAAATTTGAATATGCTTCGCTGGTTTGGTTGCCTGTATTTTGTCCAGGACAGCCTGTAGTTTGGATTAGCTGCCCAAGATTGCTCAAGCGCTACAAACTGATTACGGGATCTACAGACGCTATCCCAAAACCTTACACGGCGGCGAAAACTCTGCGGGGTCGTCAAATTAGCGATCGCGGTACTGCTAAACAAATCCTATTTTTCAATCTTGGATTTATGGAAATCGAGCAGCAAATCGAAGCCGAAGCAATGCAGAAATGGATTCCTACTGGTGCAGATCTGGCGGTTGAGAGTTTGGTGGTGGTTGGTGATAACGATATTGCGATGTTGCATGACATGGCTTTGTATCGCCAGAGTCGCATCAAAATGATGGACGACATGAAAAAGGTGGATGGAGGAGCCTTTTTTAATGTGGAGGCTTTGCCAGAGGGAAGCGTTTTAATATTTCCGATCGCTTTGAAGGAAGTAGGCTGGAAACCTTTTGGCGATAGCGCTTCACAGGATATGTATTTTGGTGGTTTGGAGTCGGTTGGCTTTGGTCGTTGTAATGTCACACTTGCAGGAGAGTATCAGTAATGGCTTGGAAAACCTATGATTTGGATCGCATTGCTCAAAGATTGGTTCTAGATGCGAAAGAACGCGATAAAGATTCTTTGGGGCAAGCCTTTAAGATGCGTGTCGCTGTGGCTTATGACTTGGAAAGTTTCTGGGGTGAGCATTTGCGCTTGCAAGATAAAGAACCGAAAAAAGCTAAGTATTGGAACGAGACATGGAATCAGCTTGTGGCGGTGATGGTAAAAGCAGGAGTGAAAATTCCTAACGATACTGTAAAGGCAGAAGATGCTAAGGCTGTCCGAGCTATGGCTGAAAAACTGTGGGAAATAGACATCCAAGATCAACGGGTGGCGATCGCTGTGCTGACGCAACTTTGTGACTGTCTGGTTTGGTGGACTCAGCGCTATAAGAAAAAATAGTTTTTAGGGACTAAAAAGATGTCAAATATTCCCGATGCTTACAAAAAAGTGCCGATGATGTTTCAGGCGCAAACGAATGGGCGCTGTCAATTGCAGCGCCTTGATACAGAGCGCAAAGCAGATCCGAAAAAAAATAAACCTAGAGAACCTCAAGATGCTGAGATCTGGTGTGAAGAGTGGACAAGTGAAACTTATCCTGTCGCGCCGATATTTGATGAGCCAGTCAAAAAGCAAGAATATACGATTAGTTGGCGATTTGTGACGAATTCAGGTCAGGATGATGGCGTGATTCGTCCTGTTATTGGTGCGTCTGGCTATTCCTTTTACCCAGGTTCGAGTATGAAGGGAGCTTTTCGTCAGGCTTGCAATCGGTTATTTAGCGATCGCCTTGGAAAATATTGTGGACAGGAGATTTCTAAAGGAGACTTCTCCCCAGGGATTTTGCGTTTTCATGGTGGTTATCCTACAGACGATAGTTGGTGTGATGGGTTGGTTGATTTGGTTCACCCACAGCAAGAACGCCAAGTTATGAGCAGTACTGCCAAAAGCAGTGCATTTATCCAGATTTCGCTCTATCAACCCACAATTCAGTTTGGAATTTCGGCTTCGGAGGAGCTTGATGAGTCTGAGTGGGATGAGATCTGGCAGATTTGGGAAGCGGCGATGGGTCGTGGGATTGGTTGTCGGGTTTCCGCAGGTTATGGTCATCGCGATCAATTAAAGGGTGAGTTGTTGTATCCGCCGCATCTTTTGAAAGGGCAGGGGATGGCATCAAAGCGCTTAGATGAATCTGGCGAGTTTCGTCCCAATATTTTTCGAGCGGCGATTCGTGGTCATGCGTTGCGGATTTTTGGTGGTTTGACGGATGCGGAGACAGCAAAGCGAGAAGTTGAGAAAATTTTTGGCGGTGTTTCAGGGCATGGTGTATGGGGCTTGTTGATGATGAACTTTGTCACAACTAGCCTTGACGAGAAATTATTTGGTAATGGTCAATGGGAAGTGCCTAGCTATAAGGTAAAAGGCGAACTCGGTTGGCTATTGTCACAAGAGGTTGCAGAAGAACATAAGACGGCTTTAAAAAATCTAATTTTGCATCTGAATCAGTTTGCGATGATCTTTGGTGGGTTCGGGAAGTCATGACGTAGAGCCGATCATCGGTTGTTTTATGAGGAATATTACGAAGAGAATAACTACAGGAAGCCGCTAATTGGTTGTCATTGGCAGTGGAAGAAGGGGCGTTATGGGCGTGATGTTAAGGTTTATAGCCCAAAATATGTAGCAGGTTTTCTAGATAAATTGCAGGATGCAGCTAAAGCTTGGTTACAATTACAAGGTGTTAAGTTGACTGCAAGTTATGCTACTGGTTAGCGAGAGGCTTGGCATCCTGACAAGGTAATGGTTTGGGGCAAAATTGCAAGTAATAGAGAAAGTTCTGAAGCAATTCAATGGTTACATGGGGCTTATCAAAAGAGGGACAATAAAGCCCAAATTTCTGAACTATCCATTTACAAATCTTCTGTAACTGGAAGAGTGGGACAGATTGGGCGTTTGTGGCATCGGATGTATCCTTTGATGAAGTTGGAGCCAGATCCTAATGATTCAGCAAAAAAGATTCCCAAACCAACTGCTAGTTATCTTGAGCTATTAACGATCTTTCCAGATGGTTCTGAAGATTGTTTGAATTTTCTTGATTTTCTTACAGATGATGGTCAGTTTAAACAGCTATGGGGAAAGCCTTGGGAAGTAGATGAGTAAAGCCTTATACAATTAATTGGAGCTTAAGAAAGATGTCTGTAGTTTGGATTGTGACGACGGGTAATAGTGATGTCAAGCTGACAGATGATACTGGCTGGGGAGCCTTGCGGATTAAAAAAATGGAGCAGTTATATCCCTGTGAGAATTATTTTTCACCATCAGAAGAGAGTAATAGTGATTTGTTGACTTTGCCAGCAAGGGTAATGGGAATTGCTTATGGTGATGCAATTGAGACATATTGGGAGCGTTTGACTTTTTCTTTATTGGATGGCTTTTGTCAAGAATTTAAGACTGAGAAAAGGAATAAGCCCGATCGCATTATTGTTTTGCTGACCGATCAGGAGGCGATTTTTGATGCTTGCAGTCGCGGTGATGCTGCTTGTCCTTATTGGCAGGATAAATATACGCTTCAGCCGATTTTGAGACATTATTTTACGCAAATGTTTGGCGAAAAGTTTGCCAATGAAAAAATTGAATTTTCAGTTTTGAAGCCGCAACAGGGGGCGGATGGGTTAGATGACTGGGATGCGACATTGACGCTAGTAAAGGCGGAGTTGGCGAGATGGGAGGAAAATAAGTGGATTTCTAAGAGTGATCGCGTGATTGTGAGTCATCAGGCGGGGACTCCTGCGATTTCTTCGGCGGTGCAGTTAACTTGTTTGATTCGCTTTGGTAAAAAGGTGGAGTTTCTGGTTAGCAGTGAGTTAGCGCCAGATAAGACAAAGTTTTTAAAGGGTTCGTCCTATTTTGAGACCTTGCAATTTAAGAAGTTAGAGAATTTGCTGGCAAGGGATGATTATGCTGGGGTGGCTAGTGTTGTGGACAGTCTGGGTTTAGAGGATTCGGTGCTGAAGGTGAGGTTGGATCATTTGCTGGAAGTGGCTAAGTTGTGGAATGCGGCTAAGTTTGATGAGTTTGCTAACAGGATGAGTTTGGTGACACCTAGCCGAGTTAGGGAATGGTGGTGGAAGGGTTATGAGATGGCTTATTTGGCTGTGGTGAGGATGAAAAATGGCGATCCGACTGAGGCGCTTTTTCATAGTGTGAGGGCGATTGAGGGTTTGATTTGTGAATGGGCGATCGCGACTCATGCTTCTAATATTCACTACAGTTTCATTAAACTGGATCGTAATGGTAATCCTGCGCTTGATGTAAGAGGTAACAAAATTCGAGAGTATGATTCTAGGCGTTATCGTGGTGATAAAGAAGGTTCGCCAATTGCAAAACATACGATTAATTCTAGATTTAAATATCCAAATCAGAAGGATGATTTAAGACGTAATAAGCTTGGCTTGTATGGGCGAGTTCTATACACGCTATTTGAATCTACATTTGAACCGAGTTCACGGTTAACGGATCATCCAATTTCGATTGTTTGGGAACAGTTAGCGGATGAACGCAACGAGTTATTTCATCGGTTAAGGGGAATGACTCCTCAAGAGGTTTATGAGGCTTGGGGTAAAGGTAATCAAGAGGAATGGGCAAAGGTTTTACTTGATTGTTTAAATTTAGTTGCTGGTCAGTCTTTTGCCTCCTTAAAATCTGCTAGTTTGATGTCACAGGTGCATAAGGATTTGGAGGAGGTGATTAAGGCGATCGCTGCTTATTAGCTGATGAGTTATTGTCAGTTTTGGCAGTATCAAAATTAGTCTCCTACTCGCTAGGGGACGCGATCTATTGAAAACACTACTTTCTTAGATACAAACCGAGCGCGGCAACCGTCTCCTACTCGTTAGGGGACGAGATCGATTGGAAACCGATCAAGCTCTTCAGGACTGGTCTTGACTGTGTCAATCTCCTACACGCTAGGGGACGCGATCGATTGGGAACGTGAAATACTGACGGTAATTCTTTTGCATTTCTAATTGTCTCCTACACGCTAGGGGACGCGATCGATTGGAAACAGCAGTGTGTTACGCAGAGGCACTTCCATTGTGCGGGCATCTCCTACACGCTAGGGGACGCGATCGATTGGAAACCCTACACCGCCAACTGCTTGACGAGTGTCGTAATGATTCCCCTACACGCTAGGGGACGCGATCAATTGGAAACTCAAAGTATTTGATTACAAACGGGGCAGGAAGTTCAGTCTCCTACTTGCTAGGGGACGCGATCGATTGGAAACAACATGCCATCAAGCAGATCGTAATTTTTTTAGTATCTCCTACTCGCTAGGGGATGCGATCGATTGGAAACTACTCTGCACGGACTGCTATCCAATTTATCGGTTTTGGTTTCCTACTCACTAGGGGACGCGATCGATTGGAAACTTTAGTTGCCATGATGCACAATTTGCGATGTTTCGATTCTCTGCGATCGCCTAATAAAAAAGCAGTCCGTCAAACAGGCTGCTTTTTTGTTGATTGCTTACTCACTCGAACAGGCGAATGAGATATCATAATGATCAGCAATTACAAATTTAGATCTTACTTCTTAATTTTGAGAGACAAGTAATTATGGTTGCAATAGTTGAGAAAGAAAAGACTTTAAACCAGAGCATCATTCTGAATGGATGGAAAACAGCAACTTGGGAAGACTTTTTGGAAATATCTCAAGCAAAAAACAACGATAAGTCGAAATTTTACTACTACCAAGGAAGTTACTACAGCGAAATGGGTGTTGGTGCAGATCATGCTTTTGATAATGATTTGATTGGTTTTTTAGTAAACCTTTACTGCATGATGTGTAAAATTCCTCTCAAGGGCTATACAAACTGTAGTTATCGCAAAGTGGGAATAAGGGAATGTCAGCCAGATATTTCTTATTATGTAGGCGATCGCACTCAGAATGCACCTCAAAGTAGCGCGATCGTCGATCTTGACGAGAGTTTACCCCCTGATATCGTGATTGAGATTGCCGATACCTCCTTGGGCTATGACCTCGGCGCAAAGCGCTTGCTATACGAAGAAGTGCGCGTCGGTGAATATTGGGTAATCGATGTCCAGAACATGAAAATCACTGCATTCCGCATTTTGCAGGGTTTAGGAAGCGAAAGGATTACAGAATCCTCAGTATTAGGTGGATTGCGATTGAGTTTAATAGAGGAAGCCTTGCAACGTAGCCGTGAAATAGATAATTCCCAAATTGGTTCTTGGTTTATGGAACAGTTAGGTTAAAGTGATGTTTTTCTCTGATTGCTCTTAATTTATTTCTCCTAATTGCTTGGGGACGCGATCAATTGGAAACCTTAACGGTGTTTTCTCTTGATCGCTCTCCAGAAACTTATGAAAGCGATCGCCTTTTAACTGATGAGTTACAGCAAATTGAGATCAAGAGCACCACAAATAACTTACCTGAGGCGCTGAAAAACGATACCGCAGTGATGGAAACAATTGAGAGCATTATCAGCAGTGATTAAATCGATAGCCACCGAGAGAGCGTCATCCAAAGCCGCATAAGTACGCGCCTTAGCAGAACGCAGAATTTCCTTTAATTTAGACCAACACAACTCAATCGGTGATAAATCAGGAGAGTAGGGAGGTAAGAATTTAACTTTCGCACCAACTGATTCAATTAATGCTCTCGCCGCCTTAGCATAGTGAACAGGTAAATTGTCCATCACCACAATTGCCCCAACCCACAATGCAGGTAGTAATACTTGCTCAATGAAAACCAAAAAACTAGCAGTGTTTAAGGCTCCTTGAAAAGACCAACATAACTCAATCGGTGATAAGTCTGGAGAATAAGGAGGTAAAAACTTGACCTTAGCCCCAACAAATTCAATTAAGGTTTTCGCAATTTCTGCGTAATGTACGGGCAAATTGTCCATAGCAACAATTGCTCCAACCCATAATTGAGGCAATAATATTTTTTCAATAAAAATTAAGAAGCTTGCAGTATTTAAACTACCTACAAAAGTCATTAAGTAGCTAAGCAAAATTAATTACATAAGTTGAACCAAAGTCTCGAAGAACTTTTTCAACATAAGAGACTAAACTTTCCCAAGATTCATATGCATTGAGTTCAATCCACTCATACTTCATGAAACGCCACAAAATTTCAATCAAGTTCAACTGGGGACTATAAGGGGGTAACTGGAAAATCTCAACTTGCTGGTTCTTCCACTGCTCTAATTTCTCTTGAATCAGTTGACTGGTATGAATAGAGGCTTTATCCATAACAATCACTGTTGGCTTGGTAGATTGACGAGCAAAGTCATCGATACAAGCGAGAATGACTGCACTGGTGATACTGCGTTCAAAAACATAAGCAGATAAGTCATTGTTTCGATTCATCAAACCCACGACATTTAACCTCTTACTGCGTTGACTGGGTAAGCTTAAACCCGTCCCTTTCTCTTGCCAAGCATAGGGAA
>NZ_JACJQB010000072.1 GCF_014696385.1 Pseudanabaena mucicola FACHB-723
AAGTGGCTCAATTAGTCTCACAGTAATTAGTTCGGATATGGTGATTCTTAGAATCTTCCCATTAGTTCGGATATGTGTAAATAATTCTGCATGGCTACTTACAGGCGATGGTAGGTTTCGCTGACGAAGGTTTCAAAGTTGTAGATTTTGCGATCGCCTTCTTCGATGACTTCACTTAGTCTGGGTGATTTTTCTTTGAAATCGCTGACACATAGTTCTGTCCATTTGGGAATTACATACACTAATGATTCTTGCATTTTAGTTTTTGATGAGTTGAGAAAGTTTAGAGAGCAGATAGTCTGCTCTCTGTTGGTTGTTTTTCTATGCGCCGTACATGATTTCGCTGACTTTCGCTAGTAATGGTTTCTTCTTGGTTTCAATTTCGGCGATTGCTTGTTGTGCTTTCTTTGCCCTGTTCGGGTGTTGAGCAATCAGGCTTTGCAGTCTGTCAATCATGTTTCGCATATCGGACAATACGCCAGAGCCTTCCGTTGCCCAATCATCCTGCTGTTTCTTTGTGCCATAGGTGGGACAGTTGCCTAAGTCGGACAGCTTTTCGGTGATGGCGGCGAGGATTTCTTGGGCTTGGATGTTCACGGGATTGCCCACTTTGGCAACAATTTTTCTAATCAGTGCTTGCTCTCTGGGATGATTCCAAATTACATGATTGAGAATCTCGAAGCTGTCTTCACTTACTTCGGTTTCTTCTTGCAGGTAGGCATAGGCTTTGAGAATGGTGACGATCTGCACGTATTTTCTGGTGCTGACGATCAGGTTTTCTTTCTTCAGTTCCCGTTGCAGGTCAATCAATGAATCGATCACTGGGGCAGGGAATGTCACGTTTTTCACGGCGGTTTGCATTTGCTCTAGTTCGTCTAGGCTCAGCATGGTGGTGATCTGGGGTGCGGCGATGTTGCTGGTCTTGCGAAGCAGTAATATTCGCAGGTCTTCATCGTCGAGATAATCGACCATATACCGCAGGCTCAGTCGATCCCAAAATGCTCCGTCTTCTTCGCCATCAAGGAGTTCGTTGGAGCAGCCAATCATGGTAATCAATGGTGACTGGAGTTTGGTTTTACCGTTGAGAAATTCCCGTTCGTTCATCAGTCCTAAGGCGGAGTTACGGACAATGCTATTTGCTTTGCCAATTTCGTCCATGAGGGCAAGGTGCGCTTCGGGTAACATGGCTTCGGTGTCGCGCACGAATTTGCCTTTTTGTAATTCGGCGAGGTCGGGTGCTCCTAATACTTCTTCGGCGACGGTGGTTTTGGTCATTAGGTAATGAAAGAAGGTAGTTCCTGTGATTGCGTCGGAGACTGCTTTGGCAAGTTCGGTTTTGCCTGTGCCTGGTTTGCCTCCTAGGAAAATATGCATTTTGGCAAGCAGCCCTACCAAGATTAAGTCGATCGCTTCGCTGCGGTCTAAGTAAACGTTTTGCAATTCTTCTCGCAGTTGTTGCAGTTTTGCTAGGGCGGATTTTGGGGCTACGGTCAAGGCAGTGATATGTCCATTGGTCTTCGCGATTTCGGCTGTAAGCATTTCTAATTTCCTCTTAATCTTTGATGTTGAATGGGGAGTAGCGCTTTGGCTACTCCCGCGATTCTTCGCTAGAAGCCGAGGTCGAAGAGGTTGTCTTCGCTAACTTCTGCTGTTGTTTCTACTGGTTCGCAGATGGTTTCTTCTGGTACAGAGATAATCTGTTCTGTTTGATGGGGCTGTTCTTCTGGGGTGTCGGTTGTGCTGGTTGTGATTTCGTCCAGTACGTTCAGGCAACGTTGGCGCAGTTTGGCGAGTTTGTCGGTCAGTGCATCGGAGCGAAATTGCAATAGCTCGGATAGCATTTTCGTCTTGTCTTCTACTTCCCGATATACCTTAAGTTGGTTCTTCAAAGTGCTGCCCTTAGTTTCTGATACCTTTTGTGGATCTAGCAGTTCGTCTAGATAATGAGACATCGATTGCACTTCCTTTTCTAGTGATTGTCTGGCGATAATGTCCATGTCGCCGATACCTGCGATCGGCATCCAACGAATATTGTTTTCTCGGTGAATCAGGGGTAGCAGTTCGCGGAAGGCGGTTAGTTCTAGTCGATAACTTCTTGCCACAAAGTATGTGCCGCCTCGTTCTCGAAATGGCACTCCAGACTTCTTCACGAACTCGGTCAGCATGGCGCGGATTTCTTTGCTGGTGATTTCTTGGCTCCATGTGTACCATTTGTCGAAGGTAGTTCTTGCCATGTCGATTAGGGATTCATTGTCACTGCTCCAGTCTTCTCGATTCCAATTGGTGGTTTCGTTGCTTTTATCAAAGCTATAGGTTGCCAGTTGGTTATAGCGAAGCTTTTTGTCTTTCTCGTTCTTGTTCTCAAGGACAAATCCATAGACCAGTACACCGTTATTGGAGATTTGACGGATGAGAAGGTTTTGATTACTCAGTTGGGTGTGAGTTTTCGTTTTCGCATTTTTAAATGCACTTAGCTTATTTGGGCTTTCAGGAAGGTAGCTGAAGTCTAGGTTGACTTGCTCGGCGGCTCGTTTTAAGGTGGCTTCACTGAGTCTTGTTTCGGCACTGATTGACCATGCAATCAGGTCGCCTAAGTATTCGGCCCCTTTGTCGATCAATGCTTGCTGGGTAGCGATCATGGCGGCTGTGTTCATGGTTTTTATTTTTGGCAATTAGCTGTTAGCTTTTGGCTGTTAGCTTTTGGTCGGTTGTGTATTGACGCTGAGGACAAGGATTGGCTTTTGGAAAGTCATGCATTAATTCTGGAATCTAGCTAATCGCTAACAGCTAATGGCTAATAGCTAATCTCTTCCTTCTTCTACGTTGGGTATAGATGATTTTTGGCTGCTTTTCTTCGAGGTGATGTTGGTCGGGATGGATGGCGATCGCTAGGAGCAATACTCCACACAGGATGCTTTTATATCTCTTTTGGGTCATGTTTGACTCCATAACAAATTAGCCTCCTGATTTGCATCAGGAGGCTTTGGGGTTTGGGAAAGATTGGAAGATTGGGTTTATTCGGGTTTATCTACAGCAAATTCAGCTTGGATTCTCGCTTTATTGGCTTCGTAGGCTTGTTTGGCGGTTAGGAACGGATGCGCGATCACATAGGAGCTAAAGCCGCCATCGGTGCGAATAAAGCAGACTACTACTTGATTTTCGGGCTTGTATTCCCTGATTTGTCTTTTCTCATCCTTTTGAAATGGGTTTGGATATCCCGATTCCTTGGCAATACGTTCTGCTGTGGCTTGGCTCAAATAGCAGCCATAGCTTTCGGAGTTCAGCCATTTTTGATAGGGGCTGATGCCGATTTGCGATTCTTTCGATTTGCTGACATCGATGACAATCGCTCCTCTGTCTTCACTTTCGTAGCCATGCCATGCTACGGCTAGCAGTAGTTCTAGGTTTACGCGGATGAATTCGATATGGCTTTGACGCGATTCACTTCCAGTTGGTAGATCCGACGCATTATATTTCCACGTCATTATTTCTATTTACTCCTTGATATTTCGCCACAAAAATCCTGCTAAGGACTTTTGACAAACTTTGCTACTCAGTGGTAACTGTTCCTTATTGTCTATTTTACGATTGATATTCTAAAATATGCTTCTCTCTAATTTTCTGTGAAATTAGTGCTAAAACTTTACAAGCGATTCTTTCTATTACTGAGCTTTTTGCGGCAAGGGTGAGAACTGCTTACAATTTGTGTCACAGGCTTCTGAATAAGGCGAATTATAAAGCTCATCCCTTTTCCCAAATAATTGATAACGATTATCTCTAACTTGGATGTAGGTGCGATCTCCAAGGGACTTTAAACCTGGCAAAAATTGATAAAAATTAACTGCCAAATTACCTAGAGGTAATAGCTTTCCAATTTGTTCGGCTGCATTACTGCCTTGCCAACGATTAGTTACTGGTGCTTGTAAGTCAATCATGATCATCCCTAATTCACAATCTGCCGTGGTTATTTGCCACTTGCTCAAGCCTTCAAGGTCTTGCATCGGTAAATAGGAAAATATCTTTCCTCGATCAATTTGCTCTAAAGCTTTAACAAAATTTACACAGAGATTACAAATTCCGTCATAGATAATTAAGTGAGTTGCCATGCTTTAGATTAGGTTTTCTTCTTCTTACTTGAGTTTAGCATCAGCGGCTGAACAGATAGGTATAAGTGAGCTAAAAATGATAGATGGGTTGTATTGCTTAGAGCCGTTTTTTTTACTCTCTTCTCACTAAAGAAATAAAATATAATCTTCCAAAAGAGAAAGTCTCTACAAATGAAGACTTTCTCTTTTAAACTAGCAGCTTTAGAACAAGGTTAATTGTTCTAGAATGGGTAAGCTTGGTTCAATTGCACTGATTTATGTTTTTGAATTTCGTTCAGTGCAGTTTTGTATTTTTCCACTTGCTAGCATTTGCTGAATTGTTCCAGCTTCTGGAGGCAAGAATGCTACTGCATCTCGATCGCATTCGAGGATTTTGCAACCATAATGGTCTTTGAGCCTAGATGCTATCTTTTTCATTGATAGCTTGAAACTCACTATCACATAATATCTGCTATTTTTATACAGTGACATTTGATAATTTTCTTTGTTCATTTTGACATCTTAAATCTTCACAGACTTTTAGCAATAGCGCATTTTTCTGAAAGCCTTCAAAATTATGATACGAACATGGAAGAATTTGGATAAGCTAAGATTGAGTTGCAGCTTTGCTTCATTTTCTTAAGTGCCTGAAAAGTTTTTTAGTCTGTAGTCTACTTAAATATTTATGACTCATTATGCCTGAGCGCCATACGATTGAACTGCCAAATTTACAATTGTCATATCTATCTTGGGGACAGGGAAAAGAGCCTGTCCTCTGTTTACATGGCATGGCGGACTGTGGTTTAGTTTGGTCACATTTGGGGCAGTTCCTCGCATCTCAAGGTGATCGCTATTGTGTGGTTGCTCCCGATCTACGTGGACATGGGGAAAGTACCAAACCTACAGATAATTATTCTTTTGAGAGCATTATTGATGACTTGGAGGGCTTAATGTTATCTCTAGGGTGGCAAAGTGTTCATATTATTGCTCATTCTTGGAGTGCCAAAACTGTTTCGCTTTGGGCGCAGCAATCACCACAACGTTTTCGTAGTTTGATTTTTGTCGATCCCTTTTTCATGGGACGTTTCCCTTGGTGGGTAAGACTTACTTTTCCTCTGTTCTATCGCATCTTGCCTTTCTTAAAACTTGTTGGCACATTCCCTACCTACGCCGAAGCCGAGAAAATTGCTCGAACCCTTAAGCAATATCGTGATTGGACTCCATTCCAAGAAGCTGTCTTTCGAGCTACGATTGCCGAACAACCAGATGGTTCTTGGCGCAGTAAGTTTCCCGCCCATGCCCGAAATCTCATTTTTGAGGCAATTTTAGGCATAGATGGATTAACCACAACCATTACTGTACCAACTCTTTTTATCCAACCAAAGCAAGGGCTAAATCAATCTGAATGGCAGCTTAAACCCTACAAAACATACTGCTCAAATCTCCAAATTCGTAAAGTGGATGGCAACCATTGGGCTTTTTTAGTCGCTCCAGAATCATTTGATGAAGCGATTCTTCAATTTCTATCCAATCAGAAGGGTGAGTTAGGAGATTACCCAAAATCAGCATGAATTTCCCTCAATGCCTAACTTGTCAAATTTATCGCAATACTTGCTCAGTAAATCCTCAAGGTGTTATGGGAGATGATTGTCTTGATTTTCGACTGAGGTATGAAGTAGAAAAAGTCAAACTAAAGCTGACATGTATAGAAAAACCTGCTTTTCTATACATGTTTTCATAATATGTATAGAAAAACCTACTTTTCTATACATATTATGAAAACTTACTTTCCATGCACATTACTCAATAAGTTAAACAGCGCAATGTTAATGTAGTAGTTATCCCGTCCTAGTTTTTGCCTACTCATCAATCCTATTCTGGTCATTTCGTTTAAGTATCTTGTTGCAGTGAGGCGCGTTACCTGTAAACTTTGGACGACAAATTCTACTTTGCTATAGGGATGACTAAAAACAATATTGAGTAAGTCTTGACTTAATTAATTTAGAACAATGTCAATTGTTCTCTTTGCTCATTTACATTCTTTTGCGGAATCATAAGCTGTTTACCTACTACTGTAAAGTTAGACATTGACTTGAATACAATCGACTCTGGTAGTTTCATGCTACTCACGGTTAGATCGAGATCTCCCACAAACTGCACGATTTGTTCAAGCCAGTTTTCCGAGTCTTGGGCTACCCAATCCTCGAACTGTCTCTGACTCAATGCTTCCACGATCGCCATTGATGGTGGCTCCAGTTGAGCCGCACTAGAGTCTCTTTCCCAGAAGATTTCTCTTGATTCTTCTGGGAAAGAGACCTCTGCACGGTTGTCTGACTCATGATCATCGACAGGAGATTCATAGGCGATCGCATCAAACATCTCCTTCAGAAATCCTAACCGATGAGATTTCTGTTCGTATTCCTGTGCTTGCTCAAAGGGCTGACTGACTCGATTTTGCAGAATTGGCAGTTCTTGTCTATCTCGTTCGAGATTTTTTTGCACTGCGGCTAGCTTAGCAGCGATCGCATTTCTCACCACGTACAAGAGTGAATTATAGAGATCAGTAAAACAAAACCTGATAACAAACACAAAAGTCAGATGAATTTAGTTCACACTTTTTTACACTTAGTTAATGACCACAAATTGAAATCAACTTAATAAAATCATTTTTTCTAATTTTTGGTTGATTTTTCTTTGATTTTACTCCACATAAATCAAAGAAAATATAGTCCATTGAATGTGACACGAAAAAAGTATCTATTGGCATTTTATAAATAGAACATTGAAATGTAATAGTATTGGATTTTCCATATTTTTCAATTAGCTTCAAAAAGCTATCAATGTTGCCATTTCTGGCATCTTCAAAAAGATCTATATCCTTATCAAAGTTATCTTGGATCAAAACCTTATCTAGTTCACAAAGAGTTAAATTAGTCTTGATAAAATTATTATTTTTTGAATATATATACAACTGTCTACAGTTCGTCAATATACCATTATTGCAAGAATTTAAGCTTAAATATTTAAGCAACTGAGATTCAAAATTTAAAACATCAACAAATTGACTCTTTACCTCAATTATTAAAATTGGAGGACAGGCAGGCTGAAAATATTTAATTTTATGCTTCTGATATATAGCAATATCTAAATTTTTATACTCCACCTTAATTACATAGTTGTCAGCATTAATATTAGTAAAGTTAACTAAATACAAGATTAATGCTTGCCTTACTCTTTCTTCTGGGTATAAAACTACTCTTCTTTTTCGGATTAGACAGTCTGTATAACTAATGTTATTAATTGAGTATTCATAGATTTCAATCGAATTACCAAAGCAGTTTACAGACATCTACTTAGAGACAAAAAAATCTAGAATTATTTGTATAGTGTTTTTCCATTCTCTCTCAGAATACTCTTGTAGTAACCTGCTTGCAGAAACACCCGTATCCAGTATTTCTAATTTTCTACGTAAAATTGTACAAACATCTTGATTATATCCAGCCCCTTTTCCCCTTCGATCAATTAATTCTGCCCAAAAAATTTGATTTTCATTATTACTTCTTAAAAAGCCCTCTATTTGACGACCGACCCTGCTAACAAATGCATCATATTGAATTTCAAATTGCCTTTTTATTTCAGGAGTCAAGCTATCTATTTCTTTAAGAGATTCACCTAATTCATTAATTATTTGTTCAACATCATTCTTCAAATTCCTTGTAAACTTTTTGAGCATCTCATTCTCATCAAGCCCTTCTGCTACAATTTTCGCATCAAAGAATGTATCAAATCCTCTTTCCTCAAAAGTTCCAAATCTCCTATGAATAGCATCTTTTGTATTCCAAGCTTTATAATTTTCTGAGTAATACTCAACATATTTATCAATAAACTCTTCATAAATGAAGCTAGGAATTCGCTTGTCTAAACTTTGGACATCTTTTAACTTAGCAACTGCTATTTCAATTAGCGCAACTTCTTGTTCTGATAAAGTTTTCCCTTCCTGCATTTGCTGAAAGCTATTTCTAATTTCACATACTTCATTGATTAAGGTATCTTTTCTATTTTCAATGACATAGTTTATAGCGAAAACCACTTCATTTTTCATGTCTTGAACATCTTGCTCATCATAGTCTCGTTCTATTCTACCCTTTTCGTCATAGCACTGAAGCGCATCATAAAACAGGATGTTATCTTTAAGAAAGTTAAGATTTAGCCTATCAAAAACACTTTGAACAATTCCTTTCTTAATTTCTATTCCTACTTCTCTAGTCCCGTCTCCATCATTTTCTTTTTCAGGCTCACCTTTACGTGGCATGACAAATGAGACGAATCTATTTTCATATTTTTTTGAGTGTTGACTTAAAAAATACTTCATCAATTCGCGAACATTGGTTTCAGGTGAATCGCTATATGTAGAAGTAAAAAGACAAATTACATCTTCTCTTTCAATATAGTCTAGAAGATCTGCTCTTATCGGACTCTCATCTATACCCTTTGTATCAATAACCGAATCAAAACCGTCTAGTTCAGACAAGCCAAAAATTTGATTGTTGATGTAAATGAATATCGTCTTGGGAATAGACAAAGATGGAATATCAGCTTTATTAACTTTATCAAAAGTTTCTTTAAGCCATTGTTTAGGATCAACTACCTCAGGGCAAAAAATTAGACTATTTACTCTGTCGTAACATCGTTTATCTAAATCGGCATTTTCAAAGGCATATCTTTTGAATTCTTCTAAAGATACCTCTTTTGCTTTTTCTTCAGCCAAATCAACTGTTTTGGAAGTGATTTTTCCATCTTCTTCTTTAATTTTTTTTGTGATTTTATTTAGTTTTGTTATTGATCGAAGAGCTCTTTCCATTTCAGTTGAAATTACATCATTATTAGATTTTTCACAATAAAAAGAATCACAGAAGTCATTAATTAATAGTTCTAGTTTTTCTCTATCGTAAGGGTCAATTTCAATGTATATATTTTTAGCAGATTTAATAATTACTTCACTTATTGTTGTTCTACCAGATGCAGTTGACAACAATGGTTCTACAACTTTTATACTTACTTTACCTTTTTTAGTCTCAATGTTTTTATCAATAGCTTGAACTAGATTAAACAAATGGCATATAGCTGTTGTTTTACCAGCACCAATTTTACCGATAAATACAATTTTATATTTCTCAATATTCAAAATATTGCTTATTTCATTTAATCGACTGAGTTTAGATAGCAAGGATTTTTTTCGTATATGCTCAAAAACATTGCTTTTATCATCATTGATATTGTCAATTACACTTTGGATCTCAGTTTTTAACTCAGGAATTGATATGTTGTTTTTATTTAAAATCATGTTTTTATTTAACCTAGCTTATTTTTACACAATAACACAATTAACTTGTTTTTTATTTAGCAAAATTTACTCATTGGTTGGTAGGCTCAGAAGGAAATTTGACGGTGCTGGTTCCTGCCTGACTCAGTAGTTGTTCGCTAAATTCTTTGATTACATCTTCGGGCAACCATGTTGTGCCTAGCCTGACGCGGATGGGAGCATCTCACTTAGGCGCAAAGTATAAATACTGATAAGTGCAGAGATGAGATAATAGAGCAAAAGCTCCCCGCGAAGACAATGACACCCGAAGACCAACAAAAGTTAGAAGAATACTGCC
>NZ_JACJQB010000073.1 GCF_014696385.1 Pseudanabaena mucicola FACHB-723
ACTCAATCACTTTGCTCTTAAGTCTAAACTCTACTTCAATGCCATTAGGGCTAGTTTCTCTCTTCTCCAAAAATTGGCTATTCCTTCCACGTAACATCAGTTATTAGAAAATCTTTGGCTAGAGCAGAAGTTTACCACTTTACTGATTACTCATGATGTCGAAGAAGCCGTGGCTCTGAGCGATCGCTTAATTTTGATTGAACATGGTCAGATTGGACTAGATTTAAAAATAGACCTGCCCCGTCCCCGTCCCCGTGGTAGTGGTGAATTTGCTGCCCTCGTGGATAAGATTCGTACCAGAGTGATGAATCCTGAAGGTGTTTCTCATTTTGCTGCTCAAGCCGCCTAATATTCCTTTCCCTCCCAAAAAACATGACTCGTATTTTAATAATTGGTGGTAGTCCCCTTCATCCTTGCCCCAACCACACTTTTCTAGACTATGCTAAGCATCTATTAGCAAATCAATTAGAATCTCCACAAATTAAAATTGATACTTTATTAGTACGCAATCTATTAGCTGAAGACTTAGCTTTTGGGCGTTACTCTAGCCCCGTTTTGTTCTATCCCAAAAAACTGATTGCAGAGGCCGATGCAATAATTATAGGCAGTCCCATAGCCAAATCCGCCTATACAGGGCTACTAAAGTCATTCCTCGATTTATTGCCAAGCGGGATTTTTGCCCATAAAGTCATTCTCCCCCTTGCCACTAGTCATACAATTGCCCATACTTCCGCATTAGAATATTCTCTAAAGCCTGTGTTAAAAGAATTTGGTGCAACCCAAATCCTGCCCAGTGTTTTTGCGGTAGATAATCAATTACAGGATGCTGAACATTCCAACCTCGAAATTGCGATTCGGTTACAGGCTGCTTTGCAAGATTTGCTTCAGGCGATCGCAACTAATAAAGGTACTAAACCAAATACTTCATCTTCTCTTCTAGACGAGATTTACGCTGTTCATTAAAGGTTCAAAATTTTATGACTACAGCCACCGTTTCTTCCGTTGATTTGCTTCACAATCGCTATGGTATTTCTTTCCCTGATGACTTTCTATGGAATGATCAGATCAGCAATTTGTTAACCCACCGATCTATACGTTCCTATTTGTCTAAACCTTTACCCAAAGGCACTTTAGAAACTTTGATTGCAGCGGCTCAATCTGCGGCTAGTTCTTCTAATTTACAATTATGGAGTGTCGTAGCTGTTGAAGATCCTGCCCGTAAAGAGCGTTTATCGGTATTAGCCCGCAATCAAGCCCATATCCGCCAAGTCCCTTTGTTTTTAGTTTGGCTTGCGGATTTGTCACGGGCGCGAAATATTGCTGACGCTCACAACGCTACATCCGAAGGCTTGGATTATTTAGAGACTTTTCTAACTGGAGCGATCGATGCGACCTTAGCAGCTCAAAACGCCGTAATTGCAGCCGAATCCCTTGGTTTAGGAACAGTCTATGTCGGCGCAATTCGCAACAATCCTGAAGCTGTGGCAAAAGAATTGAATCTACCTCCCTTGGTATTTCCAGTATTTGGGCTTAGCGTTGGCTATCCCGATCCTGACAATATTCCTGCTGTCAAGCCCCGTCTATCTCAATCTGCCGTTCTCCATCGTGAGGGTTACTCAGTTGAAAAGCAAGCTGATGCGATCGCTGAATATGATCGGATTATGACCGATTTCTATCAGCAACAAAAAACGGGAGTGAATACTGATTGGTCAACTCACTCCACCGCAAGAATTGCTAATGCTGAGGCTCTCGGTGGACGCGATCGCTTAACAGAAGTCCTGCACAATCTTGGCTTTGAGATCCGATAAATATCTAGTGAAGAACTGATTCTCTTTGGTACTTTATCTACTCCCTTCCCAATCAAGAAATAGCGGGGCGAAGCCTCGCACCGCTATTTCTTGCGTTTACTAATTATTTAAAATCCTTGCTTTTAATGCATACACATGTGATACTTGTTTAATACTACGGCATTATCATGTAGTTACCGTATATTAGGTTTGGGTTATTCAAAAAGCTTGTGGATTCAACATGAAGAATATATTTAGAGTTAGTCCTCGATGTTGAAAATTTTTTTGAAGTTCAGTAATTCAATCTTTTCCACCTGAATTCATTTTTGTGTTCATCTTTGTATTTGTTCAATCTCTATGTGAGGAGAAATAATAATGTTCAAGGCTTCGCAAACAATTGCGCTATCTTTGCCATCGCTTTTATTAGCGGCGATCGCCAGTACATCACCTGTTAGCGCCAATGAGATCAATCCTACTGTTGAAAAAATTTCTAATTCATCTAATCAACTGGTCAATATCACTAATACCAACGTTGATGGAAATAGAAAATTGATTGATGAAGTTACCAATGTCTCAGAACTGGGTTTGAAAACTCCTTTGCCAATTTCGGCACAACAGGAACTCTCATCTACACCAGTTCCCTTTGAGCAGCTATCTAATTCACAATTTGGTTTGTCTTCTCAAAACTCTGATCTCGCTCAGGTTAATTCTGTCTCTCAACTTACTGATGTCCGACCAACTGATTGGGCTTTTACCGCTTTACAATCCTTGGTGGAACGTTACGGAGTCATTGCTGGCTATCCCGACAGTACCTATCGCGGCAACCAATCTCTCACCCGTTATGAATTTGCAGCAGGTTTGAATACAGCTCTAGACAAAATCAATGAAATTACCTCGGCTGGCCTTGCGGACAAAGTAAGTAAAGAAGATCTTGCCACTCTTCAGAAATTGCAAGAGGAGTTTGCTTCTGAGCTTGCTACACTCCGAGGACGTGTAGATTCATTGGATGCAAAAACTGCTAAACTTGAAGCCCAACAGTTTTCAACTACTACAAAACTATCAGGTGCAGCTAATTTTCTATTAGCTGGTTTATCTACTAATAGCGTTAGAACTGGTTCTACTAATCCCAGAAATACTAATCTAGTTTTTGCTTATTCCGTAAACCTGCGTCTCAATACCAGTTTTACAGGAAAAGATTTATTAACTATCAACTTGGGTACAAATAACGCTCCTGCGATCGCTGCTATTACAGGAACAAATTTATCTAACTTTGCCCTTGATGGTTCTACTGCTACCACAGCGCCAAACTCTTTCTCGCTAGGTCAACTATTCTATCGTTTTCCCGTAGGTGATAAAGCTACTGTTTGGCTCTCAGCAAGATCACTACAGCCATTTGACTATTTCCCTCTAATTAGTCCCCTCAGAGAAGGAACTTCCGTTCCTAATACTAGTTATGGACTATTTAATCCTGTTATCTTCCGTCCTGGATTTACCAATACTGGAGTCGGCGCGGCTTACCGCTTCAGCGATGCTATCCAACTACATGCGGGTTACTTTGCTAGTGACGTGCAAGCATCTAATCCTGCGGCTGGTAGTCGGAGACCAGGTACTCCTGCGAGTACTCCTGATCCAGCTACTGGTAATGGATTATTTGGTGGTAGCCAAACGATCGCCGCTCAACTTACCCTAACGCCATCTGATACTTTTAAGTTTTCTCTCAACTACATCCGCAAATATTGGACTGGTACAAATGGTATTGATAGAGCAGGAGAAACAAACTTCTCTGGGCCTACTGGTACAAACCTTGCTGTTCGCCCCTTTGGTGATGTAACTACTCTTGCCGATACTTTTGGTGGTCAGTTTGATTGGCGAATTTTCCCTAAAGTTGGCTTTGGTGGCTGGTTCTCAACTACAGCAGCAACTAACCTCACCCCTGGACCTGCCAAAGCGAATATTCTCAATGCGGCTTTGAGTCTTGGCTTCTATGACTTGTTCAAGGAAGGTAATCACGGCGGTATTCTGGTTGGTATTTCTCCCTATGTAAATAGCAGCGATGGTGCTAGAGATACTCTGACTCCTTGGCATCTTGAAACTTTCTACACCCATAGATTCAATCGCAATATCAGCATCACTCCAGGCGTTTTTGTAATTCTCAATCCTGATGCTGGCACACCAGAGCCAATCTATGGTCTGTCTCTCCGTACCACTTTCGTTTTCTAAAATCAGTAATAAAAAGTAGGGGTAATTCATGAATTACCCCTACTTTTTAGTGATACTTAATTTACGTTAAAACTAGAAAATTAAAATGACTAAAAAATTAGAAGGTAAAGTTGCGATTATCACAGGTGCTTCCGCAGGTATCGGCACGTCTAGCAGCGATCGCCTTAGCTTCTGAGGGTGCTTATGTAGCGATCGCTGCTAGACGCGCCGATAAATTAAATGAAGTTGCTCAAAAAATTGAAGCATCGGGTGGCAAATTTCTCCAAGTAATTACCGATGTTACTGATGAAGCGCAAGTTCAAAACTTAATTGCAAAGACCAAAGAAACTTTTGGACGTATTGATATTTTGGTGAACAATGCAGGAATTGCGATCGCTGGACAAATCGCCAATGCGAATACCGATGATTGGCGCAAAATGATCGATGTGAATATCTTTGGTGTGCTATATGCCACTCATGCTGTCTTACCAACGTTTTTAGAACAAAAATCTGGGCATATTGTCAATGTCTCCTCCGTAGCAGGGCGCACCGTCCGCGCAGGTATTGGGCTTTATAACTTAACCAAATGGGGTGTGAATGCCTTCTCTGAAGCTTTGCGTTTAGAACTGACACCACAAAATATTCGCGTCACCGTTGTGGCACCAGGAATGGTAAATACGGAAATCGATCAGCATATTTCTGATCCCGTTGCCTATGAAAAGAGTCAAGCGCTCCGCAAATCAATTACGCCATTAGAAGCTGAAGATATTGCTAATGCGATCGCTTATGCGGTCAGTCAGCCTGAGCGAGTGGATGTAAATGAGATTTTAATTCGTCCGACAACTCAGTATTGGTAATTGATAATGCAAAAGAAGTTTCTCATTTTACCTTTTGCTTTTCTCTTTCTCATGGGTCTTTTTTTCCTGTTACTTATGGAGATCGCTCCCCCTGTATTTGCTGCTAACTGCCCACAGGGAATGGTGTTTATTAATGGTGGCACTTTTCGGATGGGGTCGGATAGCGATCGGTTTCCTGAGGAGAGATTCGCCGATAATGTCAGCGTGAGCAGCTTTTGTATTGATAAGCATGAAATTACGAATGCTGAATTTTCTAAATTTGTGAAGGCGACTGGTTACAAAACTGTTGCAGAGATTCCTCTATCAAAAGAAGAATTTCCCGATCTACCTGACGAGCAACGCTTAGCAGGTTCTTTGGTATTTCAACCACCTAAGGAAGATGCTCAGCAATTGCCATTTCTGAGTTGGTGGGCTTGGACAGTGGGTGCAAATTGGCAGCATCCTTTTGGGAAAGATAGTTCTATTAAGGGGAAAGATAATTATCCTGTTGTGCATATTGCCTATAAAGATGCAGAAGCCTATGCGAAGTGGATTGGCAAGTCTATTCCCACGGAAGCGCAATGGGAATATGCAGCGAGAGGTGGTTTAGATGGTGCGACCTATGTTTGGGGTGATCAATATTCAGAGAAGAATGCGAATACTTGGCAAGGAATTTTCCCGTATTTTAATACTAAAGCTGATGGATATAAGGGTTTAGCGCCTGTTGCTTCGTTCCCTCCTAATAGTTATGGGCTCTATGATATGACTGGTAATGTTTGGGAATGGACTTCTGATTTCTTTGAGTTTGGACACGATCGCATGGCGCATCAACATAATCCGATCGCTGGCGATCGCCATAAAAGTTTTGACCCGAAAAAGCCCGATGAGTCAGTGTTACATGTTATCAAGGGTGGCTCGTATCTCTGCGCTCCCAATTACTGTAGTCGCTATCGTCCTGCGGCGCGGGAGTCAGAATCGCCAGATACGGGAACTACGCATATTGGGTTTCGGTTAGTCAAAAATATTAAAAACTAGATGTCTTCGTGAAGACCGACTTTGCTTCAATCATCGTGATAACAATGATTGATAGTCTTTGATTTAGACAATAATGACAAAAGTTACAAATTCTTCAAAGAGAGATTTTTGGAAAAACTCTCTTCAGTTTATTTTGCAATGGGAAACTAAAAAAGCGATCGCCCAAAAAATTAGTTTTTTAACTGCGATCGCCTTGATGCTTTCTAGCCTCCTCCCATTACCAGCCTTTGCTGACTATGGCGAAGTGTTGCCATTACCGCAACCACCTTTTAAGGGCAAAATTGGCACGACTTATAAGGAATCACAACCTGACTTTCCCCAACCAATTAAAGCTCCAGCCAAAGCTCCCAATGTGTTGCTCGTTCTCCTTGATGATGTTGGTTTTGGACAGACAAGCGCCTTTGGTGGATTGATTGAAACTCCGAACTTAGATCGCTTAGCGTCGCAGGGATTGCGTTACAACCAGTTCCACACCACTGCCCTCTGCTCTCCCACTAGAGCCGCCTTGCTGACAGGACGCAATCACCATTCCGTCAGTACGGGCGTGATTACAGAACTTGCATCGGGCTACCCAGGGTATACCGCGATTCTGCCTCGCAGTGCCGCCACGATCGCCGAAGTATTGCGTGATAATGGCTACAATACGGCTGCTTTTGGCAAATGGCACAATACTCCTGATTATGAAACCAGTGCCGTTGGCCCCTTCGATCGCTGGCCGACTAGTTTGGGATTTGATTATTTCTATGGATTTTTAGGTGGTGATACCAATCAATGGAGTCCTAACTTGGTGGAGAATACTCAACATATTCAGAAACCTTTAGATGATCCCAATTATCACCTCACTCCCGATCTCGCTGACCATGCGATTAAATGGATTCGTACCCAGCAATCGATCGCTCCCGATAAGCCCTTCTTTACTTATCTGGCAACAGGTGCAACCCATGCGCCTCACCATGCACCAAAGGAATGGATTGAGAAATATAAAGGCAAGTTCGATCAAGGTTGGGATAAATTACGTGCTGATATTTTTGAGCGTCAGCTTAAACTTGGCATTATTCCTGCGGATACGAAACTCACTCCCCGTCCTGCGGAAATTCCTGCTTGGGATTCCCTCACCCCTACCGAGCAGAAAGTTTACGCTCATCAATTTGAAGTATTTGCAGGTTTCCTCAGCCATACCGATGCTGAAGTTGGTCGTGTGATTGATGTGATCGCTCAGTTGGGTGAATTGGATAATACGCTTGTCTTCTTCATTGCTGGCGACAATGGCGCGAGTGCAGAAGGTGGTTTAACAGGCAGTGTTAACGAGTTCAAGGTCTTTAATGGCGTTGAAGAAAGCCCTCAAGAAATTCTCGCTGCCCTAGATGATTTGGGTAGCCCTAAAACCTTCAATCACTTTAATGCCGCTTGGGCTTGGGCAGTGGACAGCCCCTTCCAATGGACAAAACAAATCGCTTCGCACTTCGGCGGTACTCGCAATGGTCTAGTTGTCGCTTGGGGCGATCGCATTAAGGATCAAGGTGCTATTCGCAGCCAGTTTCATCATGTAATTGATATCGCACCCACAATTCTGGAAGCGGCAGGTATTGAAACTCCTGAAGTGGTCAATGGCACAAAACAGCAACCGATTGAGGGAACCAGTCTTGTGTATTCCTTTGACGATCCTGCGGTGGCTTCCAAACATAAAACCCAGTATTTTGAGATGTTTGGCAACCGCGCCATTTACGATCAAGGTTGGGTAGCGGCGGCTCGTCATGGTCGGTTGCCTTGGGAGCGTTTTTCTAAAACCACCTTCGATCAGGATAATTGGGAACTATACAATGTTGCCCAAGACTTTAGCGAATCTCAGGATTTAGCCAAAGATAATCCCAAAAAGTTGGCAGAATTGCAAAATCTCTTTCTGAAGGAAGCGAAGAAATATAAGGTTCTACCCTTAGACGATCGCACAATTCAGCGCTTTGACATTAATACTCGTCCTAGTGTCACAAATGGTCGCAATAGCTTTAGTTACTACACCACGGTCACAGGCATTCCTGAAGGTAGCGCTCCTAATACCAAGAATCGATCCTTCAGTATCACTGCCGATGTGGATATTGCCAAAGATCGTGCAGAAGGAGTATTAGTGACTCAAGGCGGACGTTTTGCAGGTTGGAGTTTCTTTCTGCAAGATGGCAAACCCACCTATGCCTATAACTTCCTGAATAGCGATCGCACGATCATTCAGTCCTCTGAACCTGTAGCGATCGGGAAGTCTAAAGTTAGATTTGATTTTGCCTATGATGGTGGTGGAATTGGTGCAGGTGGCACTGGCAAGCTATTTATCAATGATAAGCAGGTTGCTGAAGGTCGCGTCGAGAAAACCGTTGGCTTCCGTATTGGCTTAGATGAAACCTTTGATGTAGGTCAAGATACGGGTAGCGCTGTGGTTGATAGTTATCAAGTTCCGTTTAAGTTCACTGGCAATTTGGAGCAGGTCAAGCTGGATTTGTTGTAATTAATTGCAAAGCACATTACAAAGCACAAAGTGGCTATGCCACTTTGTGCTTTGCTATAATCCCATTAGTTTAATCTGTGGAGTTAAATCTAATGACTCAAGCGATCGCAACGAATGATCTAGACTTAATTCAGCCATTAGCCAATCCAAGAGCTTTGACTGATGAGCAGTTTATGTCATTACCTGAAGATGGCAATCGTTATGAATATGTAGATGGAGAGTTAGTCATTGTGGCAAATTCAGGTGTGGAGCATGGCTATTTGGCTCTTACTCTCGGATATTTTTTGACTGGTTTTGTGCGGACTCATAAGCTTGGGGTTACTTGTGATTCGAGTACGGCTTTTAAGATGAAGACTGGTAATAAGCGATCGCCCGATCTTGCTTTTATTGCTAAAGAGCGTTTGCAAGGGCTAAAGCGTTTACCAAAGGGATTTTTTGATGGCGCTCCCGATCTGGCTGTAGAAATTATTTCTCCCAATAATACTTTTGAGGAAATCCATAATAAGTTGGTGGAGTATTTTGAGAATGGAACTCGCTTAGTATGGGTGATTTTGCCTGATGAGGAATGTGTATTGGTTTACCACAAACCTAAGCCTTCTAAGCTTTTGCAGTTAGAAGATAGTCTTGATGGTGAAGATATAATTCCAAATTTTAGTCTTCCTTTATCGGAGTTGTTTCAAGAGTTAACTTTTTGAATATTTAAATAAATGATGCAAACGACACCCAAGCAGTTACTATGTTTTGGCGATTTTGTTCAAAATTTCATGGCTTAGGAAAATTAAAAGCCATAATAAAAATTACTGGACAAGTTGAGTAATATTTGTATTGTACAGTTATTTACCTTATACTTTGCAAAGTAATACATTTTTAGATTTCGCTATACATTAAGATAAGATTTACTTGCGAAAAAAGAGAGTAGTTTCAATGGATGAACGATTTATAGAACAATATCTTCTTAATGATCCTAATCTGAGAGAAGAAATGTGGGATAGATGTCTTTTTGTATTCGATTCTAATGTACTGCTAAACCTTTATAGAACCCATTTGGTATCTTAGGAAGCTTTGGCAAGGCGCTTAAGCATAAGCCTAATAAAGCAAAGATGAATTCTCGCATTAGCGTTGTCTAAAGTTCT
>NZ_JACJQB010000074.1 GCF_014696385.1 Pseudanabaena mucicola FACHB-723
TGGACTGGAAAGCTACTTGTGATTTAACTCTTTCAGTTTTATTCCCTTCTGTCCTTTGGTTGAAACTTCTCAGGTATCTTCAAATTAGTGCCGATATTGCTGCTCGTCATGGCTTTGAAATTATTCTCAAACCCATTCCCACTTAACTCTTTTAGGAATGGTGCAAGATCTCAGTTATGGAAAGATCTCATTGGATTTGTCATCCAAGAAATTTTTCTCAATATCGAATCTAAGCCCATACTCCCAAAAAGTCTGAATGATGGTGGGTTTAGTGTTGAAAATATACCAATTCTATCAGCTATGAGATTCTCAAGCCGCCACAATATGCACATTGGTAAGACGCTTGGACTCAGTTTTATGGACAATGGCGTACACCTGACCATGCGCTGTATCGACTCCCGAATTTTGTTAATTCATTTATAGATGTGTGAGGCGTTTTGTCCTATGCTATTTCTTTGATGAAAACAGCATAAGCCTCTTCTTTACTCGAATTCAATCTCTGTATGCTTTCTCGATACTTCTCTTCCTACTTTTGTCAGTCAATCAGCTAACACTGTCAAAGTTGAGCAGAATATCTGAGCATATTGGTTTATTTACGACCAATCCATTTTGAGGCGATCGCTCCTACAACTGCGCCCACCATCGGATTGCTGAGAAATTTGACTAGAGCTGGCTGATCGGCTAAAACTTCATGAAAAATATCAGGATGGGAATGGTAAGTAAACCCTGCGAGTTGGGCGACATCATGAGGTGTCATGCGGCTAGGATCATGGCTAGATAGACCTAATTGCTTTTCGAGATCGCGATTACCTAGTCCTGTCTTTTTGAGCTGACCAAATAACTCTCTAGCGACATCATCTCGCTGACTGGGCTGAATCTTAGCGAGTGCTTTCTGCAATTCTGGCTCCATTTGTGCCGAGGAAATGCGATCGGGCTGGAAAAAGTCACTAAATATATTACGACGTTCTTCACGGGAAGACCGTTGAGCAAAATTGTCAAAATCTGTAAAGTTTTCCGACTCATCAGGTAGGGTTTCTTTATTCCCTCCCGCTAAATCTTTCATGACTTGACGCTTATATTCATCACTAGTATTTGGCATAGCTATTTAGAACTCCATTAAAATAAAAACAATAAAAATTTATGCATTCAAGGTAATCCAAGGCGAAGCTTTGGATTACCTTGAATTTAAGAAATGGCGTAGCCATTTCTTAAATTGGTACTAAGTAGTCCCTGCTTGATCCCAAGCATCCCGAACTGCATCTTTGACTTTATCCCAAGCCATGCCTGTACCACTCTTTTGGGCTAAGAGAGCTTCATAATCTCGCTTGAGTTCGGGTTCTGCTTCATCAAAGCTCTTGCCAAAATAGCGATCGCAACCTTCGTGTCCTATCTGATAGGCTAATTGATAGCCTTCATAGGTAGCTCCTTTCTCAATATAGTGACGAGAATTGTAATTCTGTCGCCAGTAATTATCATCGAAGTTGGCAATGGTGAGGGTTTGATTACTCATGGTTATCTCAATAAAAATATAGATGGATCATGAAGGATTAACTGGCTTGCTGATAATCAATTTGTTTAGATTGATAGTCATAGCGAGCTGTTAAAATCAATTTTTTGTCAGGAGCATAAATCAAAACGGTTAAATCTTGATTTGGGAAAGTATTCCGAAAGCCTTGGGTTAGCGATTGAGTTAAGGGCTTTACATCTGAGGGTAGAACTTGAGGTGAAATTACGACCCCTAATTTATTACCGTCGCGGACATAGGCATCCTTAATTAAGCCTTTACTAGTCTGCATTACCCAATTACCATAATCTTTCCCTGCGGCTGAATTATTTCGGGCTATTTGACTGTAATCTGAACTCTGATTGAGCTTTACTGGATTAGAGGATTGAGGAGATCCGCAAGCAGTTGTGAAAGTCAAAACCAACATCAGAGCGATCGCTACTATTGTGGTTCGAGCATGGCGAAAAATGTTCATCTGGTTGTTCCTTAGTTTTTCACGCTGTATATTTTTCCCCTTAGAAATTTAAGAACTGCCTAGATTCCTAGACTCCCTTAAAAAGGGAAAGCATTTTCTTCTTCCCTATTTTTAAGAGGGATTGAGGGGAATCTCTTAAAACTTTTCGCACCAGAAATTAATTTTGAAATAGCTTCTTAAGTACCAGTTCTTCTCTCTGCAAAGTATTTATTAAGGAAAGTACTACAAAAAGATAGAACGATAGGAGCTAGGATGAAAGCCAAAAGACCATTCATCGTAAATCCTGGAACAATAATGGATGCTATCCACAGCAATAGTCCATTTAGGATAAATGAAAACAATCCTAGAGTAATAAAAGTAAGGGGTAGAGACAAAACTTGCAGAACTGGTCTAATGAAGGCATTAACCAAACCAATAACGATCGCTGCTAATAATGCTGAAGGAAAGTTAGCAATGTCTACACCAGGGACAATTAGATCAACAATGAGAAGCCCTAAAGCAGTTGCTAATATAGTGAGAAAGTATCCAATCATATTTTTTTACCTAGAGTAATAGTAATTTGGTAGTTAGGAGAAAGAGAAATTGAGCAAATCTAATTACTTGATTGCTCGCCTTGTTTAGAGATCGCCCAAACAGCGTGAATAATCCCAGGAACCCACCCTAATAGAGTGAGTCCAATATTGATTAATAGAGTGACGCTAAATCCGTAAGCCAGAAAAACACCAAGGGGGGGAAGAAGAATGCCTAAAATTAGTTTCATGTTGATTACTCTTGAATTGACTGTTTTTGGGAATGTGGTGCGGTCAGAGCCTGCACTACATTCCCCGATACGAAATAAACTGTATGTTTTGAAAATTAGCAATTTGCAAATTAGCGCTTAGAGACGGAATCTTTGCTTTTCCAAATTTCTTTTAAGCCCTGCTTGATCTGTTCCTCTTTACGAGCAACTACAGAACCAAATTCACCTGCATTGGTCTCAATTTCAGCCTGTTTCTGTTGTAAAGGAAGAACTCCACTGGCTTCTGCTTCGACTTTTTTCTGGTCATACCATGTTTTTGCTTTTTCCCATTGCAGCTTAATTTCTTGATAGCGATCGCCATAACGATCCGCTAATTTCCGATCTAGATTTGTCATTTGGGATTTGAGGTTGACGTACTGCTCCTGCAAAATCCCCACTTCTTGACGTTCTTGATAGGTATCGACCGCTAGATTAATTTCTTCAGGATTAGTATCTGGTAATTCCACCGCCTTGATATCCATCATGATGGCGCTGGCTTCCCGATCTAACTCTTCCTGCTGTTGATCCAATTGAGTTTGAATCGCCAATAGTCTCACTCGTCGCTCCGCGATCGCCTGTTGACGCTCATGGGTACTTCCTGCGATCGCGCCTTCGATAGAAGCAGTGATGTTTTCTGTCTTTTCCTTGCCACCTCCCTTAAAATCAGCAATTACTGTAGAGACCGCATCTTTGACAATTAAGCCAATTTCACCTGAGCCTTCTTTTAGCTCAGCGATGGTTTGGGCAACTGCATCTTTGACAATTTCACGAATATGTTCAGATCGAATACTGCCTTGACTTTTTGCCTTTTCAAGATTAGTTTTAATCTTCTCTTTAACCAGATTAGACATTGTTAATATTTCCAATTTATGGGTGGGATTGATGCTTTTTCTGATCTCAGTTTGAGCAATAGTAGAAGAAATAGATGAGGCTAACACTATACTCAAACTTAAAATGGTTGCTTTTAGAGGTCTAAATAAAGGAAAGAACATACTAGCGACTTCCTTACCATAACCCTCTTACTGGCGCTGATGGTTCACTCGTTGTCGATGGTTCAGTGGTTGTGGTTGGAACTACTTCTTCAACAGGTTGAGTATTAGATGATGGAGTTGCAGTTAAGATTGGTGTAACGAGGGCAAGTACTTCGTCACTAGTTGCATAGCCATCAAAAGCATCAAGAGTAAAGGGAATCGGAGAGTCTTCTCGATTCTCATTGTAGATAACTTCTTTATTGCTAGCATTGGTAGATATCCAAGGACGTACATCCTCGTCTAGCAAAGTCTCACGTAAGAATCTAATACCCGCAGCATGGCGAGCTTCGACACTGTGAATTGCTAAAGCCGCCGCTAAGATTGGTTTGCCAGCATCACCTGCGGCAAGTAAGTTCTGCACTTGCCCTTTGTATGCAGCTACGCCCAAATCTTCGACATATTGCCCTGCCAGTAGGAAATCCGTAGGATTAGCAAAGGGATCACGACCTAAGATTGCACTATAGTTGGGATTTACAGGAATTTTAATTGCTTCAGGATCACCACCGATAGAACGTAGTGCTGCGGATAGATCCGTTACATGATTAGCTTCGTCCTCGCCATAGGAAGCGATCGCATCCTTGGCAATTTGAGGTGCAGATGCTAATCCTCCATTCATCGCTGCTATGGCTGCTCGTTCATAAAAGTCTGCTTCAAGTTTTTCTAGGGTAAGTGCATATTCTGCGACTTGTCTAGGACTCAAAACTGTACTTTGAGCATATGCTGATGAGGCTGGACTAAAGAATAAAAATACAAATAGAAAAGGGATACAAGCAAAGCAAAGCTTTAAAGGAAGTAATGCTGTACTAGCAATACACTTAAAACTATCGGAAATAATTTTAAGCTTTATTCGCAAAGTCGCGGAGTAGGTGATCATCTTAGCAGCATCCTTTTGCATGAGTGTATTCGCAAGTGTGGTGTATCGTCTCTAGCTAACAAGAGTCCCGCCAATAGGATTGTTGAGTATATTTAGCGAATTCACGATTGCCACAATCTGTTTAGGGGTATATAGCTCGTCGTAAGCCTTACCTTTAAATGGATTTAGGGTTGAATTCAAGTTTGCATCACTGATTAGGCGATCGCGATCAGGTTCAGTAGTTGGTCGATTGAGTAGCGCCCGTACTCCCGCCGCATGACGAGCTTCTACAGAAACAATTGAACCAGCCGCAAGGAGAAATATGGGACTAGTCAAGCTTGTACCCGCGCCATTGTAGGCATGTACGCCCAGATCTTCTAGCGTAACGGCGGCATTCAAAATGCGATCGCGGTTAGCGAGAATATCATTGAGGCTAGAGGAATTAAAACTTAAATCTTCAGTCGTAAATAGAACTTGATTCGCTAAAACACTGCGAAGGAATTTTACATGGGCAGTTTCTTGAGCGCCCAAATATTTCATATATTCAAGTTCTCGACTATTGGTGATTTTGCCCGAACTAACTACGGCCGCATAAAAAGCAGATTCTAGTTCTTCCAATAACAAAGCAAAGTTAAGAATGCCAATGTCATTAGCATTAAAGGCGAGCATCTTGCCACGACTGTTTGACTGGGCATAGATGGCTTGAGGCATCGCGCCAATTGCTATACCACCAACTCCATAAATCCCCCATTTGATCAAGGAACGTCGAGAGGTAGAATGCATCTTCTCGCTAATCATAGTTAATCTCTCCTGAATAGTGACGGATATAATTCAATGCTTATTGTTTTTTGATGCAATAGCCATCAAGAGTTTTTTGTATATTCTTGTCATTAGCCTGACAGATGGATGTTTGAGATGATGTATATTTAGGTAGTCAAGGAGTCTTAATTGATTAATCTGTATAAAAATGTAGTAAATCTTGATTAATTCAAAATAGATATAGCTGCTAAGACAATTAGGATAAAGACCCAAGATGTGAGTTGCGGCGTAAAGCAATGCAACTCACATCTTGGGTCTTTATTTGTCCTAACACTTTTATCAGTAGGTATATGCAGAGATTCTCAATTGGGCGTATGCTCACTCGGGAATCTCTGCATATAGTTCGGACTTGCCTATAAACTTGATGAAACAGCGCAAGTCTTAGCAGACCTAGCTAGAAGCAGATACTAATCGCTGATCTTGAATCTTACTTTTGGCATTCATAAAATCTGTCGCAAGTTGTTTCTGTTGATCGTCTCCAAAACTACTATTAATACGAGGAAACATTTCATCTTCCTCTTCTTTGACATGAGCATTGACATCTGCGGCCAAAATCTCTACCGCAGCTTTAAAAGCTACCGTATCTTCACAGTCCATGGCTTTAATCTGTTCTAGCGTTTGCTTCATTTCAGCTTGTTCGTCATACAGACTCTGAATGTCGTTATAGTAGGGACGTACAACTGGATAGATGACTTCTTCCTCGGCGGCAGCGTGAGTACACAAGTCTTTGTAAACTTGTCCAAAATGCTCCTGTAGCTCTTGAGGGTCATCAGTCGTTGCAATTTGAGAAAGCAAAGCAAAGACTTTAGTATGATCGAGGCGAATTAAATCACAGATCTTGACCTCAGTATCATTACGACTAATGATACTGCCCGCAATACCACTTAGAGCAGCAATGGAATCCTGTACTCTTGACCAGAGTCCACTATCAGAAGGCTTGCCTGTGAGTTCCATCGTGCTTAGAGATTCCATAATCCCTTTCAGTTGCTCCTCATGTCCACGATTCTCAAAGTTAACCGCATTGAGAGGAGCAATCGCTACGGCGATATCAGCTCCCACTACTTGACCAGCCTTGTGAACGAGGACTCCTGCCATTGCCTGTGTATGTTTGAGAAGTTCATGTTTGGCAACCTTTTCAAACAAAGTGAGGTCTGTATCTTGCATCATCTTGCCAAGATCTGCAAACTCCTTCTGAATTGATGGATTTGGCTCGGCTTTAATTCCATACTGAACGATGACCGTGTCGATGATACCCAAGTTTTTCTGATCATCTCTAAGAAATCCTTCTAAACGGTTAGTGATTTCTCGATCTGGGCAAGCTGAGATTAAACTTTTCTCATTGGCGATCAGCACATTTTGTGTTGCTTTCATGTCTGCCAATTTGACAGCGATTGCAGTACGTTTGTTATCTTCAAGTGCTACTGACATTGATAGATTGCTCCTGACATGTAATTTTAAGAGATAATTACTTCTCTATAGTAAAAATTATGACATTGGTATGGTTGTCTAAATGGATGACATGATGAACTTGCTTTACTATGAAACAAAGTGTAATGGAATGTAAGTTCCATCACACTTTGTTTCGTATAGCTATAGCCAAATAAGTCAACTTAAAACTTCAAATCTTGTGCTGCCCACGATCTGGGCAGCACAAGATTTGATTCTATTTTTTAACTACGCTAGACTACTTACTACCAATTAGTGAGACTTCTTATTTTAGGGCAAAGTCATAAGGACATCAGCATAGTTAAAGAATAGAAGTATGCTAGCATTATGATTTAGCGTTGAATTGCTGTAGAAGCACGATCCCATGCATCTTTTACTGCATGTTTAGCTTGCTCCCAAGCTAAACCTCCAGTCTGATTAGCTTGATAATCTCGCTGTAAATCTGTCTCAACCTCGCTGTAAGTACGACCACTATGGCCATAGCGATCGTAGCCTTCATAGCCAGTACGATAGGCTGGTTGGTAATCTTCGTACTTTCTATCTGAATCCACATAGGTACTAGAAGTATAGGTCTCCTGCCAATTGGTTTCTTCAAAAGTAGGATTGACTTGTTCAGCTACATCCTTGCCAGCTAAACCACCAACCACTGAACCAATAACAGCACCAACTACCGCACCAACTGGACCTCCAACTGCGCCACCGATAACTGTGCCTACAGTGCCAGCACCTGCAGCTCCCATACCTGTTCCCACAGGATGTGACCCTACTTCTCCCGAAATTGGATCGAGGTTTGCATCGGCTTGTGTGTCAGGATTTACGTTTTTATTGGTCATGTTGAATTTGCCTTTAAATAACTTATTTGTAATTTGCTCAAAATCTCAAGTAGCTTCTAAGAAGCCTTCACTAGGCGAATTCCATATAGTAGGACTACTGCTCCAAGGGTTGCCACGATCAAGCTGCCGATCAAGCCACCACCTGTGGAAACTCCAAAGGTATTAAATAGGAAACCACCTAATAATGCGCCGACAATACCAACAATAATATCTCCCACTACACCGAAGCCACCACCGTGAACTATTTGACCAGCTAAGGCTCCGGCCACTAGTCCGATTAAAATAAACCAAATAAATTCCATGAGAGTTTCTCCGTTTATCCATTTTAAATATTTGTGAATGAAGAGAATAGGCTAAGTTTCCAGTCACCTATCTTTTTTGAATTTATTTGCCAATTCCCTAAAACGTGAAGATACTTTGAGGAATTCGCAAATAAATTCAGTCAGTTTTTAAATTACAAAAATGGCGTTACCGTTTTTTGAATTGGTGTTACTGACCCAAAAAGTTTTTGACAGAATCAATTACACCATCAACTTTATCTTCAGTTTCGTCAGGTAGACCTTTGGTATTTTCCTTAACTTCATTAGCGCGATCGCCTACCATCTCTTTGGTTTTCTCTACACCTTCGCCAACTTTGTCTTTAGCATCCTTAGCCATATTCTGAGCTTTACCAATATTTTCCTTGGTACCTTCTTTCACATTTTTAGCTAAGTCTTTAGCGCGTTTTTCTGCTTCCTTGGCAAAGTCTTTAGAGGTGTCTGCAAGTTTGTCAATCACCTTGTCAGTTCTTCCATCACGAAGATCGCGACCGATTTCTTTAGTGATATTTGCGGCTTTGTCGATCGCCATGTCAGTTTTCACACCTTGCGTCACTTTGTCAACTTGATCGCCAAAGATGTTAGCCAAGGGAGATGCGATCGCCCCAGCACTAAAAAAGGTCACTTGTAACATAAAAACTAGTGCGAAACCACAAGCGAAAATAAGTCCTTTCTTGACACCATTCAGCATCGCAGTGACGGAACTATTAAAATGAGTAGCCTTGCTCTTTTCTAAGATATGATTCATTTGTTTCACCTAACGTTTTGTGTTTAGTTACTGAGTCAATATTTAAACTAACAGTTAATTGTTTGATCTCATGTTTAAGTGATGTATAACTTGAGTAAGTTGTATTAAATGCAAATAAATCTTTACTATAAAATCTTCAAGTTTTTAAAACTTTGACTAAGTTAAAAAATGTTGATTGCAATTATTATATTTTCAATAATTGCCATTGAAAACTCTCTAAATACGTTAACAAAAGTGTTTAATGTAACAATTTAAATAGTTTTAATTCATCTCATACAATTCATTCAATTTTTAATATTTGTTTATACATTATTTATGACATTCAAGTGCAAAGATAGTTGCAGTGAATAAATTACTGATTGATACTCTATTTAGTAAATGGCATCAATCACAAATATTATTAAGTACCTCAATATAATGAAGAACCCAACTTAAAATCTATGCTGACTCTGTAAATATAGAAGGTATTTGTAAAATAAATATTAAGGAAGAGAACAAAATAAAACTCAGGGGAGAAAGTAGAAAAAAAGCAAAATGACAAAATGTCTAGGAAAAAATA
>NZ_JACJQB010000075.1 GCF_014696385.1 Pseudanabaena mucicola FACHB-723
AAGTGGCTCAATTAGTCTCACAGTAATTAGTTCGGATATGGTGATTCTTAGAATCTTCCCATTAGTTCGGATATGTGTAAATAATTCTGCATGGCTACTTATAACACTCGTGACTTTAACGGTGTTGAACAGTTTGGAATACAATTGTTTAAGCCTCCAGATTTTTTACGGTTGATAGGAAAGTTGCCATGAGTATCGTCCAAGTTCAAATTCCTGATTCTTTACACAAGAGTTTGTCTGAACTTGCAAGTCGTGATGGTATTTCTATTGATCAATTCATATCTACAGCGATCGCTGAAAAGTTGTCAGCGCTGATGACAGAAAGTTATCTCAGTGAACGGGCTAAGAGGGGTAGTCGAGCAAAGTATGAGGCAATCTTGGCAAAAGTTCCTGATGTTGAGCCAGAAGCCTATGACAAAGTTCCAGCCATTTAATAAATTTTTGTGATTCCCTTGTAGTTAATAGACTTTAATTATTAAACAAGCGTAGAACTGATGATAATTAGAGAAAAGTCAATCATTCTTGAGGCAATTACTAAATATGTAGATGCTCTCAATCTAACTGAGCAGTTATGGCTTTTGGAGCATATAGCGCATCAAATTCGGATTAGAAATGAATTAGCGGCAATGGCGCAAGATCCGCAAATTCAAGTTGAGCTTTCTCAGATTCAGCAAGAGTTTGCTGTTACAGATTTTGATGGGCTTTGAAATATGGCTATATTGCGATCGCAAATCTACCCTGTAAATCTCAATCCAACTGCTAGCAGAGAGTGAAGTGCTTTCTCAGAGTCGCTGAATCATCTATCAAAGAATCTATCCCTAGAAAATTAGACCTATGAATCCTTCAAAAAGCACATTAGATGACAAGCTTATTACTCTTGAAACATTAATAGGTGTTTCTGAATATGCTATTAAGTCAAAACTAGAAGAATTAAGAGATAGCGATAAAGAAGAAGAACCTTGTCAGGAATGGATATATGAAATACTGGCTTTTTCGTTTAGGGAGAACAGCGCGAATCATAAAAATAGCTGGGGGACATATTTTGCGCCAATGATGATAGTTCCAACAGAAGATGGGCAAGTGCTGGAAAGTCCAAGTATTCAATTAGTGAATGAAAAAGTTATTTCCTATTGGACTGAGAGATTTCAATCAACAAATAATTCTCTTATGCAAGCACGGTATGCAGGATTAGTGTGGGATTTTACTGAAAAAACAACTGGGAAAAAGCCTCATTATTCAGTAGCAATTACTTATTGTCAGGCACTACTTAAAGTAGCTAAAGAAAGAAACCATGAGTATGCGGTTGACATTATCCAGAAGCTTGAACGAGGTTTATTCATTGCTACTTCCTTCAAAAGCCAAGAACTAATTAGAAGTGCAAAAGAAATAATTTTAGACTACGAGCGTTTTGTTGCTGAAGATTCTAAACCAGGTCTCTGGGGTTTCAGTTTCGATTTACTCATTGACAGCAAAAAAGTTATTCTTTCTACAGAGGAAGAAAAAGAGGTGATAGAGGATCTCGAAGATAGATTAAATAGACTCAAAGATGGAACCATATGTGAAAAAGCTGCTGAACGACTAGCTCGCTATTATCGTTCAAAAGGATTAGAAGAAGAATGTTCTCGTGTAATCAGAACATTAGGAAAGTCTTTTGAAAGTACATCTAGCAGGGTAGATCCGTTGACTGCATCTTCTTTGTTAGAACATATGCATCGTGTCTATACACAGTTCAATCTTCTCGATGATGCAGAGCGTCTGGTAAAAATTATCCGAGAGCTTGGTATCAAAGTTCAAAATGATATGAAAGCAATACCCCATGAAATGAAAATTTCTCTTGACGAACTTGAAGTTTATATTGAACAAATTTTAGACGGCAATCTTGACGAGGCTCTTACCCGTATTGCCATACATTATATTCCTCAACGAAATGAGATTGAAAAACAACTATACGATCTAACAAGGATTGCTCCGATTAGCTTTCTACTTGACAAGCACATAACAGATGAGCAAGGACGATTTGTTGCTACTGTAGGTTCATTAGAAGAAGACTTAGATGGAAATGTTGTAATCCAAGCATCTCAAAACTTGAATGTATCTGCAATATTTCTAAATGCGGTTTTAGATCAAGCAATTAAGAAATTTAGCATTGACTCTGATAAGTTAGTCAACTACTTATTTCATTCTCCAGTTTTTGATACTCTTCAAAGAGACTTTTTGCTTAAAGGAGTTCAAAATTATTTTGAGAGAGATTTTATTGTAGCTACTCACCTACTCATTCCACAGATTGAGGCAGCAGTGAGAAAACTGGTGGAGATTTCTGGCGGGACAGTTTTAAAGCGTGGACGAGGTGGTGGTTTTCACTTGATAACACTTGATGACCTTCTCCGAAGTGAACAGGTAAAACAGGCATTAGGTGAAGATGCTTCTCTTTATTTTCGAGTGGTTTTAACCGATCAACGAGGCTGGAATATCCGTAATGATGTTTGTCATGGCATTTCCCTGCAACATAAATGTTCCCAAGTTGTTGTAGAAAGGCTAATTCATATTCTTCTTGTATTAGGACTTTTAAGACATAAACAACTTTAATTAACATCCAGAATATTGATTGGTAGTGATCGCTAATCACATTAGCAATTTATTGAGCGATCAAGCCTGACCACTATGCAATCAAACCAAGTAACATTATTTTTTAGAATCAATATCTGGAGAACACCAAAATGCCAAGCCTAACACTAAGTAACGAGCAAGTTGTAGAACTTGTTAAACAACTACCACAAGAGCAAAAAATAGAAATATTTAGATTCCTATTGCTTTCTCAATGGCAGCAATGGCAAGACTTATCTAGCTATGGCGCGGATAAAGTCAAACTAGCCGCAAAAGAGCGTGGCTATGATTGGGAAAAGATGACAGGAGAAGAGAGAGAAGAATTTATTGATTTAGTAGTCCACGAGAAATAGTGAAAGCGATCGCTAAAGCTACGGATTTTGTTAATTTATTCTCTTAGATAGCGATCGACTATGATGCAATCAGAGATAACCTTGAAGCAGACTGATATTTTGATTTATTGGGTGATTGCATTGCAAATCCGCGACTAAGCGATCGCTTTCAATCCTTGTTAAAATAAATTCATGAACCTAGTCTCAAGGAAATAGCTAAGAAAGTCTTTTTGCTGAAAAGAAGTAATGACACTAAAAATATCAGCATTTAAATCTGCCAACCCCAAGTAATGCGGCTGTTGTCCCTGATTTGTACTTTAATACAGGATTACTGGTTTAGTGGTGGCATAGATAATTGCCCTGATCATTAATCCGATCGCAAAACTACTTGCGGTCACGATGCCAAATAATTTCCAGATATTTTTTTGTGACAAGCCTGTATCAAGGAGTTGTTTGCCCACTAGGGTGATGGCAGCGGCAACTGCCCCAATTAATGTCATATTTAGCCAATTAGCAGGACTCTGTAAGACTAGCCAAGTCATCGCCACCATAAAAACAATTGTGATCACAGTTGCCACAATTTCACGGATGGCTAGCCTTTTGTCTGGGGCAGGATCGTAACGCAGATCTGGGAAATTTAAGAGATATAGTCCTAAGCAAACACCTGCTGTGATCAAGCTATAGGTGATATTAGAGGATTGCCAATAGACAATAATCACTGCGACGATCGCCGCTAACAATCCGCCAAGACTTTGGGGTATCGCCAATATCGCCATGGTTGACAGTAAAAATAGCAAACCTGCATTGAGGTAGTCGTCAGTACGCAAGAAAGTACATAACTGTGCGCCTGCTAACCCATATGCAATTGCGATCGCAATCAGGGAAATCAGCAATCGAATCCCGATCTCTAACTTACCAATCTTGAGAGCCATAGGTATACAACCAATTTATTCATCTATGCCAAGCCGTGAGGCTATGTTCTAACTATACTGGCGATGGTTATAATAGCGATCGCTGCTCGATATAAACAACCCAATCTAACCTAATACAGAACGATGACATCTGCTCCTAAAGCCAAATCTGAGAATCTCACGGATAGTTCCTCCGAATTAAACCAATATAAGGACACCGTTAACTTGCCGCAAACCGACTTTTCGATGCGGGCAAATGCTGTGATTAAAGAGCCTGAGATTCAAAA
Source organism: Pseudanabaena mucicola FACHB-723 (assembly GCF_014696385.1). GTDB lineage: Bacteria > Cyanobacteriota > Cyanobacteriia > Pseudanabaenales > Pseudanabaenaceae > Pseudanabaena. Next base: position 4,135 of record NZ_JACJQB010000075.1, read on the forward strand.
ATTTTGGCAGGAGCAGGAGATTTACGAAGACCTCATCCACAATAACCACGGTGATGTCTTTACGCTCCATGATGGCCCCCCATATGCTAATGGTACGCTGCACATGGGTCATGCTTTAAACAAAGTTTTAAAGGATATTATTAATCGCTATAAGTTATTGCGTGGCTACAAAGTCCGCTATGTGCTGGGTTGGGACTGTCACGGCTTACCAATCGAGCTTAAGGTTTTGCAAAATATCAAAGCCGAGGAACGTGCCACTTTAACGCCTTTGCAATTGCGGAAGAAAGCCAAGGAATTTGCACTGCAAACGATTAGTGAGCAAGCGAATGGCTTTCAGCGTTGGGGTGTTTGGGGTGACTATGAGAATGCCTATTACACCCTCAAGCCTGAATATGAAGCTGCCCAAATCGGTGTATTCGGGAAGATGGCACTGAAAGGCTATATCTATCGCGGATTGAAACCTGTCTATTGGTCACCTAGTTCCCATACCGCGCTTGCGGAAGCAGAATTGGAATATCCTGAAAATCATATTTCGCGTAGTATCTATGTTGCCTTCCCCGTCACCAAACCTAGCGAGAAGTTGAAGGCGATCGCCGATCTAACCAATCTCCATGCCGTGATCTGGACAACGACACCTTGGACAATTCCCGCTAACTTAGGAATTAGTGCTAATCCCCATCTTAGTTACAGCATCGTTGCTGCTGGCGATAAAAACTACATCGTCGCTACAGAACTAGTTGAGAAATTAGCCGAGACCTTTGAGCAAGCCTTGGAAGTTAAATACACATTTAAGGGTGATGTGCTTGAAGGAACAGTTGCAAAACACCCCATTGTTGATCGCCCCAGTCCCATTGTTTTAGGCGATCACGTCACCGCCGAGTCTGGTACAGGCTTAGTTCATACTGCACCCAATCATGGTCAAGATGACTTTGTGGTGGGCAAGAAATATCATTTGGGCATGATTTCCCTCGTTGACGATCGCGGTATTTTCAATGAAGATGCTGGCGAAGAATTGGCAGGTTTAAGCGTGCTAAAAGAAGGTAATGCCAAGGTTGTGGAAATCTTGACTGCTAATGGAACTCTTATTAAAGAAGAAGCCTATAACCACAAATATCCCTACGATTGGCGCACTAAGAAACCCGTGATTGTTCGCGCCACCGAGCAATGGTTCGCCTCCGTTGATGGTTTCCGCGAAGATGCTTTGAAATCGATCAAAGAAGTTAACTGGATTCCTGCGATCGGTGAGAATCGGATTACCTCCATGGTGCAAGAGCGATCGGACTGGTGTATTTCCCGTCAGCGCACTTGGGGTGTACCGATTCCCGTATTTTATGACGAAGAGACAAATGAACCTTTGCTCACCGAAGAGACAGTTACGCATATTCAAGATCTCATTCGTGAACATGGCTCCGATGTGTGGTGGGAAAGAGAAGTAGAAGATCTACTTCCTGAATCCTATAAAAATAACGGTCGCAAGTATCGCAAAGGTACGGACACAATGGATGTTTGGTTTGACTCTGGTTCTTCATGGGCTGGGGTGCTCGGTGGTGAGAGCCATAATTCCAAACTAGTTCCCTATGCTCTCAACTACCCTGCCGATATCTATCTCGAAGGCTCTGATCAACATCGTGGCTGGTTCCAATCTTCGCTCCTAACTAGTGTGGCAACCAATGGCTATGCACCATACAAGACCGTATTAACTCACGGCTTTGTCCTTGATGAGAAAGGACAGAAGATGAGTAAATCCCTCGGTAACATTGTCGATCCGATGGTGGTGATCAATGGTGGTAAAGACCAGAAGAAAGAACCGCCATACGGTGCAGATGTAATTCGTCTATGGGCGGCGAGTGTGGACTATAACGGTGATGTACCGATCGGCAAGACCATTTTGGCGCAAATGTCCGATGTATCACGCAAGATTCGGAATACAGCAAGATTCTTACTCAGTAATCTTTTTGACTTCGATCCTGCTAAAGATACTGTCGCCTATGCCGATTTATCAGAAAGCGATCGCTATATCCTCCATCGTCTTTCCGAAGTTACTAAAGACATCACTGAAGCCTATGAGAAATTCCAATTCTCGCGCTTCTTCCAAACTATTCAGAACTTCTGCACCGTCGATTTATCAAACTTCTATTTAGATATTGCTAAAGATCGCCTCTATATCAGTGCGCCCAATGTTGCTCGTCGTCGCAGTTGTCAAACCGTATTGATGTATTGCCTAGAAATGATTGCGAAGGCGATCGCACCTGTACTAGCTCACACCGCCGAAGATATTTGGCAACATTTACCCTATCCTACCCCTAGCAAGTCAGTCTTCCAAGCTGGTTGGTTTACTGCTCATGATGAATGGCAGAAGCCTGAACTTGCCACCAAGTGGGAATATCTCCGCGAAGTGCGATCGGAAGTCAATAAAGTCTTGGAATCGGCCCGAACAGGTAAACTCATTGGCGCACCATTGGAAGCTAAGGTTTTGCTGACTGTATCTGATCCAACTCAAAAGGATTATTTAGCTTCTCTTGGTGAAGAGTTGCGCTATCTTTTCATCGTTTCACAAGCTGAGATTGTAAAAAAGTTATCTACTACTGACTTCACAGGTGAATCAACTAATCTCAAGATCGCTGTAGTCAAAGCTGATGGCGAAAAATGCCCTCGCTGCTGGAACTATTCCACCCATATCGGTGAGTCGGCTGAGCATCCCCATATTTGCGATCGCTGTGTCGGTGCATTAGCAGGTACTTTTTAGTAAATCGAGATTAGTTGGCGATCGTTTATTTCAACAATAAAAATGATAAATAGGCGATCGCCTATATACCTATACACACTCATGTCTCCAAATTTCTGAAGAACATAAATGGCTAAAAAAATTATCAGTCTTTTTTCTGGTGCTGGTGGAATGGATATTGGCTTTCATAAAGCTGGTTTTGAAACTGCTGTTGCTGTGGAACAAGACCCATCATGTTGTGAAACATTGAGACGAAATATGCCAAACGTTAATGTCATAGAAGGAGATATTACAAAACTATCAACTCTAGAAATCTTAAAAGCAGGAGATCTGCAACCCTTAGAACCTGCATTAGTAATAGGTGGACCGCCCTGCCAAAGTTTTAGTCTAGCTGGTAAGCGAATGGGAATGGACGATCCTAGAGGAAAGTTAGTTTTAGAATATATTAGAGTGGTTCGAGAATCTTTACCAGTAGCTTTTGTCATGGAAAATGTAAAAGGACTGGTGAATTGGTCAGAAGGCAAAGCACTAGATGCTATATTGAAAGAGGCTTCACAGGAAATTGTTTATAATGACAAAATTTATGAATATAGACTGTCTTACCAAATTTTGAATGCTGTTGATTATGGTGTTCCTCAATTTAGGGAGAGAATTATTATTGTTGGAAATCGCATAGGCAAGAAATTTGACTTCCCGACACCAACGCATACATCTTCATCAGAATCACAAATGGACTTATTCAAAACGAATAGGAATCATTGGAAAACAGTTTGGGACGCAATTGGGGAATTACCAGCAGCAGCAGAACCTTCAGAAACTGCCATTCGGGTTTCAGAAACAATTAAAGAAAGAATCATCAACCATGGATATTAAAAACCATCAAAAAACGGCTCATGCTCCTTCAACCATTGCCAAAATCCAAGTAGTAAAGATTGGGACTAAACTAAGTGACTTTACGAAATCTTTTGGTTCTACTTATAGAAGACTTGATCCTGATAAGCCCTCACCTGCTGTAACGAGAAGTGGGTATAGAGACTTTATTCATCCATTTGAGGATAGAATGCTTACAGTGAGAGAGTTGGCTTGTTTACAGACATTTCCGATAGAGTGGGAATTTTTAGGAACAAGATTGGATTCTTATAGTAGTAAACGAGTTGTCACGATGACCCAATTTGGACAGGTTGGAAATGCAGTTCCACCTCTTCTTGCTGAGGCGATTGCTAAGTCAATTATGGAGCAATTCTTTCAGGATGAATAAATGAATAATTTGAACGTATTATCTGCTGCTAGTTTGATAACGACACCTGAGGCAAGGAGAAGTGGATTTCTTGAGTATGCCTTACGTAGAAATAAAGAGGCCATTCCTTTTATTGATAAAGCAAAGGCTCTAAAAGCAACTCTGCAAGCTCACACAAATCAACCTCGCGATATTCTCTCGATCATTAAAATTAGAGAAAGTTTGTTGGAAGCTGCGGGTATATCCGTCAAAGCTAAAGCTCATTTATCTAATGTTGACAAAGAAAGACTATTAACGGATTTCGTTGATAGAGTTTTAATCCCTTGTGGTCAAGAATACATAGACGAAGTTATTTATCGGTATCTACTAACTTCAGGTGATGCACTTGGAGGTAAAATGCGAAATATTGTTGGCTCTATTGCCAATGAGAAATTAAATCGCTTTGTAATATCTCAACTGCAAATATGCCAGATTGACTTCCATTTCGCTACCAATAGTGTCTTTATTAGTTCGACAGAGTACATGCTAGACATAGCAGAATCAATCAAAGCCATCAAGTGGCAGACAGGTAATGGTGAGCAAAGACTGCTGATTTACAATGTTAATGTTCCTCAAGTAAGTAAGAATATTGATATCGTTTTACTGAATAAATCTATAGAACCCATTTGGTATCTTAGGAAGAGTAATGAAAGGGATCAAACATGGGATATAGCAGTAGCCTAAGCGATAAAGAGTGGGAGATTATTGAACCTCT
>NZ_JACJQB010000076.1 GCF_014696385.1 Pseudanabaena mucicola FACHB-723
GGTAATCTGAGTATAGGTCTAAGAATTTTCTGTCCATATCTGTTTACCCATTTCTGACCCTATCTTTACTTTACTCCTTGTTCCTTCCACGTAACATCAGTGATCAGTCAGATTCTCTTCAGAAATTGGGGTGGCATCTTCACCAGTAATCAGCAAAAAGCGCCAATTCCCCTGCGTTGCGATTGCTCTGGCTAATTGGTGATAGCGCTCAATGGATAGATTTTGGGCAGCATCTTTGACCGTAATTACAAAGCCCTGAGCATCAGTTTGCTTGACTAATAAATCGGGGCAGTATTCTACGCCATGATCATTTAAATCAAAGGGAAGCTGATTGACATCAGGATGGGCAATGACCTCATATCCTTGAGATTGATAGTATTTAACAACTCTTTGTTTAAGCAATCTGTTTAGTAATATTGACGATTTAGAAAAGGTGCGCCAAAGCTAAAAATAGCGTTGCCATTTTTAGCTTTGGTATTAAATATTACATAAAGTCACGAGGATCGGTGATGTGACCTGTAAGTGCTGAAGCTGCCGCAGTATAGGGAGAAGCCAAATAAATTTGGGCTTGCTTGTTGCCCATCCGCCCCGGGAAGTTGCGGTTGGTAGTTGACACACAAACCTCTGCTTCATTGACTCGCCCAAAGGTATCTTGCGGGCCACCCAAGCAACCTGCACAGGATGGAGATGCTGGCTCGATGCAACCTGCTTGTAGGAAGATCTCCGAAAGAGTTACGCCATCGATCTTGAGGCTAAACAAATCGTTATAGACCTTTTGAGTCGCAGGCACAAGGTAGGTTGGGACTTTGACTTGATTTCCTTTGATCAATTGGGCAGCATGGTAAAAGTCTTCGGTTTTACCACCAGTACAAGAGCCAATGTAAACGCGATCAATCTTCACATCTTGGACTTCGCGAACGAGGGCGCGATTGTCGGGTGAGTGGGGTTTGGCAACGACAGGTTCAAGCTTAGAGACATCATAATGCTTGACGTAGTAGTATTCCGCATCAGCATCGGCATAGAGCGACTCGAAAGGCTTATCGGTACGCGCTCTTACATAGTCAAAGGTGGTTTGATCTGGAGCAATGGTGGCATTTTTACCGCCCGCTTCAATCGCCATGTTGCAGATTGTCATCCGCTCTTCCATGGTCATTTTTGCGATCGCATCGCCTTCAATTTGCATAGCGCGATAGGTTGCCCCATTGACACCAATGTCGCCAATCACCTGCAAGATTAAGTCCTTAGCCAATAGATAGGGAGGCATCTCCCCATCAAACACAAATCGCATCGAAGCTGGTACTTTTACCAAAAGCTTGCCTGTTCCCAAGACAAAGGCTGCGTCAGTATTACCAATCCCTGTCGCAAATTGCCCAAAAGCTCCTGCATTGCAAGTGTGGGAGTCAGTCCCAAATAAGACTTCGCCGGGGCGGGTGTGACCTTCTTGGGCAAGGGCAATGTGGCATACACCCTTGTAATCAGGATTGGCTTTAAAGTCTGATAAATCGGTGATGTCGTAAAAATACTTAATGTCTTGTTCTTTGGCGAATTCACGCAAAATATCAATATTGCGGTTAGCTCTTGCATCTTTAGTAAAGATGTAATGATCGGGAATTAATACTAATTTTTCTTTATCCCAAACCTTGGCATCTTCACCAAATTCACGCTTGAATACGCCGATTGTGCCAGGTCCGCAGACATCATGGGTCATTAGCAGGTCAGCATTCACCCAAATATTGTCGCCGGGGCTGACCTTGCTTCTGCCCGACGCTTTTGCCAAAATCTTTTCGGTGAGTGTCATTCCCATAATTGTGATGTCCTTGCGTAGATTTCGATTCCTACTTAGCTGGTTTGTAAATTTAAATTATAGTCTGAGATCGAAATATTGCCATCATTAATAAACATGCAGGGTGATGATTCATGACTGGTGCTACTTCAACTTGAAAGTAATAGTGACTGATATTGCGATCGCAACATCAGTCGATTGTTTAACCACACCTGTTTTTAAAGCTACCAAATTGTCTGAATATTGGATAAGTTACTGATTTTGTGGTCTTTGGTAATTAGAGGCAGATTAAGATATAGACTGGTTGCAGCGATGATGCGATCGCCCATTTCTGGAACAATCTCACGCGGGATTTGAGTAAAAGCTTTAGCTACTGGGATGTCTAAAGGAATAACAACTAAGTTTACAAGTGGATCGTCTATGAGTTGTAAAAGTTGCTCTAGTGAACTTGTGGGAATCCGATTTTTCTCAACTAAATAATTCATTTCCACAAGAGAAATTGCAGATATAAAAATTGATTCGCCATTGTTCAAGGCATTATCAAGAGCGTTCACTGCATTTGTTGATAACTTTTCGGGACTTCGCAAGTACCAAATGATTGTGTGGGTGTCAGCTACAACGCTCATAGCTCAATATCCTTGGGGAAGTTTGCCCATATTTCTTTTCTGGTTGCGGAAAGTTCTTCTTCGGTGAGGTTAATATCTGCATTTGCCCATAAGCCTTTGATACTTTTGCTTGGGGATTTAGAAGCTGTTTTGGCTTGCAAAAATTCGGCAAATTCTAATAGTGCTTGCTGTTTTTCGGTTGGTAAGGTTTTGATAACTGCGATTAATTTTTCTTCAATTTTAGGTAGCGTTTGCATGATTTTGACTCCGTTCAATTGTTAGGTGATTAGCAAACTGATTTTCTTCATTCTTTTTTCTTAACCCGTTTTTTCTTCTCGACTTTGAGCAATGGCGCACTTAGGGCTTCATAGAGGCTAAATAAATATTCGATGCGGTTTAGTTCGCTAACGAAGGGCTGAGGACGATAGCAAAGGTCTACGGCTTTGTCTAGGGCTTGATGGGCTTTTACTAGGTCGGGTGGCATGGTAAGGGGATCGTAAAGATCTGCGAGGCTAGATTTGACCTCCCCCTGCCCCTCCTTGAAAGGAGGGGAGTAAGACTCGCTCTCTTGTTCCTCTCTTTTCAAAGACTCGTTCTCTTGTTCCCCTCCTTTCAAGGAGGGGCTAGGGGAGGTATATTTCTCGCGTACCGCCAAAACCACTCGCGCCGTGTCTTCAACTTTTTGCTTTTGCTTGTCGCTGACGTTTTCAGGAAATGGATAGTTGTTGTAAACGATTGTAGTTGAATAATCGAAACGGCTTTCTAATCTACCGCAAACATACTTCATCCAAGTCATGTGCATTTCAGAAGTTAGAATACCAAATAAATAGAGAGTCCCATTAGGAATAGTCTGTAACTTATTGCTCGCAATCACATCAGAATTCAAAAATCCGATTGGGATATATTTTCGTCTTTCTGAAGAAACTTCAGGTACTCCAATGTAATTACTTCTTGGTTGTCTGTCAGTTTGAAATAAAGTAGGAAAATCTGCCCATTTCTGTGTATTTTTATCAATGCTTTTTTCTCTAAATGATTTAACAGATTCAATTCTGCTTAGGACAGATGGCATGGAACGTAATTCATTAGGTAAAACCCCATGCAACCATAAGCAATAGCGAGAATTTCCATTAATTAATTCATTTGAACCAATGTATTCCTTTATATATTTCTTCGCAACGCTTTCTCTTATTGCCAGATCTTCAGCTTGTTCTTTAGTGAGTATGAGGAATCCCCCATCTGCGGGTTTACTTCCATTTTTCATTTCAGGAACATTACAAATCGGAGTAGTTCTCTTTAATACAATTAAATCATTTCCCTCAGCCAAATACGGATTAATGTTTCTAACTCTTTTTTCTGTCGGTTCACCCTTAATATCTGCGTAATCAAAAATCCTTTTATTTTCAACATCTTGCAACCCGAAGCCAATAATCACACAATGCACAGCCGCATTGCCTTTTGCCTCATTACTCCAACTAAAAGTTCGATGAGCAAAATGAATCTTAATCTTGTATCTATTGTAAAGCTCTTGCCAGAGAATTCCGACTTGCTCACCTTGAGAAATCGAACTTGTACTCACAAAAGCGCATTTTACCTCCCCTAGCCCCTCCTTGAAAGGAGGGGGACAAGAGTTTAGATATTGAGCGGCTTTCAAATACCAAGCGCAAACATAATCTAATACACCAGCACCATTCACACCAGCAAAAATCATCTCCATATCTGACTTTTGCTCAGCACTTTGCAAATGCTTACCCACAAAAGGTGGATTTCCTAAAATATAGTTAAATAACACCCCCTGCCTCTCCTTTGAAGGAGGGGAGTAAGACTCTTTCCCTTGTACCTCTCCTAACTCCTTTCCCCCTCTTAACTCTTGTCCCCCTCCTTTCAAGGAGGGGCTAGGGGAGGTTCTTAATCTCCCTCCTTGCAAGGAATCACCAGAAGAGATTCTTAAATTCTCCCTAACATCCTCCAATACCCCCTCTAAATTCTCAAAAATCAAATTATTGGCATATCGCAACACCGTAATGCCAACACTCCATAAAAATTCATCCCTAATTGCATCATATTCCTTTCCCTCCTGCGTAAAATGCTGACCACCATCCAACTCGATCGCCAAATTAGCACTCGGACAAAAGAAATCCAAAATATAATGACCAATTGAATGCTGTCTTCTAAACTTAAACCCATCCAACTGCTTACCCTGCAAAGCTTTCCACAAAGTCACCTCCGCAGAAGTCGCATTATTCCGCAACTCTCGCCGAAAATCTTTCTTACTAGCAAGATTACTAATCGCTTTATAAGGAACTTGTCCCCCTTCTAACTCCTGTCCCCCTCCTTTGAAGGAGGGGCTAGGGGAGGTTCTTATCCTTTCTCCTTTTATAGACAAATTAGAAGAAGTTGTAGAGGTTCTTGAAACCACCCCTAACCCCTCCTTCAAAGGAGGGGAACAAGAGTTCCAATCAATCCGCAATGAATTACCATGCACAATCTTCGCCGCTTTCTTCAAAGGCAAACGCACAAAATACTGCCCAAACTCATTACTCACCTTCACATTCATCTGATGGTCGATCAACCACATCGCCACCTCAGCAACCCGCACCGCAAACTCATCATATTCAATCCCCGCAAACTGATCCACATCCACTTGAATAATTGAGCTAACATCCGTCACCAACTGCCCACTCTTATTCAACTCCAACAAAATCAAAATCTCTAAATCACGCAACTCTCGATAAGTAATAATCAAGAAATTACCGCAACCACAGGCAGGGTCGAGAAAATGCAAATTCGCAATCTTTTTATGTAACTCGTTTAACCTGTTGCGATTACCCTTTACTTTCTCAAACTCAGTATAAAGATCATTCAAAAAAAGCGGCTTAATCAACTTTTGGATATTCTTCTCAGAAGTGTAATGCGCCCCTAAATTTCGCCGTTCCGTCTGATTCATCACCGCCTGAAACATTGACCCAAAAATCGCAGGTGAAATCTTACCCCAATCAAACGCACAAGCCTCTAGCAACATCTCGCGCATCTGCTTATCAAACGCCGCAGGTTGCACCATCTCCTCAAACAACTTCCCATTCACATAGGGAAACTGCGCCAAATTCTCATCTAAATTCTTTAAGCGGCGATCATTCGGCGTATTCAAAACATGGAAAATCGAAGCAATGTGCATCGCCAAATCACTGCCATCTTCCTTGGTATGCAGATCGACATATTCCCAAAAAATCCCCTTATTAAAAATCCCCGTATCATCAGCAAACAGGCAAAATAATAGCCGTACTAGATACACCTCTAAGTCATGTCCACTATAGCCAATCTCCTTCAGGCGATCGTGCAACTTACCCATCAACTCCGCCGCCGCAATATTGACAGGATCTTCATCCTTATAAACCCGTTTCTCATATCCCGCCATAAAGCCGAATAGATGCACATGATTTACAAAATCCTTTAGCTCAAACTCATGATTAACATCCGTATCCAAATCATAGAGTCTGAATTTCTGAAAATCCGACACCAAAATATACTTGGGTAACTCATGCTCCTTTAAATTTGGAAAATAATCCTTAGCCTGTTGAGTCGCCTTATCTAAGTTCTTGCCCCTAGACTTATGCTCCACCAAAATCGTCCCCTTCCACAGCAGATCGATAAACCCTTGCTTGTTATCCGCCTTTTTAACTGGCAACTCAAAACTCCCCACCCGCCGCCGTGAAATGCCAAACACATTAAAAAAGTCATTCCAAAAAGATTGCGACTCCGACTTCTCTGAAGTCTCACTTTCCCACTCCTTAGAAAAGGCGATCGCCCTTTGCTTAATCTCATTCCAACTTAGCGGCATATCTGGAAACGTTACGGCATAATTTTAGGTAATATTTATACTAGCATTCGTTTTCTAAAACTACCTATAATTAGCTTGAGGAGAGGAAACAACGGTTAGTAGGCGATCGCCTACGTTCTCTAATTTCTAGCAAAAAACAAGAATTTGAAAACACCTTAAGGAGATAACAACCATGCTAAAAAGTTATGAAGCAACCTATGAGAACGGGCAAATTAAATGGCTATCTGAACAACCAGAAATTACCTCAGCAAGAATTATCGTTACCATCCTAGAAGAAACTAAACCACAAGTAAAACGACGCTTTCCCATTCCTGACATGGCTGGCAAAGTGAAAATATTAGGTGATATCGTTAGCCCCATTGTCGATGAAGAGGATTGGGAATGTCTGAAATAATTGTTCTTGATACCCATATTTGGCTATGGCTAATCAACTCAAATTTCGATCAATTTCCCTCATCTTGGCTTGAACGCTTTGAGTTAGCTGATGTATTAGCAGTATCTCCCCTATCTTGCTATGAGATAGCCCTAGCCCAAAGTCGAGGCAGATTAGAGCTAACCTGTTCACCCGAAGAGTGGTTTAGCAGAGCATTAGTACCTGCCAAAATCGAATTATTTCCACTGACTCCAGCAATCACAGTCAGAGCCGTAAATCTATCCCCCATTCACAAAGATCCCTTCGATCGCCTAATTATTGCCACTGCATTGGAATATGGCGCAAAACTTGCCAGTGTTGACAACCTATTTTCTAAATATCCTGAACTTGAGAATTATCTTGTGTAAATTTCTTTTGTGTGAAATTTCTTGATTGCATATAATTGACTCAACCCCAATAATTAGGATTTACCAATGTAAACCAACACTACATCATCGCTCTCGTCAAGCGTATCGCACTAGTAAGTGTCCAATCAGTTAAAATCGTGAATAGCTTGCCAGCATTGCAGGAAAAATAGCCCCAATCTCACGCAATGCAAAATTTATTTGAGGTAAATCATTATGTTGCAACTAGAAATTAAATCTGATGCACCTGATCTCGAAATCGTCCAAAATTTAATCAGAGCCGCAATTGATGCAGAAATCAAAAACTTACAGCGATCGCTAGATAAAACTAATAAATTTTTGCAAGAATTTGAAACCAAATATCAAATTTCATCCGACCTTTTTCTCAGTGATTTCACCGCTGAAGACCTCAAAGGTGGCGATGAAGAATATGTGAGTTGGGCAGGTGAAATTAAAATCAAGAAGAGACTAACTAATTCTCTGCAAAAGTTACGGGCGATCGAATATGTTACTCAACAACTATCAAGCTAATATCATCGCCACCATTCAAAAATATGTGAATGATGGATGGATTCGATCCTTTAACTTTTCTGTTGATCCTAGATCCGATTATGTTGGATTTATTCAAGGAAGTATAGAATTTTTGCAAGGCTCATATCCAGAAGTGTTGAATCAGAAATGAAATCAGCCTAAAATCGGGCACACTATTCCTGTAAAGATGGTGATTTTAGCTTAAAATTACCATCTTTCTAAACCAATG
>NZ_JACJQB010000077.1 GCF_014696385.1 Pseudanabaena mucicola FACHB-723
TTCCCTATGCTTGGCAAGAGAAAGGGACGGGTTTAAGCTTACCCAGTCAACGCAGTAAGAGGTTAAATGTCGTGGGTTTGATGAATCGAAACAATGACTTATCTGCTTATGTTTTTGAACGCAGTATCACCAGTGCAGTCATTCTCGCTTGTATCGATGACTTTGCTCGTCAATCTACCAAGCCAACAGTGATTGTTATGGATAAAGCCTCTATTCATACCAGTCAACTGATTCAAGAGAAATTAGAGCAGTGGAAGAACCAGCAAGTTGAGATTTTCCAGTTACCCCCTTATAGTCCCCAGTTGAACTTGATTGAAATTTTGTGGCGTTTCATGAAGTATGAGTGGATTGAACTCAATGCATATGAATCTTGGGAAAGTTTAGTCTCTTATGTTGAAAAAGTTCTTCGAGACTTTGGTTCAACTTATGTAATTAATTTTGCTTAGCTACTTAACTCTCAGCACTCGCATTACTTCTGAGATGTCCACACCGTCGTGCAGAGCCAGTAATACCTGTGCGCGGTTTATGGTTGAGGCATGACCATTGCCTCTCAGGCAGAGGGCGACACATTGACGATAATCGTTGCTAGTGAGGGTGATTTGTAGTCTTTCCATGTTTCAAATAACGTTTTGTAAAGTTTGGGGTAGGGCTACTTTTTTAGCTAATCATTACTTTTGTCGGACAATTATTTGTTAACTTCCCTAACCAGAATGTTTTATGTGACACAGACTTCATCAGCATAATCTTCTCAACTAATTTCTGGAAATATTTCATAGGGAAGATTCAACATACTTCATAGCTATTGTTGAAGATAAGAAAGAAAAAAACAAGCAATACGCAAGACTGGTCATGCCGATCTCGAGTTCATCGGTAAGCGATAATTGGAAAGTGGTTCGCAAAATGGAGATGGTTTATCATGGCAGCAAATTTAAAAGGTAAAGTTGCCTTAGTAACAGGGGCTTCACGGGGAATTGGCAAAGGGATTGCTATTGGTTTAGGTGAAGCAGGTGCGTTGGTTTATATCACGGGGCGCAGTGTGAATCAGACAAATTCTACAGAAACTATCTCGGGAAGCTTACTAGATACCAAATCCGCAGTAGAAAAAGCGGGTGGAATTTGTATAGCAGTTCCCGTTGATCACGGTGATGATGAACAGATTAAATCTCTATTTGAGCAAATTGATCGAGAACAAAATGGACAGTTGGATCTATTGGTCAATAATGCTTATGGTGGTGTGCGATCGCTAATTGATGCAAAGGGTAAACCTTTTTGGGAAGCAAATCTTAGTCTTTGGGATGCCTGTAATCAAGTCGGTTTGCGAAGTCACTATGTGGCAAGTCATTGGGCGGCGAAAATGATGACCAAACGCAAACAAGGTTTGATCGTCACGATTTCTTCTTGGGGTGGCTTAGCTCCTATCTTTGGTGTTGCCTATGGTACTGGTAAATCTGCTTGCGATCGCTTCTCGGCTGAGATGGGAGTGGAACTAAAGCCGTTTAATGTTGCTTCAATTTCACTTTGGCCGGGGATTGTTGGTACTGAGCAGTTTCATCAGTTGGCTGAAGCAAATCTTGAGGGTACTGATGGTAATCTTGGTGTGGCGGCGATCGCTGATAAGTTTAATTGGGAAACTCCTTTATTTGTCGGTAGGGTAATTGCGGCTCTATATACTGATCCTGATTTGATGAGACGAACTAGCAAGGTTCAGCTTGCAGCTGAACTAGCGGCTCATTATGGAATAGTTGATGAGTATCAGCAGCGTCCTGTTTCTTTACGCTCTCTCAGATTTTTATTGGCGCAAAGTTTACCAAGTTTAAAATCTAACGCTAAATTCATTCCTGATCTGCGTATGCCTTGGTGGATGCTCCTGTTAACTGTTCTCAAGTCTCCGAAAATTTGATTAGGATTCTAAAATTGCATCTTTACTGCAAAAAGCTGTTGCGAGTAACCATGAACGCAATAAAATTTTGGCAATTTTAGGACAACGTAATCCTAGCGATCGCTATTATCAAGCTTGGATTCGACCCAATGACGTTAATATCATCCAAAGATTACGCGATTGGCGACCAAATGGCGAAGTGTTAGCACCAATTGCGCTCAGAGAGAGAATGGTCAATGAAACTACTCAAGAGTTGATGCATTATCTACCTGACTGGAGGTAGAGCATAGCCGATTTGACGCAGAGCTTTGCGAAACTTCCCTTCATTAACAGCTAAAACTACTAAAGCACGACTCCCCGCTAGCTGGCAGTATTTCTTAGTAAGCAGATCGTTGGCAATCAATGACGCTAAATGTGAACTAGCGCATTCAATTAATCTTGCTTCTCCCAAATCCCTCAAACTAGTCGCCTTTTCTGAAGCATCGCTCAGAAATTCCTGTACAGATTCAGGCAAAGGTTCGCTACTGTTCTGCTCCAAAAGTTGCTTTAATTCCGTAACCTGATGCCCATCTTCGATTGCTGTTAAAAGTTTATCCAAATCTAGTCGCCAGATTGTATCAGCAATCCTTTGAGTATAAAGATCAAGAACTAAAGCATCCGAAATATTCAGCCCAGTTCCTGAAGCCACAATTTCTAGGTTCGGCAATACCCGCAAGGTCTGACTATGAGCAATCGCTGCTGGTTGATATTTTTCAGTCAATCCCAAACAATATGCTCCGAGGGCAGTTAAGCGAAAATAAATCAAACCATCGTAACGACTAAGAAAGTTTAGATCGTCGGTTCCCCAGAGATCGCCAAAATCACGCCAAGTCACCCCTGGATCGACATAGGCGACATCAAGCAACCCAAGGGTTGCAGCATATTCAAACAAGAGACAGCGCATATATCGCTCTTGCAGAATATGCCAATCATGGCTACCTTCATATCCTAAATTTCCATATCCAAATTCACAGATGTAGAGATTGTAAGGATCGTGGGTAACTTCAAATAACTGTCTAGTGGCTACCATGTATTTACTGAAATCATCGAATTGCACCCATTTACCAACAGGACATTCACTCAAAGCCTTGGCAATTACTTCGCGCCGCCCTGCTACTGCCGTCATCCCCCTTGCGCCTTTACCAGTTTGCCCCTTAATCTCATCAATGCGCCGAAATTCATCAAAGGTCGTATTTTTTAACCAACGCTTCCACAGTGTCTGTAAAGTTTTCACTGGTGGTTCTTGCAAAGCCTTTAGCCCTGCCTTGGTCAGAACTAACTTTTTGCCAGCAAGTTCCGCCATATTCGCCACCTGCAATAGGGCTGTCCACGCGAAGGCTTTAACACTGCCAATATCATCTTCAGGTGATGTGTAGGTATACTGTGCCTCTAATTTGCGTTGTTGATCGTCATAAAAATCACCCCCCAATAAAATTGTCGTGATCGCTTTCACCGTCGCGCCACTGGGTAAGGATGTTTTATCACTGACAGATACTTTTCCCGATTGAATCAAACGCAAAACTGACAGCAAATCTTTTTGAGCAACCTGTTCCATTTCACAGACTGTCAACGGCACTTCATATTCTTGGGCATTCCAATACTTTTGTTGGCGCACCAGAAACCTGTCAGGAATTGTATCACTAACTTCTTTTAAACAGGTTGCTTGAGGTTTAGGAACAAAATCTTTTAGGGTTTGTTTGAGATCCGATGGCATTACGCCTTGATAGAAAAATAAGCTCAATAGCGAGGGCTGATAACTATAGCTATAGCGATCGCCTGTACCAAAGTTTGGCTTCTGCCCATATTTAGCCACAAAAGAGTCCACACGGTAATCATTTCCCGATGAATGTACGACCTCAGCGATCGCCGCTTTCTGCAATTTGTCTAGCTTCTGCCAAATTTGCTTGATCTTTGTACCCTCAATTTGTTGCAAAATTGCAGTCACAAAATCGGCTTTGCGAGTCAATCTCTGATCGAGAGACAACAGAGTATAAAGCTTTTTTAATTCGTCAACAGTTTTCGACTCAAGTGCTTGTTGAAGACTAGGAACAATTTCTACGGTTTGTTTACGTGGCATGGCGCGGTCGGGCTTTAGCAATAATCATCAATTGTATGATCATCACTACTCAATTTAGTTTGATTTCCCTTAGTTCGTTTTATAGTGTAAAGCTCCACAAAACAGTGTTTTCATCACTCCTCACCCAAAAATTCACGCATCATTTGATTAACCAACTGCGGTTGTTCCTGCTGCACCCAATGACTGCAATTAGGAATATAGCGAATCCGTAAATCCTGCACATACTCCTCCGTCCCATAGGTTAATTCCTTACCTAAAGCCCGATCCTCTTCACCCCAGATCATCAATGTCGGTATCTTCAGAATATCCCACACCTTTTTCTGAGATAGATTATCTGGTAGATTGCGATAGTAATTAATCGCACCAGTCAAAGCACCACGCTTAGCAAAAGCATTCTTATACTGCTCTATATCCTCGTCCGTAAAAGCACTCTGATCGATCGCCATTCCTCGAAATGCCTCTCCAATCAGTCGATAGTCATCTAGCTGAATCAAAAACTCAGGCAAAAATGGAATTTGAAAGAACGCAATATACCAACTCTTGAGCATCTGTTGCGGGGTCTTTAGCCCTGCCGCAAATTTAGCAGGATGCGGTAGATTCATCACAATCAAACGACTTACTAATTCAGGATAGGCATAGGCAAATGACCATGCGATCGCTCCTCCCCAATCATGTCCAACCAAAATACAACTCTCATAGCCCAAGCCTAAAATTACTCCTTTGACATCTTCTACAAACTCAGTCATGACATAGGCAGATTGAGCTTGTGGCTTATCACTATCGTTATAACCGCGCAGATCGACAGCAACAACTTTGTAGTCTTTTGCAAATTCAGGGATTTGATGTCGCCATGAGTACCAAAATTCGGGAAATCCATGCAGGAACAACATCAGCGTACCTTCGCCTTCGGTGACATAGTGCAGTTTTATACCGTTCGTATCAATCCTATCGTGATGCCAAGTTGAGCTACTCATATCAAATATCAACCTTATTCTAATGCTTGCAAAAATTGGCAGAAGTTCTCTATATCTCTAACTAATAGTGTATAACTTGTCATGAGCTTATCCGTTAGCTCAGCAATTCGATTACTTTCTAATTCAAATCCATAGCGATGAATAGCAACATGCCTAAACCCACGGTATTCATTCAAATTATGTAGCGTATCACTAAGAATCACAGGAGGTCTTGTATGCGGAATCTCCAGCGACATCTGTTCTAAAAGTAACTTATGGGAACTCGAACCTGTGGGCAAATTGTTTTCCACTTCCTTCGCAATATCTTCAAAAATGCGTTCAACACCCATATAAAAATTTTGCAGACTAAAAGCAGTGGCATACCAGTAATCTTCATCTGCTGTCGTTTTTGCTTTTTGAGCTTGCGAGATAGCTAATTGCACAGTAGTAGCTAGTCTAGTTAGCTCGTTGTTGAGTCTTGCAATCAGGACATTATAACGGTTCATAATTCTAGTCCTTGAGCGATCGCTTCAACAATGTAATCAGATACATTTTCTGCCTCAACGAGATCGATCTCAAATTCACTAAGACCTTGTAGTTTACCAACTGCTTGGAAATAGTCAGATTTGGATAAGTTCCACACAGCAAGATCTATATCTGAATTAGCATGGATTTCGGGTTGCAGCATTGACCCAAATAGAACTACTCTTGTTACCCTAAACTGTTGACGTAGAATTCTTGCAGCTTGTTTAGCAGTTTCAATACCACGGCTTTGCAACTGTCTGAGACCTTCTTGCCTTGCTTGTTCCCTTTTTCTCGCTGCGAGAATGTAGCTGTACATTTTGTCAGCATCAACAACATTTTTAGTTTCTACCTTTCTCTCAGTTGTAGAAGAGAACAAAATGTGAGAGGAAAGTTTATTACTATTCATAATTATCTCCTCTAAGCCAGCAACGAATTTCATATAGGATCAAATATACAGCACAAGGCACTATGTCAGCTTGATCGATCCACACAGAAGATACTATTGTTTCAAGTAATAAGTAGCTAGGCATAAGAAAACTCAAAATAGGAAGTGTCAAAACCAAGAGAATCGTAACGGGAAAGAAGAGCATCTTCGATACCCCACATTAAATAATCCTCAGAGTCAAACATTTGACCAGAAAGATGGTCACGCTTTAAATGTAACCACTCCAATTCAATGGGATTCATCTCAGAGCAGTAGGGAGGTAACTGAAATAAAAATAAGCCTTTACCCTCCCACTCAGGAATTTTGAGTTGTACCGCCTTAGAGATATGCGTAGAGCTATTGTCTTGCCCAATGACGGTAATCACACGGTTAAGTAGGAATAAATCCGCAGCTAAATCAGTCTGTCGATCCATAATTTCAATATATTCCTTGCTGGTGATACTACCGACACGATAAGCAGCATCAAAACTCACTTCAGGCTCCAACACACCAATTAAACTGACTCGCTTACCCCGCAATGCTGTTTGTTCAAGGCGTTTACTCTGCCCTTGTCGAATCCAACCATACTGTACAGGTGACCAACAACTAAATCCCGTCTCATCTAAATATTTCAAACAAATCTCCCCTGCTGCTGCCGCTAATTTTAAGAAGTCTAAATCGGCTTGTTTTATTGCTTTAGTTTCTTGATCCTGCTTGTCTTGGTGGGAAATTCGCGCCCGTTTCCATACCCAACCCTTTTTTTTAGTAATTTCCTAATTCGGTCACTACTCAGGTTTACTTGTCTTTCTTCTCGTAGCTTGGTGGATAATTGCTGACTGTTGTATACCTGACCATCTTCTTCCAGACAGGTTTCTAGATATTTCAGGTCTGACTCTTGCCATTGTTTCGGTCTTCCTGTCTTGGGCAGGTCATACACCCCTTGTTCGCCATCCCGTTTCCATCTTTGGATGATTTCTCGGACTGTTTGTTCATGCCACTCGAAATATGCTGCTATTTGGGCGACTTTCCATCCGTGACTGCTTAGCCGTATCGCTTCGGCTCTTTGCTTGACTCGTTTTCCTGTTGCTTCTCTTTGGCTGATTTCCAGCAGTCTTTTGTCGTCTTCTATACTCAGTTTTACTTTGAGGGCGACTGGCATCTTTTTGCGCGTTACTGAACTTTTTTATCTTAACTTTTCTTTGGTCTACCTACTTAACTTCATGTAATCCATGGCCAAGATAAGAACCTGCGTGATAGGTATTATTCTCTCTATTAGTGGCGATCACTTCATCTCGACACTTACTCGACACTTAAATGATGCAGTGGGTAGTTTTTCAAACTTGTTGGAATGCAGGTAAAAATTGTAGGAAAAGGAAAATAGCTAGTCTGCTTTTTTCCTTGTTACCAGATTTTCTGATTCAACAAGTTTGAAACACTACCGTCTAATCCTTGGACTATTTTTAGACTGGGAAAGGAGTATCACAATCAGAATTCAAAGCATATTATTACGAACTGCAAAAACTGCTGCTTGCACGCGATCATTTACGCCAAGCTTATTTACAGCAAATTGAGATCAAGAGCACCACAAAGAACTTACCTAAGGCGCTGAAAAACGATACCGCAGTGATGGAACCAATTGAGAGCATTATCGGCAGTGAT
>NZ_JACJQB010000078.1 GCF_014696385.1 Pseudanabaena mucicola FACHB-723
GCATTCACCACTACCACTGCTTGCGGGTCGGCAAGTCCGATATCTTCGCTCGCTAAAATTAGCAGTCGGCGCAAAATAAAACGGGAATCTTCTCCTGCATAAACCATCTTAGCTAACCAATAGAGGGCAGCATCAGGGTCGGAACCACGCACACTTTTGATGAAGGCACTAATCGTATTAAAGTGAGCATCGCCTTCTTTGTCGTAGAGAACGGCTCTTTGTTGAATGGATTCTTCAGCTACGGCTAAAGTAATAGAGATCTCGCCATCTTGATCAGGTTCTGTTGTTTCTACTGCTAGTTCCAAGGCATTCAGCAATGACCTTGCATCACCGTTGGCAACATTGGCTAAATGGGCGATCGCTTCTTCGGCAATATTTACGTTGAGATTGCCATAACCTCTTTGGCGATCGCAAATTGCTTGCTCTAATACTCGCCGCAAATCTTCTTCGGTTAAGTGCTTTAATTGGAATAATCGTGATCGGCTGACTAATGCTTTATTGACTTCAAAGAAGGGATTCTCAGTAGTTGCCCCGATGAGAATGATTGTGCCGCTTTCTACCCAAGGTAGTAATGCGTCCTGTTGGGATTTGTTGAAGCGATGGACTTCATCGACAAAGAGGATCGTGCGTTGATTGTGATAGCCACGTTGAGTTTGGGCGATTTCGATCGCTTCACGAATTTCTTTTACACCTGCGAGGACAGCATTGATAGCAATGAAATGGGCGTTAGTGGTGTTGGTGATAATTCTTGCAAGGGTAGTTTTGCCTGTCCCTGGGGGACCATAAAAGATGAGGGATGATAGGCGATCTGCTTGGATAGCACGGCGTAGCAGTCTTCCTTGTCCAAGAATATGTTCTTGGCCGATAAATTCATCAAAGTTGCGCGGACGTAGGCGATCAGCTAGGGGCGCTTCTGATGTGGTGATTCGTTGGCGATGATTCTCGAATAGATTCAAGATTTTATTTAACCATTTGTAATTTCTAAAATAGATTCAATTTCTGCCAGCTTTTGCTGAAAAAGTGTGCGTAAATCTGTTAGCTGTTGTGGATCTATGTTGGCGATATTTTCCTTAGATAATTTCTCTACACTACGCTGTATTGCTGTAATTTGCTTTGACGGACTTTGCTCTGACCTAATGTATTTAGCCTTAATTTGGGCAATAAGTTCTCTAGTCTTGGCTACATTTAAATCCTGTGATAATACCTGCTCAGTTGCCTTGATCCGTTCTTTTGATGCTATTTTTTCTGAAGTTTCTAAGGTCTTAGCGGATAGGACAGAAAGCGCTAATGCATGAGAGCCTTTGAGTCCGCGTTCCCTAATCGCTTGCTTTAAGTCATTAGGCAAGGACAGCATCGGCATCAGATTTGCTTTTACTGATGTTGGGTTGAGCGCTAAACCTAGCAACACTAACAGTGATTTTTCTTCAGCTTCATTCACGCCTAAACTTTGAAGTCCTGCGATCTGTTCTTTGGTAGTGGCGGTGACAAGACTTGTTAGTTGACTTGTTTGTTTTTGTCTTTCTAAACGTCTTAATACCGTTGCCAGAACTGTCAATATCTCGTCAGCCCCCATACTGGTAACATCAGCAACTTCTTTAAAGATTGCTTCGGCTTTGTCAAGAGGATTAAGATCCTCATGGTGAATAAATGTCAGTAGTGCTTTGCGATGTAAGTCATCGGGCATAATGGCGATGACCGATCGCAATGTTTGCCATCCTAAGATTTTGGCTGCTTCCCAACGGCGTTGACCATCTAATAGGAGATAGTTTTCATCTTGAGGGATCACAATTAATGGGGTAATTTGTCCATCTTTTTCGAGACTTCGGGCAATGGTTTGAATGCTTTCATTGGTAATAGTCTGACGCGGTTGATGAGGATTTGCTTGAATCTTGCTTACCTCAATATCTTGTTCGCCAGATTGTTCTTGTAGCTGAGATCTGAGGGTTTCAATTTGCTGTTCGAGGACTGGAGACTGAGAAGATCGTAGCTTTTCTACTTCGGCTTGTAGTTCAGAAATACGTTGTGCTTGATCTGTCGCTTGGATTGCGCCAGTAAATCTTTGTGAAATTGATGGAATTTTTCCCATGAGATATTTCCTGTTTGAATTTATTTGTTTTAATATGGGAGGCACTTTGTGCCGCTCATCCTAACCTTTTGATAATTTAATGATATCTTTGGTGATCGCTTGAAAATCGCTGCAAGCAGGATGATTTGGGCGATATTTTTGTAATGGCAACCCATTAGCACTAGAGTTTTTGAATTCAGATGAATCACGGATATGTGGATATAGTTTGATCCTTAACTGTTCAGTTATTTCTGGTAACTGTTGTAAATATTGTCGATGGATCGCTCTGCTACTGTCATAGAGGCTAGGCACTAACCCAAGTATCTGAGGAGAAGGATCGAGTTTGAGATCATCTGTGATAGCGATCGCCCATTCAACTAAATCCGCAACTCCAGAGATAGACTTCATTTCTAGCTGGATCGGTACAAGTAAGCCTGTACTAGCCGCGATCGCATTTTCACAAATTATGCCCATTGTGGCGGGGCAGTCTAAGATCACCACATCATGACGGAGGGGATGACTTTTTAAGCGATCGGCGAGAGCATATTCCCCTCGGCGGCGAATCACCAGATCATCGGCTAGTCTTGCCATGCTGGGATGCCCTTGACAGACTTCGATGTTCGGAATATCCCAAGCAGGAACTAATGTCCAATCGCCTGTAAATTCTTTAGACAAAGCACCAACTATGGAGGTTTCTGGGGTTGCGGGTGGGAGTCCACAGAAAACATCCAAGGCGCGTTGAGGATCAAGATCGATTAGTGCAACTGATACTTTATGCTTGCTCAATTCATAGGCGAGGTGGACAGCAAGAGTTGATTTCCCCACTCCGCCTGCATTTGCAACGATTCCAATGATGATTTGTTTTTTGCTCATGTCATTGCCAGCGATGTCGTATTTTAATATACGACATAAAGCCCAATAAAAATTATGGTGCACGCTTCGCGTGCGCCATAATTTTTTTTGAGTGTTTAATGATGAATTGTTAGTTATGCGGTGTCGTATTTTAAAATACGACATGTTATGAATTCCTTTACCATAAATTTTGGGATGTGCTTAACCATGCAAAATATCTATGAATTGCCTTATGAGCTAAATGATCTAGAAAAATTTGAGCAAATTGTTTCTGGTAAAAATATCCAGATTGAGCGCATCATTTCCACAGGACAAACTACGACCTCAGGACAATGGTATGACCAAACTGCGGATGAATGGGTGATTTTACTTCAGGGCGAAGCCGAGCTTTCCTATGCAGACGATTCGAGAATAAAACTAAAAGCAGGAGATTATTTACTTATTCCCGCGCATACAAAGCATCGTGTTGAATATACTAGTGTTGAGCCAGCCTGTATTTGGCTCGCTGTACATGGGCAGTTTTCATCTTAGCTAACCCCAGTTGGATAAAAAATTATATGAAATCGATTAAAGCTTTCTGTTAGATTTATAAATTATGCTCTGATATTGTAGTTAGGAAATTAGATGTTTTATGAATACACATCATTTACTTAGATATACAGTACAAAAATGGCAATACAAGGAAAACTAGACTTAACCATCAAAATCAATGAGCTCCCTACCGATATATCTGTCGATAAAAACGGTTGGAAGACCTTTGAGTTAGATTGTGATGGTCGAATCTTTAGCGTTACAGTGAAGCCCAAAGTGTTTAAGAAACTGGAGGATGCACAGGCTAATTTTCCAATGTGGGTAGCCGCGATTGGTGGCAAGTTAGGTGAAGCTACTGAGACAGGATTTGTTTTGCTAGAGCCAAATATTCAAGTATTTGAGAAAAAGCCGAAAGAAACCAAACCTTCTGAAGTAGAAATCTCCAACTAATCAGGTCATCAAAAATGCCCAATCCGCCTGACCGTCCTATTGACTATGCCGCGATCGCTCGTTCAGCAATGAAACCATCGGGACAAAAGCCTGTGTGGTTAGTCGAAGGTCAGGCTATATATGCTCCTAGCCACGCTCAAGGAATTGGTGAAATCACCGCTATTTTAGGCGATCGCCTCCTAGCCAAATTCCCCAACTATTCAGTACCTGTAATCATCACAAACTGGCAAGAAGCAATCAATAGACAAGAAATATTGCCAGTTAGCAGTCAGGAAATAACATCAGAAATTACCCGTGAACAGGAAATCTATGATGTAAGCGAAGAAGACATCGCCACGATTCCGCATCCAGAATTTAGAGAGATTGCACTCAACTTTCAAGAGTCTCTTGCGGCAATTCGCGTAACGGAAAGTACAGAAGGAGATGCTCATAGATTACCTATGGATCTGCCCATCATTTTGCAAGAAGCACTGAGGGAAAAAGGATATACTCACCTGTGGTCACATCAAATGCAGTCGCTAGAAGCGATGAGAAATGGTAAAGATGTATTACTCGCCACACCGACAGCAAGTGGGAAAACACTGTCATTTTTACCAGCAATCCTAGAAACTTGCATTCAAGATCCACAGGCGACAGCACTACTAATTTTTCCTCTAAAGGCACTAGCAATCGATCAGATGTCAAAACTTGACGCGATCGTAAAGCCTATAGGATTACATACGGGAATGATGACAGGAGATATGCCAAAGGCAGAACGGCTAAAACTATTTACGCCTCAAGCACCACAGATCTTGTGTATTAGCCCCGATTTACTCCACCATCAACTTAATCGCATTCGCTACCGCCACGAATGGCAAACATGGCGAAATTTCTTAACCAGATTACGTTATGTCGTAATTGATGAAGCCCATACATATCGCGGAAGCTTTGGTGGACATTTTGCTAATCTGATGCGCCGATTGCGATTAGCAGTTGACCGACTTGAAGGTAATAGCGATCGCATTCAGTATGTCCTAGCCACAGCGACGATTGGTAACCCGATTGAATTAACAGAGCGAATTACGGAAAGAAGGGATCGGCTTGTATAGAACCCATTTGGTATCTTAGGAAGCTTTGGCAAGGCGCTTAAGCATAAGCCTAATAAAGCAAAGATGAATTCTCGCATTAGCGTTGTCTAAAGTTCT
>NZ_JACJQB010000079.1 GCF_014696385.1 Pseudanabaena mucicola FACHB-723
TGGGTAACTCTATCTACAAACTTAAATATGCGCTTTTATCTGATTATTTAAGATCTCAACTTAAACATCCTTCTATCCCTATGATTCTTGCGTAAGTCCTAATTAAGTTTTATGGACGAATAGAGTAACTGATCTGGAGTTTCATCCTGAGTTCATTTTTTTAAACTAGCCTAGAGATATAAGCTGTCGCTAGTCTTGGTTAGGATACAAAACCAGAAGATGAGTGGCGGTGCGAAGCGCCGCCACTCGCTTCTTGGATTTTGATTTAAGTGGCTACAGCTATATGAGTTTAGGAGAACAGTTATGAAATCAACAGAACCTAGAGACTCTAATCTAGAATCCCCCCATGCCAGCGATCGCAAAAGCTATAAATTTCGATCGCTAGGAATTGCGAGTATGGTCATTGGTGGTGCGATCGCAATTACTAGTGCAATGACAAGCTTAGTACAAGCACAAACCACACAAGTTCCAGCAAGACCTCTTGATGCAGGAGCTTGCCCCAATGCCACAAATGCTGCCATGATGCCCAATCAAGGTATGCCCAATCACATGATGATGATGACTGGTGAAGCCGCCGATCGCCACTTCATTGAGATGATGATTCCCCACCATGATGGAGCCGTGAAGATGGCGGATCTGGCGCTCAAGCGCTCGAAAAATGCTGATGTTCTGAAACTAGCAACAGCAATCAAACGTGACCAAGTTGTCGAAATTACTCAGATGCGAGATTGGTATAAGCAATGGTATAAAGCCGATGTTCCCGATATGGCTAGCCATTCTATGAAACCTTCTAATCAAAACATGAGGGGTATGAATGGCGGCAAGATGGGCATGGGCAATATGATAGGTATGCTTAGCAACAGGATGGGCAAGATGGGTATGGGCAATATGATGTCTACCGATCTCAAAAAGTTGGAAACTGCTAAAGATAGTGATTTTGACAAGACCTTTCTAACCGAGATGATTCCTCATCACAAGATGGCTTTGATGATGAGCAATATGATCGTTGATAGCGATCGCCCAGAACTGCGTAAGCTTGCTCAAAACGTTTTGCGATCGCAAAGTCAAGAGATTGACCAGATGCGAGGTTGGTACAGTAATATCCGCTAAATATTTTAAGAGGTGGCGCTAAGTGCCACCTCTTAAAATATTTTGATTTCCCCCTTGACTCTCCTCCTCACTAGAGAATGCATGATATATCCAATCCAATCAAGAAGTGTCGCGCTTTGCGCGACACTTCTTGATTCCATAAGAATTTCAAAAGGTAAACATGGAAACTAGTACATTGAAGTTACGAGGAATGAGTTGTGCTTCCTGTGCCAATAGCATTGAAACAGCGATTAGCAATCTCTCAGGTGTTGAGCTATGTAATGTCAACTTTGGTGCAGAGCAAGCCACTGTCACCTATAACCCTAGAGCCGTTGATGTGAATCGTATTCAACAGGCGATCGCCGATGCAGGTTATTCTTCGCAAGTTTTAAAAGAAGAAAATCCCTTAGTTGATGATGACGAAGAACAAGCCTCAAGACGCAAAGAAGAGAATGATCTCAATCGTAAGGTGATTATTGGCAGCGCGATTAGTTTATTTCTGGTAATTGGTGGCTTGCCAATGATGACAGGACTGAGCTTACCCTTCATTCCAGCATGGATGCATAACTCTTGGTTGCAATTGATTTTGACTATTCCTGTGCAATTTTGGTGCGGGGCAGCCTTCTATATTAATGCCGCCAAAGCTTTCAAACGTCACGCCGCTACAATGGACACGCTAGTTGCCACGGGTACGGGAGCCGCCTATGGTTATTCTATTTTTGCCACGATCAAGCCAGAGTTTTTTACCTCACAGGGTTTAACCGCTGATGTTTATTTTGAAGCATCAGCCGTGATTATCACTTTAATTCTACTCGGCAAACTCTTTGAGAATCGCGCTAAGGGAAGTACCTCGGAAGCAATGCGAAAGTTAATGGGTTTGCAAGCGAAAACAGCGCGAGTCATTCGGCATGGTCGAGAAATGGATATTGCGATCGCCGAAGTGCAACTTGATGATGTGGTATTAGTGCGTCCTGGGGAAAAGATTCCTGTTGATGGCGAGATTATTGAAGGAGGTTCTACCATTGACGAAGCGATGGTGACGGGTGAAAGTGTCGCTGTCAAAAAGCAAGTCGGTGATGAAGTGATCGGCGCAACCATCAATAAAACTGGTAGTTTCAAGTTTCGGGCTACCCGCATTGGCAAGGATACTTTCTTAGCGCAAATTGTGAAATTGGTGCAGCAAGCCCAAGGCTCTAAGGCTCCGATTCAACGCCTTGCCGATCGCGTGACGGGTGTATTTGTGCCAATCGTAATTGCGATCGCGATTTCCACTTTTATCGTCTGGTACAACTTCATGGGCAATGTTACTCTCGCTGTGATTACCACCGTTGGCGTGCTGATTATTGCCTGTCCCTGTGCTTTGGGCTTAGCGACACCCACATCGATCATGGTGGGAACTGGTAAAGGTGCAGAGAATGGAATTCTAATTAAGGGCGCGGATAGTTTGGAACAGGCGCATAATTTGCAAACAATTGTTCTCGATAAAACAGGCACGATTACCCAAGGTAAGCCCAGCGTGACTCATTTTGTAACTACCGAGGGAATGCCAGACCAGAAAGTCTCAGAATTATTAAGCATGGTTGCCACCGTGGAACGCTATTCTGAGCATCCTTTAGCGGAAGCGATCGTGCATTATGCTGATGCGCTCAAGGTGGATTTAACCGATGTTCAAGATTTTGAGGCGATCGCAGGTAGTGGCGTGCGTGGCTACATCGGTGATCATCTAGTTCAAATTGGAACCTATCGCTGGATGCAGGAATTAGGAATTGTCACAAAATCTTTGGAACCAGATTGGGAGGATTTAGAAAGCAAAGGTAATACTGCTATCTGGATTGTGGTCAATGGCAAAACACAAGGCGTAATGGGCATTGCTGATGCAGTCAAACCTTCCTCAGTCAAAGCGATTCGCACCTTACAACGCATGGGCTTAGAAGTAGTCATGCTCACAGGCGACAATCGCCGCACTGCCGAAGTAATTGCCCGTGAAGTGGGCATCGATCGCGTCTTTGCCGAAGTTCGTCCCGACCAAAAAGCAGCGCAAATTCAGCGTTTACAAAATGAAGGTAAGGTTGTGGCGATGGTGGGTGATGGCATCAATGATGCTCCTGCTCTCGCTCAAGCAGATGTGGGCATCGCGATCGGTACGGGTACGGATGTAGCGATCTCGGCTAGTGACATCACTCTCATTTCAGGCGATTTGCAAGGCATTGTCACCGCCATCCAATTATCCCGCGCCACGATCCAAAACATCCGCCAAAATCTCTTCTTCGCGTTCATCTACAACATCTTAGGCATTCCCATCGCCGCAGGGATTCTCTTTCCCTTCTTCGGTTGGCTACTCAGTCCTGTGATTGCGGGTGGCGCGATGGCTTTTAGTTCTGTTTCGGTGGTGACTAATGCTTTGCGATTGAAGAATTTTAAGGCTAGTTCTTAGCGATTAGCTTCTAGCAATTAGCTTTTAGCTTTCACACTAATAATTTTGCAGACCATAAACTGTTTATTTTTTCAACTCCAAAGCTAAAAACTAATAGCCCATTACTCAAGGAAAACTATCATGTTAAAAAAAGCTACTTTTTTTGGAACTCTCGTTGGACTTGGCTTTCTATTCGGAGCTATCTCGGGCGCAATCGCTTCTAAGAAAATGCCTGATGATCACAATATGCAAACTGAGACTAGTAAACCTACAGAATTTAAAGCGATCGATCAACCACTAACCAACAAAATTCTTGTCACTGTGGTTGGTGCTGGCTTAATCGGTGCAGAGCTTTGGTGGTTTCTCCTCAGCAAGCCTAAGTCTAAAAAAGCGGAATCTGAGTCTGGCATTCAAGAAATAACCGTCGTCGTTGATGGTGGTTACGAACCTTCAAGAATTGTGGTTAATGCTGGTCAACTTGTTCGCCTCAACTTTCTCCGCCGCGATCCTAGTAGCTGTCTAGAAGAGGTACGACTCGCTGATTTCCACATCGCCCAACATCTAGAATTAAATAAAACCACAACCATCGAATTCACACCGCCCAAAGCAGGTAACTATGAGTTTGCCTGTGGCATGAATATGTTTCGCGGTGCGATCGAGGCAAAATAATGGATGCAAAAACCAAAAAAAGAGGCAGTGCTTAGCACTGCCTCTTTTTTGGGTTTACCCCTTGACTCTCCACTCGAATAGAGAATGTAGAGTTGTTTTCAGATAGAGAAGTGATTATTCAATTTCTCTTTCTAGTCAATCAATAGAGGTTATTTAAAATCATGACGATTCAACTTAAGACTCCTACTCTTGCTTGTTCTAGCTGTGTAGATACAGTTACAACCGCAATTAAAAATGTTGATGCTGATGCAGAAATCCAAGCTAACACCAAAACAAAACTGATTGTTGTCGAAACTCAAGCATCGGAGTTGGCAATTCGAGAAGCTCTGATTAATGCTGGCTATCCAGCCGCCTAATCATTTAAGTAGCTAAGCAAAATTAATTACATAAGTTGAACCAAAGTCTCGAAGAACTTTTTCAACATATAGAGACTAAACTTTCCCAAGATTCATATGCATTGAGTTCAATCCACTCATACTTCATGAAACGCCACAAAATTTCAATCAAGTTCAACTGGGGACTATAAGGGGGTAACTGGAAAATCTCAACTTGCTGGTTCTTCCACTGCTCTAATTTCTCTTGAATCAGTTGACTGGTATGAATAGAGGCTTTATCCATAACAATCACTGTTGGCTTGGTAGATTGACGAGCAAAGTCATCGATACAAGCGAGAATGACTGCACTGGTGATACTGCGTTCAAAAACATAAGCAGATAAGTCATTGTTTCGATTCATCAAACCCACGACATTTAACCTCTTACTGCGTTGACTGGGTAAGCTTAAACCCGTCCCTTTCTCTTGCCAAGCATAGGGAA
>NZ_JACJQB010000008.1 GCF_014696385.1 Pseudanabaena mucicola FACHB-723
GCAATCAGACCACTCTGATATTGAAAATCTAGATAGCCAAAAATTAAATTGCCGATTCCCCAAGAGAGAATTCCTAGACCAAGCCCTAACCACACATTGCGACCACTGATGATTTTGGGACTACGCCAATTGCGAAGGCATAGTAAACCTGAAACTGCGATCGCAATCGTTTGAAAAATGTAAGTTCCATATCGATACCAATTTGGACGAACACTTAAATCTTTGATCACTTTGTCACATTCCTCAGGCTTGATGCCCCCCATACTATCAGTGGGTGCGCTGAGGAAGAGGTAAAACATAAGGGCGAGAATTGCCCATGCGATCGCCGCCCAAATAATCGATTGTGTAGAAATTCCTGATGATGATGACTTGTCTTTATTCATAGTTAGACCTTGGCGAAATCTCTAATAAATATAAATTTTTGTAAGTTTTTCTCTAAATATTGCTCACAAATCAATGGTAAGTAGCAGATATGGCGACAGGCTATCACTTATTAATGCCATTAATGCCACAATTATCTACCGCCACAATTTGCTTTCAGGAATTCTTTTTAACCAAGTCTTTATCGATAATGCCTCTGGTAACTCATTGAGAGCCTCAATCGCCCCATCCACAAAGCTGTTATTTCCTAGATAAGAAGAGCCTAGACGATGTAGCTCAACGAGAAGAAGTCGTAATTTAGTCTCGTCCCAGTTAGGGATTTGGACAGTATTCAGGGGATTGATTGATAGCACTTGTTCCAGTGAAGTCATGTTTTCACATTGAGCAAATTTATTTGTTTGCATGAATCTTAATAAATCTTGCTTAAAGGAGTCTGCTTGTCTCACACCAAGAAAATCTTCGACCTCCAAATATACAGATTGCAGTATTAACAAGCCCCCTTGGACAAGATGCGTACCCGCAGACGAACCTCCATGATTTGTGGTCTGCGGTTTATCTAGCTTAACTCTGCCCCATACGCTAAAACGTTTGGGTTCTTCTAATAAGACGCAAGCTTTACCCTTGTTATCAGTTAAGTCTCGCCAAAGTGCTAGGGCTTCATCGCGATTATCACCAAATGTGTTGAGTAATCGAAAGGTTTGTCCCTGATACTGCAAAATTGGTATTTGCTGATCTCTATTTTGTGGATTCTGAACGTTGACAATTTCAACGTCTTGGCGCTTCAGGATGAACATGTCTCTATTGTTGACTTAACTGACGTTACCAGTAGCAACAAATTGTGGCTACTCCATGCCAAGGTTAATAATAATCCCAAAATCACATTAACACCTTGAAATTTAAAATAAAACCTTAACAAAAAAGCGATCTTTTCTACTCTTGTTCTTTGAATATATTGATATAAGAGCTAAAGCTAAAGCTAAAACCAAAAAATCAATAGGTGAGTTTTGGTGCTTCGCGTCGCAACTCATATCCTTGTTCTATATTGCGTTGCTATCCTGCAAGCTTCTTACGATAGCAGTAAAGATTTTGAAGTTGGGAGTATAGTCAGTAATGCGATTATCAGCAAGATTATGCCAATCAAGTCACGATTTGCAGAAATTTCGATACTTTCATTAACGATCAGTGGTTGGGGTGTGGGGAGTAGAAATAATAAGAGGCTATACATTTGTAGCCAAGGCTGAGCAATCAACGCGATTGCTAATAATACAATTCGCACAATGCGAGAAATTTTAACTGCTTGGCGATAACCAAACATCGCGAGGGCAAGATTGCCACCATCGAGATATTGAAATGGTAGTAATTGTAAAGCACTGATGGCGAGTCCAGTCCAACCAGCAAGGGTGAGCGGAGATACACTTGTAAGCAGATCTATATCATTGATCGTTTTACCTGCGCTAAAAACTGACTGCAATATAGTGATGAAAATAGAATTCCTCACCTCAAAGGTGTTGAGGTAGGGCAAAAATGATGCTGAGATTGCAGCTTCGTTATTAATTGCGGTGTTAATTGTGTTTGTGGGGATCAGAAACCAGTTGCCCAAAAACAACAGAATTATGGAAATCCCTAAACTTGAGATCGCAGTAATTACGGATAATTCAAATAGAAAATGGCGTTGATATTTAGGGTTTTTGGGAATAGCGACGCGATTATGTAAACTGCCCAGCCAACCAAATCCACTGATGCAGGGCAGAAGGATGGGGGGGCAAAAATTTAATTTATATCTTTTGGTAACTACATATTGAGCAGTTAGGCGGGCGATCACAATCAGGGCAATTCCCATTAAATACGAAATGCCTGTTTGTAAATTCGCAAAACTCAAGTCTTCGATATGGCTAATATTTGCACCCACAATCATCACTGTGAAAGCCGTGACAATCATACTGACACTACTAGCAATCCATTGCTTGCGGTGGTTGACAATGTGGGATTCCTGATTGCTATGGTGGCTGGGAATTAAATAAAAACCATAGCTGGTATTATTCCCATGAGTATCTTCATGATTATCTAAATACATGCCACGATTGTCGGGGTGGCTTTCTTGGAGATAGCAGATGAAGCGATCACCAAAGTTTTGATAAATATTTTGACTAATGGTGTCGTAAGCATATTGAGAATTTTGCGATCGCAAAGTGCCGTGGCAATAAATCTGAGATTCTCGGTGCTCTAAACCTTGGTAATGATAAAGCGCTGGGGGGAAACAGGTTTTAAGTTTTTGCTCTTCTTCATGGCTGAGAATGGGAATCGCCTGAACATTAGGATTCCAGCACTGATATAGCCAAATTCCTAAGAGATAAGTGGTTACTAAAAAAATTAATGGCAAAGTTAATTGGTAAGTGGTCGTCAAGACAATAGTTATGCTGGGTAATGCAACTGCTAGAACCCATAGAAAAAATATTTGGGATTGGCTGTCGTTTGAGCGCAATTGCGATCGCAGGTAATAGCCCACCGTGCAGCCCACCACCACAAAAATAAAGATTTCTTTAAATCCCATAGCAATACCAAGATAAGGTCAACTTAAACAATTAATCGGTACTGTGACACTTACTTTAAATTAAGCTATTGTCTAGCGCCAAAACCAAGAGAGTCCGCAAAATTTGCTGCGCTCTACTACAATCTCTTGGCTTGCTACCTTAACTGTAATGGCAATCTCTCCCCTATGAGCAAAGACTTTGAATCTATTAGCGATCGCTTACCACCACAAAATATTGAAGCAGAGGAGGCGGTGCTAGGGGGAATATTGATCGATCCAGAGGCAGTTTCGCGGGTGTTAGATACTTTGCGTCCTGAGATGTTTTATGTCGCAGCTCATCAGGAAATTTTTCGGGCTTGTCTACTACTGCACAATCAATCTAACCCCACAGACATGATGAGCTTGACCACATGGCTTAGTGATCGCGATCTGCTCGAAAAAGTTGGCGGACAAACTAAAATTGCCCAACTTTGCGATCGCACCGTTAGTGCAGTCAATATCGATTTCTATGCCCAACTAGTTGCCGATAAATATGCACGGCGCAAACTTGCCGAAGCCGCTAGAGGTGTAGTTGAAATTAGCTACAGCAACGAAATAGAACTTGCCCAACTACTTGATCAATCTGAGCAGAAGATTTTTGCCGTCACCCAATCTCGCGCCCAGCAAGGACTTACTCCTGCTGCCGATATTCTCACCAAAACCTTTTACGAATTAGAAAATCGTTTTAATTCCCTTGGCACTGGCAACTCCACTGCCACAGGTTTAATTACAGGATTTTATGATTTTGATGCCATGACCAATGGCTTACAGCGATCGGATTTGATTATCCTCGCAGGTCGCCCTTCAATGGGGAAAACCGCTTTTGGTCTAGAATTAGCTCGCAAGATGGCAGAAATTCATCGATTACCCGTGGCGATCTTTAGCTTAGAAATGTCGAAAGAGCAGTTGGTTTACCGTCTGCTTGCTAGCCAATCTAAGGCGCGATCCAGTGATTTAGGCATCGATAGTAACCGTCTCCGCACTGGTCAAATCAGCGAAAATGAATGGGGAACGGTGGCGATGGCAATTAGTGGACTGTCGGAACTGCCGCTATTCATTGATGACACTCCCAATCCTCCCATCACCGAATTGCGTTCCAAAGCCCGTCGTTTACAGTCAGAAAAAGGTGGCGTATTAGGCTTAATTCTGATTGATTATTTGCAATTAATGGAAGGGTCAGGGTCGGATAATCGGGTGCAAGAAATATCAAGAATTACGCGATCTCTTAAAGCTTTAGCGCGTGAGTTAAATGTACCCGTAATTGCTCTATCCCAATTAAGTCGAGGCGTAGAAGCAAGAACTAACAAGCGTCCCATGCTATCAGATTTGAGGGAAAGTGGAAGTATCGAACAGGACGCGGATTTAGTCATAAATTTATATCGTGATGAATATTACAATCCTGAAACTCCCGATCGTGGAGTTGCGGAAATTATTATTGCCAAGCATCGTAATGGTCCCGTTGGCACGGTCAAACTACTATTTGAGCCACGCTTAACTAAATTTGAGAATATGGCTTCTGGACGTAGTTAAAGTTCAATGGCAAATAAAATGGATAAATAAGAGGAGTTACAATTTCGCACATTTATTTCAGAGCGATAACGATATAATTTACCTAAGCTCAACTATCTGACGATAAATCTATGCAAACGTCTGGTCAGCAATCAGATCCCATTACATTAGTAATCTCCGAAGTTGTTGAGCCAAATCTTGTAGAAGAATATGAAGCTTGGACAAAGGAAATAAATCAATCAGCTCAACAATTTGAAGGATTTATGGGTGTCGAAGTAATTCGTCCACGTAATCATCATTACCTTGAGTATGTAGTCATCGTAAAATTTGACAACTACGATCATTGTAAAAACTGGCTATCATCATCTATTTATCAACAATGGATACAACGATCTAAGCGCTTTATCTCGAAGCGATCGCAACAACATCTTCCCAATGGATTAGAACTCTGGTTTACATTACCTAAAAGCACCCTGCCACATCCGCCACAGCCAGCATATTATAAACAGGTGATCATTGGCGTAATTACTGTTTATCCTCTCATTCTATTAGCTAACTTAATTCTCAATCCATTACTAAAAGGTCTGCC
Organism: Pseudanabaena mucicola FACHB-723; assembly: GCF_014696385.1. Taxonomy (GTDB): domain Bacteria; phylum Cyanobacteriota; class Cyanobacteriia; order Pseudanabaenales; family Pseudanabaenaceae; genus Pseudanabaena. The sequence goes on from NZ_JACJQB010000008.1 coordinate 5,049, forward strand.
TGATACATTAAGATTACTCATTTCTGTGATATTTGTATCTACATTGCTGACTTATCCTGTAATGCCATATCTAACTAAACTACTAGAATTTTGGCTATATCCTGCAACACCAAAGAGAGTAAGCAACCGTTCAAAATAAGAATCAAAAAATGAACACTTGTCATTTTTAACTAGAACACATTATTAACTTGAGATAAACAAATGGTAAATATTGGCTATCATACAGCAAAGTTACAGGGTAAGTTAATTCGATCAATTTATAAATCTAACCTCCCCAATATTGTTAGCCGCCCCATTGCACAATCACGACAAGTTCCCATTAAAGTTTATGCCCTATCCTGTGAGCGGGATTTACCTGAACAGATTGCTAGTCTACGGTCTTTTCTTAAATATGTCGGCATACCTGACACATTTACAATTATGTCCGATGGAAGCTACACCGAAAATAGTATTAAATTACTAAAGCTTGTTCATCCCTGTGTGGAGGTACAGCTCTTAACTAAATTCCAAAGAGATGATTTACCACAATCGGTCTATGCTTATGCATCGCAGCAAGCAATGGGAAAGAAGCTTGCTGCTCTAATGTCGATCCCCATTGAAGGTGCAACACTTTACACAGATTCCGACATTCTGTTTTTTCAAGGTGCATCGGATCTAGCTAATTTAGCCATCTCCAAAGATACACATACTTATTATTTACCTGACTGTAAAAGCTCTCTAGACAAACGGCTGATTTATGAAGATATCGAACAACAAGAACCAATTAATGCAGGATTCATTTTGTTCAAAAAAAACTTGAACTGGGATTATGCGATCCAAAGGTTAAGCGATTTACAAGAACTTCCAAACTACTTTTCTGAGCAAACAATTGTTAATTTAACTATCAGGCACAATCATGGAATTGCCCTTGCACGCGAAAAATATATTATGAATGTTGATGATCAATTCATTTATCCAGATAAATTTGTCACTAAACAGATTGCGATGCGTCATTACGTTAGTGACATCAGACACAAATTTTGGAATAGTGCGATTAAAGAATTTAAATAAAGTCGTTATTAAAAACAAATCCATATAAAACTAGAAATTAAAATATCATGATAAATAACGAGCAAGAATATACACAAACTGAATCTGAAACATTAATTCCTAAACGAACTCTGCTCTGTATATCGCATGTTTTTCCGCCCAAAATAAATCCCCTTGCTAACAGGGTTTCCAAACTACTATTAGGATTTCAAAAGGAATGGAATATCATCGGCTTAACCGATACAGAAAACGCATTTCTGGATAATTCAACTAAAATTCATTTTGTAAAAGCTTGGACACCTCAATTAATAATTGATGTTTTTAACAAATTAAAGCTCGGCAAGTTTCTAGATATATTTATTTGGCCAGACAAGTATATCTTTTGGATTTTACCAGCTTTAATTAAAGGATATCAAATTGTAAAGCAGGAAAAACCTGATGTAATTTTAGTTTTTATGATGCCATATTCTGCAAGCATTATTGGCATTATTCTCAAATGGCTTACAGGAGTACCGTTGATATTTAACTTAAATGATTCGATTACCTGTACTGATATGCATGCAGCTACTCCTACTTGGATACATCATTGGCTAGAGTTATGTTTAGAATATCTTTATGGTCGACATGCCAACGCTCTGGTATATGTTTCTGAAGTTAACTTAGAAATTGCAAAAAAACGTCAATCTATAGACCAACAGCATAAATTTCATTTAATCCGTTGTGGTATTGATCCATCTGATTATAATTTGCCGATTAATAACGAACCTGATAAATCTCAATTTCAATCAATGAATGACTCATTGGATATTATTTATACAGGTGGCATGAATGGATGGTATGAGTTTTTAAGCAATAAAGAAGAAAAGAATTATCTCAAACAGCTCTATCGGTATTGGATGGGATTGGGAAAGCACATCAGAGCAAAGGTTGATTATCGTAGTTCTAGTCCTGTTTTTATTGGTAAAGCAATGCAAAAAGCAATTGCACAAAATCCTAGTTGGCAAGATAAGTTGCATCTAAAAATATATGGTAATGGATTTTCAGATGACACTGTGAATCAAGTTTTAGAAATTCAAGGGTTGAAGGATTTAGTTAACGTGTTCGGCAAAACTCCCCATTCTCAAGTAATTCAAATTGCTAGACAGGCGGATCTATTACTGCTGACTTTACCCGCAAGACCTGATGGGAATTATGGAGGGAGAATTTCAGTCAAGACCTATGAGTACCTCATGACTGATCGCCCAATATTAGCAGCTATTCCTAAGGGCGAAAACTGGAATTATCTCAATGGTAAAGCGGGCGTATGGATTGTAGATCCTATGGATATAGATGCAATGTGTGAAGTGATTAATCTAGTTTTTACGGCGAAGCTATCTGGTTCTCCACTGAGATTTGATCGGACTGCAAGCCATGAAGAAATGAGTTATACAAGGTTGACTGAGAACTTTTTGCAAATTTTGAATACATTTAAAAAATCTGCATAATCAATAAAATTTTCATCTCAAGTTGTTCAACTACATCGACCTAGAACAGAATCAATATATGAATATATGTAGCTTTGATATCTTTGATACAATTTTAACAAGATCGGTATTAACACCATCTGAAGTTTTTTATATATGTGGTATTCGTGCTTTGCAATTTGGCTGGCTAACCATGTCACCGAAGATGTTTCAGGTTGAACGAGTGAACGCAAGAGATCGATCTTGCAAATTTATTGAAGGAGGTGAGAATACTCTGGATGAAATCTATGATGAAATTGCTGATGCTCTAGGAATATCCCGAGAAACTATCTCTAAACTAAAGAATCTTGAACTTGAAGTTGAAAGAGAATTGCTTATTCCTATCCCAAAAGCTTATCAAATGATTGCTAAAGCAAGGCGATTGCATCCTCATGTTTTATTTCTGTCGGACATGTATTTGCCTGCTGAATTTCTAATTGAGAGGCTAAAACATCATGACTTTTGGCGAGAAGGCGATCGCTTATATGTATCTTCACATTGGCGCAAGTCTAAAGGGAAGGGTGATCTGTTTTTACAAGTGCTACAAGATTTAAGCTTGCAACCCCAAGAGCTAACTCATATAGGAAATAGTTGGCATTCTGATGTTGCGAAACCAAGATCATTAGGGATTAATTCTATTCATTTCAATGATGCAAATCCCAATCGTTATGAAACGATTTTGCAAAAATATGCTGATGCTACGAATGGAATTACATCTAGTTGGGCGGCGATATCTCGCTATACAAGATTGACAGAGGTTGCAAAGACAAGTAAAGAAGCAATAATTTGTGATGTTGCCGCCTCGGTGGCTGCGCCGATTTTAACGGCTTATGTGATTTGGATTTTGCAGCAGGCTAGGGCGAAGCAACTGGCACGCATTTATTTTTTAGCAAGAGATGGCGAAATTTTGTTGCAAATTGCTCAAGAAATTGCGCCAAGGATTTATCCAGAGGTGGAGTTGCGATATCTCTATGTTAGCCGCCAAGCTTTGAGGATGCCAGGGTTAACGACAATTAATAGGGCGTTTTGGGAATGGATGTTTGATGATACGACTATTTTTACGATTGAGGCGCTGTTAGCGCGGATGTGTGTGGAGAGAGAAACTGCTCGACCAATTTTGGAGCCGTTAGGATATCCCTATGAGATGTGGCAAAGAAATTTATCGACACAGGAGCGGAAAGCACTCAGAAGTAAACTAGAGCAACACGAACCTTTGCATGAATTAGTTCTCAAGATTGCGGAACAGAAGCGTGAGGTTTTAAAAGCCTATTTAGAGCAGGAAAAGATGCTTGATGGGAAAGCGTTTGGTTTGGTTGATGTGGGTTGGCGCGGTAGTTTGCAAATTTCTCTGGAAAATGTCTTTGAGATATTTGGAACAAGGATGCCCGTTGGATTTTACTTCGCTTTGGATAGACCGACAGGTGGACTTATTCATAAAGGGGAAGTGCTGGCATTTTTCTTCAATTTGAATAATTCTACAGGGCTTCGCAATGACATCGACTATCGTTATGTTTCGGCAATGGAAGTCTTTTGTGCTGGTTGTGAAGGGACAACTCTTGATTATGCTTTGCAGGCGGATAATTCAGTTATTCCTGTTCTGAAACATATCAAGAATCAACCAGCCTTGGATTGGGGATTGAAGGGTTTTCAGAAATCAGTGTTGAGTTTTGTGCGACGTTTAGTGGCGCGATCAACTGCGGAGATTGATTTTACTATTTCACCAAAGCTATTGCGTGAAGCCTTGGATGAAGTGTTTCTCACTTTCAATAATGCGCCAACTCAGGAAGAAGCCGAAGCTTTTAGGGACTGTCCATTTTTTGATGATCCCAATGAGCTATATCACTTCTATTGGGCGATGCCTTTGCCCTTGGTTGGGGTTTTAAAGTATGCGATCGCAATGCAAGATGGGTTGAATGTACATCGTAATGCTTGGTATGAGGCAAGCGTGCAAGTTAGCTCCCCACTGGTAAAAGCAATTGTACCTTGGGCAAAAGCACAAAGAATGATGCTGAGGCGTGTTAAAAGGCTATTGAAACGTTTGTGAGATATGCAAAGTTTCGTCTACCATAAGTATATAAATACATAAATAATATAAATATATTCATATTCCCTATGCCCGTAATAGAGCAAAATCAAACAAATAATCCCATTTTAGCGGCAGTAAAGCAACGTTTAGATTCGGGAGGTGCTTTATTACCCGATAGCGCCGACAACCTCTTAGAAGTGGTTGGTATTCTTAAAAGCTATGGAGTGGTTTTAGGCGAATATTATCGAAATCTTACTTATATTTCTGAGTATCAATTCTTGAATATTTTGCCATTTTGGAAATTTTTTAATGGCAATCTCTCGTTAGGTAAAGTGGCTCGGCATTGGTGGCATGATCGCATTAATTTTGAATTTGCCGAATATTGCATGAAAGCAATGTTTTGGCATGGCGGTGGCGGGCTGGACAGGTATCTGGATTCTGATGATTTTAAACAACGTGCCAAAATTGCGATCGCAGCCAAAGTTAAGCGCAATCCATTTATGGCATTGACCAATCAATTGTTTCCTGACTTTTTGCTAGAGCAGGTACGTCTGATGACCTACTACAGTGCGTTGGGATATTTTTGGTCATTCATGTCACCGATGTTTTTAGAACTTAGCGATCGCTATGATCGTGGTGAAATCAAAAGTATTCCTGATGTGGTGCGGCATGTGCAGGATGGCTTAGTGGCAGCAGCAGCAGTACCCTATATTTACAAAGTGCCGATTAACGGTCAAGATTACGAAATTGTGCCACAGTCAGCAAATTTGAGCTTTTTAATGGATACGGCTGTTCCCTATGTAGAGGCAGTGTTTTTCCGTTCTTTTCCATTCCGAGGCACAACTTCCTATAACGCGCAGGCGAATCAAATTTCGCCAGAAATTTCGCAATTTAATTATGGTGTACTATATGCCGATCCTCTGCCTGTTGGTGGCGCAGGGATTCCGCCGACATTACTCATGCAGGATATGAGACATTTCTTGCCTGACTATTTACATAGGTTTTACCAAAATGGCGATCGCGGTGAGGAGGATTTGCTAGTCAAAATCTGTTTGTCGTTCCAAAAATCAATGTTTTGTGTAACCACTGCGGCTTTGCGTGGTTTAGCTCCCCATCCGCTAGAAACTGAAGATCCTCAACAACAGCAAGCTAATGAGAAATTCCTTGCCCCATGGCTAGATAGACTTTCGCGATCGCGTTTATATAGTTTGCAATAGTTGTATCCTATTGCGCTCGTCATTCTTGTTACTGCACTTTGCAAACCCTAAAATCTGTGGCGCACACTGCGTGTGCGCCACAGATTTTAGGGTTTGGGTTTAATTATGCCTAGCTACTTACAAGAAGAGTTTTACTGAGAAATTTTTTTTGTCAAAATGTGTATTTCTAAATACCTGTATCCAAATTATTGTAAAGTCAAAGTCTGTTCTAGATCTAACGGGGAGCAGCCGTTAGAAGATGAAATGCTTAATTTCAAATAGGGAAAGTTTGGTGAAAGTCCAACGCTGTACCGCAACTGTAAAAGTGACTAGCCCATTGATCGCCTTTGATCGCTTTAAGTCAGGATGCCTTCTAGAACTTTTAATTGCTTAAGTTAATTTATATCTGCGAGTTACAGATCATGAATCTCTCCAAAAATCTATCGACCAAATTGGGGTCAGTGCAAACTAAAGCGATTGCGATCGCAATTGCTTTTAGCTTTTTAGTATTTGCTAGTCCTGCCTCAGCTCATCATCCTATGGGTGGCAGAGTTCCTAGTAACTTTTTTGAAGGCTTCATGTCAGGCTTGGCGCACCCTGTGATTGGTTTAGATCATCTTGCCTTTATCGTTGCCCTTGGTTTAGTAGCCTCAATCAAGACTCAAGGTATTTTGATTCCCACCTCCTTTGTATTGTCAGCAATGCTGGGTACTGGGCTTCATCTTCTTGGTGTAAACCTGCCTGTAGTAGAACTAGTTGTTTCCGCCTCCATCTTGCTCTTTGGTGTGTTACTAGCCAGCAAAAATAGTCCTAACGCTTTAGTAATAATTGGGTTGTCGGCGATCGCAGGGCTATTTCATGGTCATGCCTACGGGGAAGCAATTTTTGGCGCACAAACTACCGCTTTAGTTTCCTACTTGGTTGGTTTTACGATCATCCAACTCGTAATTTCAGGGTCAGCATTCTTTGCGGGCAAAAAAGTCCTGAGTGGTGATTTTGCAGGAGTATCGCCTAATCTACGCTCGGCTGGATTAGTAATTTGTGGCATTGGCGCGGCATATTTAGCGTCCAACATCTCCGCCTTAGTTTTTCCATCTGTTTAGTAAATTTTCGGTATTATTCGTGGAAATATCGTAGGCATAGGCGGCGTAAAGCACCGTCTATGCTTTCCTGTTTACCGCTCCTCCACAGTGGGCATTTTTTAAAAATTTAGAGAATAATTATGGCAGCGAAAATACCTGTAACTGTAATTACTGGATTCTTGGGCAGTGGGAAAACGACGCTGATCAAAAAACAGTTACGAAATAATCAAGGCAAGCGCATTGCGGTACTGGTCAATGAATTTGGTGAAATCGGCATTGATGGCGATCTCCTGCGCTCTTGTCGTGTATGTGATGAAGACGGGAAAGAAATTACTCCAAATATTGTCGAGCTAACTAATGGTTGCCTCTGTTGCACAGTACAGGAGGAATTCTTGCCAACCATGCAGGAGCTTCTCAAAATTCGCGATCGCATTGATTGTATTCTCATCGAAACCTCTGGACTAGCATTACCCAAACCCTTAATTCAAGCCTTCCGTTGGCAAGAAATTCGCAATGGTGCAACGGTTGATGGTGTGATTGCTGTCGTTGATTGCGAGGCAGTTGCTAGCGGCAAATTGGTAGGGGATCTTGATGCTGTAAATGCTCAGCGCCAACTCGATCCTAATCTCGATCATGAAACGCCTATTGAAGAACTATTTGAAGATCAGTTAGCCTGTGCGGATTTGGTCTTATTAACTAAAACTGATTTGGTGGATGTTGACGCTCAAAACAAAGTCCATTCATGGCTGAAGCAAGAATTGCGCGAGGGCGTTAAGGTGATTGCCTGTGATGAAGGCAATATTAATCCTGAAATCTTGTTGGGCTTCAATGCTGCCGTTGAGGATGATCTAGATGCGCGTCCAAGTCACCATGATACCGAGGAAGATCATGACCATGATGATGATATTAATTCCATTGATATCATTACCGATCGCACCTTTGAGCCTTCGCAATTATTGGCATCCCTCAAACTTGCGATCGCAGATCAGGAAATTTACCGCATCAAGGGCTTTGTGAATGTCCCTAATAAGCCGATGCGGATGGTATTGCAAGGTGTCGGCGATCGCCTTGAAACCTCTTATGATCGCCTCTGGGCTAAGGATGAAGCTCGCCAAACCCGTTTGGTTTTCATAGGTCAAGGTTTAGTGCGATCGCAAATTGAAGCGGCGTTAAGTTTATAAGCCCCTCACCTCCCAGCCCCCTCTCCCATAGGGAGAGGGGAATAAGCAAAGAGTTGCATTTTCTCCCCCTCTCCCATAGGGAGAGGGGCTAGGGGTGAGGGCAACATCTATATTTTTTTGGAATATTCTCAATTGCAATCTACTACAGCTATTTGTCCCAGTCTCTTTAATGCCACCACTGCCCAAGATGGCATTCTTTCGCGTATCCGTTTTCCTGCGGGATTGATTACTGCCACACAATGCGAAGTTCTCACACAGGTCGTCAAGCAATTTGGTAATGATCAAATTCAAATTACTAATCGCGCGAATCTCCAAATCCGTACCAGTCAAGCTTTAATCGAGGAAGTGCTGCTAGATTTTCAAGATTATGGACTTGCCTCTAGCACCGAAAGCACCGATGGCTTGCGAAATATTATGGCTAGTCCCAGTGCAGGGATTGATCCCCATGCCAAGATCAATATCATTCCTTTTGTCAAAGCATGGAACTTCTATCTGTCACAACATCCTGAATTAGCGATTCTCTCCAATAAATTTAGTGTGTGCTTTGATGGTAGTGAAGCCATTAACGTCAGCGATCGCCCCAATGATATTTGTTTAATCGCAGTTGAGATTAATGATGAAATTTACTTTGAATTGCACTTAGGTTTAGGCGATCGCGGTGACGCTCCAACATCGGTAAATATTTTGATTCCCCATCACCAAGTTTTAGAGGTTTTAGCCGCACTTACAGACTTATACCGTCAATTTACAGAGCAACAACTAGAGCAAAAAACATATTTGCGATCGCGTCCTCCCCGATTAAGAGACCTAATTCATGATTGGGGTGTAGAAAAGTATCTTGATCGAGTTGAACAGAAATTAGGTTATGTATTAAGATCCTCATCCCTAGACACTCGCACATTAGGGGAGAGGGGAACAAGAAAGTTAGAAAGTTATAGCTATTTAGGGATTCATCCTCAAAAGCAATTAGGGCTTTTCTATATTGGGGTTGTTGTTCCATTAGGAAGATTAACTGCTGCTCAGTTTCAAGGTTTGGGAAACTTGGCAAAACAATACGGTGGTGGGGCTTTGCGGTTAACACCTTGGCAAAATCTGCTGATTACGAATATTGCGGAAGCTGATATCGAACAGGTAACACAGGAAATTTTGAACTTAGGATTATTTGCTTCCGCAAATCATCCCTATGCCGCAATTACTGCTTGTTCTGGGTTCCAAGGATGTAAGGCAGCCCACACTGATACGCAATCCGATGCGAAACGAGTTGCCGCCTATTTAGAAAACTGCATCAAACTCGATCAGCCGATTAATATCCATTTCTCAGGCTGTGAAAAGTCTTGCGCTCAGCACTATCCCAGTGATATTGCGCTAGTGGGCATCCAAGCAAAAGACAGCAATAATTCTGAAGTTTATAGGGTTTACGTTGGTGATGGTGATACTAATTTTGGTCGAGAATTATATTCAGAATATGCTGCTCAAGATATTCCGATCTTGATAGCACAAATGTTAGAAAAACATCAAAATCTAAGACAAAATCCCCAACAAACCTTCAGAGAGTTTATAAATCAAACTTTTTAATACAAATTGTTGATTTAGAGCCTATTAGCTAGCGCATTATTGTATTTTTAGTTTTAACTCTAAATATATTATTGTGTCTCAGGATTATTAACATGGGCAAGCGTGTCTATATCGGGCGTTCAGGAATTCCTCTGACCAGAAGACAGTTTTTAATGGCTTTAGGGGGATTGGGGGGAGCCGCAGTTTTGCAGCGCGGTTTGGTCAGCTTAGGATTACTCGACAATCCCTATGCCCATGCCCAAAGTCCACGCTTCCCCACGGGAAATATTGGCAATGGGAAGAAGGTAATCGTCATCGGTGCGGGTGTGGCTGGTATCTGTACCGCCTATTTGTTGGCGAATCGGGGCTTTGATGTCAAGGTTTTTGAAGCGAATAATCGCATGGGTGGGCGATCGCTGACAGTGCGACCAGGCGGAAAGATGCAGGAAGTTGGCGGGGAAATTCAAACCTGTGATTTTATCAAATCCGATAATGCTCCCAGTCCATACCTCAATGCAGGCCCTGGCAGAATTCCCCATCATCATCAAACTGTTCTCAAGTATTGCCGCGCTTTTAAAGTTGCCCTAGAACCTTTCATTTTCTTATCCAGTGCTAACCGTTTTCAAAGTAACACTTTGAATAATGGCAAGCCTGTCTTGTTTCGGCAATTGCAAAGTAGCCTGCACCATGAAATTGGGGAAATCCTCGATAAAACTCCTGGTACGCAGCTAGATCGAGCGCTTGATCAAGTATTAACTGAAGATGATTTTGTGAGAATGTTCATTGATGAATATTCGATTAACGATCTGCCCAAAAATGAGCAGCGCCGCCTCCTCCGTGGAGTCTTTGCGGGAGAGTTTGGCGAATATACTGACAGTCTACCTAAGCCACCTTCTCGCCTTGCGCGTTTGAGAGAGAGTTTTTATGAAGAATCCTCACGCTTTGGCTCAGATTTCACCAATCAACAGCCACCTTGGGCAGGAATAAATGAAGGAAATCCATTGCCAATCATTGAATTGGAAGAAATTCTGCGTTCTGGTTTATGGAATGGTGAGATGTTTAATTCCCTTAGAACTGAGTGGCAAAATTCTTTGCTACAGCCCGTTGGCGGGATGGATATGCTATGGAAAGCATTTTTGGAACAACCTGTCATGGGCAACAAAAAAGTCAAAGACCTTGTGGTGGTCAATCGCCCCATCACTGCGATTACGCCTGATGCTCAGGGTGTGACTGTTTCCTATGTCGATGGTAGCGATCGCGCCGATTTTTGTGTTTCGACCATGACTCCCAAACGACTTGCCGCCGTTGTCCGTAATGCCAGTGAAGATTTCAAGGTTTGTCTCAATGCTTTTCGTTCTGTGCCTGCTACGAAAGTGGGATTTCAAACCAAAAATCGCTTCTGGGAAGTGGGCGATGACAAAATTTACGAAACTGGGAAAGAATCAATCTATGGCGGCATTAGTTGGATCAAGAATGACTATCCCACAGAACTCACGCAAGCTTTTCGACAGGAAGCGAATGGCGGCAAGCGATTAGGAACTGAGGATTTTCGCAATCTCTACGCTCAAGCCAGTCCTGAGATCCGCAAACAAAAGTGGTCTACGCTAATCACACAGGTTTGGTATCCTTCCAATGGATTTCACGGCGAAAGGGGTGTGCTTACGGGAACTTACAACAACAGTCGTGCTGCGAGAGCCTTGGGATCTTTGCAAAGTAAAGATCGGATTGACTTGGCGCTTATGGGTGGTGAAAAGCTCCATGCTGGTTACAGCAATAACATTCGCAAGGAAAGCGCTCTGGTGGTGGCTTGGCAAAATATGCCTTACTTCGATGGTGGTTGGGACAGTCACTCAGGAAGGAAGTCCGAAACTAAGGCTTACTATGAGATGCTGAATACTCGCTTTAATCCCTATCTGAATATCTATTGCGCTGGCGACTATATGAGTTATTTACCCGGTTGGATGGAAGGTTCGCTAGGCTCGGCGGAGATTGTCTGCGATCGCATTTGTGAAAAGGTCAAATCTATTTAAAAAAGGGCGGCGCATTGCGCCGCCCTTTTTTGTCTGCAACAGAAGCAAACGATCGCCGTTATTACTAGCCCTGAGTCTTGTTAGGTTGGAAGTTATGCAATCGAATGAAGTCGCTTCGATTAATCGTTAATACAGCGCGGTTTTCAGCGATCACAAAGGCTAATACGTCTTCATCGGGAATTCTTTGGTTGGCTTTTCCTGCTTCTTGGACTGTCAAAATATCATGCCCTAGTGCGCGAAGTAGTTTGACGACAATTTTGGGAAACTGCTCATCGGCATAGAGACTTGCCATTTTAAGCAGCCTCTTGCCTGTGAATGGCTGCTTCTATCTCGTCAGGATGGGTTTCGGCGTAACGCCATGCGTTTGCTAAGTCTGTTGCGGATAGGGTGGGATAGTCTTCGAGGATGTAGGCTTCGCTTGCGCCTTGATGTTGGAGGCTTACTAGCAGCCATACGGGTATGCGGGTTTGACGAATGCAAGCATCACCGCCCATGACCTTGGGATTTTTTTCGATGCCTTGCCATGTGTTGCTAAGGCTTTGGACTAGGATTTGGATTGCTTGAGATTTTTCTTCGGGGGTTAGGTTTAGTAGTTGTGGTTGTAGTTCTTTGAGTGTCATTTTATGTCTCCTTTTCTATGGATAAATCTCGCAGGTAGTAGAAGCGATCGCTATTTTCTCCATTACTCTTAACTCTTCCCAAATACCCCGACTTTAGCATTTCACAATCTCTTTAGTAATTCTTGAACAGTGTATACAGAGATAGTTGAACTTACAAATCCTTTGGCATCACGGGTTACTATTGCATCTAAATTTTGAGCGATCGCACTATAAATCTGGACAGCATCTTCAAAATCTGTTAAGCCAGATGCGAATGCTGCCTCTAAGACATTTCGATTGATTGGACAAATAGTCATGGTTTCTAAGGTGCTGGAAACTGCTTCTCTTGCGAGTTCTAGGCTGTGAGTATGTTTACGCGCAATGTAGAAAATATCGGTCAGGGTTGTAGCGGTTACATAGCAAATGATTTGTCCAGAGTCGATCGCTGCAAACAGTTCTTCTGCATCCTTTTTAAAAGGTTCTCTTTCTAACAAAAAATCAAGTAGAACATTTGTGTCAATAAGAACTTTCATTAGAGGTATTTTTCCATGCGATGCTGTTCTAACATTGATCCGACTTCAGCATCGGTCGGGGCTGGCTGGCTAGTTTTGAGTAAACCTTTCATGCGGCTGATTGCTTGCGATCGCGTAGGTGTTGAGATTGGAGTTTCTTGAATTGATTCGATGATAGAGCGCACAAGTTCTAGGCGATCGCTTACAGGTAATTTACGCACCTGATTTTTAAGTTCTTGCAATAACATAGTGTTACTCCAGTTAGGCTGTGTTGCGAGGCTAGTGGGAACAATTTTAACATTTTCAGCAAATGAAAATTATTAGGATCTGCGATCGCGTATTTAATTGCTTAATCATCATATTGATAAGTCAAATCGATAAATCTCTCAAGTAGTAAAAGCGATCGCCTTTTCTCCCATCACTCTTATCTTTTCCAAAATATCTTAGGCTAATGAGAAAACGTCAATGGCGATCGATTATGTGTAATCATTACTCGCCAGCTACCAAAGGTAGCATAGTGATCACTTTAGTCGAATAAATGATTAGTGTATAAAATTTTAACTGAGTCACTATTTTGATAAGTTCGGCAAAGGCAAGCTCACTCAATGGGTGCAATAATCCTTTCATCAAACTGACGTAGTGTGTGTGGAATATTCTCAAGATGTGCTTCAAGAACATCTCTACTTTCACTTGTAGCGATTATTACCTGTTGGTTATATTGCAGTGAATTACTTGCTCTTCTTAAAAATGCCTCAATGCTAGTCTCACGAGCGCTTTGTTGACGTGGTTCATCTAAGATAAGCAACCCAAGATGATTAGTTTGATGGCTTCTAGAAACTTCCAACAAACCTAGTAAATAAGCCCAAAAAATTCTAATGTAGTCACTCGCGGACAGATCAAATCTCAAATCAAATCCTTCGTATTCAGGAAAATATGATGTGCTAGATATTTTGACTTCAGAGATATTTAAACTACTAAAACCATACTCAGTAAGTTGTTGTTGAAAACACATTTCTAAATCCCTAATTTTAGCTGTGTCTTCATTAGATAGTATTCCTTTGGGAAGACTTCTAATCATTTCTTGAACTTCATTCCACTCATTTGATAGTGGTTCAAAACTACCAAGTAATACATCAATTTGTTCGCGAACTGACTTAGTATATCGAATTTTATCTTTAAGTCTAATTCTTTCTTCTATAGCAAAATAAGATGGCGAATTATTAGGAGAAGTTAAAGTTGTTTTAAGAGATCTAATTTCTTCTCTAATATCTGCTGCACGACTATTGATTGCATTAAGCTGTCTTCTTTTAATCTCAAGAGTTTGTATCTCACTTTGACGCATTGCTTTAAATATTTTAAGTTGCTCACTAATAAATTCGACATTTTGATCTATTGTCATTGGGTTGCTAACTTCTTGAGGTGCAATCAATGAATCGCTAATATGTTGATGACAAGTTGGACAAGTTCCAGAGTTAACTTGTAAATCTATTGCTGAACCGAGATTTGATAATGTTTGAAGATCTTTATGTTTCGATAATTCTTCTTCTAAAGAAAAAATTCTAGATTGAAGAGAATCAACACTAACGGTAGAATTTTCAATTTCTTCAAATTTAATTCGTAATTGCATCTCAATATTTAATTTCTCTATATTTTTCTGCTCTAATTGCTCATTAACAATTTCGGAAATTTCATTAACAACAGGAATTTCTTGGGCTTCCAAAGACGCAAGTTGTTCTTCAAAATCTAAAATAGCTTGCCCTATACTTATCCAATCGTTAGCATAAGATACTAAAACTGTTGGTTGAATAGTTGGCGGCCAAATTGATATTGGTTGTGTTGGTAAATTATCGATAGTTGCATTAATGCTTGCAGTCAGACGATTACATTCTGAGACTTTGTTAGACCAATGAGATTTTAAATTTGCTTCTTGTTGTTTAAGCAGTACTTTTTGATTAGCAATTTCTTGAGCATCTAAGTTAAAAATAAACTCAAATGCTCTTTTATTCAAATCTTTTATGCGAAAATAAGTTGGAAATCTATTGCGTAAATTTGACCATCCATGTTTTTGCTCAACAAATAGGAATGGAAATATTGTCTCAATATAAAGTGTGATTTCAGTTTCGTCATAGGTTGGTACTGTTGGAAGTTGCCATCCAATAAATTCTGCTAAAAAATGGTGAAATCCCCTTTCTCTAGAAGCTGATCCACTTTGCCTTACAAAATAGTCAGTAGAAAGACAAGAAATATTAGGTTGAGACAATATTGCATCTTCCCAAACAGTAATTAAACGAAAACGATTATTTTGCTGTCCTTTTATTTGACGACGTACTGTTATATTTTTAGAACCATTTGACACTTCAAGTAACACCTCAGATTCCAAAACTGGATATCTTACATTTTGATATTCAAGAAGATCAGTAACTACTGAAGGTAAAGGAATATTATGCTGTGGACTAATCATGCCCTCTAGACCTAAAGCATAAATAATCGACTGTAAACATGTTGACTTTCCCATACTATTATCAGCATGTATAATAAACAGACCTTCACAAAAAGGTATGTCTACACCAAACAGACCTGCTGATGTAGAAACCCTTATACGAAGATGTCGAATTTGCAAAGACATACATTAAGAAAGTTTAAATAAACTTTTTGATAGATCAGCAGTAATTAGTTTACCTTTTTGTTTAAGAAAAATTTTTTCTTCTTCTAAACAGTTATTTGTAGCAATTATTTCTTTTGCGAATTTCTTGCCCTTTGCAGTTAAAGATATAGGCTTATTAGTAGCATTATTCTTTATTTCTACTAGTCCATCAGCAATAGCATATTCAATCGCTCTAGTGAACCCAGGATCGTATTTAATAAACTCAGCAATAGGGGATGATCTATTTTCTATTAGTTGAGACATTCGCTCCCGATTCTCACTACTTCGGATTGCCCAATTCAAAAGGTGTAGACGAGTAAGTGGACTTGTTTGAGCTTTACTACCAATTTCCAAGATTAAAACCAATATTGATAAACCCCAAATCACCCTATATTGTGGAGATAAAGGTGTGGGTCGTTTCTGGAAAGAAAATGGAACATCTAAATATTCTAATAACTCTTGTATTTCCATAATTTTAAACTATCTGCTTAAAAATCTAACGGACATCTCATTAACCAGTCTGAAATTGCTTCCAAAGAAAGTTTTTTAATTGTTGTGCTTGATAAGTTTGGAGTCACACTTTTGATGTTTTGCTCATACTCCTTAAGTGTCTGTCTAAAAAAATTATTTGATGCAGAATCATTAATCAAACTAGTCATAGACAATTCACTTTCATATATAAGTTTGTAGTTGCTCAGACTAGCATATAGGTCAGGATAGTTATCGCTTAGTTGATTTAATAAATTTTGTCCACTTAAATATTGATCTATTATTAAACGCTTAAAGCTTTCAATCTTGTCATCGGAAGAAATACCAAGAATTTTCTGTCCCTTAATATCCAAATTTTTAACTAGACCATCATTTAAATTTAGCCACTCTTCACGATTTTTAGAACTGATTTCTGTGTCTGGGATATCAATATCTATAACTCCTGAATTAGCAAGTTCATTTCTTTCTTTAGCAAAATGGTCATCTGTCGCAATAAATATTTTAAAGTCATTTGAAACATATGGAAGATTTAACTCTAATACCTCTTTAGCTTTTTTTGATGCATGTTGTGGCAACAAAGCACTATCAAAAACTGGTACGAGTAGAATCCATCGATTGATAACTGTATTACCAAAAAGTTTTATGAATTCATCTTTGTTCTTTATAAACTTGCCAATGTCAGTAGTAATTTTCTTTCGTTGGGCTTCATATCTCTGATTTGTTTCATAAGCCTCAGTTGCATAACATTGAAAAACAGCCCCACAACTTGAATAACCTTCAATCCCAAAATCACCCTTATGCTTTGCTGGTACTTCTTGATAATTCAGTTTGTAGTGTCTTTTGAGTAATAGTTGAATATAAGTTTCCCATTCTTCTCCCTCGTAAAAGCGCATATTTTTTGAAGAACTCATACTATCTCGCACAAATACTTAACTGATTACTCAAACTTGAATTGTTTAATTTTAGCTTAATTTTATCTAACATGCGATCGTCCTTTACTTTTACCAAGATTAAAGAGGCGATCGCTACATCCCTAAACCTATCAACAAACAAACGGCGGGCGATCGCAGTCTGCAACAACTGTCACTTGAACTTAATTTCTCTCGCAAATTTAATCGTCCGCAGCCGATATTTCGTTGGCTTACCATGTAATAACAAAAAGAAGAAATGGCTATGCCATTTCTTCTTTTTTAAAAGCTTACTGAATTTAGGTTTGCAATCACAAAACTAATTCTTGAATGATGGATTAGATATCCAAATCCGCAAGCCCTAGCTTAGAACCATAGGTTTCAATAAATTCGCGACGCGGCGCAACTTTGTCACCCATCAAAATTGTAAAAATGCGATCTGCTTCGGCAGCATCTTCGATGGTGAGTCGTTTTAGCGATCGCGTGGCTGGGTTCATGGTTGTTTCCCATAGCTGTTGAGGCATCATTTCACCCAAACCTTTAAAACGCTGAATGCTGTAATTGGCATTGGCGGGGAAAGTGGCAATTAACTGCTGTAGGTCTTGATCGCTGTAACAGTAGCTATGATTTTTACCACGCTCAACTTTATATAGTGGAGGACAGCCGATATAGATGTAACCACGATCGAGAAGTTCGCGTTGATAGCGATAGAAGAAGGTCAGAAGCAAGGTGCGAATGTGCGCTCCGTCAACGTCCGCATCAGCAAGAAGAATAATTTTGTGATAGCGAAGTTGAGACTCATTGAAGTCTTCGCCTTTAATCCCCAATCCACAGCCCGTAATCAAGGCTTGAATTTCATTGTTTTTATAAATCTTGCTGTCATCGGCTCTCTCGATATTGAGAACTTTACCGCGCAATGGCAGGATTGCCTGATAATGGCGATCACGTCCTTGTTTGGCGCTATTATGCACAAACACACCACTAGCAAGAGCAAAGTTATGAGTGTTTGGCACTTCGATGTCATACACATCAATGCGCTCGGTTAGTTTCTCAATCTTGACAATGCGATGATTGTAGTTAGACACTGCTTCCACTGCAAGATCAGAATTACCTGCAAAATAGCGATCGCAAAATGTCTCAAATTTTAGAAGAGATTTATCGCGAGTATCAATGCGATAGGCACGATAGGCATCTAAATCAAGACAACCATTCTCAACCGCAATTTGCTTAAGCGCAGCTAAGGTTTTGCGGTAATAGGTTTCCTGCAAGGCTACCTTGCGCTTTGCCCTGAAGCTATCTGTCCATTGCTCTTTAGTTTTCACACGTCGCCAATCGATTAGATCAGGATCTTGCCATTGTTGTTGGGCAATTTCTGATAAGCGTTGTTTTGCTTCAGGATTTTGAGCAAAGAACTCTTTTGTTCTTGTAGATTGCTGCTGACGATGTTCAGGATTGCTCCAATATTCTCGTTGAGACTGATCTAACTGCTGGTGATTTTGTTGTTGATAATCAGGATTACTTTCATAAAATTCACGCCACTTCGCAGTCATATAGGCTTTGTAATCAGCGTCTTGCCACTGAGCCTTTGCCTGTTGCGAGAGAACTTCTCTGGTTGCAGGTTCTTGCATTCGCCGACTCATGCGATCGCGAAACTCTACTGTTGTTTTCAACTGACGGCATTTCTCAATCACTTCAGGACGATGCAAGGTTTTAGCAATGTGAACCTGATGCAATTGCAAATGCTCTGAAGCTGGCAAACGTTGGAGATTAGTAGGATTATTATTCAGTTTATTGAAATCAAGATGATGACAATGATCGCCTTCTTCAACTTGGTATACACCGTGATAGCGGTTATACCAATCTGCGATCATGTGCGTGAATAGCCAACCATCGGATTTAGGATTCCAAATCATCTCATAACCATCAATGGTTACACCTTTATCTGCCTTACTAGAAAGCTTACGGTAGAGAGGCATCAATGAGTCTTCATTTGTCAGTTTCACTGCCGCCTTATAGGTGCGATCGCGCAGCATAAAAGGATGATCAGGTGTACAAATCAATTGCTCACCATTATCTAGAGTGACACGGATTACTTCAGCATCTCGCTTAGTAATTCGCGCATTAATAATTTTTTCAACTCCAATCGTGCCATCATTGCGAATTGTGTAACAGAAGTTTTGCTTACCGGCTTGTTCTTCTTCTACCAGTTGCTTGAAACTAAGATTACGTCCATCGGCTAGGGCAACCAGCGTATCACCATCAAAACAGCCGCCTGCGGAATCGCCTTCCACGATGAAAATTTCTGATTCTTTAGGATCGCGAGAACTACAATCGGCAAGCTTTCCAGGTAAAGTCGAAGACTCTAGCGCCGATTTGCGGCGTACCAACTCACGGGCGCGGCGAGCGGCTTCGGCAGCATTAAAGGCTTGCAGCGCTTTGTCAATGATTGAGGTTGCGACCGCAGGATGAAATTCTAGATATTCATTGAGAACTTCACCAACAAAGGAATCAACAATTCCCCGAACTTCCGTATTCCCTAACTTGGTTTTAGTTTGCCCTTCAAATTCAGGATCAGTAACCTTAACGGAAATTACCGCCGTTAGACCTTCCCGAACGTTTTCCCCTGCAAGATTAGAATCCCCTTCCTTAATCTTTTTGAGCTTCCTTGCGGTGGCGTTCATGGTGCGGGTAAGCACTGTCTTCAAACCCTCAAGGTGAGTACCGCCATCAATGGTGCGAATGTTATTCGCAAAGCCAAGTACATTGTCGTTGTAGGAGTCAATGCACCATTGTAGAGCGACTTCGACCACCACATTATCGCGTTCCCCATTAACGTAAATAATATCGGGGTGAATTGGTTCTTTCTCACGGGTCATGTAAGCAACATACTCGCGGATACCACCTTCATAGCAGAAGATATCGGTGCGGGGTTCTTCGCCTCTGCGATCGCAAAATTCAATTTTTACGCCAGCATTGAGGTAAGCCAATTCCTTGAGACGACCAGCGAGAATGTCATATTCAAATTCCGTTTGGGTTGTGAAGATTTGGGGGTCAGGCTTGAAACGCACCTGCGTACCGCGACGAACTTCTTCACTGTGGCTAGGGATTAACTCGGTAACAGGAACGCCTCTTTCGTAGCGCTGTTTATAGACGGTTTCTAGTCGCCATACCGATACTTCCACCCATTCAGAGAGGGCATTAACGACCGAAACGCCGACACCATGCAAACCGCCTGATACTTTGTAACCGCCGTCGCCAAATTTCCCCCCAGCGTGCAGGACGGTTAATACTGTCTCAAGGGCAGATTTGCCCGTCTTGGGGTGAGTGTCGATGGGGATACCACGACCATTGTCGGATACCTGTACCGAGCCATCGGGCAGCAGCTCAATCAAAATGCGATCGCAATGTCCTGCAAGGGCTTCATCAACGCTATTGTCAACGACTTCAAAAACAAGGTGATGTAATCCTTTGGGCCCTGTTGAGCCGATATACATCCCAGGTCGTTTACGAACTGCTTCTAGACCCTCAAGGACTTGGATCTGATTGGCATTGTATGTTTCTGTAACGATCTCAGGCATGAAGGTAAACAACTCCAGAAATTATGTCGCTTGCAAGAGGGCTTTGAAAAAATCTTTGCAGAAAAAATTTTAGACGCTCTTGATGGTGTTTTTAGGATGGGTTTTGAGTAAAGACTCAAAAACACTGTGCCATTATAGCTTAAAAGCCTTGCAGATATATCAAAACCGTCTCAGGTTAAGTTTTTACACAACCGATCCATCCCAGAAAAAGACCAAGCTGGAAATATTGGCGCTCTATGACCTTAGGGACAAAGATTTTGGTAGGATTACTTGCATGAAAATTTTAGGAATCGATCCTGGTTTAGCAATTGTGGGATTTGGCTTAATTGAGGTGAATAAACCTGCTGCACCCCAATTATTAGAATTTGGCACAATTGTTACGCCCAAACAAACTCCCATTGGCGATCGGCTCAAGACTATTTACGAAGACATCCATACATTGATTGAGCAGTTCCAGCCGCAGGTGGTGGGCATGGAGAAGTTGTTTTTTTATCGGATGGGAAACTTGGTGAATGTGGCGCAGGCAAGGGGAGTCATTGTTTTGGCTCTGAATCAACATAATATTGAGCCGATTGAGTTTTCGCCGCCGCAGATTAAGCAAGCATTAACTGGGCATGGTAATGCCGATAAGAGTGATGTTCAAGAAGCCGTTAAGCGAGAGTTAGCGCTAGATGCGATTCCCCGTCCCGATGATGCTGCCGATGCGATCGCAGCAGCGTTAACCTGTTGGTTGATTGCTTAAAAAATCATTGGCGACGCTTTGCGTCGCCAATGATAGGGAAAGTTTTAGTTAGGACTCAAAACCTGCGATCGCTTTTTCAACGATGGCTAAAGCCTGATCAACTTCGGCGGCAGAAACCGTTAGAGGTGGCACAAATCGGACAACCTTCACGCCCGCAGGCACTAACAAAAGCCCATTTTCAATACCAGCCGCAACCACATCACGGGCTTGGATATTGCTCGCCTCTTGCAAAACTAACCCATCAATCAAGCCCCAACCACGCACCGAGGCAAGATGTTGCGGATAGCGATCGCAAAGAGCTTGTAAACCAGTTCTCAATTGCTGCCCTCTCTCCCTCGCATTAGCAATCAAGTTTTCGCTGACCATCGTATCGCAAACCGAGAGCGCCACTGCACAGGCAAAGGGATTACCGCCAAAGGTACTAGCATGATCGCCCGCTTCAAACACATCGCAATGCGCCTTGCACATCATTGCGCCGATGGGAATACCACCGCCCAAGCCCTTGGCAGAAGTAAAGATATCGGGCTGAATACCTAGGTTCTCGTAGCCCCAGAGCATTCCACTGCGCCCCATCCCGACTTGCACTTCATCAATGATCAATAAAATCTTTTTCTGATCGCAAATTTCGCGCACCCGTGAAAAATAAGCCCGATCGCCGGGGTTTACGCCGCCTTCACCCTGCAATGGTTCGAGCATAATCGCGCAAAGTCTACCCTCATATTTTTGGACAGCAGCTTCTAAGGCGGCAATGTCGTTATAAGGGATGTAGTCAAAACCTGAAACTAAGGGGGCAAAGTTTTTATGATATTTGGGCTGACCCGTAGCCGTGACCGTAGCAAGGGTGCGTCCGTGGAAACTGGCATTGGCTGTCAAAATCACAGGATTATCAATGCCGAGTTTGGTGTGGGCATATTTACGCGCTAACTTGATTGCGCCTTCATTTGCCTCTGCACCAGAGTTACAGAAAAAGGCTTTATCGGCACAGGAATTTTGGACAAGCCACTTTGCCAATTGACCTTGGGGCGCAAAATAAAACAAATTAGAGGCATGGTGCAAAGTTTGGATCTGATCCGTTACCGCCTTGACCATGGCAGGATGGGCATGTCCCAACGTACAAGTTGCAATGCCAGCCACAAAATCTAAATATTCTTTGCCTGTGCTATCCCAAACGCGGCAACCTTCCCCGCGCTCTAGGGCGATCGGAAAGCGAGCATAGGTACTCATCACATACTGATTAAACTCGGTAATAGTATCTGCGATCGCAATAGGTGCAACGTTACCATCTGCTTGCGGCTGAGATTGTGCTTCTAGCGTAGTTGGAGACATGAATAAAAATGTGATAATGCTACTAGTTTCATTATGGATGATACGAGAGTTTTAGTAATTAATTCTGTAGTGGAATTAGCGAATCATCATCCTGTACAGCCAAGAAATCCAGTTAGAAAAATATGCCATACCTGATCCAAAACCAAGGCAGTCCATCCCAGCGAGTGTGCAATTTAAAACAGGGGATCAACACGATTGGACGTGGCTTAGATAATAGTATCGTCGTCGAAGATGAAGCTCGCAGTCTGTCGCGACATCATGCGGAAATCCAAGTCACCGATAAGGGGATTTATGTCAGCGATCTGGGTAGTAGCAATGGCACATTTGTTAATCAAACCAAAATCATCAAGCAAAAACTCAATAACGGCGATCTGGTGCAGTTTGGTAGCGTTATCTTTCGATTGACTGACGATGTGGCAACTAGCAATCATCCTTCTTCGTCCCATTCAGGTCTATCAATTTTGATGCGTGTTTCCCCCGAAAAATCGCGGGGGCATATGCAAGATTTACTCGATAAGCGGGCAAATACAGGCTCAATGTTGATGATCCAAGGCACAGACGAGGTGCAACGGACAGCCGCCAAGTTGAAGGTACTTTTAGAGGTCAGTCAAGAGCTAGCATCACCAGAGGTACACTCTGCTTTGCCTGACAGAATTTTGGAGTTACTCAAGCAAATCCTAGTATTTGATCGGGCAGTTTTACTGCTAGTCAATCGAGAAACAGGGCAGCTAGAGCCAACTGCCTATAAATTTAGTAATGCTAGCAGCACCGCCGATCTCAATTTTTACAGTCGGAAAATCACTAATTTTGTCTTGCAGCAGGGCGATGCGATCATCAGTGACGATGTATCGGGCGATCGCCGTTTTGACAAGTCCGAGTCCATCATTCAGCAGGCGATCCAAGCTGCCATGTGTGCGCCCTTAAAGCCAAGAGATCAAGCCATCGGTGTACTTTATATCGATAGTCTCGCCCAAGGTCATGCCTATCACAAAGAAGATCTAGAGTTTTTGAGTAGTTTGGCAAATCAAGCTGCGATCGCAATTGAGAATGCCAATCTTTATCGCAATATGCAAGCGGAAGTAATTCGCCGCACGCGCCTAGAGCGATTTTTCCCTGCCGCAGTTAGCAAAAAAATCGAAGAGGGTTGGGACTTAAATCGGATTGTCGAAACGGAGATCACGGCTTTGTTTTCAGACATTAGCGGCTTTACAGAAATGACATCAAAAATGCAGCCCCGCAAGGTCTTGGAATTTCTGAATGAATATTTCAAAGTCATGGTTGAAGATATTGTGTTTCCCTTTGGCGGCACATTAGAGAAATATATTGCCGATGCACTCCTAGCCGTCTGGGGTTCTCCCTATCAAAAAGATGATGATGCGATCATGGCAGTCAATGCCGCAATCGCCATGCAATGGGCTATGAAGAAACTCAACGAAGATTGGACAGAACAGGGACGTGATCTCCAAATCCAAATCCACATTGGTTTAAATACGGGTATGGTTGCCTCTGGCAATATTGGCTCTACTAACCTCATCCAATACACCAATATTGGTGACACCATGAATGTCGCCAGTCGGATCTGCACCGCCGCGCAGGCAGGCGAAGTCTTTATCTCGGAAAGCACCTTAGCCAAGATTGCTAGCCATAATCTACCCATGGAAAAACTAGAGCCGATCTATGTCAAGGGCAAAGCTGAGGCATTACAGCTTTACAGAGTGCTTTGGCAGTCCTGTTCCAAAAATTAAGGAATATTTTTAATGGAAAAGTAATTTCATCGTAGGTTGCCTGAGTCAATGGTGGAAAGACAACTAAGAGGATTTGTACCAGTATCAAGATTTCTGGATTCCTTCCCAGTTATTGTCAATTGGGATATTACGATTCCTCTTTCCTGATGGCACTTTTTGCCTTTCTACTTTTTACTTGGCAACAGCATCGTTGCTTCGATTTCTTCGCGGACTTGTTTGCTGACGTAGCTGCGGTTCATGCACTCGACAAGGAGGAGATTGGCTTCATAATATTGATTGAGAAGTTCTGCTTGCTCTTTAGTAAATTGCCAATCGTGACCGATGTTATATTCGTCAATTAAGAGTTGCCTAAATTCTTCAATCCATTGACGACCATTTTCTCTCCACCAAAAATGGATTTCTCTCAACAACTCATCAAATTTATCTTCATCATTAAGTAGGCTATACAACTCTCTAGACAGGGCAGGCAATTTTTTATTTAAACTTGATATTTTACTGCTGTTAGTTAAATTTTCTAAATACGAAAGTATCTCTTTTACTCGGCAAGCAACAGATATAACATCTGAAAAATCAATATTGTTATAGATGAATAAAGGAACATACACCCCCCCATAGGATAAGTTAATAGCTCCCTGAAGTATTTCAGAAAACAGGCAATCCAATATGATCGTTTCTTCATCTAATTTCCATGTAAAACCTAGTTCTTTCGCAAGTTTTGCACTTCTCCTAGAGCGTCCTTGACGATCGTAAAAACCACAGTATATTGAAAGATCGATGTAAATACTTCTTCTTATATTGGGTTTATATATATTAGGTAGTCTTATAGATTTTGAGTTTAACCATTCTAGAAAATTGTACAGCTTTGGATCTATTCTAGTCATTTCATCAATACAATCTTTCATTATTCGTAAAAAATTATCCGAGCGCCTTAACATTTCCGCAGTCAGATAAAATACTTCTTTCCATCTGGGATTAGTAATATTTTCTATCAATTTTTCAAAATGTCTTTCTCGTTCAATTTCTTGCGCTGTGAAATATTCTTGAAAAGTCAAATGGGAAAAAGAATAAATATTTCTTGCCCTTTCCACTAACAATCCATGATGATGCTCGATCGCTTTTAGCACCGCCTCACTATCCAACCGCAAAGCATCAGGATCGGCGGAGGCATCAGGGAGATTGCAGATATAGTCCTTAATCTGGCGTTGCAAATCCTCTTGCCGAAAGAAATATTCACCATTCACAAAGGTATTAAAGGCAATTTGTCCCAGCATATCCTCCTTATTTTGTGGCGACAGATGTTTGTAAATGATCTCTCGTTCAATATTGCGCTTGGCATCCCACTTTTTCATCAATACTTCCAAACCTTCCTTATACAGTTCCGATCGCTTCGGCGGGAAGTCGTTACGCTCACCAAATACCAAACACAACAGCGTCAGTAACAAAGGACTTTTAGCCAATTCCTTAACAGGTTTATTTCCCTTCAACCTCTCTAACAACCGTTCTGCCTTTGACTCATCCCTCTCCCGAAACCAATTATTCACAAAGGTTTCAATCTGCCCATCATCAAAATCTGCGACCTCAACTTCCGCAAACTTCTCAAACTGATATTCTCGCGCCGCAATCCGACAGGTAATCGCAAACCGATTTTTTAGCCAATCCCTCGAAAATTGATCAATATCCTGCTTAACCCGCCGATCATCTTCTTTCTTCACCTCATCCAATCCATCCAACAGGATCAAGGCTTTACCGTTATCTAACAAATGTTTTGCCACATCCTGCGATACCTTGCGCTTGGCAAATTCTGTCAAAATATAATTCTCTAGCGTTGGCTGCCCCCTGTCCTCCGCATAAGCCTTCAGAGTCACAAAGATCGGCACAAGTTCCCCATGAAACCGATCTCCAAGGCAAGACATCGCCAAATATTTCATAAACGTGGTTTTCCCTGCCCCCGGTTTACCCAACACCACCAACTTTTGAAATTCTTCAACTGCCTCAAATCCTTGCACCCTTTCTTGGATTGATCCCACTAAAAAGCGCTCATAACCCTCGCGGTTGTTGTAGTCCTTCAGATCGTAATCGTCATATCTCCGTAGTCTAGTCAAATTATTGAGAATATTCACATCGGTATAAATTCGATCCAGATCGACAGGTTGCGTCATATCCAACATCCGCATCGTCCCACATCGCTCCGTCACATCCGCCGCGATTTTTTGCTTCACCTCTTGGACTAGCAGATCAAGGTCATCGTCATTAGCAACATCTTCACCCCTGATATCTCGGCAATCGAGCATGAGGTAATCACAAATTTTCTCAAAATTATCCTTAGCGATCGCCTCCCCCCGCATCAAAACTGTAATCACTGATCGCGAAATCCCCAAAGCCTCAGTAAGAGATTTTTGCGTGAAATCCCCCTGTTTCATCGCCTTTTTAATCTGTTTAATACCCTCTTCAGAAGCCCGTAGCGATCTTGCCATTGCTAAACCTCAACCATCTAAAAACTATTTTGGCATTTTTTCAAAGTCACGCAAAATCTGGGTTCGGCTTCGCTCACCCAACAGATTGATCGAGGGCTGAGCGAAGTCGAAGCCCGTAAAAGTAGCAACAAACTCGCGCAAGTCACGCAAATCATGCAAAGTCAGTCAAGCATGCATCTTTCATAGTGATTGCATTGTTAATTCAGAGCAAAAAATTATGTCAGTTCAAAGTCAAGCCCAACTCCAAAAGGAAGTCCCAACTCAAGCGATCGCCCAAGTCGATAGTGTACCTGTCAGCGCTAATCTCGCCTTTGTCCGCGATCCGATCTTCTGGACAATTCTTGCTCTTGCCGTATTGGTACGTGTCATCCTCGATCGCCCATCTTCAGACAAAAAGTAAAAACGCCAATATCGCTAAGTTGCTGCTTTGGAATGATCTTGATAATGTAACAACTTAGCGATACATATTCTTCGTCAGCCTTGCAATTAGACGCTTTATATTAAGCTAAGCTAAATTTAGTGATAAATGTAAAATATGGGAAATTTTGGCAGTTGGATAATTAAGCTAGGGCAGAGTTGTTTGCTGATCGGACAAATCATCACCCATATTTTGATCTATCGTCGCTTTCACTGGCGCAACACCATTGAGCAAATGTCTATGGTTGGCACAGAGTCTTTGCTGATTACATTAATTACGGCCGCCTTCGTCGGTGCAGTATTCACGATCCAAGTGGCAAGAGAGTTTATTAACTTTGGCGCACAACAGGCGATCGGGGGCATTTTAGCGATCGCACTTGCCCGCGAGTTAATCCCTGTACTGACTGCCGTGATCATTGCGGGGAGGGTTGGCTCAGCCTTTGCTGCCGAAATTGGCACCATGCAAGTTACAGAGCAAATTGATGCCCTATACATGCTCCGTACTAATCCCGTTGACTATCTGGCAACCCCCCGTGCGGTCGCCTGTATGTTGATGTTGCCAGTCTTGACAATTTTAGGATTTCTCACAGGGATGGCAGGTGGATTATTCCTATCGCAAGCCATGTATGCGATTCCTTCCACGATGTTTCTTAACTCTATTCAAAACCTACTGAAACCTTGGGACTTAATTGCCGCCTTGATTAAATCCAGCATTTTTGGGGTTTTAATTGCCGCGATTGGTACAACATGGGGACTAACCACCACAGGCGGTGCAAAGGGTGTGGGCGAGTCCACCACTACCGCCGTAGTCACGGCTTTACTGGCGATCTTTATCAGTAATTTCTTTTTGTCTTGGGCATTCTTCCAAGGTATTGGCTCAGCATTGACCGCTCAAGTTTAAAAAAAGCCGCGCTGTGCGCGGCTTTTTTTAGTAAAGCTCATATTTCATCAACTGGCATGGCAGCGCCCCATTTAATATGGCAGTGCGTGAGGCGGACTTGAGACCAATTGTTTGCGATAGCTCCTTATTCCCACTCAAGACAAAGGCTGTCCATCCCTTGAATCTTTGCTTGAGGACATTTCCTAACTGCTTATAAAAAGCACCCAAATCACTGTCTCGTCCTAGTCTTTCGCCGTAGGGAGGATTGCAAAACAGTACACCGCTATCGGCAGGCGCAACTACTTCCGACAAATCCAAAGCCGAGAAATAGACATGGTTAGACAAGCCACAGTTCTTGGCATTGATAATCGCTTGATCGACTACTTCAGGATTGCGATCGCTACCCCAGATTGGCGCAGGCAGAGCATCTAAGCGACTATCATCGGCTTCTTGAATTAACTGCTCTAATAAAGTCTGATCAAAATCGAGCCAAGTTTCAAAGCCAAAGCTTTCGCGAAACATTCCAGGGGCAATATTTAAAGCTTTTAAGCTAGCTTCGAGGGGTAAAGTCCCTGAACCGCAGAGGGGATCGTAAAACATTTGGTCTGGCTGCCACCCTGACATTTGAATTAACGCCGCCGCAAGGGACTCTTTTAGGGGTGCTGCTCCGACCGCAGGGCGATATCCACGGCGATGCAAACTATTGCCAGAGCTATCGAGACTGACGGTGCAGCCATTATCATCAATATGCACACCAATTCTTAAATCTGCGCCCTGAATATCCACATCCGAGCGCTCACCAAATCGCTCCTTTTGCTGGTCAACGATCGCATTTTTGACCTGTAGCGCTGTGAAGTGGGTATGGTTAAGCTGATCATTTTTGCCCGTCGCATTGACCGCAAGAGTCATTTCAGGGGTGAGGTATTCTGACCAATCAATCGCTTTAATGCCTTGGTATAGGTCATCGGCATCAAGACAATCAAACTGATCGACATGCATCAAAATCCGAAATGGTAGCCTTGCCCAGAGATTGACTCGATAGAGCAAATTGCGATCGCCCTCAAAGCTCACCCCACAAAATCCCGCTTCAACATGATTCGCGCCCAGTTCTTCTAATTCCTGAGCCGCCAGAGCTTCTAGCCCTCTGGCGACCGTGGCAAAATATTGATTCATTAATTTATTAGTTCTTGGTTTGTGCGACCAGATAAATGCGATCGCTAAGTTGTCTTAATAGCTGCGCGATGTCACCATCAGTAGATTGCAATTGCGCCACCTTTTCACAGCTATACATCACGGTGGTGTGATCTTTGCCGCCCACAGCCTCACCAATTTTGGGCAAACTGAGATTAGTATGTTGACGCATCAAGTACATCACATATTGGCGAGCTTGGCTGATCTCGCGTCGTCGCGAATTGCCCAATAGGTCGGCAAGATCAATATTCAGCATTTCGGTAACTACGCTCAGCACCATTTCCGCCGAGACTTCTACGGGTTCTTTGGGAGGGTTTAGCACTGGTGCAACATTTTCCACGGTCATGGGCAAGCCCGAAATCGAAATATAGGCAACCGCACGCACTAAAGCTCCTTCTAGCTCACGAATGTTAGATGTGTAGCTAGCGGCAATGTAGTGGAGGACATCGGTGGGGATTTTGAGATTGTCGTATTCGGCTTTTTTCTGCAAGATTGCCATGCGCGTCTCTAGATCTGGCACTTGAATATCGGCAATCAAACCCATCGAGAAGCGTGAACAAAGCCGCTCTTGTAAACGGGGGATTTGAGCAGGTGGACGATCGCTAGCTAGTACGATTTGCTTGCCAGTTTCGTAAAGCGTATTAAAGGTATGGAAAAACTCCTCTTGGGTGTATTCTTTGCCCTCAATAAATTGAATGTCATCGACGATCAGCATATCGATTTCGCGATATAGCTCCCGAAATCTCTGCATACTATCCTTACGAATTGCCGCAATCAGATCATTGGTGAACTGTTCTGTGGAAACATAGGCAATCCGTGCCTTCGGTTCGATTTCTAGGCGGTAATGGGCGATGGCTTGCATCAAATGGGTTTTGCCCAAGCCCACACCACCACATAAAAATAAAGGGTTAAACTCGCGACCGGGTGACTCGGACACGGCTAGGGCTGCGGCGTGCGCCATCCGATTTGCTGAGCCGACCACAAACCGATTGAAATTATATTTAATATTGAGATTGCTAGGGCGCGGGGCGTGGCGCTCGGATTGGGAATTATTCTGTTCAAGTATGGGCGCAGGAATTGCGGCTGCCATGGCCTGCACAGCTTCGGCTGCGATCGCAGTTTCCAGCATCCCATCTTGACTGACGGCAATGCCATGAATGCTGTCGATCTTGTTTGGGGACTTATGGTCTGGGGTATCAAAACTCAGATCGAGTTCAGGCTGACCATTGGGGGGATCACTGCTGGGGGCAGCCTCGATATAGATTTCGACGGGATAGCCCAAAATTTCGGTCACGGCTTCAGTAATATTCTGCACATAGTATTTGTGCAGCCAGTTCTTGGCAAAAACTGAGGGCGTGAGAATTGTTAAGCGATCAGCCGTAAGCTCATCGGCCACAACTGTCTTGATCCATCCTTCATAGGTGGGGCGACTAAGTTGGCTTTCAAGCAATTCAAGGACTTGATTCCAGAGAGTTTCTAAGGAAATATCAACAGACATTGTTGGTTGTGGTCAAGGGGGACTAACGGCGGATTACGATCTTATCGCGTGTACTAAAATTTTGGAGAACTACTTCACAATATTAGAGCTTCAGAACTATGAACATGTTGGAAAATCTGCATTCGGCATCCAAATCAAGCTCTAGATCACGCATAGCTCTCACTATAGGCGATCCCGCAGGCATCGGTACAGAAGTAACGCTAAAAGCCCTAGCCGATCGCAATTTATTACAAAGTAATAGCGAGTTCACGATCTTTGGCGATCGTCGTCATATTGTAAAAACCTACAGTTTGTTAATAGATAATAGCAATTTCTCTATCGCTGATCCTGATTCTATAAATATTGTCGATATTGTTAACAAAGACGATATTGTCTTAGGCTCTGGGGATCGCGCTAGTGGTGCAGCTAGCTTTGCTTATTTAGATGCCGCCATTTCGGGAACCCTTGCAGGAAATTTTGATGCAATTGTGACTGCACCGATCGCAAAATCAGCATGGAAACAGGCGGGGCATCACTATGCGGGGCAAACGGAGTTGCTGGCGGAACGTAGCCAAGTTAGTGATTTTGGGATGTTGTTTGTCGGGAGATCGCCCCATACCAATTGGGTATTGCGGACTTTGCTGGCAACGGTGCATATTCCCCTCAGTGAAGTTAGCAAGCAACTTACACCAAATTTAATTGAGCAGAAATTAGAATTATTGCGACGATCGTTGCTACAAGACTTTGCGATCGCAAATCCACGGATTGCGATCGCAGGGATTAATCCCCATAGTGGTGAGCAGGGGCAACTGGGACGCGAAGAATCTGATTGGTTACAACCCCTAATCGAGCGCTACCGCCAACAGCACCCGAACGTACAAATTACTAACCCGATCCCGCCTGATACGATGTGGGTGAATCCTGCTAAAGCATGGAACAATTGCGATCGCATTCAGCTTGGTTATGATGCCTATCTGGCGATGTATCACGATCAGGGCTTAATTCCCGTCAAACTTTTGGCTTTTGATCGGGCAGTCAACACCACAATTGGTTTGCCCTTTGTCCGCACATCGCCCGACCATGGGACAGCCTTTGATATCGCTGGCAAAGGTATTGCTGACCCTGCTAGTACCATCGCTGCGATCGAATTAGCGATCGAGCTAGCAAAAATTCGGACAATGCAAAAAAAGCCTTAAACCCTTAAAAGCGATGCTTCACACCACTTTTAAGAAATAAAAAAGGCGGCGCATTGCGCCGCCTTTTTTATTTGCAAATTATTCAGGGACAACTTGAATTTTGATTGTTGCCGTGACTTCAGCATGAAGCTTGATCGAAACATCAAAAGTACCTGTTTGATTAATTTCAGGAATTGTAATGTCGCGGTGATCGATTTCTAGCATCGACTTCGCTGTAATCAACTGAGCAACTTCGCGATCGGTGACAGTACCGAAAATTGAATTACCTTCGCCAACTTTCTTCTTGATAATGAAACCACCAATGGTTGAAAGTGCGACCTTACGGCTTTCAGCCTCTTGGCGAATCGCCAACAAACGCTGACGCTCAACTTCTTTACGTCTTTCAACTTCTTTAACAACACCAGAGGTAGCACGAATAGCTAGACCTTGAGGGATGAGGAAATTTTGAGCATAACCCGGTGCTACAGATACTAAGTCACCGAGTTTACCTAATTTGGTGACATTTTTGGTCAGCATGACCTGCAAATTACTCTTTGCCATGTGCTTTTGACTCTTACTCGTTTAAAGATAAAATTTGGTTTGACAAGTTCTAACTTCTGTAGACCCTGCAAAACCGACTGTAGATTTTTGATGCCTGTGGCTTTAGAAATCTAAAATCGGTGTCAGAATGAAAATTGTTAGCTATGGTCAAACAACGATGTTAGACCTAATATGGATACATTAGGATTTACGGTTTTAACCAGACTCCCTAGTATAGCGAAAAAACTGGCTTTGTAGACCCTACAAAAAATTTACGATGCAGCGTTGGCAGTTATCCAAAATCTCTGGGCGAATTTTCCCGCTTCTGATCTCAGGTTTGGCAATATCTTTATTGCCAAGCTGTATCACCAGTCAGCCTCCTAAACCCTTTAGTTCTGAGGCTTTACCGACGGAAGCGATCGCGGAAATCAGTGAAATCCGCAGTTATCCTGTGCGGGTAAAATATCTCAACTCCGCATCCGCAAGACCTGCAACTGTCGGTGTACCCCTTAAAGTCAATGAAAGTGTCAGCACTGAGGAATCATCAAATGCTCAGGTGACCCTACGCAGTGGCACAATTATTCGCATTGGTGGCAAATCGAACCTGACCCTCAAACCTAAGAACCAAGTGGAATTTATCTCTGGTAATTTGGTGGCATGGGCAGATCGCGATCGCAAAGCGCCCGCACAGGTGCAAACCCCCTTTGGCGAAATTTCCAGCAACAACGGCACTATTTATGTAGAAATACCCAACAAAGCCGCCGAAGATCGTCGCGTGATTGCCCTTGATGGCACAGTTACAGTTTTGCTAAAAGATTCTTCGCAATTGGTCACTTTAAATAAGGGTGAAGAAATTAGTATCAAGGCTAATGGCAAAGCCTCTGCCCCAAAACGGATTGATAACGAAGGCGTTAATAAACGCATTGCCAATAATTCCCTACTTTTCGGGTTTAGCACTCAATTAGCAAGTCTGTCCCAAATTACATCCGAGTTTGGTGTATCGGCCAGTGTTAAGGAAGCATCTCGCATCGAATTTAGACGATCAGATCTCCCTAAGCCTGCGGAAAATACCAATCGTAATAAAGTTACTTACACGTCTGGTTCTGTAAATAACGATCCGCCACCACCTGCGGCTGAACCTCAACCACAAGCGAAGCCCCCAAGTGCTGCTGCTCCTCAGAATGATCCGCCACCTGCGCCATTACCAAGTGAGCCAGCACCCTTGCCAAGTGAGCCAGCACCCTTGCCAAGTGAGCCAGCACCAAGCGAGCCGATCACCAATAACCCGCCGCCTGTAGCTACGCCGATAGAGCCGCCAGCACCTCAACCAGCTCCCCTAGATCCACCACCTGCACCAGTTCAGCCCTAGAGATTTGCTGTTCTCAATAAATTAATTACCCTGCGATTTGAGCATAATCGGTGAATGCTCTAGTTTTTGGGCAGGACATTCTCGAATTAGAAAAATCTGGAAATTGACGGATTATGGCGTGAATATTTTGCCCCTACATGGAATCTCTGATGACAGATAACACAAATCCTATTTTGACTTTAGAAGTGGAAGAGCTATAAAACATTAAATAATTGCGATCGCAGCCCAAAATTATAAAATTCAAAGACTCGCTTGCCCTAATTCCACTGATACCCCATCAAAGCGATCGTCATTAGGATGATAAGAAAGCAACTCAATCCCGATTGCTTCATCAGTATCTGCATCTTTAATAAGAATAATTCCATCGTCAAGTTCAGAACAAATTTGATTTTTACGAGGAGCTTGCCAAAATACAGTTAGCAGTTCCATTTTAGGTTCATAAAAGACTTTTATCTGTGCCATAATTGCGTTCCTTCCTTAATTGCATCGGTTTGATATGCAGTAATTAGAAAACCATCTTCATTTAACCTACGGGCTACCGCCACAACCCAACGTCTTTCCCGTCTTTGCAAATAAAACAAAACCACATCAGAGTCGCGCTTACTCTCCCGAATTTCATCTGGCAGTTGTAAAGCCGTTTCTACTAATTCTTCCAAATCTGTAAGATCGGGATGTTTGATGAGTAACTTTTGCCAATATTCCTCCGTTGTTCTAACAACAAACCCCAATGGTGTTTTGACTTCAAATTTCATGTTTTAATTATCTCATATTGTCTTTTGAGTCATAGTGCTTAGGGCAATCAGCTAGATAATTGCCTACAATTATGACAGATTAATTCAAAGGGGCAGTAATCCTATAAAATTTCTCCTTGCAGAAATCTATCGCCGCATTGTCACTAATTAAAATATTAAATAATTGCGATCGCATTAACTGTAATGCGGTGGGGTATGATCCTCAGAGTGCGTTTAGGTAAATAAAAGTCCGTGTTAGACATTAAGCTCGTGCGATCGCAGCCCGAACAGGTGCAAGCTCGCCTCAACAGTCGAGGCAAAGGTTACGACATTAGTAGATTGGTCGAACTAGAGCAGGAAGTTCGTGCATTAGAAACCCAGCGATCGCATTTGCAAGCCGAAAGCAATGACATCGGTAAGCAAGTTGGCATCAAAATGAAAGCTGGTGCGCCCGCCGCCGAAATTGAAGCACTCAAGGCAAGATCGCCAGAAATCAAACAACAGCTAGCGGAGCTAGAACCAAAGGAAAAAGCTCTCCGAGAAGAAAGCAATGCCATCTTAATGACCTTGCCAAATTTGCCTAGCGAAACGACTCCCATTGGTGCAAATGAGACCGAAAATGTGGAAATTCGCCGTTGGGGTGATGAATATAAAACTAATCGCACCGATATTCTGCCCCATTGGGAAATTGGTGAGAAGTTAGGCATTCTCAACTTTGAACGGGCGGTCAAAATTTCACAGGCTCGATTTGTGAATCTGATCGGAGCGGGTGCTGCCCTTGAACGCGCCCTGATTCAGTTTATGCTCAATACCCATACTGCCAATGGCTATGTGGAAGTCGCGCCCCCATTGTTGGTCAATACGGCAAGCATGACAGGCACAGGGCAGCTACCCAAATTTGCGGAAGACCTGTTTAAATGTGCCGAAGATGAACTGTGGCTAATTCCCACCGCAGAAGTGCCTGTTACGAACTTGTATCGTGATGAAATTTTGGAAGATGAGAATCTGCCAGTGCATCATTGTGCCTATACCCCCTGTTTCCGTCGTGAGGCAGGGAGCTATGGACGCGATACTAGAGGCTTAATTCGGTTGCATCAGTTCAATAAAGTGGAACTGGTTAAATTTGTGCATCCCGACAAGTCGGCAGAAGAACATGAACAACTTGTGCGCGATGCCGAATCAATTCTACAAGCATTAAAACTTCCCTACCGTGTTCTGGAACTTTGCACAGGTGATATTGGCTTTAGTGCTGCGAAATGCTATGACCTTGAAGTGTGGCTACCTACTGCCAATACCTATCGCGAAATTTCGAGCTGTTCGAATTTCCTCGACTTCCAATCTCGACGCGCGAATATTCGCTTTAAGAGCAAAGGCAAAAAAGGAACGGAATTTTTACATACCCTTAATGGTTCGGGCTTAGCGGTCGGACGCACGATGTCGGCAATTCTGGAAAACTATCAGCAACCCGATGGAAGGGTATTAATTCCTGAAGTTCTACAGCCTTTAATGAACCGAGAATATCTCTAGTCAAAAAGCACGCTTAGCGTGCTTTTTGCGTATTAACTTAGCTTACGAGACATAAACTATGGCAACAATCCATCAACTCCATCCAGATAATCCTCAACCGAGAGCGATTTCGCAAATTGTGAATGCTTTGCGGGGCGGAGCGATTATGCTCTATCCCACGGATACTGTCTATGCTATTGGCTGCGATTTGATGTCAAAGTCAGCCGTGGAGCGTGTCCGTAAACTCAAGCAGATGTCGAATGATAAGCCTTTAACTTTTTTATGTTCTTCTCTGTCAAATATTGCGGAATATGCGATTGTCTCGAATGCCAACTACCGCAATATGAAGAGTCTCGTCCCCGGTCCGTTCACTTTCATTCTGCCTGCCACCAAGCTTGTGCCGAAGCTAGTGTTAAACCCTAAGCGCAAAACAACAGGGATTCGCGTTCCTGACCATGGTGTGTCTCAAACCATTATTGAAGCTTTGGGAAACCCAATTATTTCCACATCAGCAAATTTACAAGAGGATGATTTAGATGATGAAGATTTTGGGCATCAGGTCAAAAATAAGCAGAATAATGTTTGTGATTTACCAAAGATGGAACTATTCGATCGCTTTTCTAAATTAGTGGATTTAATTGTTGATGATGGTTCGGAACATAGCTATGAAGTATCAACGATTCTCGACTTGACCGATGATCTCAATCCACAGATATTACGTCAGGGATTAGGAGTCGTTCCATTTTTGTGATCCCCCTCATCGGCAAAGCCATATAGCTAAATGTAAACAATGATTAAGGATTGCTATATTATGGTGAAATCAAAGCAGATGTTAGAGATCCAGTTTTATGAGTCGCAAATCTTGGGATAGCTATTTAGAATTAGGTGTTTGGGAAGCTGAAGGAGACAAATCGAAAAAGCACAAGTCTTTTCACCTGCCAGGTGCAAAGCCCCATTACAACCCCGATCGCCCAGGACAGGTTGAGCATATTGGCTTGGATTTAGAGCTAGACATTGCTGCTCAGACGATCACAGGGGATTGTAAGATTCGATTGCGCCCTGTGCGCGATGGTGTCACGGACTTGACTTTAGATGCCGTGGCTTTGCGGATTGATCAGGTGTCGATTTACGATCGCATTGAGGCTAAGCCCGACCCCGACAAGACTAAATGCAGGTTTGACTATGATGGTGAATTTCTCAAAATTTATTTGAATGAGCCAACCAAAGCGGGTGTGCCGATTGAAATTGCGATCGCATATGCTGCCGAGCAACCCCAACGTGGTATTTACTTTGTAACACCGACGGAGCATCAACCCGATAAACCAACTCAGGTATGGACACAGGGCGAAGATGAAGACTCCCGTTATTGGTTTCCCTGTTTTGATTACCCCGGTCAGTTGGCAACTTCAGAAATTAAGATTCGCGTTCCCAAGGAGTTGAATGTCATTTCCAATGGTGAACTGATTGAAGTGAAAGAACATAAAAAGGAAAAGACTTACCATTGGTATCAAAAGGAAGTTCATCCTAGCTATTTGATGACCGTTGCGATCGGTGATTTTATTGAAGTTCAGGATGAGTGGAAAGGTAAGCCCGTCACCTACTACGTCGATAAAGCCCGTACTGCCGAAGAAGCAATCTTGACCATGGGTAAAACCCCAAAAATGATTGAATTCTTTAGTCAGAAATATGGCTATGACTATGCGTTCCCTAAATATGCGCAGGTTTGTGTGGCTGACTTCATTTTTGGAGGGATGGAAAACACCTCCACAACCCTCCTCACCGATCGCTGTGTGTTAGACCAACGCGCTGCCCTAGACAATCGCTCTAGTGAAAGCCTCGTTGCTCACGAATTGGCGCACCAATGGTTTGGCGACTTGGTGGTAATTAAGCATTGGTCACACGCGTGGGTCAAGGAAGGTGCGGCGACCTATGCCGAAGTGCTGTGGACAGATCATGAATATGGAGCCGAAGAAGCTGCCTACTATTTGCTGGGCGAGGCACGTCGCTATATTTCGGAAGATCGCGATCGCTATCGCCGTCCGATGGTCACCCATGTCTATCGCGAAGCCATCGAACTATACGATCGCCATATTTATGAGAAGGGTGGCTGTGTCTATCACATGCTTCGCACTGAGCTAGGTGATGATTTGTTCTGGAAAGCAATCCACCATTTTGTGCGGACTAATGCCCATAAAACCGTAGAGACGATTGATTTATTGCGAGCAATTGAAGAAGCGACAGGTAAAAACTGTATGTTCCTCTTCGATCAATATGTATTCCGTGGTGGACATCCTGAATACAAGATTGGCTATAGCTGGGATGGTGACAATAATTTGGCGAAAGTCACGGTTACCCAAACTCAAGATGAATTATTTGATCTCAAGATTCCCATTGGCTTTGGTTTTGAAGACGTAGCGGACAGCCAAGTTTTCACAGTGCGCGTATTTGAGAAGGAGCAGGCTTTCTACTTTCCGTTAAAACAGAAGCCCAAATACATCAGCTTCGATCGCGGTAATAACTATCTGAAACAGGTCACTCTCGAATATGGTGTGGCGGAACTAAAGGCAGGTTTACAATCTGACCCCGATCCGATCGCTAGAATCTATTGTGCAGAAGCCTTAGCGAAAAAAGGTGGTTTGGAGGCGGCTAAGGCTCTAGGACAAGCACTTTTAGATGAGAAGTTCTGGGGCGTGCGGGTGGAAATTGCTGAGAATTTGGCAGCGATTAAACTCGATCAAGCTTTTGTCGCCTTGGCAAAGGGCTTGGAAGATCCTGATGCGAGAGTGCGAACTGCGGTCTTGACTGGACTCGCTCAAAACAAGGTGCAGCAAAGTTTGGACTTGATTAAGCCGTTTATTAAGAAGGGCGATCCTAGCTATACGGTCGAAGCTACGGCGGCAAGGCTAACGGGTGAGTTGGCGGCGGCTTTGAGTGCTGAGCGTGAACCTTCAAAGGTGGTGAAATTACTACAAATGGTACTCAAAGAACGTTCAGGCTGGAATGAGGTAGTGCGTTCGGGTGCGATCGCAGGTTTAGCCAAAATCAAAGATGCTGATGAAGCTTTGGAAACGGTGCTAGCCTATACGGAGCCAGATGTTCCGCAACCATTGCGCCTTGCCTCAATTCGTGCCTTGGGTGGAATGGGTAAGTCCCAAACTAAGCCTAAAACTGAACAAATTCTCAATCGTTTGAGTGTGATTGCTCAAGAGACTTTCTTCTTGACCCAAATGGCGGTTGTGGGCGCACTCGGTCAGATTGACAGTGCGGGGGCAATTGGCGTTTTGCGATCGCTATCGGATTCGACTCCCGATGGTCGGGTGCGCCGTGTTGCCGATGAAGCAATTCAACGGGTGCAGAAGGCGATTGGCAAAGATGCAGGACTGAAGCAATTGCGCGAGGAACTTGATCAACTGCGTAAGGACAATCAAGATCTTAAGAGTCGTCTTGAGGCGATCGAAGCAAAATCTAAATCCTAGCCCCAAGTAGAGAATGACGGCGCTTCGCGCCGCCATTCTCTACTTCTTGGTAATTAATCCGATGATCAATAAAATTGCACCGATCGCAAAACAGGCAATTTCGCCATATAAAAAGCCCTTTGCTGCATTGGCAGTTGACTTGGCTAATTCTTCTTCACTCTTGAGCGAAATAATAAACTTTTTGTCAGATTGCAATGGCTTCCGCAAAGTGACCTGCCCACCATCATCGGCAGCCGTACCAATGACCAGAACTTGACGATCGCAAGGCAAAATTGACTCGGTATAGCGATAACCAAGGGTACGTCTGCCGCCGCCAAGCGAATTAATGGCTAAGCTAAAACCACCAAAACTTATGGAACCACCTGAATTTTCTTGGCGAAACTCATTTAAAATTTGCACCGTGTCAATATTGCCACCGTCGGGATTGACCACCAGTTCCCCAGAGCGATCTTGCAAAATAAAGGGAATTGATTGACTATTACTGGATATAGTTTCCGAACTGCGGCGCGTCTCGGTGCGGCTTTTGCCCTCGCTATCAGTGTTCGTTACCTGTTCCTCATATTCCCTGATAACCCGCATCGCATAATGTACACAGGGTTCTTGTTTTAGTTCTGAAATCAAAGGTGAGTCACTGCGAATTACTCCACTGACCTTGACATATTCTCGTAAATTGCCACTACCAATTTCACCCGCAATGGAACTAGCGATCTGCTGTAATTCTGCCACCGTGGAAGGGGTTGCCATGCGAATACTTTTTAACTTGGTGCTGTAGTTTTTCTGCACAAAAAATAGAATAATTCCCACTAAGAGCAGGATGCCGCCAAAGATTGCCATAGTTTTCCAGAAGCCGTTCTTGAGTGCTTGCTATGATTGTATCAGTCTAGTTTTTACTACGCTCGGCAATGCGTAGCCTAGCAACGGTCATAAATTGTAATCAAACTGTAATTAAGTTGGAATAAAGTAGTGAAATTATGGTAGCTATCCCTGCTATAGATGTGGACATTAAGACTGCGATCGCAAAACAACGAGCTTTTTTTGCGATAGGAAAAACTAAGGACTATACCTTTAGGGTGGAGCAACTCAATCGTCTCTCGCAGTTGATTAAAGACAACGATCAGCTTATTTTGGATGCCTTGTATGCGGATTTGCGTAAGCCTGCGATCGAGGCCTTTGGTAGTGAAGTTTTGATCGCGCTGTCGGAAATCAAATACACACTCAAACATCTCAAAGCTTGGATGCAGCCTCAAAAAGTTAGCACTCCCTTAAACCTATTTCCGAGTTCTAGTTATATTCATACCGAACCGCTCGGTGTCGTCCTGATTGTTGCACCTTGGAACTACCCATTTAACCTGACAATTCAACCGCTAATTGGCGCAATTGCCGCAGGTAATTGCGCGATTCTCAAGCCCTCGGAGCATACGCCCCATACTTCTGCGGCGATCGCCAAAATCATTAATGCCAATTTCGATCCTAGTTTTATTACGGCGATTGAGGGGGGCATTGAGACTAACCAAGCTTTACTTGCCGAAAAATTTGACCATATTTTCTTTACGGGTGGCACGGCGATCGGCAAAATTGTCATGGCAGCCGCAGCCCAAAATCTCACTCCCGTCACCCTAGAGCTAGGCGGCAAAAGTCCTTGCATTGTTGATGAAACCTGCGATTTAGAAGTCACGGCAAAGCGTATTGTTTGGGGTAAGTTCTACAATATGGGACAAACCTGTGTTGCCCCTGACTATCTATTAGTGCAGAAGCAGATCAAACCTGCCCTAATTGAGAAGTTATTAGCCTATGTCAAAACCTTCTTTGGCGACAATCCGCAACAAAGCCCCGATTTAGGCAGAATTGTAAATGAGCGCC
This sequence comes from Pseudanabaena mucicola FACHB-723, assembly GCF_014696385.1. GTDB lineage: Bacteria > Cyanobacteriota > Cyanobacteriia > Pseudanabaenales > Pseudanabaenaceae > Pseudanabaena. The sequence continues at coordinate 46,288 of NZ_JACJQB010000008.1, forward strand.
AATTTGACCGCTTAATCGGTCTGCTCGATCAAGGCAAAATCTTGATTGGTGGTGACCATGACAGGAGCGATCGTTTTATTGCACCGACGCTAATTGACGAAGTTTCTCCTAATTCCAAAGTGATGGCAGAGGAAATCTTTGGCCCAATTTTGCCAATTTTGGAATATGACCAACTCACCGATGCGATCGCATTTGTTAAAGCACAGCCTAAACCCTTGGCGTTGTATCTGTTCTCACGCAATAAAAAGCATCAAGAGCAAATTCTGCAAGAGATTTCCTTTGGTGGTGGTTGCCTCAATGACCTGATCCTGCATCTGGGTAATCCTGAACTTCCCTTTGGTGGTGTCGGTGATAGTGGCATCGGCGCTTACCATGGCAAGACGAGTTTTGATATTTTCTCTCATCGCAAGAGTATTCTCAAAAACTCATTCCGCTTTGATCTAAATTGGCGCTATCCTCCCTATACGATGAGTCTGGATGCATTGAAGAAATTTATCAAATAAAAAAGTAAGGATAGGCGGCCACGTCACCTATCCGTAGTGGCAATTCATGAATTGCCACTACGAGGAATGATATACACTGATTTAAGAAACCTGTCCGTGAAATCCCTCCATGACTGATGATGTTGATAATTTCGCCGATAATTTAGTCGTCAAACCCAAAAAGTCAGGACTAGCACCGCTAATCTTGACCTTAGTGGAATTGTTGCGCCAGTTAATGGAAGCTCAAGTCATTCGGCGCATGGATGCCGAAAAGCTAACCGAGTCTGAGATTAATCGCGCTGCTGATAGCCTTCAAGCCCTAGAGCAGCAAATTTTCAACCTTTGTGAAGTCCTAGATATTGATCCTGAAGACCTTAATCTTGATTTAGGTGAATTTGGAAAACTCCTGCCCCGTCGGGGAGCCTACTATCCCGATCAATCCTCTAGCGAATCATCGATATTAGAATTGCTCGATCGTCTCATTAGCACAGGCATAGTTTTAGAAGGCGATGTCCAGATTGGGCTTGCGGATATTAATTTGATCGATCTCAAACTGAAGTTATTACTCACATCTGGGGATAAGTCGGCATCGTCTTGAGCAGTTGTAGCCCCGCCACCCTGACGGCTTCTTGAATTTGGAATAGCGGTAAATTTTGCGATCGCGCTAATTTGGCACAGTCTTCATATTCTGGTTGCACTGTCCAGAAATCGTTTCGCCAAGCAATTTTGACCCTTGCCGTACCATATTCGGTAATCACTTCGAGAATTTTGCGATCGAGAATTTTGCGCTGTTGATATCGATAGCGAATACCGAGGGTACTTGTTTCTTGAAACAGAATTTGCTCGCATACAGATTTGCGATCGCAGGTACAGATCACCGTTAGCAATACACCACTGCGAGACTTTTTCATGCCGATGGCTTGACTATAAACATCTAAAGCCCCTGCCTGCAATAGCTGCTCCATCGTGTAGGCAATCGCTTGAGCCGTCATATCATCTACTTGCGTTTCCAAAATAGCGATCGTTTCTTGTGTCTGTGTATTTCGCAGATTTTGGGTTAGGAGATTAGTGGATTGATTAAGCGCTAGGCGAGCCCTTTTTTTTTATCCTTACCAATCCATAGACGCAAAATATTGGGAATTTCTAGATCTTGAGAACCTGCTCCTAGTCCCACTTTTTTGATTTTCATCGGTGGCACTTCCCCAAATTTTTTACAACGGGTGACTGCAATTGCTGCACCTGTGGGTGTGACCAGTTCCTTCTTAATTCCATTATCAAAGGTGGTCACGCCGTGCATTTCCCATAGTTTCAAGGTTGCAGGTGCGGGTACAGGCATCTTGCCATGCTCGCAATTGACATAGCCGCCACCCGCAGGCAAAGCCGAGCAATAAAGATGCTCAATGCCTAACCAAGCCAATCCCGCACAGGTACAAACAATATCCACGATCGCATCAATTGCGCCGACTTCATGAAAATGGACAGATTCAGGGGCAATGCCATGCACCGCCCCTTCAGCAATCGCCAGTTCTCTAAATATGGCGAGACTCCAAACTTCAACTTGTTGAGGTAACTTGGCATTACAGATCAGCTTCTCAATATCGGGTAGATGACGATGTACCCCATGGGAATGCACTTGATGCGAAGTTCCTGAATGTTTATGGGAATGGTCATGGGAATGACTATGGGATTGATGATCGTGATCGGAAGTTTGGTCGGAAACTATCGGCGAAACCGTTTCATGGGCATGGCTAATTAGTTCAACATGTAATTTGGTCGCTTCCACACCCATGCGCTGCACCAATTCTGTCCATAGTTTCACTTCTGTTTCTAGACCCAACTTCTGGACAATTTCCTGTAAATATGTCAAAGGCACACCCGCGCTGACCAGCGCACCTAAACACATATCACCAGAGATTCCTGTTGGACAGTCTAAATATGCAATGCTTCCCATAGAGTCCTCGAGCGGCTTTCTATCTGTATCCTATCATTTCACATCTGCATCATCCATGGCAGCCCTAGCATTGCGCTGCCAACGCTCGTGCTTAATTCTTCTCAATGCTGATCCTGTAAATCCCTGATCCCATTCAGATTCGGTCATATTGGCTAAATCCTCCAACTGCGGATCGACATTATGGGCAAAGGGTTGAAAATCAGATTCCAAAGTTTCTTGAGCAAATCGTTGATTCCATGGGCAAACATCTTGGCAAATGTCGCAGCCCGCCACCCAGTTCTGTAAATTTTTTGCGATCGCATCTGGAATTTGTGCCGCTTTATTTTCAATCGTATGAAAAGCAATACAGCGATTGGCATCAACCACAAAGGGTTGGGTAATCGCACCTGTGGGGCAAGCCTCAATACAGCGCGTACAAGTTCCACAATGCTCTGTGTGTGGTCGATCGGGTTCTAACTCCAAATTCGTGAGCAATTCTCCTAAAAATAACCAAGAGCCGTAGTCCCTTGTAATCACATTGCTATGTTTGCCAATCCAACCAATCCCTGCTTTTTGAGCAAAAGCTTTTTCTGAGATTGGCCCTGTATCGACGTAATATCTCGCTTCAATCTGCTCACCCTGTGCCGTCAACCAAGTTGATAACGCCTTGAGCTTTTTTGTTAATACCTTATGATAGTCACGTCCCCAACCATAGCGAGAGATTTTGCCAATATTGCGATCGCAACTATGCTGATGTGGTGTGTAGTAATTCAGAGCTACGCATATGACTGACTTTACCCCCACCATCACCTCGGTAATGTCCTGACGCTTGGGGTTGCTCATCCAATCCATATCCGCGTGATAACCAAGATCTAGCCATGCTTGTAGCCGTTCTGCTTCCAGCCCAGACTCGGCTCTGGCAATGCCAACCTTCGTAAAGCCCAATTCCTTCGCTTTATTAATGATTGTCTGTTTGATGTCTACTTTGCGGTCAATATCAGCCACCACCTAACCACCCAAAAAAACCGCCTTTCTTCTGCTTCTTATCTTGATCTTTTGGTACTTCAGTCGTATTGCCGCCAACTTGATTGATATGTTTCAGGGCTAACTCTTCTTTAGGATTAATGGCTAAAGCTTGTTTAAAGCTTGTTTTTGCCATGCCCACTAACTTTTGATTCATGTAGACATAACCCAACAGTGCATGACATTTACTACTCTTAGGATCAGTTTGCAGAGCTGTACGCAGCTCACGCAGAGCCGATGCCCATAGCTGTTGATTGATATATTCTTCTGCCTGAGTAATGTGATGACTAACTGGTTTGCTAGAGTTGAGGTTGCTAGATTGGTTAGCCGTTGATTGACTCAGTGGAGGTTGTTTAGCAGCTTGACCATAACTCCCTTGATAGCCACTAGCTTGATTGGTTCGATTAGCTTGATTAGCTTGACTGTTATTTGTAGAGGTACTTGCCGCAGAGCTGTTAACACTAGCATTTACAGAACCATTTACAGATTTACCCATCGCCATTTTTGACTCACTTTGAGCTTGATAACTCTTGCTTGCCATGCCGTTGCTACTCATCTCTGTCTGGCTCGCTACGTTGCTAGAACGGATAGCAGCAGAAGAGTTGCTAGGACTAGTTTTATTACTAAGAAGAATAACGTTTGACGAATTAGTATAACCTTCTTGTAATAATATGTGCGCCAAATTTAGCTCACTAAGCTGATTAATATAATCTAAAGTCTGATCGAGATTTTTGTACTGAATTTGGGCAATTGATTGGATAGTTTGCTCATAATTGACACTATGGGAAGCCTCTAAATACTGTTTTGCAAGATCTGACTGGGGTAAAAATTTTTGATTACGCTTAATCAGTCTTTTACCAAGTAATTTTAAAATGGCTGAATATTCAGTGCGCTCGCGATCCTGTGACAAAACATTATAAGCAGGGTTAACTAGCTTAGACAGATATTCAGTAGCTTTACGTTTTTCCGCTTCACTATACCCATAGATCACATCGGGATGTAGAGTCTTAGCAATCGTGATGTAGCGCTTCCTTACATAAAAAGATGAGGCTGTGATAGGCAGTCCCAGTACAGCGTAGTAATCATTATAGTCATATTGACCGATGCCACGATCTATACGAAATTTTCTTGGACTATCCACTATCAATCCTCAGCTTTTATGTTGCATAGACTTTATTTTCAGGATTCAAGTGGTTCTACACCACAAGACTAGATAATATGCTAATGATAATTAATAGTCATTCTATCTTAACAATCAGATATTTTCCATACAGAAACCATTAAATTATCTAGGATTTATCATGATAAAGTCTGATGGCAATCGTAGCTTTTATTCTTAATAATTAATTTCATAATTCTGCGATCGCAAAAATAAATCAAAACCAAAGAATTAAGTTGCAGCGCTTCGCGCTGCAACTTAATTCTTTGGTTTTATGTCCTAAGCAAAACTTTGATTGCTATATCTACCAGCCCCAAGTTCCGACTTCCCCTTTAAACGGACCAACAATATCGGCTGTAATCCATCCGCCATAAAAATCTCCAGCCTGTGGTGTAATTAGCTCGTCATTGACATAACATTCATCCATGAGGCTGCCATAAAAGCTGAGAGAATTTTGAATTTCCCAAAAATTAGGAGTTGGGGCAAAGTATCGCCATGCAGCATTTTTGATGTATCTATCCGCAATAGCCACATCATAATATTGACTAATTCCCTTCCATTCGCACATAGTCCGCCGCGAAGTCTCAATCAGATATTCCATTTTGATATCTTCAATGGGGATGTAATAGCAAGGTGGATGGCTAGTTTCTAATACGCGCTTAGCCTGTTGTGTTTCTGCTAAGACAACCCCATTACAAATAATGCGAATCCGTTTATTTGTATCTTCCCAAATGGCAGGACGGGGATAGTCCCATACTGATTCTTGACCTAACTGTGGCTCAATTCGTTGGGGGTGCATAGAACTAATTTTGATTCTTGAGTGATTCGTAGTGCTGCAAGAGATTCTTCAACTTTTCAATTTGAATCGGCTTACTGATGTAGTCATCCATCCCTGCATTGCGACAGATCGATTGATCGTCCGATGCGGCATTGGCTGTCATGGCAACAATGATAACGGGTGCTACTGCTGATGCTGCTTGCTGCTGTCGAATTTGTTTAGTCGCTTCTAACCCATCCATCTCAGGCATTTGCACATCCATGAGAATTAGATCGTAAGACTTATCAGCGATCGCTGTGACTGCTTCTTTGCCATTAATAGCTAAGTCCGCTTGATAGCCAAGATGCTTGAGTACCCGTAGTGCTACTTTTTGGTTAACAGCATTATCCTCGGCTAACAATATCCTCAAATTAGACAAGGATGGTTCATTGGTGCTGGAAGTTTCCATAGCTAGATGGTGTTGATTTATATCTGGGCAAACAAGCAATTGCGATCGCAAATTTTGGTTGTATCAATACATGCAAGCATGACAACACTTTCATGAATAAAAAACACACCAAATTTAGAGTGCTCAAAGCCAAAACTGGTATTACCAGCTTTGGCTTTGGTATTAGCCCATAATTTGAGGTACGCGGAAAAAATCCTCTTCACGATCAGGAGCGCAGTCAAGCAGCACTTCGCGATCGGTAAAGGGCTGCAAAATATCAGGACGGGTAATATTTACAGTGTTAACGGCTCTAGTCGTTGGTTCCACCCCCTCTAGCAAAGGATCAAGCTCATTAAGCTGTTGGAAATAGTCCAAAATGCTATCGAGTTGTTTTGTAAAAGCAATTTCTTCTGCTTCAGTTAGTTGCAAACGGCCTAAGTGGGCAACGTGACGCACTTGCTCTCTGTCAATCATAGTTTTGTATATGTATTTAATGATAGGGAAAAGGGCTGAAGCCCCTTGTTTCGGAAATTTATAAATTTGGAAGCTAGAAAAATAGATTAATATCAGCGCGTCCAGTAGTCTTCAGCCAGTTTTGCGCCTCAATATAATTGTTAGGAGCAAGACGAATTGCTCTGACCCAATGCTCTGCCGCCGTATTGAAATACTCCTCGGCTTGTTCTTCATCTTGGGCATTTTCGCCTTTATGGTGATAGATTACTGCCACATTGTTGAGGGCTTGGGGCATCCGTGGATTGAGGTCGATCGCCTGCTCATAAAATTCTAGAGCCTTATCATGATCGCCATTACTAGCATGAATCAATCCCATGTTGTAATAAACATAGCTGCGATCGTAAGCGTTTTCTTCAAGCTTGAGCGCTTCTTCGTAGTTGGCTAGGGCTTCGGCATATTCACCATCACCTTGAGCCGACATCCCATCGCGATAATAGGCAAAGGCTTCTTTTTCTTTCTGACTGGCAGGAAAGAGTTTTAAAATCGTATCAGCAATAACGGTAAAGGTTTGATCGACGAAGTTGTCATTACGTTGCGATCTAGGCATAGTTCTTTATAAATTTGCAGTCAATTACTACTCAGCATATCAAAAGCTCGATCTATCTGAGGTTGCGTTTTGTGATTTCATCAAAATAATTGTTTCGGCGAGCAAAGTCCGCCGAAACAATTATTGGTTTTAATTTTGCGAAAACTGCACTTGCTTGTATAAGTCATCAACTAAGATTTCCAAATTTATAGATTTCAGGAATATTCGGTCTCCTAGCCCATATTCAGCAAATAACCATTTCCCCTTTTGTTCGCGCTGAAATATTTCTACTGTGGCTTGTTAGACTTGGACTAGGACATATTCTTGCAAGCTCTCAAACTGACGATATTGCGAAAATTTAAAGCCACGATCGTAGGCTTCGGTGGATGGTGAAAGCACTTCGATGATTAAACAAGGAAATAGCACTAACTGCGGATCGCGATCGCTTTCATCACAGGTAACAACAATATCGGGATAGAAATATTTACGATTTCGTTCGACTTGTACCTTTACATCAGATATATAAACTTCACATTGGCGATCGCCAAAAGCATCATCGAGTATTTTAAAAATATTGCCACTCACACGGTTATGGTTGCGTGTGCCGTCAGCCATAGCGACAACTTCACCATCAATATATTCATGGCGCATTTCTTGGGTCGATTCCCATGCGAGATATTCTTCGTAGCTCATCAAGATGCGATCGGGTAAGGCAACCATAATTTTAATTGCTATATTTTCAATAAGTAGCTAGGCGCAATCCCCCAGCCCTGTGGCGTGTGTCACAGGGCTGGATAGTTAACTATACTAAGCATAAGAGCTAGGAGCGATCGCTAATGACAGGAGCCGATCCCAAAGATAAGCACCCAATGAAGGGATTTCCACAAATCTGCTTTATTAAAAACACCATATCTAATGCCAATATCATTGTTGGTGATTACACCTATTATGACGATCCCGACGACTCGGAAAACTTTGAACGTAATGTTCTATATCACTTTCCCTTTGTTGGCGATCGGCTGATTATTGGTAAGTTTTGCGCCTTGGCGAGAGGTGTAAAGTTCATCATGAATGGAGCCAATCACAAATTAGATGGGTTTTCCACCTATCCATTTTATATTTTTGGTAATGGGTGGGAAAAGTCTACTCCTCGTCCCGAAGAGTTTCCATTTAAGGGCGATACGATCATTGGTAATGATGTGTGGATTGGTTATGAATCAGTGATTATGGCAGGGGTGAAGATTGGCGATGGAGCGATTATTGCCTCAAAATCGGTAGTGGTGACTGATGTACCTCCCTACAGCATTTTTGGTGGTAACCCAGCTAAGTGCATCCGTCAGCGTTTTGATAGTGAAATAGTTGAGTCGTTACTGGAAATTGCTTGGTGGAACTGGGATATCGACAAAATCACAAGCAACTTAGACAAGATCCTATCAGCAGATATTGAAGCTCTAAGGTTGTGTAAGTAAAATCCAAAAACATTGCGAAGCAATGCTTTTTGGATTAGCTAGAAGCACTGGTGTAAAACTTGAGGGCAAAGCGCCAAAATTGATTGGAGGCATAGAGTAAACCAATTGCCAAAAGCATTGAGCCGAAAATCCAAATGGCTTCACCTCGTCCCAATAGGGTCTCGGCGGGAACTGTGGTTAAAAAGGCGATTGGCACAACAAAGGTAAAGAAAAAACGATAGGAAGCGGGATAAGCTGCCATCGGATATCTCCCCGCCTCCATCAGTCCCCGCAAAACCTCGGTAACGTTATAAATTTTGACAAACCAAATGCTGGTTGCTCCGAGCATAAACCAAATGCTGTAGAGGCTAATACAACCCAAAAGTAACGGGATGAGGCTGATGAGATAATTACCTAAACTTAGCCCTAGTTTGTTGCCTGCATAAATCAAAATACCGCAACCAAAGATTAAATTTGGGAATCCCCAAGGTGAGATGGTTCTTGCCGATAGCCAAAACTGACTGCTGATTGGCTTTAAAAGTACAAAATCTAATGTCCCTTTTTGGACGTGATCAACGATTTTGCTGAGGTTTGGCGCAAGAAAGGTGCTAGAAAATCCTTCAAGGATTGTAAATATGCCCAGCACGACCATTGCTTCTTCCCATTGCCATCCTGCAAAGGTATAGCCAGTGCGGTAAAACAAAAAGAGCCCAAACAAGCTTCCTGCCAAATTGCCAATACTGCCCAAGGATGCGATCGCAAAATTAATCCGATATTCGAGTTCGGCGGCGATCGCTGTTGACCAGAAAAGTTTTAAGGCTTGTAAATATTTGCCCATACTTGCCCATATTTACTCATGTTAATTTGCATCACAGGGTTAAACCACAGCAAGGCTATTGTCTAACCCTATGATGTTTGCCATTAATGAGACTTAGGCGTAACCACGACCTCTAGGGCGATCGTTGCTACGCTCAGCACGAGGCTTAGCCTTATTAACGCGCAGGGTTCGTCCCATCCATTCAGCTTCGTTTAGTGCTGCGATTGCCGCTTCTTCCTGAGCGTCATCCTCCATATCAACGAAGGCGAAGCCCCGAACCCGACCTGTTTCTTGGTCGGTGGGCAATTGCACGCGCTTTACGGTGCCGTAGTCTGAAAAGACGCTTGTTAAGTCGTCCTTAGCAGCTTGATAAGACAAATTTCCAACGTAGATAGTCACAGTCAGTTCGCTCCAAAAAAGAGATCGATATAGTAATTTAGCCAGTCTTCGGAAAAGACTCGCTCGATCCGAGATCTCACAAATCCAACCTAAATTTCAGCTTTGGTATAAGTTTACCGTCTACCCGCATCAATTTGCGTAGGCTGTATTACAAAGCTTTGTGCAAGTAATGGTAAAGAGACGGCAAAGTTGTGAATCGCTGCATAAATTCCTTGCTGGATGCGGTATTTCTGCTCGGTTGCGATCGCAAATTCTTTTATCACCTAGAATTGTATTCAAAATTTCATTCTAAAGACATAGGTAAAAATAACTAAACATAGTGCAGCCTTACAGGGCTTAAAATGGGGGAATAGCGTGATAGAACAGAGTAACTTGGCAAATATGCAAATATCTTTAGAAAATTTGATTGAAGAATTGTCTGGGCTTGAGGTAATTACGAATCCTGCTCAAGTCGCCAAGCTCTCGGAAGATTACGCGCATTTCAGTCCTGTTTTAGTGCCTTTGCTAGCGGGCAAGGTTGGGGACTTAGTGGTACGTCCTAGTGATGAAAGCGAAGTGCTAAGGATCGCCAAAACCTGTGTGAAATATAAAGTGCCTCTGACGATCCGTGGTAGCGGTACAGGTAATTATGGGCAATGTACACCTCTTAGGGGCGGAATCATTTTAGAGACATCGCGACTACAGGAAATTAAATGGATTAAGGAGGGGATTGCCTCAGTCCAAACAGGCGTAAAACTGGCAGCTTTAGATAAAAGAGCGCAGGAAATGGGTTGGGAATCTCGCATGGTTCCATCGACTTTTAGAAGTGCGACGGTGGGCGGTTTTATTGCGGGAGGCAGTGGCGGCATTGGGTCAGTTTTGTATGGACAGTTGCGCGATCGCGGTAACTTGCGGGCTGTCCGTGTCGTTACCCTCGAAGATGAGCCGAGAATCATGGAATTGCGCGGGGATGATGTTCAAAAAGTAGCCCATGCCTATGGAACTAATGGCATCATTACGGAATTGGAAGTTCCCCTCGCACCTGCCTATGGTTGGGCAGAATATGTGGTCTGTTTCGGAGATTTCATGACGGCAGCCCGATTTGGTCAGGCTCTAGGCAATAGTGATGGCATTATCAAAAAGATGATCAGTGTTCATGCTGCGCCAATCCCTAATTATTTCACGGCTTTACAGAGCTATATTCCCCAAGATGCTAACTGTGCTTTGGTATTAGTTGCCGAAAGCGATCGCGAACCATTTTTCAGTCTTGTACAGGAATTTAAGGGTGAAATTTGCTACGAAAAGGGCGCTCATGAAGCGGGAAAAGGACTAAATCTGATCGAATTTTCTTGGAATCATACGACCCTTCATGCGCGTGCTGTCGATGACTCCCTTACCTATCTTCAAAGCTTATTTTTGAATGATCCGCAATTGGAACTTGTCCAGCGCATGTTTACTCATTTTGGTGATGAGGTGATGATGCATTTGGAATTTATTAAGGTAAATGGCAATGTCATTCCTGCGGCAATTCAATTGGTGCGCTTTACCGATGCTGAGCGGCTCAATGAAATTATTGCTTACCATGAATCACAGGGCGTATTCATTGCCAATCCCCATACTTACATTCTTGAGGATGGTGGCATGAAGGTGGTTGATCATAATCAACTTAATTTCAAACGCATGGTTGATCCCCACGGATTGATGAATCCTGACAAAATGCGCGGCTGGCAGTAGAGGAATCAGCACATCTTGCCAATCCCTTTTTGGGCGATCGCAAGCTACACTATTTACATAACTTTACATTGCGATCAACTTGACTGCTATGACTACAAATACTGTGCCTAGAGATAATCTTGGCGGCAAATTTCAATCTGATGCTGATCTGCGATCGCAAACAGCGCCCAACAATTTGGCGGCGGGGGGACAAGATCCTGAACGCTTTGATTGGCAAGAGGTTTGGTATCCTGTCTTTTATATAGAAGACCTAGACAAGCATAAGCCCGCCCAATTTACATTACTCGAACGAGATCTTGTGATTTGGTGGGATCGACACAGTAACGCATGGAAAGCCTTTGACGATCGCTGTCCCCATCGTCTTGTTCCTCTTTCTGAAGGTAGAATTGCTGAAGATGGCTTACTAGAATGTCCCTATCATGGTTGGGCATTTAAAGGTGATGGTAACTGCGATCGCATTCCCCAACAGCCCGAAGGTGGCACTGCCCATTTATCGCCCCGCGCATGTGTCAAGTCCCTACCGACTGCCGAGCGTCAAGGTTTGCTGTTTATCTATGCTGGCAATCCCGAAAATGCACCCCAAGTTAAAATCCCAATTATTGAGCCATTAGAGACTGATACGGAAAAATGGACTCTATTTGGGACTTTTCGCGATCTTCCCTATGATGCCATCACCCTTTTAGAAAATGTGCTGGATGCTAGTCACCTTCCCTTTACGCACCATAAATCTGTTGGTAATCGCGCCAATGCTGCACCAATGGTTTTGGAAGTTCTCGAAACAGATAAGCATGGCTTTACAGGAACTTGGGAAGAAGGCCCCCGCCGTGGCAAACTCGGAACTCAAGATACAACTTTTATTGCCCCCTCATTAATGTGGCATGACCTCACCTCAAAGCAATTTGGGCGCACAATCACGGCAGTCTATGCCACACCCACACGCAAGGGTGAATGTCGTTTATTTGCGAGATTTCCCTTCCAATTCAATTCGGCAATTCCGCGATTCTTCATTGGTATCACTCCCCGTTGGTATTCTCATATTGGACAAAATAGCATCCTCGAAGATGATCAGATTTTTCTGCACTATCAAGAGCGTTATCTAGCCGAAACTCTCGCCCAAACTGAAGTTAATGGCAACCATGCCAAAGCCTTCTATTTGGCAACTCCCGCCGATGCCTATGTTTCCGAACTACGCAAATGGGTGAATCGCTATGCTGCTGATCCCTTTGCAGGGCACAGATTAGCAGCACCTTTATCTAAAGAAGTTCTCTTAGATCGCTATCATTCCCATACTTCTAAATGTGCGAGTTGCCGCCAAGCTTTGCAAAATGTTCGCAAAATCAAAACCATCAGTCTCGCGATTGCGGCGACTGCTTGGACTGCTAGTCCCTTGCTCAGCATACTCTTTGCACCAGTAAATTTAATGACAACCTTACTCAGTGCGATTCCTGCCACAATTGCGATCGCAGTCTGGCTAGTCTGCAAAAATTTGGAACGGAAATTTATCTACGGACAAGAAACCCCGTTACGCAACTTATAGACATCACACTTTGCGATTTAAGATAAACAAGAGCGCTTTTGCGCTCTTGTTTTTTATGCACTATGTTAAAAAATCATGATTAAGCTCTATGGCGGTGCAAGAAGCCGCGCCTCAATCGTCAAATGGTATCTCGAAGAACTGCAAGCTCCTTACGAGTTTCAACTGATGAATATGCAGGAAGGAGAGCATTTGCAGCCTGATTTTTTAGAAATTAACCCTTTTGGCAAAGTTCCCGCAATTACCGATGGCGACTTAAAACTATGGGAATCAGGTGCAATCTTGCTCTATCTTGCTGAAAAATTTGGCGAATTAAAGACTCCTGAAGCAAAAGCGATCGCAAGTCAGTGGGTATTATTTGCCAATGCGACCCTTGGCACTGGTTTGTTTGTAGCTGATAATCGCGAAAAAGAAGCACCTCGTTTATTAAGTGGCTTAAATAAGGTTCTTGAAACCCAGACCTATCTCCTCGGTGATACCTTTACTGTCGCTGATGTTGCCGTTGGTTCGATTCTAGGCTATGCCGTCATGATGTTACAAATGTCCTACACTGATTATCCTGCCGTTGATGCCTATGTAAAACGGATCAATGAGCGCCCTGCGTTTAAAAAAGCAATTTTGGGACAACCTTAAAAATTTTTAGGCAAATAAGCGGGCTTAGCCCGCTTATTTGCCGCAGGCTTTACGGAGCTTGATTAGTAGCCCATTTTAGCCACTGCCCCAACGAACTCAATCCATTGAGATAACCTAACTGGGGGGCGCGAGATACAATTAAGTTATCCACCGATCGCAAAGCCGCAAACTGTAAGCCCAAAAAACTATCTACCGCCGCATAGGGCCCACCCAAAGTCGCTGCCCCTGCTGCATATACCTTACCGATATAGGCTCGCCCCTGATTGCGTAGCTCCGCAATTTCAAAGTCATTAGTGACATTGAGTCTGCCCATAGCATTGGTTGGAATGTTGTAACATTGCAGCAAATCTGCATACAGAGGATTTGTCTCTACTTTGGCATCCAATCCTGTCGCATCAATAATAAAATCTGCGGTTAACTGCAATAGCCCTTGCATCTGACGTGGACGAATATAAGTAACCGTACGCTGATCAGGCAACCGTTCCACCTTCTCCACATCACCAAAGGTAATTTGATACCAACCTTCCTTTAGTCCTGTTTGGACAATGTGCTTCCAATCACGGCGATCGGCAGTGGTTGTGCCACCCCAATCCTTGAGCAAAGTATGGCGAGTAGCAGGATCGGACTTTTCGAGCAGTAGCCGTAAATCGCCACCCCAACAGGCTTTTGGCCAGTTAAAGGGTTGAAACTCGTAATGATTGTCCACATCGCGCTGCGCCTTACCATAGCGATTACCTTGAGCTTTGGGCGATCGCATCAAATGCAAGAGATGAATATTTTGCTGTGGAGCTCGTTGACGTATTTCTGAGATGCGCTGCACAATTCGCGAAGCAACAATGCCACGTCCACGGATTAACACCGTACCGCCATGACTTTCGAGATGTTGATAAATATGCTCATGCTCCTCATAGCCATTGACTACAGAGCGAAAATCTAAGGTTTGACTGCGATAAGCCTGTAAATCTGGCAAAAATTGGATCGCCGCATAGCCCACTGCTAAGTGTAAATATCTGACTACTAAAAAAGCATGATTACCTTGCCCTAGGGAATATGCGATCGCATAGCGCCCATCATCGGTCTTCCGAATTGAGCGCACCCTGCCATAGCGATAGATCTTGTCCCAGCCAATGCGTTGGGCTTCACGATCAATCGAATCAAATACATTGCCCGATCGCGGCGTATAGGTTTCCGCCAAATCTGGCTCTGCAAAAACTTGCCAGAGATACTTAGCCGCTTGCTTGAGTATCCCGCGACTCAAGTCATGCCAAGCCTCGCGCCATGCGTAGCTAGGAAATCCCCAAATATTATCAGGACAGGAATCGGAATTAGAGCGCAATCTCTCGGACAAAGGAATCTGTGAGTTCAGACAAAGCCGTTTGTAGCGGGCATAGGGCTGTGGCTCTAAACCCAATGACACAATTTGATCCGCCGCCACCCCAAATATTCGTAAATAGTCTGCCCAGATATAGCTACCCAATCCCCCACCGACTGCCCCATAGGTTGACGCATATACAGGCATTCCTGTTTGCTGCAAAGCTGCCACCTCGACAACGGGTAATTGAAAAAAGTTGGGCGGAAAATCCTGACCAGTTTGACTAACCTGTGGGCTAGGAGGCTCTTCCCCTTTGGGGATTGCTACTGATGGCGGTAAACCTGTTTTAGCATTAAATAAAATTGTTGGAAAACTTGGGGAAACTGAAGCTGTCTGACTTTCAGAATCCCTACTAAGGGTATTCGCCTGTGAAGTAGTAATTGTTGCTTGATTAGCCGAAACAGGAGCAAAGTCAAAGGCGATCGCAATTTCGTATCGTCCTAGCGTAATGCGATCGCCTGTGCTTAACACTTGCCGTAATCCCATCGACTGATTTAGCAAAACCCCATTGACCAAAACTCCATTGGTGCTGTTTTGGTCAATCGCCACTAGATTCCCCTGCTCAATTTTTAGTAACAGGTGATAGCGAGATACCGAGCGATCATTAAGCACTAATGGCGATACCTGTTCTGCATCAAGATAATCTGGCAGAGCCGTTGCATCCTTACCAATTGCGATCGGTAAATTTAAGCGTATAGATACAGACTGATCAGTGCCTACTTCTAGCCAGCTTAGTTGAACTTCAGACGGCATAAGGACTTACTAATTCCGACGAGCTTTACATCTTTTTTTGAATTTGGCTATAAAAAAAGGGAGTGCAAATCCCCCTTTTTGATCTTTATGTAAGCCTAAGAAAGTTGGCTCAAACGATAACCAACACCATGGATTGTCTCAATCAAGTTATGAGGCGCATCAGCACCCTTTAATTTGTTACGGAGACTCTTGATCGTTGCGTTGATTGTATCTTCTCTAGGAGGATCAGTGAGTGACCATACATGCTCTACGATAGTGCCACGCTTTAAAACTTGGCGACCATGATGAAGCAACAACTCCAGAATGTTGTATTCCTTTGGTGTTAAATGCACAGATTGTCCTGCATAGGACACTTCATGCATTCCGGGATCAAGTTGGAGTTCCCCCCAACGTAAAACAGTTGGTTCTGCAATCTGAGCGCGACGAGACAAAGCACGAATCCGTGCCATCAATTCAGGCGGATCAATTGGCTTGACGATATAGTCGTCAGCACCCGCATCAAGCCCCTGAACTTTGTCAGAACTCATATCTAGCGCTGTCACCATCAAAATTGGGATATTGTTCCCATGGGCGCGTAAGCGACGACATAGGTTAATACCATCCAACTTCGGCAGCATCACATCTAGCAAGATTAGGTTGTAATCATCGGCTTGAGATTTCTCCCAGCCTTCCTCCCCATCTCTAGCAATGTCTACAACACAATGCTGACCAGTTAGCACATCGGCTAAAGTATCAGCTAAATTGGCATCATCTTCTACAAGGAGAATTCTCATTAGATTCGGACAAGTCTTGGTTATTGAAGTTGAATAGTAGCTTGCTCGCCAATTAACGGATGCCTTTAACGGGTATATGGAAAACATAAACTGTATAAATTTCGCTAACACGATTCACTACTATCTATTCAAATCATATACGAAACGTCGAATGGTTTTTCATATATGCAAAAATTTTAAGTATTATTGCGATTATAACACCCGCAATCATCAAAAAATCGTATTTATTAAGCCAAAAGCATATACTTTGTAAAGAAACTTGTGGATAGCCAAACTTTTGACCACACTGACTTTGGGTGTTACAAAGCTAAATTATGGCAAACGATGACACTAGTTACAATTTTCTCTCTGATTTTTGTGACGCTTGGATCGTTGCTGAGTTAAATTGAGTCTATAGAGACCCGAAAACCTTCAATAAATCTTTAATTAGAAAATGACCGCGAACCTAACTACTTTTAAAACAACTGCATCTCAAGAAATTTTTGCAAAAGCCAAAGAGCTAATGCCTGGAGGTGTTAGTTCTCCTGTTCGTGCCTTCAAATCTGTGGGTGGCGAGCCAATCGTGTTTGATCGCGTTAATGGCGCATACGCATGGGATATCGATGGCAATAAGTATATTGATTACATCGGTTCATGGGGGCCTGCGATCGTCGGACATTCTCATCCCGAAGTCATCGAAGCATTACACAAAGCGTTAGAAAAAGGCACAAGCTTTGGTGCGCCCTGTGTTCTCGAAAATCAACTCGCGGAAATGGTAATTGAAGCTGTCCCTAGCGTCGAGATGGTGCGCTTTGTGAACTCTGGTACTGAAGCCTGTATGTCTGTATTGCGCCTCATGCGGGCTTTTACAGGTCGTGACAAAATCATCAAATTTGAAGGTTGCTACCATGGTCACGCCGATATGTTCTTGGTTAAGGCTGGGTCTGGTGTCGCCACCCTTGGCTTGCCCGACTCCCCCGGTGTTCCCAAGTCCACCACTGCCAATACCCTCACTGCTCCTTACAACGATCTTGAAGCCGTCAAACAGTTGTTCGCCGAAAATCCAGACCAGATATCTGGTGTGATTATCGAGCCAGTAGTTGGTAATGCGGGTTGCATCGTACCTAAGGATGGATTTCTACAAGGTTTAAAGGATCTCTGTCATGCCAATGGTGCTTTGTTGGTATTTGATGAAGTCATGACAGGCTTCCGTCTTTCTTATGGTGGCGCACAGGCTCGCTTTGGCGTTACTCCTGACCTTACGACCATGGGTAAGGTAATTGGTGGGGGCTTACCCGTAGGAGCCTATGGTGGACGTAAAGATATTATGGCAATGGTTGCCCCTGCTGGCCCTATGTATCAGGCAGGTACATTGTCAGGGAATCCTTTGGCAATGACCGCAGGCATCAAGACCATGGAAATTCTGAAGCGCGTTGGTTCTTATGAATATCTGGAGCAAATTACCAAGAAGCTGGCGGATGGAATGCTGTCGATCGCCCATGAGACTGGACATGCGGCTACAGGTAATTTGGTTGGCGCAATGTTTGGTTTGTTTTTCACTGACAAGCAAGTTTATAGCTATGAAGATGCCAAAACTAGTGATACTGAGAAGTTTGCCAAGTTTCATCGCGGCATGTTAGAGCATGGCGTTTATCTTGCTCCTTCACAGTTTGAGGCTGGTTTTACATCCCTTGCCCATACCGATGCTGACGTACAGACGACCCTAGATGCAGCCCGCGCTGTCTTGTCAAAGATTCCTGCTTAACCACACGAAGCGAATGGCGACACTCCGCGTCGCCATTCGCTAGCTATAGCCATAAAACCAAAAGAGAGTTGCGGCGCTTCGCGCCGCAACTCTCTTTTGGTTTTTGGTTTTGTCCTAACGTAAATGGCTGTAGCTGTATAGAAATTTTCTTAAAAAAAGTTTGTTCGGTTACTAATTTCACAAAAATTCATTTACAATGTTATCGAGCATTTCTAAGCATATTGGCTGAATAAATCTTGTAAAGCCACATTATCTGGAACTTCCGAGCATTGTTAAAGTCTCTCTACATAAAATCCGATGCTGACAGAACACCCTACTGCTACAACAAGGTCTAACAATGGCAATTACAACACCTCACCACCGCCTGTGACACGCTCCGATTACTACATGGGCTTACACAAAGAGCTAGACCAACTTGAAGAGATGGTGCTAGAAAGTGGACCTCGCGTTATGGGACATACTGTTATCGATGAGGAGAAACTTTGCCAGCAAATTGATCGGGTGCGGTTGACTGTTCCTGATTCGATCGCTAAGGCAGAAGAAATTTTACTTTATAAAGAAGATTTGGTTGCTGAAGCACAACAATATGCTGATGACTTAATCAAATCAACGATTCTTCGAGCAAGTCAGATGCTCGAAGAATCGTTGATTATTCGTCAAGCTGAGCAAGAAGCCAATCAAATTCGCCGCCAACTGCAAGAGGAATGTGAGCAACTGCGATCGCAAACCCTCAATGAAGTCGCTCAAATGCGTCGTCAAGCCCAAAAAGACCTTGACCTTTTGCATCAACAGGTGACTGGAGAGGTGCAGGATATGCAACGTGGGGCTGATGAATATAGCGATCGCATTCTTGGCAATCTTGAATTGCAACTAATTGACATGATCAAAATTGTCCAAAATGGACGCAAGGAGTTACGACTCTAGCCGACCTTAGGCAATGTTAAATCTGGCATTATCTGACATTTAACAGATTTAATCTGACATTAACGTGGCAATGGCAATCTCTTGTGTTAACATCTGACGCTTAAAAGAGTCTTAGCTTTTAGTGATGGTGATCAGGATGTTGGCAGCAAAAAAGAGATCGGGGACATTCGCCAGAAATGCCTTGGATGTTGTCTCTAAAATTTTATTAGCAACTGCTATTAATGCCGCAGGTCTACTTGCTACTTACAGCTACAAAAATGCGGAAGCAATTAATACTGTTACGCATCAGCCTGTTCTAGCTTCTACGCATCTAACTTCTACGCAAATTGCGCGTACCCCATCATCATCTTTTGATGGTCGCATTAGTGCTGCCATCGTTGATCGTGGTGGGCGACTATGGATTGGAACTTGGCAAGGATTAATGCAAATTAATCCCAAGTCTGGCAAGGCAATCACTGCTATCTCTCTTCCCAATTCCACAATCACTGCATTACTAGAAGACCGTCGTGGTTATTTCTGGGTTGGCACAACTTCAGGGTTATACCAAGTGCAACCTAGTTCTGGCAAAATCATGAATATGCCAACGCAACTGTCTTCCAGCCGCGTACTCAGTCTCGCAATGGATCGAGCAGGATTTATTTGGGTTGGTACAGATCGCGGACTCACTCGAATCAGTCCATACAATGCTGAAACCTATGCCAGAATTCCTGATCTACCGGGGCAAGCCGCAAATGTGATGCAGATTGATTATGCTGGCAATCTTTGGGTTGGCACTCTCAACGGGCTAGTTAAAATTAATCCCGGCACTGCCAAAATCCTTGCCAATATTCCCTTTGTTTCTGGTCAGATTGTCCAAGCTTTGACTATTGCCCCATCAGGAAAAATCTGGGCAGGGACACCCCGTAATGTTATTGAAATTAATCCGCGTACTAATGTTGCGATCGCAAGAGTGAATTCTGTAACTGGTCGCGACATCATCGCGCTTGCCAGTGACAAAAATGGTCAGCTTTGGATCGGTATGCGCGATGGTCTCGTTTTAGCTAATACTTACAATGGGGCAGTGACCGCCTCTGTCTATAGTTTGCCTAGCAGCTCTGTCACTAACTTGATCATTCACAATCAGCAGTTATGGGTTGGCACAATGGATGGTCTTGGCAAAATTAACACCAATCTCAAGGCTTCAGAAATTCCTAATGCTAATGCTACAGTGATTTACAAAATGAACTAGTTCACAGAACTCTATTCAGATTGATTTGTGAAGAAACATATACAAACATGAATGCTTTTTTAAACAAGCTGTATGAAATCTTCACCGCGCCAATTCTTGATATTGGGGAAAATCGATTTTCGATCGCCACGATCGTATCCTTGCTGGGGCTAATAATTGCCGCCTTTTTTGTTTCCAAATTAATTAGTGAAATTATTCGACGCACGCTGTTATCTAGATTCCGAATTAATCTTGGCTTACAAGAAGCAATTACTGTATTTGTTAAATATCTGCTGATCACCCTCAGCAGCATCATCATTTTGCAAAGTGCAGGCATCAATCTCGCCTCTCTAGCGGTGATTGCAGGTGTATTGGGAATTGGAATCGGGTTTGGATTGCAAAATCTGGCGAGTAACTTTGTTAGTGGACTAGTTTTAATATTCGAGCAAACCCTAAAAATTGGTGACTACATCGAAATTGGCGATCTTAAAGGCACAATTGAAAAAATTTCGATTCGCTCGACAATTCTGAGGACTAATGATGACCTATATGTAATCGTTCCCAATCAGCGCTTTATCGAAAATAATACAGTTAACTGGAGCTATGCAGGTCATACTTGCCGTATTCGTATCCCTGTAAGTGTTGCCTATGACACGGACTTATTAGTTTTGACAGAAGCTCTATTCAAAGCTGCCCGTCATGAACCAAGAGTATTATCCACGCCGCCTCCAGAGGTTTTATGTTGTGGCTTTGGCAAAGAATCTCTCGATTTTGAATTGTTGGTCTGGATTGATGAACCTGATGCGAATGATCCCATTAGTAGTTCTCTTTACTTTCGGATTACCTATGAATTTAGAGAAAGAGGAATTAAAATTCCGCTCCCGACCAGAGCATTAATGATTCAAAATCCTGAATCAATTCGCCAAATTATTTCGCAACCTATATCTAATCCAGAGAATCTAGCAACTCAACCGCCAGCGAATCTACCCATCAATGTGGCTATCTCTGATAACTCTAATAATCCTAACGGTGTGAACTCTCGCAGTTTACGAGATTTATTACGGAAGATATCTTATTTTGAGAGATGTACAGATGTGGAACTATTCGCCATTATCACCAGAGGCTATCGGCGCTATTATGATATTAGCGAAATCATCTGCTATGAAGATGATTCTAGCGAAGAATTTTATATGATTCTGTCGGGAAAAGTGGAAGTATTCTCTGAAAAAAGTAATCAGGTGATCGCCACTCTAGGACAAGGCGACTTTTTTGGGGAGATTTCTTTGCTGACTGGTACGCCTCGCACGGCTACAGTTCGGGCTAGTGCGGCGGATACGGTTTTATTTGTGGTGGAGCGTCAGCAACTTAAAAAACTACTCAGTGAATATAAAGAGCTAGGCGAACAAATTGCCCTAAAATTGTCGGAGAGGCAGCAGGTGCTGATCAGTCTTGGTTTACTTAATGAAGAAGAGTTAAAGGATTCGCAACATGCGGCTTTGGCATGGGTGCGCGATCGCCTCAATAATTTATTTGGAATTAACTTAGGAAAAAATTCTTAATCCAAGAGACTGTAGTGTAAGCGAAGCGAGCGCTACAGTCTCTTGATTCTTAAAATTGTCGCTGCAAAATCGTGGGGGAAATTACCCGAAAAGGATCTGTGCCAAGGGATTTTGGCTCGATCCGCCATTTTTCCTGCTGTACACTATATTCAGCAATAGTCTGAGCGCGGCGATTGTGTAGCAATACCCCAAAATTATTCTTCTGCGCTTCAGTACCCAATTGAAACAAAAAACTAAATCTCTGCAAATAATCTGATGCTGTCCATCGGTTAAGATTTAGCGTGACAATTGCTTGTCTAGTCTCAGCATTAATAACAATATTTTCTACCCATCCTTCGGGTAATCGTTGCGACTTCCACCATAAGCTTGGCTGTACTGGCGTTTGGGGAATAGTAACAATCTCTTCTGATGTTGCGGGATTAGCAATTAAGAAAGTTGCGATCGCACTTACAAATAATCCCGTGCATATCCCTGTGTTCAGAGACAATGAAGCCTGATTAATTGCTAACTTGTCCGCCATATGCTGCCTCAGAGATTTGTGATAACTTTTTAGGTTGTCTACTATTGTCTACTATTATAACTAAGTAGCTAGGCGCAATTAAATATAAAACTCTAAAACCTGTGGCGCACGCGCAGCGTGCGCCACAGGTTTTAGCTCAAGCTACTTAGCAACCCCAAAATTTTAGTTAGGAGCAAATTCATGCCAGTTGTGGCAGTGATTGACTATGACATGGGTAATCTGCACTCAGCCTGCAAAGGTTTAGAGATCGCAGGTGCAACCCCATTAGTCACCAATGATCCGCAAAAATTAGCCGCCGCCGATGCGCTCGTTTTACCGGGGGTTGGTTCTTTTGATCCTGCGATGCAAAAATTACGAGCCAACCGACTAGAGCAACCGATTCATGATGCGATTGCATCGGGCAAACCATTCTTAGGAATTTGCTTGGGTATGC
The DNA here is from genome assembly GCF_014696385.1 of Pseudanabaena mucicola FACHB-723. GTDB lineage: Bacteria > Cyanobacteriota > Cyanobacteriia > Pseudanabaenales > Pseudanabaenaceae > Pseudanabaena. Next base: position 68,955 of record NZ_JACJQB010000008.1, read on the forward strand.
AAATTCTATTTGATAGTAGTGAAGAGGGGCAGGAAACAGGGCTAGGTATCATCAAGGGGCAAGTCAAACGATTTCGTCCTGAGCAAAATTTGACAATCCCGCATATGGGTTGGAATCAGTTGCAGCTCAATCAGCCCGATTGTCAATTGTGGCAAGATTTAGGTAGTAACCCTTGGATGTATTTTGTGCATTCCTATTACACTGCGCCTGTTGACTGTGCTGTTACTGCTGCCAGCACTACCCACGGTAGTCAAACGGTCACTGTTGCGATCGCAAAAGATAATGTGATGGCGGTACAATTTCACCCTGAAAAATCATCCATGGACGGGATACATTTACTAGCAAATTTCGTCAGAATGATCAGTGCGTAGCATAATAGTAGAATCTTGTGAGATGTATGAAGATCCAAATGATCAAAAAACTCGGTATTGTTTCTTGTTTGGCTGCGGCTTGTGCAGTTGTGTCGCCATCAATAGTTCGCGCTCAAGGTAATGCAGGATTTATTCTATTTGGTGGGGTAAGAGACAGTGCGCTAGACTATTGCCTCGATAATGGTACAAGTGGTCGTCGCGATCGGTATTACCTAGAGGTCAAACCCCAAAGCTTCAAAGTATCGGAAGTAATTGTCACCTATCCTAGCCATTTTACAGGCGGATTTGATACTGAAGACATTAAGCTACGCATCTCTGATCAATGCCGTGGTGGTAAAGATTTGGAAATTGAATCAGTAACTTGGGATCGAGAAAGTCGTCGCGTTACCATCATTCCTAAAGAAGCAATTCCTTCCAAAACCCCCATTAGAATTGTGATGTCAAATGTGCGTAACCCTGACTACAGCGGTTTCTATCAAATGGATGGACGAGTTCTACGGGCAGATGTGCCTGTGCCTGTTTATATTGGCTCATGGGTAATTACCCTCGACTAAGAATATTTCCTCAATATAAAGGCTCGCTAAGCGAGCCTTTATATTGAAAATTGAAATAGGTTTTAACTTTGCCATCTTTAGCACTGACGATTTTTGACAATGAATATTCTTATTAGTAATGATGATGGCATTTATGCGCCGGGGGTGAGGGCGCTAGCGGAAGCGCTGAGTGATACTGAGCATCAAATTACAGTGGTTTGTCCAGACCGTGAGCGCTCGGCTACAGGTCACGCTCTGACCTTGCAAGAGCCACTACGGGTTGATCAAATTACGGGTATTTATCCTGAAGGAATTACGGCTTGGGCTTGTTCGGGAACTCCTTCAGACACGGTAAAGTTAGCATTGGATGCGTTATTAGATACTCGTCCTGATCTGGTGCTATCAGGTATTAATCGAGGTGCTAATTTAGGCACTGATGTTTTATATTCGGGGACAGTTTCCGCCGCTATGGAGGGAGTTCTTGAAGATGTGCCAAGCATTGCCTTTAGTTTGACGAGCTTTACGCACCTCGACTTTAGTGCGGCGGCAAATTTTGCAAAAAAAATGGTCACTGCGATCGCAATTAATCCCCTTACAGAACCAATTTTATTAAATGTAAATATCCCTGCAATTCCAGAGGCAGATATTTGTGGTGCAGTGGTGACAAGACTAGGTATTCGCCGCTATCGGGATCTATTTGAAAAACGGATCGATCCTCGCGGCAAAACTTACTATTGGTTATCGGGTGTAGTGGTTGAGGAAGAAGCGGAGGCGGATACAGATATCCAAGCGATTAGAGATAATTACGTCACGATTACACCGCTCAAATATGATTTGACCTTGGCGACGGCTATGCCATTTTTACAAGCATGGACAGACAAGCTCAATAATTAAAATACCGCCCGCTTTGCGGACGGTATTTTAATTATTGAGATCGCATTTGCGCTAATTCAGAACGTAAAGTGGCTAGCTGCTGTGTAAGTTCTTGAATCTCATCACGCATACTCGCTTTGACCTTTTGATCAGCCTTAGTTGATGTATTTACATCATCCTCAACGGTTTTCGCAGTGGTGGTGACAGTGGTTAAGCCTGTGGACTCAGAAGATTTACTTGCTGTGCCATTTACCTGCTGCGCGATAAAATTATCTACATAGCTGCGTGCTTCGGCTTCCACGCTAACACCTTTATTAGCAAGCTCTTGGGTAACTTCATCAAGATTGCGCCCGATCAGTCTCAAGTTTTCTTCGCGTTTGATGGGATCTTGGATTACCTCAAGTAATGATGATGTTGCCCCTAGTGTGACGTAGTAGCCTTTTTGAGCAAGCTTTCCTAAGTCGATGGTATCCATAAAACTCCTGCGAATGTGTAGTTTTGTAATATATTCTAGCCGATCTACTCTTTGGAAAACTTTTGCGTAAGAATTTGAAGCGATTGAGCTTAAGGTTTTGACTGTAATACCCAACACCATGAATGCGTTAGAAGAACAAGTTATTTTAGTAGATGTCTGCGATCGCAAAATTGGGATTGCCGAAAAATTACAAGCCCATCGTGATGGACTGTTACATCGTGCCTTTTCTATTTTTGTGCTGAACTCACAGGGACAGCTTTTATTGCAGAAACGGGCCGCACACAAATATCATTCAGGAGGACTCTGGACAAATACTTGCTGTAGCCATCCTCGTCCCGACGAATTAGTTTTAGATGCTGCCCATCGCCGTTTGCAAGAAGAAATGGGCTTTGACTGTGAGTTGCAAGAACTGTTTAGCTTTGTTTATCAAGCCAAGCTCGATAATGAACTAACGGAATATGAGTTTGATCATGTGTTGGTCGGTTATTGCGATCGCAATCCATTGCTTAATCCCGAAGAAGCGGAAGACTGGCAATGGATAGATTTAAAAACCTTGCAAGTTGATATTCAACAACATCCCCAAAACTATACCTATTGGTTGCGCGATTGCTGCGATCGCTTTATTGCTGAACTAAGATAAAGAGAAACAACCCGCAGGGTTGTTTCTCTTTATTTTTATTGTGATGGAGAAAAATATGGAAACTTATTCAGAAGAACAGGTTGATCAAATTCTTCGCTATGCTCTTGCCAAGAGAACTAATGGGCAAAATTTGACGAAACAGCAAATCTATGAAATTGCTTCAGACATGGGTATTAGTGAGGTTGATTTTTTGGCGGCAGTGCAGCAGTGGCAATCCACCCAAAGTGTCCGTCAAGAGCAGGTAGAGTTCGATAAATACAAAAAAAAATCATTCAACTCTAATTTACTAAAATACACGATTGTTAATTCGTTTTTAGTGGCGTTAAATCTATCCACCTCGGGCAAAATTGGCTGGGCAATCTATCCATTATTGTTTTGGGGATTAGGTGTGGCGCTAGATGCTTGGAGTACCTATCAAAAGGAAAGTGATGAATATGAGAAGCAATTCCGAAAATGGCAACGCAAACAAAAACGAGAGCAACTTACGGCTCAAATCACAGGTAAATTGACCAATAGTATTGAAGAATGGTTGAAATAATATCAAAAATAAAAATGGCTACACCATTTTTATTTTTGAAAATCCTGACTGGATTTCTATGGGCGCTTTAGGGTTACCGCAAAAGTACTTCCTTTTCCCACCTGACTGATCACATGAATACTACCTTCCATTTGTTGGACTAAATCATTAGCAATCGCCAGCCCCAGACCAGTTCCCGATATGTTTCCATCTGCTTGTCTACCGCGAAAATTACGCTCAAATAGTCTGGGAATATCCGCATCGGGAATACCTACCCCTGTATCCTGAATATAGATGTCAACACTATCAAGTTTTACATCTGCTCCTAACAAAACATATCCCTTCTCAGGTGTGTATTTAAGAGCGTTTTCTACCAAGTTCCCAATCACTTCTCTCAGTCCAGATTCATTTCCTAAAACAGGCGGTAATTGGGGAGGGATATTGGAGAGAAATTGAATATTGCGCTCTAGAGCAATGGCACTAGCAAAATTTGCGATCGCATCCAAAATATTACTTAAATCCACTAGCCCCAGATCTAAACTTGCCGCAGGTAATAAAGCTTTTTCAGGTTCAGCTTGAGATAGTAGTAGTGGTGCAGGGTGATCGGCTTCGCTAAGTAAATCTTGAATATGTTGAGCCTCGCGCAAAATGCCCGTTACAAACTTGTAATTAGGATCTCCAGTCACAATTCGTCTGGCGAGTAGTTGTGCAAAAGTCCGAATTGCCGTGAGGGGATTACGAAGCTGATGTAGCAATGAAGCTAAAAAATTGCTTTGTTGTTCATAGTTGCGTCGTTGATTAGCCTCCAACCATTGATTCCGCCGATCCAACGCACAGGCAATCGCTAACGTATTGGCAATTTGTTTAATTTGCAACTGTTCATATTCAAACCAATCCCGATCATCTCGTCCCGTCATCAAAAAACCAAGAATCGCCTCTTCATAGATCAATGGCAAAACAAACCGCCGTTGCCTGACGAGTCCGCCATTACCCATAGATAGCATTGGCAGCGTGTCAGAGGCAAAAGCTTCAGGCAAAGCCATAACTCCATCTTCAGGAAAAATCGCGACTTCTATCAAATTCGACGGCATCCCTTCCGCTACATTTTCGGTAATGTAAATAGCACTAGCAACCGCACCCAAGCTATGGGTCAGCAACATAATTTGCGATCGGGCTAAGGCTATAAGATCGGGGCTGGCGGAGAGCATGAATAACGGAATAGGGAATTAGAAATTGATAATGTCTAATTTTTAGTATATAGCGATCACTGCTTGGCTTCTATTTCATTACTTTTTCTCAAAATCTTGATGATGTTCTGGACTATAGCTGTCGCCACTATTGTTAAGACATAAAACCCAAAAAGTGAGTGGCGGCGCGAAGTGCCGCCACTCACTTTTTGGGTTTTGATTTGTCCTGAGGCAAAGGACTACAGCTATATTTCAATAACCGCGATCGCAATGAACGTTTGTAGGGTGCGAGTCAGTTAAACTAAAGGAAGTTATTTTATGAAAATAAGTATATATGCGGCTAAGTGAAGTTACCCATCCTAACCAATTGCACGGTCTAACGATCTCGCAATTGGAAGCGATCGCCAAGGAAATTCGGCAAAAACATTTAGAAACCATTGCTGCTACAGGTGGTCATTTAGGCCCTGGGCTAGGCGTAGTGGAATTGACACTTGCTTTATACCAAACCCTTGATTTAGATCGCGATAAGGTCGTTTGGGACGTAGGGCATCAGGCTTATCCTCACAAGTTGATCACAGGGCGCTACAAAAATTTCCATACTTTACGTCAAAAGGATGGGATTGCAGGTTATCTCAATCGTCGTGAAAGTGAATTCGACCATTTTGGTGCTGGACACGCATCAACTAGCATTTCTGCTGCTCTTGGTATGGCGATCGCCCGTGATTTGCAAGGTGAAAATTATAAAACTGTAGCAATTATTGGTGATGGTTCATTGACGGGCGGAATGGCTCTCGAAGCAATTAACCATGCAGGACATCTTCCCAAAACTAATTTATTGGTTGTCCTTAATGACAATGAAATGTCGATTTCAGCCAATGTGGGCGCGATTCCTCGCTATTTGAACAAAATGCGCCTCAGTCCACCGATGAAATTTATCACTAACAACCTAGAGGGACAAATCCGCAATATTCCCTTTGTTGGCGAACAAATCAGTCCTGAAATCGAGCGAATCAAAGACAATCTCAAGATTGTGACGATGGTACAAAATAAGGTGGGTGCTGTTTTTGAAGAACTCGGCTTCACGTACATTGGCCCCGTCGATGGTCACAATCTCAAGGAATTGATTGACACTTTTAAAATGGCGCATACGCTAACTGGCCCCGTCATGGTTCACGTTAGTACCACGAAGGGTAAGGGCTATAGCTATGCTGAAGCTGATCGCGTTGGCTACCATGCTCAAAACTCCTTTGATCTCGCTACAGGCAAGGCGAAACCCTCCACCTCTAGTAAGCCCAAACCTCCCAGCTATTCCAAAGTTTTTGCGGATACGCTGATCAAACTTGCCGAACATGACAAACGCATCGTCGCGATTACGGCGGCAATGTCCACAGGTACAGGACTAGATAAATTTCAAGCGGCATTGCCCAATCAATTTGTCGATGTTGGTATTGCCGAACAGCACGCCCTCACCCTTGCCGCAGGTATGGCTTGTGAAGGAATGCGCCCCGTTGCGGCTATTTATTCCACTTTCCTGCAACGTGGTTTTGACCAAATCATCCATGATATCTGTATCCAAGATTTACCTGTGTTCCTCTGTCTAGATCGTGCAGGTATAGTTGGTGCTGATGGCCCTACCCACCAAGGTATGTATGATATCGCCTATCTGCGCTGTATTCCCAATATGGTGCTGATGGCTCCTAAGGACGAAGCGGAAATGCAGAATATGATTGTTACTGGCTTGACTCACGCTGGTCCCATTGCCATGCGTTATCCTCGTGGTAATGGTGTGGGTGCACCATTACAGGATGAAGATATAGAGCCATTACCAATCGGTAAAGCCGAAGTATTACGTGAAGGTAATGATGTGTTGCTCTTGGCATACGGCTCTATGGTGTACCCTTCGCTACAGGTTGCAGAACTTCTCAATGAGCATGGCGTTAGTGCCACTGTCGTTAATGCAAGGTTTGCAAAACCCTTAGATACTGAGCTGATTGTTCCCCTTGCCCAAAAAATTGGCAAAGTAGTTACAGTCGAGGAAGGTTGCTTGATGGGTGGTTTTGGTAGTGCGGTTCTCGAAGCTTTAAGTGATGAAAGTGTTATGGTTCCTGTTTGTAGAATTGGAGTTCCTGACATGCTTGTTGAACATGCTTCACCTGAGCAGTCTTTCAATGCTCTGGGTTTATCCAGTGGGCAGATTTGCGATCGCATTCTGAATCAGTTTGCTTTTAGCAAACAAACTGCGGTTAGTAACTAAATAAAAAAGGCGGCGTAACACGCCGCCTTTTTTATTTAGGAATTGTTTAAGACGAAGGAACAGACCTAAAATCAAATCTTCTTAAAATTCTTATTAAAATTCTTAAATAATCAATCTCAACTTGATTGACTTTGAACCAAACTGCGATCGCATTAATTGCTAAACAAGTAATACCCAAGAACATCAAAATAAATGTGGGAGCCATGACCACGCCCACCACAAACCAGCTAATCACGTGGGAAATCATCAGCAATGCATAGATCGTGGCAATAGTGCTGATTGTAAAAACTTGGAGGGATGATCTTCTTAAGAGCGTAAATAATATTGTTTGTGAAGTGGCGATTAGGTTTGCAGGTACGAGGAATGCACAGATTGCTAGGCAATGCGATCGCGAAAAATCACCTAGCGAGTTTCCCAAACAATGCAAGTCAAACATTCAATTAATCCTTATCAACTTCTTAATCATGGATTGACAAATCCATGGTTACGATTCCTCTCAAGCTATCATAATCACAGCATTTCCTGAGTATTTGTTACTAATCTCAATACAGGTAAAAACGAAACCTCAAGCCCTGTGGCGCACATGCAGCGTGCGCCACAGGGCTTAAGATTTCGGATAAGCTACTTATGAGTTCTTTGCTCTAAAGATGCCAAAAACTGAAGTATAACCGTGCAGAAATGTTGTGCCTCCAACAGGCCCAATTTCCCCAGAGCAGAAAAAGCCTCCCAATGGTATTAGCCCTAAGTGCTTTTGCAATAGACTCGAATCAAAGTTGGGATGGTTGTAAAGCCTCTCGCCACGTCCCATACAGGAAAACATTAAGGCTGCTGAAGGCGATACATTCGGAGCCTCTAAGCTCATCTGATTAGTGTAGTTAACTAAGGCTTCTTCCAGATCTGTGGCTGAAGCTTTACCATCACGCAAATGTAATTGAATTCTCTGTCCAGGACGCATCCGATCGCCAACGGCAATCGCCCCAGAACGAGGATCAACACCAATGATATTACGGATTAAAAAATCACCCTGCGACGGATCTGCCTTAAATTCATTCATCACCACCCCAATGAATAGTGAATGCTGGGCAAGTTCGCGATCGCTAGGGCTAAGGTCACTCACCGTATCTTGCAATAAACTTAGGGGAGCTTTGCCCTCCAGACCCAAAATCAAATTGCGTTCACATTCAGAAACTTGTAGAACTTTACCAATTGGGCGACATCCTTGGGCAACCACAGGATCAATTGTGATGTCTCCCCAAAGCGCTGCACCTAGTAGCCCTGTACGGTAAAGCTTATATTCTCCTTCTTGATGGAAGCAAAATAATGCATTAGCACCCATGCCACCACTGCTTGCCAATCCACCCACCTTCACCGCATTGGGGTAGGCAAAATCTAGTCCCTGAATTAAGTCGTTAATCGGAAAGGAGAATGGATCGCCAACTAAAACAAAGTTAGGTGCGCTGGATGGGTCAACTTTAGTAATTTCTTCCCAACGATCAGGAGGACTATCAAGATCTGGCAACTGATCGTCATCAAGGTGAAATATCTTGACTTCAGCGTTAGGTAGGTGTCCGATTAAAAGTGCGATCGCAGGCTTATCTTCAAACTCTTGCCCATTGCCAACAATACCGCCACCAGAGCAACCAATTAATTTCTTGATTGGCAATTTATCTGCTAGCAGAGGTAATAGGCGCGGATAGTCGCTGGCGAAGGCAGTAGACACAAATAAAAAACCCAGATCAAGCGATTTGTCACCCAACAGTGAAAACACTTGCTGTGATATATCTTGTATCGCAGCTTCTAAAGATATTTTCGTCGAGAGACTAGTAACCCACTTCATATACCTAGCCACAGATCAAGTTCACTTCCGCACATTTCTTTAATAAATAATTTGCAAAGCTTTCGGATAAACCCCAATCTTGAATTCTGATGATTCTAAAGATCCAAGATATTTGAGCTTATTATTTAAGCATAGTATTTAAGCTTACCCTGCAAAGACTTAATTCCGACATTTTTTATGGGTTGATTACGGTCAAAATTTACCAAAACTGTCTTTTAAGTAGCTCAGGATAGTTAAAAAACAAAAACAAATCTTGAGTTACTCGCTTAGCGAGCGACTCAATCTGCTGAATGAGCTATTTATCGGCACTAGTTTTTACAAATTTGGGCATTCAAAACTTGGTGAGACGCTGAAAGCACAGTAAAATAATTTCGGTAACTGCCCAAGGGATAGGTTGCCAAGTTTAAGTTATATATAGTTTACAAACTTTACAAATACGTTACCGATACATTTATTAAAGACAAGTTAACGGAGAAAACAACATGCAAGATGCAATTACCAGCCTGATCGGAGCTTATGATGCAACTGGTAAATACTTTGATCGCGATGCATTGGATACCCTCAAATCCTATTTTGCTACGGGGAACGCTCGCCTAGCTGCCTCTTCTGCCATTACTGCAAATGCAGCGTCGATTGTACGTAAAGCTGGCTCACAATTATTTGAAGAAGTGCCAGACTTGATCCGTCCAGGTGGCAATGCCTATACAACGCGCCGTTTTGCAGCTTGCTTGCGTGACATGGACTACTACCTCCGTTATGCCTCCTATGCTCTAGTTGCTGGTAATAACGATGTGCTTGATGAGAGAGTATTGCAAGGTTTGCGTGATACTTACAACTCCTTAGGCGTACCCATTGGTCCAACCGTACAGGGTATTCAGATTATGAAGCAATTGGTATTTGAACTGGTTGGTGACTCTGCGGATTGGCTAGCTGCACCCTTTGACTATATGAGCCGCGAACTTAGCGAAAAAAATATTTAAAAGTAATTTCTCCCCCTGTAGTGGATGAAATTATTTTTGCGATCGCAAGATCAAAAAAATGTCAAAAAGGGGCGTGCCAAGCACACCTCTTTTTTTTGATTAATTTAAGTCTTCAAAATGATTTAAGATTGTTCATAGTCGAACAAGCTCGATTTTGTCTAGGAGAGATTTTATATATGGCTTTAGTACCAATGCGTTTGCTGCTCGATCACGCAGCTGAAAACGGATACGGCATTCCTGCATTTAACGTCAACAACATGGAGCAGATCCAGTCGATTATGCAGGCTGCTAATGAAACCAACAGCCCCGTAATTTTGCAAGCCTCTCGTGGCGCACGCAACTACGCAGGCGAAAATTTCCTACGTCACTTAATTTTGGCTGCTGCGGAAACCTATCCTCATCTCCCCATCGTGATGCACCAAGATCACGGTAATGCTCCTTCAACTTGCTTCTCGGCAATCCAAAATGGCTTTACTAGCGTCATGATGGATGGCTCCCTAGAAGCTGATGCTAAGACCCCTGCGAGCTATGAGTACAACGTGGAAGTTACTTCTAAGGTTGTCGAAGTTGCTCATGCTTTCGGCGCAAGCGTTGAAGGTGAACTAGGTTGCTTAGGTTCTCTCGAAACTGGTAAGGGCGAAGCTGAAGACGGTCATGGTTTTGAAGGTGCTTTAGATCATTCTCAACTCTTAACAGATCCTGACGAAGCTGCTGACTTTGTTGAGCGCACTCAAGTAGACGCTCTAGCCGTTGCGATCGGTACTAGCCACGGTGCTTACAAATTTACTCGCAAGCCTACTGGCGAAATCCTTGCCATCAGCCGCATCGAAGAAATTCATAACCGCTTACCTAACACTCACCTTGTCATGCATGGCTCTTCTTCAGTTCCTGAAGATTTGCTTGCGATGATCAACGAGTTTGGTGGCGCAATTCCTGAAACCTATGGTGTACCTGTTGAAGAAATTCAAAAGGGCATCAAGTGTGGTGTTCGTAAGGTCAATATTGACACCGACTGCCGCTTGGCAATCACTGCTGCGGTGCGTGAAGCTTTGGCTAAAGCTCCTAAGGAATTCGATCCTCGTCATTTCTTGAAGCCATCGATCAAATACATGCAAAAGGTATGTGCTGACCGCTACATTCAATTTGAAGCTGCTGGTCAAGCTAGCAAAATCAAGCAAGTTAGTATCTATGATTTTGTTGGTAAGTATGCTAAGGGCGAATTGAAGCAAGTTAGCCGTGCTGCTGTTAAGGCTTAGTTGTTAATTATTCTTTAACTGCTTATAAATAAAATAGAGGGAGTGCAATGCGCCCCCTCTATTTTTTATCAACACAATTACTTGGCATGGAAAAAAAGCGAATTTTATTTGTAAGTTACACGGCAGTCTTAGGAGGGGGTGAGCTTTGCTTAATCGATTTTGCCCATGCCTATCGTGATACAAGTGAGGTGGTGTTGCTGACCGATGGTGCGCTTAAACAGCGTCTTGAACAGGAGGGAGTAAAGGTTGAGGTTTTGCAATCGTCACGGTCATTGGCTGAGGTTAAAGTATCGAGTGGGCTAGCATCACTCAAATCCCTTGGAGAGTTATGGCGACTGGCCAAGCAAATTGCCAAAAAAAGTCAGAATTTTGATTTGATTCATGCCAACAATCAAAAGGGGTTTGTGGTATCTGCGATCGCAAGATTTATGGGTGGCGCACCTGTAGTTTGGCATCTGCACGATATTTTGACTGCTGATATCTTTAGCAAAACTAATCGGCGGATTGCGGTGACCTTAGCAAATTGGTGTGCGACTAGGGTGATTGTTAATTCTCAAGCTACTGCCGATGCGTTTATTGCTGCGGGAGGCAATATGAAGCTATTACGCACAGTCTATAACGGCTTTGCTAGCGAAAAGTTTGATTGCATTGAAGATAATCAATCGAGTCTGCGGGAGCAAATAGATATCCCCCGTGATTGTCGATTAGTGGGAATGTTTAGTCGATTGTCCTATTGGAAAGGTCAGCATATTTTACTAGAGGCTGTCAGTCAGCTTCCTGACGTACATGTGTTATTGGTGGGGGATGCTCTATTTGGTGAAGCTGAGTATACTGAAAAGCTAAAAAATATGGCAAATCAACCAAGCTTGCAGGGGCGCATCCATTGGCTCGGTTTCCGTCAAGATATTCCCGACCTTATGAAAGCTTGTGATGCGATTGTCCATTGTTCGACATCGCCTGAGCCCTTTGGCAGAGTGATCGTCGAGGCTCAGCTGGCTAAAAGAATTGCGATCGCAACTATTGGTGGTGGCACTAGTGAAATTGTTGATAACGGGATTACGGGTTTTTTAATTCCTCCCAATGATTCCGAAAAACTTGCAGAAGTAATCCAAAAAACTTTTAATGAGCCTCTCGTCACCAAAAAAATTGTTGAAACTGCCTATCATCAAGCTCAAAGTAAGTTTTCAATCCCTTCGGTTTGTCAAGCCTTTGAAATGGCGATCGCAGGAATCTAATAGCCCTAGTTTCATAAAAGTCATTAAATAATGACAAGTTACCTGCTCCCTTTATTGAATAGGACAACTGAAGTTGTAAGGTTATTAGGATATTTCAAGATTAGTTGAGGCGTTAAATGCTAACAGATAGCGATCGCGTTCAGGTTTTAAGCGAAGCATTGCCTTATATGCAGCAATTTGCAGGGCGAACTGTCGTAGTTAAATACGGTGGGGCGGCAATGAAAGAAGAAAGTTTGCGACAGGACGTGATTCGCGATGTCGTCACCATGTCATTTATGGGACTACGTCCTGTGCTGGTCCACGGTGGCGGGCCAGAAATTAATACATGGTTAGCCAAACTCAATATTGAACCTCAATTTATTAACGGCTTGCGCGTCACCGACGCTGCCACTATGGAAGTTGTGGAAATGGTGTTAGTCGGTCGCGTCAATAAACAAATCGTCGAGATGATTAATCTTGCTGGTGGCTCAGCAGTTGGTTTATGCGGCAAAGATGGTAACTTGATTCGCGCTCGCCCTCAAGGTAATGATGCGATCGGTTTTGTGGGCGAAGTTAGTGGTATCAATATCGGTTTATTATCTACACTCCTTGAAGCTGGGCATATTCCTGTCGTATCCAGTGTTGCTACCGACGAAACGGGGCAGTCTTATAACATCAATGCCGATACTGTTGCTGGTGAACTAGCGGCAGCCTTAGGTGCTGAGAAGTTAATTCTACTCACTGACATTGCTGGTATTTTGCATGATTACAAAGACCCTAGCACTCTATATCGCAGCCTGACGATTGGTAAAGCTAGAGATTTAATTCGTGACAATGTTGTTAGCGGTGGGATGATTCCCAAGGTGCAATGTTGTGTGCGATCGCTAGCACAAGGCGTAAAAGCCGCTCATATTGTCGATGGTCGTGTTCCCCATTCACTGCTTCTAGAGATTTTTACCAATAGCGGCGTTGGTTCAATGATTGTCGCCTCAGAAACTGCCCTCTAATACCAAATAAAGAAATGGCGTAGCCATTGCTTTATTTTCAAACCCATATTTTTTTAGTTTCAATTCACAAATAAAAAGCGGCAGAAGTGATAAACACTTCTGCCGCTTTTTATTATCTATCTAGAGCAGTTTCTAGAATGAGAAGGTGGTGCGAATTACACCAACAGTTGCTGTGCCATTAGCACTTGCACTGTTTTGGTTGAACACAAAGAATACACCAGGGGTGATGGTGATATTCTTGGAAACACGGAAGCGGTAAAGAGCTTCGAGGTGATAAGGGGTATTACCAATATTTAACGCATTTAGATCTTGACCTACACCACCAAGAGTCAAATTGGTTGGTGTTAGCGGCTGACCAAAAATAACAGCGGCTAGATCACCATCGCTGAACAAATCTTTGCCAGAGAGAGCAGCTGCCCAGCTAGTAAGGGTTGAAGATGTATTAACGTTAGCCCCGTTAGCAAAAGTCCAAGAACCCCAAGTATTAAAGGTAAACTTCTTGGTGATGTCCCAAATTAAGCTACCTACAACTGTATCAGTCTTCAGACCAATACCAGCAGGAATCCCAACGCTATTATTATCCAAGTTCAGACCAGAGCCAAGGATTGAGGTAGCAGTGCTAGTTGTGTAAGCATTAGCATAGCCAACACCCAAAGTTAAAGCATCAGCAGGCTTGAACACAAACTGAGCTGCAATCTTAGTGTCTCCATTAGTTACACCACCAGCACCAGTTGCAAGACCAGCATTAGAAGCGCTGTAAGCAGCTTGGAAGTTTACCTTGTCAGAAAGCTTCCAGTCAAAACCAGCAACGGCTGGGTTCCCACTAGATGCAATACGAATCAATGGGCTGAATCGACCAAAGCGAGAGATTGTGCCTTGGCTATCGCTTTCAAGAGGGTTAAGAGGGTTGATAATGTCTTCTACAGCACCAATGGGAGCAACATAGGCTGTGAAAGCATCACCAACTGGGAATCTGTAATACAGACGATTGAGTTCAAATAGGTTCGTATTAGCGGCTGAAACGCCATCATAGGAAAGGCGAGTGCTGTTACTGCCAGCGAGGTTAGTAAAGCTGTTTGAATTGCTAGCTTGCAAGCGGGTTCTCAGCAAGTCCTTACCAGTGAAGCTGGTGTCTAGGTTGAGACGAGCGCGATAGTTGAAAACAAGGTTGGTTCTATCAACAGTTGCTCCAGCAGGAGGGGTAACAATACCATCAGAACCAGCAGCTAGACCAAAGATTGCTTCGCCGCGTAGCTTAGTAGTGGTGGAGAATTGTTGAGCTTCGAGTTTTGCAACCTTCGCATCAAGGGCATCAACACGACCACGAAGGGTAGCTAGTTCGGCAGCAAACTCTTCTTGAAGCTTTTGCAAAGTAGCGAGGTCTTCTTGGGATACCTTGTCAGCAAGCCCAGCAGAGATGATTTCATTGATTTTGTCTAAGCAAGCATTCAAGCCGGCAGCAAATTCGTAGCGGCTGGTGGCTTGGTTGCCACGGAAGGTGCTGTCAGGATAACCAGCGATACAACCGTAACGCTCTACCAAAGACTGCAAAGCAGTGAAAGCCCAATCAGTAGGACGAACATCGCTGAGTTGAGATACGGAAGTTACATTTTGAGCAACAGCAGAACGAGACAAGCTGTTGGTTGTGCCTACGGAGCGGATTACTTCAGAATCTTGAGAAGCTTGAGCATTTGCAGCACCACTAATCAGTGCAGATGCGGCAACAGCCGCAGAGATAGCTACGCTGTAGCTTTTTTTAGAAAAATTAGACATTGATTTTACCTTTCCTCACATCGCAACAGGCTTTTAGTCTGTATTAAATGAAACTATATCAACAATGTTGACAAAAAGTTAAGTGATTACCGACACATTTGTTAAATACTTTCAACATCTGTGTAATATATCCAAAATATTTGCTGGATTAATTGGGTTAAAATGTCACTGGCAGGGGAACAATGTGCAAACTAACCTTGCAAATTGATTAAGAGAGCTAATAGTGACACCATAGAGTTATATAACTACCTAACGACTGTTTCTAAAATAAAGTTAAGTCAGCTCTGAGAAGATAAATGAGATTGTAGAAGTCTCATTTCGATAAGCTGTACCTCTTACAAGTCTGGACTGTGGTGATCACCGAGATACTAACTTTCGTTGATTTGACGATGTTGCTTTCTGACTGATTTGTAATCTTGTTGTGATGTACTAGATTGCTGCCTTGTTTCCTCTCGTTTGCTCTAATTTGCTCACCTTTAACCATCGTTTGACCTTCGCCTCATGGAATTCTCGATTAATCAACTGTTAGACAATTTCTCTGATGACAAGCTAGTTACGCCCAAAGCGATCGAAAAAAAACTTGGAATTAGCGATGACAGCAAAAGTGTGCGTCGTCTCCAAGTCGCCCTCGATGCTCTCGAAAAAATTGGCATTCTCGAAAAAGACAAGGGACGATATCGCCGTATCCAAGAAGAGGGTTTGGTGGAAGGTCGTTTGCGTTGTTCTAGCAAAGGTTTTTGCTTTGCGATTCAAGATGTTGAAGGTGCTGAGGATATTTATGTGCGCGAAAGTCGCCTGAGCAATGCTTGGAATGGTGATCGCGTTTTAGTACGGGTAACTAAAGATGGTGTGCGGAGACGTTCGCCAGAAGGTGAGGTGCGCTTAATTCTAGAGCGTTCTAATCCGACATTGCTATCAACAGTGAAATTAACTGATGATAGTTATCGAGCTGTGCCACTGGATGATCGTCTTTTGTTTGAAGTTGAGCTAGTGCCAGACGAAGAAACTCCTGATCTATCGGTCGCAGTTGGCAAACTGGTGCATTTGGAAATGGTGAGATTTTCCTTGGGTAATCATTTACCTTTGGGACGAATTTTGCAGGTTTTGGGTGACAACGCGGAATCGACCAATGATATTGATTTGGTCTGCTGCAAACATAATTTGCCCAGAAGATTTAGTGCTAAGGCTTTAACGGCGGCGGCAAGTTTGCCGAGGGGTGTGCGCAAAGCTGATCTTAAACATCGTCTCGATTTACGCAAAACCCTGACTGTAAGAATTGGTAATGCGGCAGCTACTTCGATCACAGAAGTGGAAACTGGCTGGGAATTAGGCGTGCATATTCCTGATGTAGCTACCTATGTAACTGCTGGCTCACCATTGGATTTAGAGGCTCAAAAGCGATTGCGATCGTTTTTCCTTGGTGACACGGTTTTACCAATGTTGCCTGAAATGAATGTGTTTAACCAGCCAGAATATCTAACGATGTCGGTGCTGATTAAGCTAGATCATCAAGGTAATATGCTTTCTTTTGAAATTCAGCCTTCGGCTATCTTGGTGAGAGCAAACCTGAGCTATCAGAGAGCGCAACAAATTCTTGATGGGAAGGTGGCGGTTGATGAGGATGCGCCTAGTCAAGAAATTGATACTGAAGTGGAAGCTTTGGTGCATTTAATCGCTAAGGTGGGGGCATTACTGCAAGAGCGGTCTAATGCGATTAGACTGGTCTTGCCACAGATTCCTTCACAAGAAGCTGATGAGGGTGTGAGAGGGGTGACGGTTGTACCTGTCTCATTGCCGATTTCTGGCACTGTTACAGAAGTTATGATTCTAGCTAATAAAGCGATCGCATCTCATCTGAATTCCCTAGCGATTCCATCAATTTATCTGCGTCAAATTCCTCCCGACCAAGGCAAGGTTGATGACTGGACAAAGCTGCTGGAGAGTATGGGGATTAGTTTGCAACTAGAAACTCCTGAGCAAATCCAGATTACTGATTTACATCAAATCTTAGGACAAATTGAGCAGATGGAGCAGGATGCGACTCGAGACATCCTCAAGTATCTCTTGATGTCTATGTTTAAGACTAATGAGTATGTGATGTCTCCTGCGGTACATTTTGGATTGGGGCTAACTGAGCAGCCCTATTTACATGGTGTATTTCCCCAAAATCATTATGCAGATTTGCTAATTCAGCGAATTTTGCATACGGTGTTTGAAGAAGGTCGCGATCGCCGTAGTATCCGCATTAAGGATGGGGTTAATCTGCGTAGTTCTAGCGCCCATGGTCAGGTGAATTGGAGTGTACTGCCACCTGAAACTGAGCGTCAGTTAATTGAAGATTTAGAAACGATTGTGCCGAAGCTAAATCAAGCAGATGCTTTGTACCATCGCTCAATTTCTGACCTTGATGGTTTGCGTAAGGCTGAGTTTATGCGATCGCACACAGGTAGTAATTTCTACGGCATCATTACCAGTGTGCAGTCCTATGGCTTTTTCGTAGAAATTGAATCCCTTTTGGTTGAAGGTTTAGTCCATGTCAGCTCCCTCAAGGATGACTGGTACGAGTTTCCTTTAATCAATGGCAAGGGACGTGCAAGGGCTTCAACTTTGTTGGTGGGTCGCCGTAGTGGTCGTCAATATTGTTTAGGTGATCGTGTGGAAGTACAGGTCAAGGGCGTTGATTATTATCGTCAACAAATTGACCTTGTGGCTGTGGTGAATGCCGAAGCCGATCGCGATCTAGCCACTCTGGATGAATCGAACTCTGGGGAATCGGATATCTTAGAAGAGTTCCCCGAAGAAGTTGATGCTGCGATTTTAGAATAAATAATCCTACGCTCACCATTACTCCTCCTTCACGAGTGTTTTCACCATGTCGCTTTCCCGCCTGTTGGTGACCCTTCTTAACCGTCTTCAGCCATCTGCGGAGACGGTTATGCTTGTTTCTGCGATCGCAGTTGGTGTGATCAGTGGCACGGGTGTGACCCTATTTCGCAAACTAATTTTGTTTGCCCAAGAAATCTATTGGCATGAATTTGCAATCGTTTTTAGCGCCAAGTTTCACTGGGCAATTGTTCTCATTCCCATGCTTGGGGCGGTCGTGGTCAGCCTCTTGCGCTTCAAATTAGATCAACTAGAAGTGGGATCATCTAACCGTGATTTAGGGCAGTCCTATTCGCAAATTCCTTTAAAAACTGTGGCGGCGGCATTATCGTTAGGTGCAGGAGCTTCGCTCGGTCCAGAAGGACCAAGCGTGGAGCTAGGTAGCAATATTGGCGCATTACTGGGGCAAACGATGCAATTTTCTAGCGAAAGGATTCGTTTGCTAATTGGTGCAGGCGGAGCGGCAGGTTTAGCGGCAGGTTTTAATGCGCCGATCGCAGGTGTGTTTTTTGCCCTTGAGGTGTTATTACGCGATTCCTATCGCACCAATAAATCTAGTCCCAACTCCGATGTCAGCGTCGTCGTTATTGCTTCAGTTATTTCAGCCTTAGTTTCACAAATTAGCTTAGGCGAGAGTCCTGCCTTTAGTTTGCCCGTCTATGAAGTGCGAAGTTATTGGGAACTACCACTATATTTGGGCTTAGGGGTACTCGCGAGTGTAGTTGCCCTGCTGTTTACCCGTTCCATCAAACAGGCTAAGCGATTTTTTGCGGGGGAATGGGCGATCGCCGCATTTATGCAAAAGGTCTCAATGCCGATCAAGTTGTTGATTGGTGGATTTTGTGTAGGCATAATTGCACTCACCTTTCCAGAAGCGATTGGCATCGGCTATGAAACCGTGGAATCAATTCTGCAAGATACTCCCTTTACGATTCCGTTGCTGACAATTTTGTTGGTGATTAAGTTACTCTTGACTGCAATTAGCTCCGCTAGTGGCTTTGTGGGCGGCATATTTGCGCCTTCGATTTTTCTAGGAGCAGTGTTAGGCAGTTTATATGGACAGGCGATCGCCTATTTTTTACCAGCTTCAATCCCGATCGCAGCCTCACCTGCCTATGCCCTCGTGGGGATGGCGGCGGTACTCGCAGGGACGGTGCGCGCGCCACTCACATCAGTTTTATTATTATTTGAGATGACTCGCGACTATCGGATTGTGTTGCCATTGATGGCAGCCGTGGGACTATGTGCATGGGTTCTCGATCAGAGTGATACCTCGAAGGCGGATCGAATGATCATGCAATGGTCAAATTTACCTGCTGATATTGAGGTGCTAGAAAAAATTAAAATCGCGGAGGTGATGACCCTTAACCCTGCATCGGTGAAATATTCAATGCCGTTATTGCAAGCTGCTCAATTTATTACTAGTGGGTACCATCACAGCGCGTTAGTTTTTGATGACATTAATCATTTGCAAGGGATTTTAACCACCCAAGATTTAAAGCGATCGCTATCTGCACCCATGGGCGAGCGTTCGATTGAAGACATGACCGTTGAGAATATCTGTACCCGTGAAGTTCTATATACCTTTGCTGATGAATCCCTTGCAGAAGCCCTGAAACGCATGGCGACTAGAGACTTGCGCCAGATGCCAGTCGTTGATCGCCATCAGCCAAAGCGAGTAATTGGCATGGTTGATCGGTTGGCGATTACCACAGCCTATAATACGGCACTAACAAAAAGGGCGATCGCTGCTAGAATTACAGCGACTAAATCGGTATCACCTGTTCCTGCTGTTGCTGTGATCACCACTAATGGCTCTGGCAATAGCAATAGCAATATCTCTAGTAATATTGCTAATGACAGGGAGAATGATCAGAACAATAATTTAGATAGTAATTTAGACAGTTTAAATAATTTAAACAGTCCTCTAAGTAATACTCTAGATAGCAATTCAAGTAACAACTTAAACAGAGAGTCGGATATTCATAGTTCTGAGGCGATTTCCTCCTAAAATTTAGACAGGAATTGTCTTACATATCTGGCAAATAGCCCAAACAAGGATGTCATGGATAGCGAAGAAATACTAATTGAGTTTGTAGGAAATGATGATCACGCCAATGGTGGATCGGTTAAGACAATCAACACCACTAAGATCAAGGACAGCATTCAAAGGATTGCTAACTTAGTGCAGCAACTCGCCACTGACGATGCTCCTAGTCATGCCAATGGGCTAGCCTTAGATGAAGTTGAAATTGAGATCAAGCTCACTGATACGGGTGAAGCAATTTTATTAGGAGATGGACAAAGTAAGGGGGCGATAACTTTACGGTTCCGTCGTCCTAGTGTTGCTGTAGCTGCAATTGAACAAAAGGCGGTAGCCGCAAGTGCATCTAAGTCCTTAGTTTCGAGTACGGGTGTTGACTACACAACACTGCAAACTTTGTTAGCCAGTGGTAAATGGCAAGAAGCGAACCAAGAAACATGGAATGTAATGTGTCGGGCAGCGCATAAAAACCTCGGCTCAGTGATGACTGCTGAGGAGATTAAGCAAATTTCCTGTGATGATCTACGGATGATTGACGATTTGTGGAGGCAATATAGCCAAGGACGTTATGGCTTTAGCGCCCAAAATCAGGTCTATATGTCATCAATTTTAGAATAAATGTTAGAGCAACTAAGTCATCAATCAGTCATCAATTTGTTAAGTAATCTTAGGTATTAGGGGTTAGTGTCATGGATCAGGATAAGCAAAAGCAGATTACAGGTTACTTTATTGAGGAGGCTAAGGAACATCTCCAGACAATTGAATCAGGGCTGCTGAATTTGCAATCACTGATGGGGGATGCTGAGGCAATCAATGAAATATTTCGGGCAGCTCACTCGATCAAGGGTGGGGCAGCAATGTTGGGCTTTAGTAGCATTCAACACATTGCCCATAATTTTGAAGATTATTTCAAGGTAATTCGCGAAAATAATAATTTCAAAGTTGATCAGGATTTACAAACGCTATTTTTACAGGCTTTTGACAAGTTACAGGAGCTAGTTGAGCATCTGCAAAGCCCCTATGGATTGACTAAGGATGTTGTTGATGGGGTGATGGCTGGTTCTGATCAGATTTTTGCAAATCTCAAGGTACATTTACAGGATTTGGTGGCGGGCAAAGTACCCACTAGTGCAACTGCTGCGACTGCGCCCAAGAATGATACTCGCGAGATGTTGACAGTATTTCAGTCTGAGGTTCCACTGAAGCTGCGAAGTATGTTGGAGCTGTTTAAACAACCCGATAGTCCTCGCAGTCGGCAAGGTTTAGGGGAAATCTGCACACAGTTAAAGGGGATTGGCAACCGATTTGGTTTAGATCCTTGGTTGGTGTTGATTGATGCTGTCCAAGCTGCTGTCACCAATCCTAATAATCAATTCCGTACTCTTGCCCCAGTTTTAATCAAAGAAGTAAAGCAAGCGCAGGAACAGGTTTTAGCGCAAAAGGCTGATCAGATTAAAGTATCTAACCAATTGCTACAGTTACTCCCTGCCGATTTATTGCCTCCTGTGCAAACGGATATTACAGGCTTTGAGGCGATGGCTGATAATACTTCCGCCGACGAGGTAAGTAAGATCTTTGGTGCTGTGATCGAAGAAGATAAGGCGATGAAGGGCTGGCAAACTTTTTGCGATCGCATTGGGTGGCGACACAATGGTACTTGGATTGCATCCAATGCTGTGCCGTCTGACCATGAACCCGATGGACATTTCCCAACTCCTATGTGGTTGGCGGGTTGGCATCAGTCTAAGGACTCAAAAGCAAAGGAGTTTCAAGCGCAGTATGCGTCTTTATTAGCCAAAATTGCTAACTGTAATATTAATTAGATTTATAGGATTTTCTCATTTTTGGTAGAGAAATTCTATATATTGCTTGATTAAAAATTGCTATATCAATCCGTAATCAAAACAAAAGAAAACCCGCTTTGCGGGTTTTCTTTTGTTTTGATTAGATCGCAAAGCACTATATCTTAAATGTAGCCAATATATTATTTGACGGCGTTTACTTTGTGGAGGTGTTTGGATGCGGAGTTTGTTTGCCACACTTTTAGCGATTGCTGCAAGTACATCTGTACCTGCGATCGCAAATTCTTCTAACCTAACTGATAATTTATTGGCATCTCGTCGAGAATCAAGGCTAAGTGTTGTGTCTCAACAGCAACAGGTCAAGAGTCTTAATGCTGCTAGTCCCCATCAATTTGCAGCTCGCTCCTTAAAGATGGTCAAACACCTTCCTGCTAGTACGATCGGCGTGATGATTCTAGATGTTGATCCGCAGTCATGGCAACTATCAGCAGATGCACCACCAATCGATCCAGTTTTGGGGCTTGATAAGTTATTTGGTCTTTTGGCAGGAGATCCGCAAATCTCGATCGCAAAATATGTACAGCCTTGGCTGGGTAAAGAAATGGCGATCGCATTTTTGAGTAACCCTAACCAACAGACAGAAATTATGTTTGTTGGCTTAGCACCGATTACCAATACCAAAAGTTTTGATGATTTCCTAACTAAGCTCCAAGAATCCGAGCTACCGCAGCCAACTGAAACTCTATACAAAAACGTCAAAATTTTAGAATGGCAATTGCAGTCAGAGGAGGGGGAATCTGATGACAAGCCAGTTATCTCGCAGTTAGCCAAATCACAGATTTCTCAACTCCGCACCAAGCAAAATGTGGGGCAAAATATGGATGAGGATCTGCCAGAGGAGGATCAAGAAATGGAAGAATTTCAGCCACCTATGCCAGACTTTACTCCCAAAAAATTTGCGATCGCAAATTTACCCAGTGGTATGGCGGTGATTGCCTCCGATCGCCAAGCAATTGAGCAGATGATTGATGTCAATGAGTCTCAGTCACTCGCAACACACCCGCTCTTTTTGCGATCGGTCAATAATCCGCGTTGGAATCAATCCTTGTTGGCGGGCTATGGTGATTTTCAGTCCTTAGCCGAATTTTATAAGTCCTTGGCAGAGGACTTACCCGAAACTTCCGAAATTCCCGGATTTAGCCGTGCTGAATATTTACAAGGATTGGAAACAACCCTCGCCCAATACAGCAGCTTCGATTTATTTACATGGCTAACTCCCAAGGGACTTCGCAGCCAAAGTAATAGTTATTTCTCATCGGTGCGCCCACCCTTGCCAAAAGACAATGAAAATCGCGATCGATTGTTGTCCTATTTACCTCCTAATGTCTATGGAGCGATTACCAGTCGTAATCTGAACCGCCAGTGGCAATGGTTTGTCGAAGAGTCAAAAATTCAACCTTCCTACAAAATCTTTACCGAAGGCTTACGGATGGTTGTGCCGTTGATGTTTGGCTTTGGGGTTGACATTGATATTGAGAAAGATATTATTTCGTGGATGGATGGGGAATATGCGTTTGTTGTCTTTCCCAGTGAAAACTCTCCTTTAAAAGAAGTTGGCACGGACGTAACGGCGGGGATGCTAATTCGCACATCTAAGCCTGAAGCCGCTAATGCGGCGCTTGCCAAGTTAAATAACTTTGTCACCAGTTTGAAATCGGAAGGGCTGCAAATTAAAAAGCGTCAAGTTGGTACGACTTTACTTACTAGTTTTGAGTTTCCCGATGAGCAAGTTCGTGGCAAGACTCAGAGCATTTTTGCCTATGGCTGGCGCGATCGCCAAACTTTGCTGCTGACATTGGGTTCTAGCACTGCCGCAGATTTTAGCCCGACTCCAAAACCATCACTGGCTCAGTCAGAAATGTTTCGCGATGCAATTGCCGACATGCCCCAACCAAACTTTGGTTATTTCTATCTGAATGCCAATGCGATCGCAAAACAAGGTGTGGGCTTGCTAATGCTCACAGGTGTAATTCCCTTTCCTGATGTGTCTAGTGAATCGGATCAACCCCAGCTGCCCCCACCTGTTCAAAAGGCAATTGATATGTTAGGTGGTGCTGTGTTTGTCTATTCAGAAACTAGCGATCGTTTTCAAGCCGATTTCTTTTTGGGACTAAACCCCTAAACTCTTTAGACGAGGGCAGCGCGAAGCGCTGCCACTCACCTTCTTGGATTGCTTAGCACTCGCATAGGATATTATGGGGTGAGCTGTAAGTAAGTTTAGGAGTGTTAATTATGGGCGAGTCCAAACGCCGCAAACAAGTATTGGGAGAAGACTACGGCAAATCAGAACCAGTCGCTTCTTGGATTCCTTTTTTGACAAAAGATAAAGCCAATAAGTTTGTCGAAGTCTCTACCCAATGGGCTTGGTATGGCATTGGTGCAACCGCGTTAATCTGGGTGACAATTCGCTTTATTGGCCCCGCCTTTGGTTGGTGGCAATTGGCTGATTAAACTATGGCCTGTCATCTATTAATCCCTGCGGCAGGTAGCGGCAAACGCATGGGAGCCGATTGCAACAAGTTGTTGTTGCCGTTATTGGGCAAACCAATCTTGCAATGGACTCTCGAAGCTGCGATTGCCTCAAAGTCGATTGCATGGATTGGCGTGATGGGGCAACCCCACGACTACCCAGAGTTCCAAAAAATATTTAATGAGATTAGTCAACTAAAGCCAATTCGCCTAATTCAAGGTGGAGAAAGTCGTCAAGCCTCGGTATTTAATGGGTTACAGGCTTTACCCGCAGATTGCGATCGCGTACTGATTCATGACGGAGCGCGATGCTTAGCCACCCCTGAATTATTTGATCGCTGTGATGCCTCTTTGCAAACTATGCAGGGCTTTATTGCGGCTGTGCCAGTCAAGGACACAATTAAGGTGGTCAATGGCTTAACGATTGTGGATACCCCCAATCGTGATCAACTTTGGGCAGCTCAGACTCCCCAAGGCTTTCAATTAGAACTGCTCAAAAATGCCCATCTCACGGCTCTAGAGCAAAGCTGGGAAGTTACCGATGATGCTGCTCTGTTGGAAAAAGTTGGCTTGGCAGTGCAAATTGTGATGGGTGAAGAAACCAATCTCAAAGTGACGACTCCTCAAGATCTTGCGATCGCAGAGTTCATTCTAAAACAGCGACATAATTAAAAAGAAAGGACGCTTTGCGTCCTTTCTTTTTAGATTTAGGCTTTGAGGCTGCGTAGCACAACTAAAAGCTCGCTATCTTCCCGCTTAAACACGGGCAAAAATTCAATGTGTTTATAACGGACGATGCCATGAATATCGATGATGCAATAGGCGCGTTTACTGCCAAATAGCCCAGCCACGCCGTATTTTTTCGATACTTCTTGATTGCGATCGCTGAGTAAGGGAAACTGTAAACCTAACTTTTTGGAAAACTGGATATGTTTTTCGATTGGATCGGTACTGATGCCCAAAATTTCTGCCCCAGCCTCCCGAAATTTAGTCCAATCGTCTGCAAAACATTGCATTTCACTGGTGCAGAGAGGTGAAAAATCGCCTGGATAAAATGCGAGGACGACGTTTGTTTTACCTTCGTAGCGGCTGAGTGTAATATCACCGCGATCGCTAGGTAAAGTAAAATTTGGAGCTTTTTGACCGACTTCGACAGACATAGAGTTTCCTGTATTACCTTTTGATTGGGTATTTAAACTGGAACACGAGTATTGGTTTCACAGCTAATCATCATCTTATCAATAATCACTACCATGGAAACTCCTGCGATGGATAACTCACCTGAACAGTCAACAGAACAGGCAAAACAGCTAGCTATGGTTGCCATATCTGTGCAGATACCGCACGATCTTTATGCTGTGCTAATCGAACAAATTCAACTAACGGGTAAAAATGAATCGGACTTTGTAACCCATGGCTTGCGGCAGGTTTTGAGTCGCTCGATCACCCAAGATCATCATGATCATGAGCGATTCCATGCCTTGGAGTTATCGCTGGAACAAAGACTGAAACAATATGTCGAGGAGTTGGTTAAAGAGCGAGTATCCCTTTCCACTGTGGATGCCTTCCCTAATAGCGATCGCAATACACCCGAAAATAGCTCTTCAGAAGATCGGCGCACTAATTTGCCCATGCCGACAATTCGACCTTTGCAGGTAGGCGATCGTGTTTTAGTTTTAGAACCTGATAGCCCTTATTACATGGCAAAACTATTGGTAACAAAAACGAGCTTAATCAGAGCGACGGTAAATACGGAGACTGGTGAGAAGACGTTTTTAAAGCGCGATTTGCGATTTGTGGAAGCCACTAAAGATTAGAGTTGCGGTGCAACTCTAATCTTTGTTTTTTATCTTTGCTGATCGCAAAATTCTAATCATAAATAAACCTGTAATTGCCCCATAGATGAGACCTTGGAGAATATTGGCTAAAAGCGTAGACTTTGCCATATAGCCAAGGTACAACCCTGCAACACTAAGAGACAAGGCAATCGCACTCACAAATAGCCACAGCCCTGCTGCACGAAAACCTCTGAGCAATTGCCACTGACAAATACCCACAATCGTACCGATAATCGCAAAACTAACGAATAATCGGGAAATGTCTGGCAGGTTCTGACCTTGCGATCTCAAAGTCAGCGCAGGCACAAAAAAGATGATCGTCAATCCCACGATCCAACCCAGTAATGTTAGGGGTAGCCACCAAGCTTCTCTGGCAAAGCGATCACGCAGCATTACCGATTGAGCAATCGAAATTCCTACGGCATGTAGGATCTCGTTGATCAAAATTTGCGATCGCAAATCATAGGGATCTTGCCAAACCAACATCGGCAGCAGAACATTACCCAGAATATTTGCGACTAGCCATAGCCACCAAAAGTTGCGTCCGACCTTCTTTGACATAGACTTTTGACATAGACTAAATAAAAAATCAAACCATGACCAATACAGTATCAACTAAATCCATCGACAAATTAACAGGCAAAAAAGCAATCGTCACGGGTGCTAGTAGTGGCATTGGCAAAGAAGTAGCAATACGACTGTTGCAAGCAGGCGCACAGGTAAGCCTCGTTAGTCGCAATCCTGACAAAATTATCTCGGAATTGCCCGTAGGCAGTAATGCTAAAGGATATGCGATTGATCTAGCTGATGTATCTCAAGTCGCGACCCAAATCAAGGCTATTGTCGAGGATATGGGAGGGGTAGATATTTTGATCAACAATGCAGGCATGGCATATATCGGTGAATTGATTGATATGCCCCTCGCGGAATGGCAAAGATTATTTGACCTAAATTTGACTAGTGTATTTCAATGCTTGCAGGCAACCTTACCCTCAATGCGATCGCAAAAAAGCGGCACGATTATCAATGTTGCCTCCATTGCCGCGAAACAAGGTTTTCCCAACTGGGGGGCATACTGTGCTAGCAAGTTCGCCCTCTTGGGCTTGACGCAAGCGATCGCCGCCGAAGAGCAACCCCATGGAATTAAAGTTATGTCAATCTGCCCAGGTTCTATCGATACACCACTATGGGACACCCTCGGTGACAGAGTCCCCCCCAATTTCAATCGTGCAGCGATGCTGCGCCCTGCCACCGTTGCTGAATCAATCATGACCTTAGTAAATCTGCCTGCTGACGCAATGATTAGTGACTTCGTACTGATGCCTAATGCAGGCGCTTTCTAATTTTTGGCTTCTTGAAAAAAGAGTGGTGGCGCTTCGCGCCGCCACTCTTTTTTCGATTTAAAGAAATTGATAAGTATTTGTCTATATACAAAGCAGCTTTTAGTCTACTTATTCAAAACTATGCAAAATTGAAATTAATCTAGTTTCTCTATCTTACGGATGGAATTAACTGAAACTTAACCATAATCAACTATAGCGACGAAACAATGGTTTAGAATTATAAAGGAAGACTCAGTGACAATTGAAAAAATTAAATCCAAATTTCAATCTATTGAGAGAAGTAATAACTTCCGCAGATCTGCAAATATGGGAGAATATATTAAGCTTTATAGTTTGAATTTTTGATTAAATCCGTTTTTATGTATGCGAATTTGATTGGAGTCAAGCGAAAAATTTTGATGTTTAATTACTGTTTTCTCGGTATTTTTTGGCTTCCTCAGTTTTACGTTAATTCACTGGATATCTAGTAAGTATCACACCATGACGATCAGTATCTCTCGCCCTGTCAGCAACAATTCTGAAAGCGACTCAAAACCCGCAAAAGTCTTAGAATCTTTACCAACCAGAAAAGCTATCTCGCAAATTATCCGTGAGCGTGTGGTTGCCGCTGGCGATCCATTCTTTGCCAATGACTCGATCGCCCATCACATTAGCGCGACTGAACGGGAAGAGCTAAAAAAAGAAATCGAAGTGAAATTGCAAGGTGTTTTTGACTCGTTGATTATTGATACTGCAAACGATCACAACACCAAAGAAACCGCAAAACGTGTTGCCAAAATGTATGTGGACGAGGTTTTTAAAGGGCGTTACCATCCCATGCCTAAGGTAACTGACTTCCCTAATGCCAAAGAACTTGACGAAATCTATACCCTTGGTCCCATCACTGTGCGTTCGGCTTGTTCCCACCACTTTGTTCCTATTGTTGGTCAGGCCTGGATTGGTATTGTTCCTAGCGATCGCGTAATTGGTATTTCTAAGTTCAATCGTATTGTTGACTGGGTGATGAGTCGTCCTCACATTCAAGAAGAAGCTGCCATCATGGTTGCTGATACTATTGAGAATCTGATTAAACCCAAAGGCTTAGCGTTTGTAATTAAGGCGCAGCATATGTGCATGACTTGGCGTGGAGTCAAAGAACCTGAGACCAAAATGGTTAACTCGATCGTGCGTGGTTCGTTCCGCCATGACCCCCACATGAAGAAGGAATTCTTTGATCTAATTCGCGCCCATGGTTTTGGCGACTAATCTGCGTGACTAATTTGTGTGACTAGTTTTGGCGCTTGTCGCCTTTCTAAAACCCAGAGATTTCAAGGTATACCTACGTGTTGCCTAAGATCACTGGGTTTTAATTTGTGATACCTACATCTATAGTGTTTTGTAGAAGAACTTATATTGGAAGTTGTATTAAAAATAATGAAAAATTGGCTGAAGCGATCCTTTGATGTAATTTTTGGTGTTGCGATCGCAAGTTGTTTAAGCCTAAGTATATTTCTGGGAACAGTGGTCGGTGATACGCAACCTGTACAGGCAAAACTGACCGACGATGCCTATGATGGCAATATCTTTGCTCTCTATGGTGGCAATGGCTCGATTGTGCCACCAAGAATCAGCTTGGCGCAATCTCTTGAGAAAGATCGCGCGGCGATGATCGTTTTCTACGTTGATGATAGTGCTGACTGCAAACGATTTTCGCCAATTCTCAATCTTGCTCAAGGTTTTTATGGCAAGACGATTAGCTTAATTGCGGTTTCTGTTGATAGCTTGGACTTAGACCGAAAGGACTATACGCCAAGCGATGAAGCCTATTATTACAAAGGTACAGTTCCTCAAACAGTGCTAATCTCTGGCGATGGCAAAGTTAGCTACGACCGTGAAGGGCTTTTTGGTTTTGAAGAATTAGATTCAGCAATTCGTGATGTTTTAGGTTTACCCGATGCACCACCAGAATTAAAATTCCGCAAAACTGACAAGGTAATCAACGAACTAAATCCTTAAACCAAAAAGTGCCGCATTGCGGCACTTTTTGGTTTAGTAGACCCAGACTAGACATCGTATTGGCGGCGAGGGCGTTTTCCTACAAGTCCCATCATAATTATTCCCGTTACGATCAACCCGATTAACCCTAGCCCATCTAACAAAACATAGAAGGGTCTGAGTTGATCTCCTAGAAATCCTCCCTGATGAATTGTCAGTAAAGTTTCTGCTAATGTGCCTTCACCTTTAGGTATATGAAACCAACTCCTTCCTAGTCTGTAGGCGACCCCTGTAACAGTGGTCAGCAAAAGTGGTAGAAATAAAATAGGAGCAATAAAGCGGTGAATTTTGCGCCAGTTAAATTTTTTCATGATTACTTTGGGGCTACGGTTAGTTTTAGTGAATGCGTTGATTATGTCGAATAAAAGTAAAGAACTCGGAAAGGCGCAAAGTAAAAATAGTCTTTTTTGTCACATTTACTTATAGAAAAATTTCACACTAAAACTACTACCCACACCTATCTCACTTTTCACATTAATAGTTGTGCCATGTCTGTTGGCAATTGCTTGTGCAATTGATAGTCCTAAACCTGAGCCACCTGATCGTCTTGTGCGAGCGCGATCTGACCGCCAAAATCGTTCAAAAATGTGATCTAAATCCTCATTAGCAATACCTATGCCTGTATCACTAATGCTAACTTTTAGATAATCTTCGTACTTTAATAGATTAACTGTAAGGTCTCCTGCTTTTGGCGTGTATGCGATCGCATTTTCCAGTAAGTTCATCAA
This sequence comes from Pseudanabaena mucicola FACHB-723, assembly GCF_014696385.1. Lineage (GTDB taxonomy): Bacteria > Cyanobacteriota > Cyanobacteriia > Pseudanabaenales > Pseudanabaenaceae > Pseudanabaena. The sequence goes on from NZ_JACJQB010000008.1 coordinate 99,073, forward strand.
CAGGCGACGAATTTCGTGCGGTTCACCATAGATATTGATTTGGTTTAGCTTTGGATCATAGAGATTGGTATGTAATGTTATTTCCTTTTGCTGAATTTGGGTTTCTAGTATTTCTAATACATCTTCCAATAACTCACTGAGAGAAAACAACAACTTATGGCGCTCGTACTCACTAAATTTAGTATTGTCAAACCTTGCCATAAATAATAAATCTTCTACTAGATTGCCCATTTGTGCTGTTGCATGAGCAATCGCCGCCATTTTTTGCACATCGTCACGGTGAATACGTTCGGGATGGCTACGAATTACGTCTACAGAAGTTTTAATGGCTGTTAATGGACTACGCAACTCATGGGAAGCATCGGCAGTAAACTGACGCATTTGTTCATAATTTCTTTCAATTGGTTGCAAGGCTTTCTTGACTAACCACCAGCCGCCAATACTACTCAAGGCAATTGCTAGTATTCCTCCCCATCCTAAAGCCCATAGTAGTCTTTCTAATTCTTCCTCTATTTCTTCGCCAGATTCGCTAACCCGCACATAGCCAATCAATACTTTTTGAGAAGAGTCTTGATTACTAAGCGAACTACTAAGGTAAACAGGAATGGTAACGAATCTTAAGTCTTCATATTCTGTATTAGTTAAATTGTGCTGGTCATTTTCATTGATTTTTAATTTTTGTACCTTGCCCAAAATACTAGACTGAACCAAAGGGAATTTAGGTATTTTTTTACCTGTTCGCACCAGTAACTTACCATCAGCACTAAACCATTCTACAGTTTGCTGATTTTGGCGCAGATCTTGCCAAGGAATGTCTAGATCTCCGTCATTGTCAAATGTACGGGATGTTTGTGATATACCCAAATTTGCTTTTATTGTGGGTAAACTATGAGCAGCAGAATCAGCTAGGTTCTTAATCTGACGATCAATTTTGTCATAGAGATTATTTGCAAAATATTGATAAATAAACAATGTCGTTATCCCTAAGACCATGCTCATCATGCTTAAACAAGCAAATAACAAATGCAAATGCAATTTGTTAAAAGGATCATAAAACCATTGTCTTAGGATTTTTGGCAAATATTTTTTATCATCAATTCTCATTGTTATTTCTTAGTGCTTGAGGCGATATCCTAAACCATAGACAGTTTCAATTAGGTCTTGCTTTGCCCCCATACTTTTTAATTTTTGTCGCAAGCTGCGAATATGAACTTTTACCGTTTCTTCGTTAGGAGTTTCTGTAAATGACCATAGATAATCGATAATTTCAGACTTGCTAAACGTGCGATTGCGGTGACGCAATAGCAACTCTAAAATTCGATATTCTTTAGGTGTTAAATGTAATGGTTCTCCATCGTAGCGGACTTCATAAGTATTAGGATTAAGTTGTAAATATCCAAACTCTAATATCATCGTGAGGTCAGAAGTCCCCCTTCTCAAGAGCGCCCTAACTCTTGCTAATAATTCATTTAAGTCGAAGGGCTTGACCACATAATCATCTGCTCCCACATCTAGTCCAGTTACCTTATCTTGATAGGTATCTCTTGCTGTGAGCATCAAGACTGGCATTTTGTGACCCGTTTGTCGAATTTTCCGACATACTGCAATACCATCCAATTTTGGCAGCATGACATCTAAAATTAATAACTCATAGGGAAAGGTTTGTGCAAATGCAAAGCCTTGCTCTCCATCTGATGCTACGTCTACGACGTAATAATGGTCAGTTAATGCCTCTGTTAGTGCGGCGGCGATGCGCTCATCATCTTCAACCAACAAAATTTTCATTCAATAATCGAAACTATTAAGGCTTTATCTTTAATTATCCTTTGTTGTATGACTTAAATATATGACTCAAAAAAAACTATGGAATTGAATCCTGAAATTATGACCACAGATAGGGAGATAGTGGTAGATCTCGATCTAATTAAGCAACAATTAGCTACCCGTGCAGCAAATTTATCAATTCCCAAAATTGAAAAGCACTTATTTCTCTGTGCTGACCAAACTAAGCCTCTCTGTTGCGACAAAAAGTTGGGGCTACAAGCATGGGACTACCTCAAGCGCCGCATTAAAGAACTGGATCTAGAAGCGAAGGTTTTTCGGACGAAAACCAATTGTTTGCGAGTTTGCGATCGCGGTCCGATTTTGTTGGTTTATCCCGACGGTGTTTGGTATCACTCGGCAACGAATGAAGTTTTAGAGCGAATTTTACAAGAACATATCATCGGTGGTGTGGTTGTGGCTGATTATGCTTTTGTTGCACCCGCACAGTAAATTGTCTATTGCGAAAGGGCGGCTTTGCGAGAATCAAATAACTGGAAAATCGCATTTTTAATCATTTCCGTAACATTGCGATCGCAGTTAGCAATTAGGGCTTCAGCAGTGAGCTTGCCACTAAAAAACTCCTTCGACAATTTGAGGATCTTGTGCATTTCTGCAAACCCTAACGATTTGACCATCAGGGTTGCTACGGGAGAGTTTTTAATATCGTAATGGGAATCTAGGGTACGTCCCTTTTCTAAAATCTCTAAAACCTCTGCCTCAATTGCGTTTAAAGGATGAACTATCATCTCGACTTTAGGCAAAAACTGCTCTAGGGTTGCCATCGATTTATCTTCTAGAGGTAACTCTCCCATCATTGTTGATAGGGAAATATCGTTGCCAATGCGAGCAGATAACGCCTCTAGCAGGGCAATGGCAGCTAACTTGGTGCCTAAATATAGTCTTGCCACATCTAAATTTTGCTGAGTGAGGCTTAATAATTTGCTATAGGTTTGGACATCTGGCTCATTACCATAGCGCCGAAACACGATATCTGGTGATAGAAAATTCATAAATGCTTCCATTTTTTGCATGGATACCCGATATCCATATACGCTATAGGAATTGACATTTTTGAGGTCGTGGTTAGTTTCAGGAATTAAATTCCAAGTATTGTTTAAAAATCTTGAGGAATTGGGGCTAGCAAAGTTTTCGACATCACGATTAGACAAACGGACTGAGCGCTCGACAATTTCATTAACTTTGGGAATATCCCAACCAAATTGAAAAAATTTATTAGTTTCGATCAGGCGTTTAAAAAGCAGATCGGAACATGTCTGATTTTCATCTAGGCGCGGACGAAAAGGGATTGTTGCTTCGATGCAGGCGGCAATCTCTGCCAGCGTTGACATCGGCAGGATATCTTCTAATGCTTTGACAGCAATCAAGGCACTGAGAAATTCATTTTGTCCACAGACGGGAACTAGTGGCTGTCCTTGCTGAAATCCAAATATCTTACTGACTACCTGAAAAGCGTTATCTTCTAAGAGTTCTGGGGGATTCAAAATTACGAGGTGTTCGTGATCTTCTTTGATGTAGCCACAGATGTAGCGGCTAATGTTGACACTGATACCTTGATCAACCTGTACATAGACTAAATCATGGAATAAGGCAGCGATAATTTCGATCGCATCGCCACCTGCACCCACTTCAAAGATGTGATTAGGGGTGTGAAATAGCCTCCAAGGGCCAGTCATGGTCTGAATAATCAGATCGGCAATTTTAGCCAACTTTTGCTTGTCAGCTTGACCATGCAAATCGGCAATTGCCTCAGTTAAACAAGCGAGACATTTCTGTTCATCCGTTGCCGTAATCATCTGATCGTCTCCACGTTCAGCGCCCCTATTTTGGATATATTTTAGCCACTTACAAACTCCTTTCAGAATAGCTGTATCTTCTGTAATTAGTTGCGATTGGCTAAGTTTATTTAACTATTTGAGAGTTACTAGAAATTCACTATCTTGTGTAGCAATTTCACTGCTGCTATTAGCTATATTACCCGCAAAACTAATTAACTCTGAATGTTTAAAAATATTGCTGAGCGGCGAGTCAATAAATATTTGAGTTAATCCACTGATAGTGGGAATATTGAATAAACTAGTCTGTAATCCTCTTAAATTAAGCCTATTAATCAAATTTTTGGCAATATAGGCATAGGTTTGTTGCTCCTTTGGTAATTTTGCCAAGGCATTCTTGAAGCTTTTAGTAGCGGCGATAGATTGATTGTTTTTTAGTGTTAAGGCAGATTCTAAAACTGTTAGTGAATTTGACAAATAAACATAGTCCTTAGTCTTAGTATGGACAGCCACCACATTACCTGACACACTCGAATTAGCGGCACTTAATTTTGTCCAAACTGTTAAAGGTTGAGTTGTTGTGCCAATCTCTCCGACGGTTAGTTTCGTTCTGGCGAGACGATCTAGCTCGGCGATCGCAGTTTTTGTGGATTGCTCATCGATGACCTTGGAGACTAGCAACCAATCTAGCTGTTCGCTATTCGGTTGGGGCAGTATTGCGATCACAAATTCATTTTGCGCCCATGCCAAATCACTACTATCAATGGAAATTGGCAATACCTTATCTAGCCCTTCATGCGTGAGTAAACCCTTGATCGATTGCCATGTTTGCCCAAGATCACTACCAAGAATCACTGAGCTGCCCGCAGGTATAGTGCTGGCAAGCTTGATATAGTTTTTCTGCGAGAAGTTACGCTTTTCTGTCACGACACTATCGCCCAAATTTTCGCCTTGTTTGGTTGAAGTTAATATTGATTTGGCTCTAAGTCCTGATTTTTCGACATTAAAGCTGGTCAATAGAATGGATTGAGGGAGCTTAGTATATGCGATCGCAATTTTGCCCTTATTCAACTTGCTAAGACGTGACTGATAGGTGTCTAGATTTGCGATCGCAAATCTAGGTTCTTTGAACGTATCAATGGCACTACGAAGTACCCGTGAGTCGTTGGCAAATATTACAAAATTTCCGAGAGTCGTACCTGCGATCGCAGGTTTGCCATCTTTAAATTCGGTACTCAAAATCGACAAGCCCTGATACTGCTCAAAGCCCAAATCAGAGCCACCGACCGCCAATCTTTGCCAAAAAGCCTCCATGCTTGACTGAGCCAGATCGACATCCTTAGCGGCAAAGGCAATTAAATAACCTGTTTGCAGTCCATTAGCAGATTGGTGATCAAGATCTGCATCAGTGATCGCTAAAGTAATTTCTTGATCGAGCCAAGGTTGAATATCAGCTTCGTAATTCAATAACCAGTTTTGTTGCAATTGCCGCTTGAGTTCTGCAAGCTCATGACGCACCTCATTGCGATCGTTAGTTTGTGCTGCTAATTGCGTAAATAAGCCTAACTTTTCAGGATTCACCAAAAAAGACACAAACATGGGTGAGCTTTGTGGCAAAAACTTAGTAGCTAGCGGCGCAGTTTTGACACCCGACAAAACATCACGCGGATTCGCTCCCAAGACTTTGCCCACGGAGCTTAAGCTCAACAACAGCAGCAAAGCTCCCAATAAAGCAATTCCAACAAAAACGGGTTTGATTTTCATGTTTAGTAACGAATCCTCGGATCAATCCAAGCGTTAATAATGTCTACGAGAATACTGGCGATCGTGACAATGATTGCAAAAAATACCACAATTCCCTGTACTACGGGATAGTCGCGCCCTGCAATCGCCTCAAATAGTCGATTGGCTAGCCCCGGCCAAGAAAAAGTAACTTCGGTTAAGACTGCACCACCGAGCATCGAAGCCAAGGTCAATCCCAAAATTGTAATTACAGGAATCATGGCATTTTTGAGGGCATGGTTAAACACAATCGCGCTGGAATTAATCCCCCTTGCTTTAGCTGCCTCCACATAGTCTGATTGCAACGTCTGGCGCAAATTTACCCGCACAATCCGCTCAAAAATGCCGCTGATCACGATGCCTAGACTCATTGCGGGCAGCACTAAATACTGAGCGCTGAGCCAGAAACTTTCCCAGTCACCCTTGATCAAGGCATCGATTGTATATAGTCCAAATACCTGCACTGGTGGATCAATGCTCGTCGGAAATCTTGTCCCGATTGGCAGCCACCCCAATTGCACCGCAAATACTAATTGCAAAATCATCCCCACCCAAAAAAGTGGTAAGGAATAGGTAATAATCCCAAACAAGCGACCGCCCACATCCCATTTGGTGTTGGGGCGAAGGGCGGCGATAATGCCCACCGTTAGTCCAATTACTAAAGCAATAATCAGGGCATACAGTGCTAACTCGGCAGTGGCAGGGAAAAAGTTTTTGATGATTTGCCAAACGGTTTGGTCACGAGTGCTGATCGACTTGCCCAAATTAAAGCGAGACAAATCCTGCATATAGCCCCAATATTGCGAAAACAAAGAGCCTGTTAGTCCCACTTGTTCGCGGAGCGCAATTTTGACCTCTTCAGGGGCTCGAGGACCTAAGATTGCGTCAATGGGATCGCCGGGGGTGGCACGCATTAACAGAAATACTACTGAGGCGATCGCCCATAACATGATCGGCGCGAGCAGTAATCGCGCTGAGATGTAATACAAAAGGGCTTTGAGGCGACTAGACATAGGCTGAAGCTTTACCCGACATGTGTTTTCACATTAGCGCAAAGCGCTCTCCAAAAAAACATAGAAAGATTATAGAATGAGCGGCGCTTTGCGCCGCTCATTCTAATTGAGTCCTAATCAAGTTCACCAATGTAAGTACCCAAGCCGATCGCAGTTCTGACTAATGTGCCATGCACATCAACCGCACTATATTGTGCGATCGCATCGGCAATCGGTACATCTACAACTTCACGATTGACCCATGCCACCATGCGATCGTATTTTTCCTGCGCGATCAAGTCTACGGCTGCCACGCCAAAAGCTGCACCAAGAATGCGATCTAGTGGTGATGGAGTGCTGCCACGCTGCACATGTCCCAAAACACTAACACGGCTCTCCATACCAGTACGGGTACTGATCTGATCGCCAAGGTACTGCCCAATCCCGCCATAGAGAGTTTGCCCCAGACTGTTGGTGTACTTGACTGGCTCACCAGTGGGCGTTTTCACCGCTTCCGCCACCACCATTGTGCTGAAATGAAAGCCGCGTAAGGCTCGATTCATTAAGCGATCGCAAACTTCATCCAAACTATAGGGAATTTCTGGGATTAAAATTACATGTGCGCCCCCAGCAATCCCTGCACTAACGGCAATATGTCCTGCATCTCGCCCCATCACCTCCAAGATCATCACGCGACTATGGCTAATTGCGGTATAGGTCAAGCGATCTAAAGCTTCTACCGCCACACTCACCGCCGTATTAAAGCCAATCGAGTTTTCAGTTGCTCCCAAATCGTTGTCAATGGTTTTTGGTACAGCCACAAGATTCATATTGCCCTGTTGCGCGAGGCGACGCAGGATAGCCAAGCTGCCATCGCCACCAATTCCAATCAGAGCATCTAGTCCCAACTTGTGATATCCCTCAATCACCTCTTCAGAGCGATCGACAATTTCTCCATCAGCCATGGGGTAGGCAAAGGGATTCCCTTTATTGACTGTCCCTAAAATCGTGCCACCATAGCGAAGAATCCCCGAAACTTTTCGCATATCCAGTACCTCTGCCTCGACTGGACGATTCATCAAACCTTGAGTTGCACCCTTAATCCCGTAAATTTCCATGTCATAATCGCGGGAACGGCGTACCACAGCCCTAATCACGGCATTTAGTCCGCCACAGTCACCGCCACTTGTCAAAATGCCAACACGCTTAAGCTTTGTCATAGATCTTAGATCTTCTAATAGTTCTTGCTCGTTGTCTTCGGATAACCGAAACATCGAAATTATAAATACAATCTCAACAGTCGAGTAATATGTAATATGAAGACCAAAGTCGTATTAAATATCACGTTTGGCGCATTCCCCTGTTTTAGTCGCATTTTTAACTGCATTCGGTAGCTATGTTTAACCTAAAAAACCTGATTGGCGATCCTAACAAGCGTAAGCTCGACAAACTCCGTCCCGACGTGGCTCTCATTAACTCCCTAGCGCCAGAGCTAGAGAAGCTAAGCGATCGCGATTTACAAGGCAAAACAGGAGAATTTAAACAAAGACTGGAAAAGGGCGAACCCCTCGATGACTTGCTGCCCGAAGCCTTCGCTGTTGTCCGTGAAGCGGCTACCCGCGTTTTAGGTCTGCGCCATTACGATGTGCAAATGTTGGGCGGGATGATCTTGCATCGTGGTGAAATTGCCGAAATGAAAACAGGGGAAGGCAAAACACTGGTGGCAACTTTGCCTAGCTACCTCAACGCCCTTTCAGGTAAAGGTGTCCATGTGGTTACGGTTAACGACTATCTCGCCCGTCGTGACGCGGAATGGATGGGACAAGTACACCGCTTTTTGGGAATGTCTGTGGGCTTGATTCAAAATTCGATGGAGCCAATTGAGCGCCGCAAAAACTATAACTGTGACATCACCTACGCTACCAACAGCGAACTAGGTTTTGATTACCTCCGCGACAACATGGCAACCAGTATTGAAGAAGTTGTCCAGCGAAATTTTAACTATTGCGTTATTGACGAAGTAGACTCGATTTTAATTGACGAAGCCAGAACGCCCCTGATCATTTCAGGTATGGTGGAACGTCCCACCGAAAAATATATTGGGGCTGTCCAAATCGCGGCACAACTGCAACAGGAAACCCACTACGAGGTTGATGAAAAGCAGCGTAATGTGGTTATGACCGATGAAGGCTTTGAACTAGCCGAAAAATTACTGGGTGTTACGGATTTATTTGACCAAGCCGATCCTTGGGCGCACTATGTATTTAATGCCTTGAAGGCAAAGGAATTATTCCTCAAAGATGTTAACTATATTGTCCGCAATGGCGAAGTCACCATTGTTGATGAGTTTACGGGTCGGATTATGCCTGGTCGTCGTTGGAGTGATGGGTTGCATCAGGCGATCGAAGCGAAGGAAGGTGTTGATATTGAAAATGAAACCCAAACCCTTGCCACCATTACCTACCAAAACTTCTTCTTGCTATATCCTAAATTGGGCGGCATGACGGGTACTGCCAAAACTGAAGAGGCAGAACTCGGTAAAATTTACAATCTCGAAGTTACCACGATGCCCACCAACCGCAAGAGTGGACGTGGAGACTGGTCAGATGTGGTTTATAAAACCGAAGCAGCAAAATGGCGTGCCGTTGCCGAAGAATGTCGTGAAATGCACGAAACAGGTCGTCCTGTGTTGATTGGAACAACCAGTGTCGAGAAATCGGAAGTCCTCTCGCGGTTGCTGAGTGAAAAGGAAATTCCTCATAATCTTTTAAATGCGAAGCCAGAGAATGTAGAACGGGAAGCTGAAATTGTTGCCCAAGCAGGGCGCAAAGGTTCGATTACCATTGCTACAAACATGGCAGGACGTGGTACAGACATTATTCTCGGTGGTAATGCGGACTACATGGCACGTTTAAAGGTGCGAGAAAGCTTCATGCCACAGATTGTCCGTCCTGAAGATGATGATGACTTCACCAATGAAGGACAACGCATGTTTAGCGATCGCCCTCAAAAGGGACAGGGTTTTGGTACAGGTGCAGAGACCAAAAAGAAAAAAACTTGGAAAGTCTCAGATAGCCTCTATCCCTGTGATCTATCTCAAGATGCTCAGACTATGCTCAAGGAAGCCGTTGACTATGCGGTCGAGAAAATGGGGCGCATGAGTCAGTCAGAGCTTACGGCGGAGGAGATGCTTGCCGTTGCTTCTGAAAAAGCGCCGACCGATGATCCTGTTATCCAAAAGCTGCGGGATGCCTTCACTTTGATTAAGCGTGAATATGAAGCCGTCACAAGTGCTGAACATCAAGAAGTAACTAATCTGGGCGGGCTACATGTGATTGGTACTGAGCGCCATGAATCTCGGCGCGTCGATAACCAGTTGCGCGGTCGTTGCGGTCGTCAGGGTGACCCTGGCTCAACCCGTTTCTTCCTGAGTCTGGAAGACAACTTGATGCGAATTTTTGCAGGTGATCGTGTGGCAGGGCTAATGAATGCCTTCCGTGTTGAGGAAGATATGCCAATTAGCTCAGGCATGTTGACTAGTGCTCTCGAAAACGCACAGAAAAAAGTGGAAACCTACTATTACGATATCCGTAAGCAAGTATTTGAATATGATGAAGTAATGAATAATCAGCGTCGAGCCATCTATGCAGAGCGTCGGCGCGTGCTTGAGGGTGAAAATCTCCGCGATCGCGTGATTGAATATGCCGAGCGCACGATGGATGATATTGTCAATGCCTACGTTAATCCTGAATTGCCTCCTGAAGAATGGAATCTGGTTGCCATGGTCAAAAAGATCAAGGAATTTGTAAATCTCTTGCAAGATTTAGAGCCAGAACAGCTTGATGATATGTTCTTGCCTGAGATGCAAGCCTTTCTCAGAGAAGAAGTCCGTCGTGCCTATGAAATTAAAGAGGCTCAGGTCGAAGGTTTACAGGTTGGTTTGATGCGTCAAGCAGAGCGTTTCTTTATTCTGCAACGCATTGATACGCTCTGGCGCGATCACTTACAGGCAATGGAGGCTTTGCGTGAGTCGGTTGGCTTACGTGGCTATGGTCAGAAAGATCCGTTGATCGAATACAAGAGCGAAGGGTACGAGATTTTCCTTGACATGATGACGCAAATTCGCCGTGATGTTGTCTACTCGCTATTCGAGTTTGACCCAAGACCCAAGCAACAGCCTGAATCTTTAGAAGCTGAATTTGTCTAGATACCAAAGTTAAAAGCGGCGCTTAGCGCCGCTTTTAACTTTTTACTTTTTACCCCAACCAAAGAAACCACCTTTTTTCTCTGGCGGCTTTTCAGGTGGTTTAGTAGCTACATTCACTTGGTTGATGTACTTAAGGGCAATTGGTTCTTTGGGATCAAGTTTGAGGGCTTTTTGGAAACTAGACTTGGCGATCGCGATCGCATTTTGGTTCATTTGCACCAAGCCTTTGAGGGCGTGGAGTTTCGCATTATTCGGATCTAGTTTTTCCGCCGCAATTAACTCCTTGAGCGCATCAGCCCATTGTTTCTTGCCAATAAATAGCTCTGCCATATTGAGATTACGCAGTGCTGGTGATTGAGCAGGTTTGGCAACAATAGGTTGCTGCTGTGCCTGTAGTTGATCATTACTGGTATTCATGGGTGTAGCCGAACCACTAACCGTGAAACTAGGGCTAGTTTGCGTAAATAGATACACAAGGTTTAGCTCGCTGAGAGTCGCCGTATATTCCAAAATGGAGTCTAGCGAATCGTATTGTTTAGGTGTAATTTCCTCCACATATTGCTTGTAGGTAATTTCATGGGGAATACGATACAGCTTTTGGGCAATTTCCGAATTCAGCGTTGGTACTTCTTGCTTTTGTTTCTTTCCCTGAGCAAACATTCTCAGCGTTGCCAAGTATTCTCCTCTTTCGCGATCGCTATTGAGGATCTGATAGGCAGGGCTAACCATTTTAGAGAAATATTTAGTTGCAATTTCCTTTTCTTCGCTAGTTCTGCCGAAGACATCGGGATGGAGAATTTTTGCCAGTTTGAGAAATTTTTTGCGAATCTGGAGCGGATCGACCGTCATTGGTAAACCGAGGATGGCATAATGATCGCTAAGACCATATCTGGCAAGCCCCTTGTCGATTTTAAAGTTGTCTGGCTTTCCCATAGATTCCACTTTTTAAGTATTTGTTCGAGTTTACCCTCTTGACGCATCTCCGTTAAAGCCTGATCGATTGCTTTTTTGAGAGATACATCGTCCTTGTTGACAATGGCGACTAACCGAATCGGAATCATCGGTTCGCCCACAATTATAAAGTTAGGATTATTGCGGACTTGCCATACCGCCACAGGTTCATCAAGGATCATCGCATCAAGTTGGCGATCGCGTAACTGGATCAGCATACGATCGAGATCACGGGATGAAAATAGACGTAGGGCGTTACCTCTATTTTTGTTGTAGGTCTCGGCTATGGCTGCACCACCACTATTGGCAACAACGCCCACTCGCTTACCAATCATGTCCCGCAGAGATCGAATTTGTGTGCCGTCAGCCCGAATTAGCACCCGTTGAGCATTTCGATAGTAGGGAACGGTTTCGATAAACTTACCTTGGGTTGCGCCTGATTCTAATGCGCCCTCTTCCCGCGCACTCAGAAGTACATCCACCTGACGCGATGCTAAATTTTCAGGCTGAGTTGCCCAAGGAATATTAATCGGACGTGGTTCAATTTTGAGACGAGATGCAATTTCTTGGATGATTTCCATCTCAAAACCATCATAGAATTGCGTCTTGCCATTCCAAAACATGTAGGGGCCACCAATGGCTGCATCAATACCAACGCGCAGATGACCTCGGCGCATGACTATGCCCAAGCTGCTATCTTCCGCAAAGACAGGTGCAATCGTACTACTGATGCCCAGACATACGCTTGTATAAATTGCCAAGCAAGCAAGTTTGTGGATATATTTCCGCATTGTTTTTTGTTTGGTAATCTCAAAGCTTGCATCAACAGTTGATAATTATAACCTTGGAGACTTAGAGGGCGCTATATGCTGGATTATGAAAAAGATCCTGAAAAATTCTTAGCGATTGCGATCGCAATTGCCACCAAAGCCCATGAGGGACAAGTTGATAAAGCGGGGAAACCATATATTGCTCATCCTTTGATGGTGATGGCGCAGATGGACAGCCTCGAAAGCAAGATTGTGGCAATTCTGCACGATGCGATCGAGGACTCGGAGTTGACGATTAAAGATCTGGTCAGTGAGGGTTTTCCCAGCTCGATTACCGAGGCGATCGCCGCAATTACGAAACTGGAGGGTGAAAGCTATGCCGACTATATATCGCGGGTGAAATCTAATCCGATCGCCACCAAAGTCAAGATTGCTGATCTCAAGCACAACATGGATCTTGGTCGCATCCCTAACCCCACTGAGCAGGATTTTCAGCGTTTAGCCAAATATCAACAGGTTTTGCAAGAGTTACAGCAATGAGGACTGCTATAGCTCAAAGTGATTGCTTTGCAATTTCTTCCCTTGAACTAGTCACCACCGCCACCGCAGCCTCCACAACCACCACATCCGCCGCCGCCGCTATCACCGCTATCACTACTACTAAAGCTATCATTATCACTACCACTAAAGCTATCGCTACTGCTGTTTGATGGCGGATAAAGGAATGTCCTTAAATCAACAAATTGATCGCCCATGATGGCAAATATGCCTGATAAGGCAACTATTAAAGCGACCTGTGACTTATCTTTCACTCGTGCTTGATTTGCTCTCAAATGCTTAATCATGCGATCGCCAAAGCGAGTACGGCGAGAATCTATGTTGTACAGAACCCCAACAATGAGGGAGATCAAAAACACCATAGTTATTAATATGCCGACAGGACGATTCCGCAAGATTCCTAAAACTATTCGCGTAATTCCTAGAATTAGTAGTGCCGTAATTAAGAGAATTGGATATACCTGAGCTTTAAAGGCTTGAGATGGATTAAGTAAAAGCCCAAGCTTAACTAAGCGATCGCTAATCACATCGCTGCCATAGCGAATATTTTGAAGAACCTTAGAACTAAAAGATAATCGTCTCTGATCATCGATTGTCTCATCAGCTTGAATTGCCTCTACAAAGGCTCTTTCAATAGGATCTCTCACGTCACTCAGAGAACCACTAAATGTCAAAGTTCGATTTTGAGCATCAATACTAATCTGCTTTTTATGAAATAAACTAGCGATCGCCGATTCTATAACTCTGCGATCGCCACCAATGAGATAAGCGATTTCATAGGGACTGAGGTTGATATAGGTTTGCTTGGGATCGCCATCGGGCAATCGCAGATAGTCTTTCAGGAGAAAGGACGTATAGACCACAATTACTGACAACAAAAAATAAAATATCAAGAAATCATTAGCACCCAAGTTGAGGGGATTAACAGTACAGCCTGCGATCGCGCTTGAAACTAGAAACAAAATCAGCAAAAGTGTTGTGCGTCTTTGCCAATTAGATGAATCAATAGAGGCAATCGTTGGTTTTAGAAAATCCTTGAATTTTAGAAGATCCTTGAAATGAAATTTAGGAATAATCCAATTTTGGCTAGTGTTCACCCTCACAAACTGTAAATCTTGCCCAAAGCGCTCCTTAGCTGTTGACCAAATATCAATGGGCGGTTCTTCTTCAAAAAAGTGGCGATAGCTCTCTAATGTGCGACTATACCAATCATGAAATTTGACTTTCTCAGACTTACCACCCTTGGTCGGTTGGTGATGTAACTCAGTTTGCAACACATGGGGACAAAACTCTTGCCAATAGGAACGGGTATAGCTCAGATGCAGATGCCAAGCCTGATCGACTTGATCCGACGGAGTCACAGGATGCCCTGCCGCAATCGCGAGAAATACAAATCTCTTGTACTCAATAATGACTCTTTGAGCATAATTCTGCGTCCAGTTGTTATCTCTCGCCAACCGATGACTGAACGAAAATGGTACATCTTGATCTAGAGAAAACTTCTGAATCCGTTGATATATTTCTAATTTCTGCAAATCCCACGCATTTTTTCGATCTAGGTTGTCTTCTTCTAGCTTGATCTGACAGTTCAACGGATTGCTCATAAGTTTGTAACCTTAGCAACTTCTCTAGATATATTCCCATAAGTATCTGAGTGCAATTAAATATAAAATAGGGTTTCGGTTTCGCTCAGCCAATGTATAACGTATATCGATGACTGAGGGGAACTAAATCCTCTTCTAACTTATTTAGGACTGCTATATTACGAGTCTCATTTGTTTGTCATATACTGAATATTGCAAAAAATAAGGACTTTAGGCTTTTTCAATTGTAAAAATAATTGCTTAGTGTCTAATTGAGATGCTTCTCTAAAAACTGATAAATATAAAAGATTAAGATTGCGGCTAATGGCTGTTCCAGAAACATCTCCCACAAACGATCGCAAACAAGACTGGTCATGGAAATTTTGGCAGGTAGTGCCACTATATCCCTATGGTCAGCGTAGGACATTGCGTAAAGAAATAGTCAAAGACTCAGTATGGACATTTGATCAAATTCAGGGGATCTTTTATGTAGTTGTGCCAATCCGCATGACTGTGGTAAAGCTAGCCCAAGGTGGATTGCTAGTCTATGCACCCGTTGCCCCAACCCCTGAATGTATCCGCCTCGTGAATGAATTAGTCGCGGAGCATGGGGAAGTTAAATACATTATTTTGCCAACGGTTTCAGGAATTGAACATAAAGTATTTGTGGGGCCATTTGCGCGAAAATTTCCCAAGGCTCAAGTATATGTGTCACCCCACCAATGGAGTTTTCCGTTTAATTTGCCGCTAAGTTGGCTCGGTTTACCTTGGGGACGCACGCATATCTTGCCCCCAGATGTTAAGCAAACTCCCTTTGCGGATCAGTTTGACTATGCAATTTTAGGCTCGATTGAACTAGGTTTAGGTAAATTTGCCGAGGTGGCATGGTTAGATAAGAGATCGCAAAGTTTATTAGTCACGGATACGATTGTCGCAATTCCTGAGCATCCGCCTGAAATTTTACAAATTGATCCCTATCCCCTGTTGTTTCACGCTAGGGATAGCGCCGCCGAACCAATTGCCGATACGCCTGTAAATCGGGTCAGGGGTTGGCAACGTACCGCCCTATTTTTGTTCTATTTCCGTCCTCAAGTTTTAGAAACAGTGCCTTTCGGGCAAGCCCTGCGCGATCTTGCCAATGCCCCAGAGCGATCGAAAAAAGCTTTTTTTGGACTATTTCCCTTTAAATGGCGCTATGACTGGTATCAATCCTTTGAAAAATTACGCGGCAATGGGCGAATTTTTGTCGCGCCAATTTTGCAAACCCTGATTCTCAATCGCGATCCCCAAGCGGCGATCGCATGGGCAAATCAAGTGGCAAGTTGGCAGTTTGTGCGAATTATCCCCTGTCATTTCGATAATGCGATCGCAACTACACCAACTGAGTTTCGCCAAGCCTTTAGCTTTCTAGAAAAAGATTCGCAATTTAAATGTCCCACTGCTCTGCCTGAGGAAGATTTCACGGTTCTCAAGGAAATCAATAATCTATTACAAGGCAATCGCATTATTAAACAGGCAAAAGACAAAGTTTGAAGTCTAAAGACAATCTCGATTAGCCAAAAATTTCAAATAATGTACTAGAGTGAATGTTAATAGAAATGACAAGCATTAAATAGATTAAGACTGTGACATATAAAGTTGGACTGCTCGGATTAGGAACGGTTGGCACTGGTGTTGCCAAAATATTCCAAGACTCTACGGGTCGCCATCCTCTACTGCCTGATATTGAAATCGCTCGTGTGGGTGTGCGATCGCAAAATAAGCAGCGTGATGTGGCGATTGATGCCAGCATTGTCACAGAAGATTTAGATGCAATTGTTAACGATCCTGCCATTGACATTGTTGTTGAAGTCATCGGTGGCATCGAACCAGCTAAGAGTCTAATTTTAAAAGCGATCGCCAATGGCAAACATATTGTCACAGCTAACAAAGCCGTCATCGCCAGACATGGTAATGAGATTTTCACCGCCGCAAAGCAAAATGGCGTATATGTAATGCTAGAAGCCGCAGCCTGTGGCGGTATTCCCGTGATTCAAGCCCTCAAGCAAAGTCTTGGAGGAAATCGCATTAGTGAGTTAACGGGCATCGTTAATGGCACAACCAATTACATCCTCAGTCGCATGTATTTTGAGGGAGCTGACTTTGATGCGACCCTTGCCGAAGCCCAAAAACTAGGCTATGCCGAAGCCGATCCGACGGCGGATGTCGATGGTTATGATGCCGCCGATAAGATGGCGATTTTGGCGAGTCTTGCCTTTGGCGATCGCGTCAAACTTGAAGATATATACCGAGAAGGCATCCGCTCAATTACTAGCGCCGATATTGCCTATGCCAAAGAATTAGGATTTACGATCAAGCTGCTGGGCATTGCCCGACGTGCTGAAAATAAAGATGGCAGCAATCTGGAAATTCGTGTGCATCCAACTTTAATTCCTGTGCAGCATCCTCTTGCAAATATCCATGGCGTTACCAATGCCGTTCGCATTGAAGGCGATCCCATTGGTGAGGTTGTTTTCTCTGGGCCGGGAGCAGGCTCGGGCGCAACTGCTAGCGCTGTAGTTGCCGACATCATCAATGTGGCGGCAGCATTAAAATCGATGCCAAATCAAGTTAATCAATTAATGGGTTGTTCCCATGAGCATTACGCCAAAATTGCCCCCATCGAGAATACGGTGACGCAGTTTTATGCACGACTCCTTACCCACGATAAGCCGGGGGTAATTGGTGATCTGGGGACTGCTTTTGGTAAACATCATGTTAGTTTGAATGCAATTTTGCAAAAAACAACTGTCCATGATGGCTTAGCAGAAATTGTGGTGGTTACACAGCGAGTCAGTGAATACAACTTCCAACAGGCGATCGCCACCATTAAGCAGTTGTCAACTCTGCATAGCATTCCCACAATCTTGCGAGTTTTATGATTGCTAAATTGTGCATTCGCCAGCTTTTGTCACGAGCAATCATTGAAAGCGCCGCAAAGCGGCGCTTTCAATGATTGCTCTGTTGTTTATGGATCAAGCTGATGCAATATCACCATACTTCGATCAAAACTGCGGATATCTTTCGAGCGATCGCATTTTATGAAGCATTAGGCTTCGTCGTGACCGAACGCTTTACGACAGGGACAACGATTGCTTGTTGGATGCATGGCGCAGGAACTAACCTCGAATTAATGCAAGTCCCTGAGCCAAAGCATATTCCTGATCCTTTTAGTGATGAGCATTATGTGGGCTACTATCATCTCTCGTTTCATGTGGATGATCTGGAAGCTTTTTTGCAGGGCTTGGTTAATAAGTTAGGCAAGCTAAAATTACTGCTGCCACCGAGGGAACAAACTATTTGCGATCGCAAATATCAAGTTGCTTTTATCGCTGATCCTGATGGATTACCGATTGAATTAATGTGTAGATCTCAATAAAAAAGCGTGCTTTGCACGCTTTTTTGATGCCTAGCGAATTTGGAAATTAATAAACAGACAGCTTAAAAAAGTGAGTTGAGCCGTTAGCAGGAACATATACACAACGGCGCGTTTCTGGAAGACAGTTAAAATCAAGCCAATTGCTTTGAGGTCGATGATGGGGCCAAAGACGAGAAATGAAAGCAAAGAACCACCTGTAAAGGTTGAGGCAAATGAGAGCGCAAAAAATGCGTCTACTGTGGAACAGATCGAAACAATCGCCGCCAAAATCATCATCGCTAAGATTGAACTAACGGGCCCTTGTCCTAGACTCAAAATAATATCGCGGGGAACCCATACCTGAATGATCGCGGCAATTGCGCTACCGATGACTAAAATTGCGCCTAGCTCACGCATTTCTGCCAAGGTGTTATCTAGCAGCAAATTTAATCGTTCTGGCAATGACTTATTGATTACTTGATTATTCACCGCACCATAACCTGACCAATCTAGTGGTTGGTCTTCACCCAAAAAGAATGTCCCCACGGGTACTGCACCTGCTTTGACCTTGGGTGCTGGCAATGCGATCGCAATATTTGGCTGCAAAATTGCCCGTAAATCCTTTTGAGAGCTAAACACCATCGAGACAATGGTCGCGATTAGAAATGACAGCACAATTCGTAAAAAAGCAATTTCGGGTTGATCGCGAAAAGCTGTCCAAGTTGCCCAAATTACCACAGGATTGATCGTTGGTGCGGCTAATAAAAAGCTAACAGCTACCGAAATCGGCGCACCTTGGGAAATTAGCCGCCGCGCTACTGGCACATTGCCACACTCACAGACGGGAAACATAAACCCTAGAAAACTACCCGCTAAAGCTCCTAAAAATGGATTTTTAGGCAAGATAGCAATTAATTTGCGCTCATCGACAAAGATTAAGAGAATCCCAGATAGCATCACTCCCATCAATAGAAATGGCATTGCTTCTACAAGGAGACTGAGAAACAGAGTAAAGGCGCTAATAAGTTGGTTCATATTTGGAGTTAGGCATTGCTAGAGACAATCAAGGACATCTATCGTGGGTGGTCAGATCCACTGTGACTGCTTCTAGATCTAATTTTCAGCTTAACAATTATAGTTGCTTACAGACTGTTGCAGTTTTGAGTAGTCCAGAAAGATTCTTGAAAGCGGCGCTTAGCAACGCTTTCAAAAATCTTTCTGGGTTTTCCGTCAGCGCAAAGCGCTGTATGCAGGACTCACAAAGAACGTAAGAATTTGATGACTATGCCTTTTGATTTTGAAGGTAGTAATTTGGGTTACTGATTTGTTCTAAATGGATCAATGGTTGCCAATTGAGAAGGTCTTCAAAAATAGATTGATAGCCTTCGGTATTGGGGTGTAAGCCATCGATATGTAAGCGATCGCAAATCCAGTCTTGCCCTCGTGATTGCCAGATGTCAAATATATCTAGATAAGGAATATCACGCACCTGACAAGCGGACTTGGTGGCTTCTTTGTAGCGAAATTGGTCATCGTGATTGAAGTGTAAACAATCTAGGAAAGGCATTTTTGATTCATCAACGGGAACCATGCCAACAAACATTACGGGGCAAAGATTTTGGGCTTTGTCGAGTAAATTAATCATCTCTAATTTAAAGCGATCAAAATCGGTCATACGTCGATTGCCAACTCTGGGGGAGTCATTGACACCCACGGACAAAATAATTAAATCAGGGCGCTTGTTGCGGAGTTCGCCTCTGAGTAAAAATTCCTGCTCTAGTCTTTGATTAACTTGGGCAGCTGTGTCACCACGCACACCTAAGTTATAAAGAACATGCCCTGATTCTGTACCCATCCAACGCCGCCTTAGTTGCTCGACCCAGCCGCCATGAATAGGATCGCCATAGCCGTAGATCAAGCTATCACCAAAGGCAGTAATTCTTAGGGGCTGATGGGAACGTGCCGAAGAAGGGGCAGTTTTGAGGAGATTTAGGGTCGTCATCAGTGGCGATTTTGGGAAATACTGGTTTGGAGTTAGTTGCTTTACAAATGTACATACAGATTAGCGTAACTAAGCACTTTTACCTAATATTTCTTGCGATGATTTTTATTGTGAAATCAATTAGTTTTTTGCAAGCCCGATGTAGTCGTTCTGCTACACCCACGTTTAATCCTGTATGATCTGGTAGGTATTTTTCGGAAATTCAAACATTTTTCATATTGCAGGAGTCACTCAATTATGGCTAAAGTCAAAATTGCTACCACTAACGATATCAGTGCTGGCAAGGTTCTCAAGGCAAGCGCCAATGGTAAGTCTGTAATCGTGGCAAAGGTTGGTGATAAGCACTGTGCGATCGCAAATAAATGTCCTCATTTTGGGCTACCCCTAGCCAAAGGCAAGTTTGAGAATGGTGTTATTACTTGCCCTTTCCATGGCTCTAAGTTTGAAGTTTGTACTGGCAAAAATGTAGAGTGGGTCGATTCTTTTGTGGGTATTCCTTTACCAAATGTGGCGAAGAAAATGATTGCCATGGGCAAAGCTCCTACGGATGTTCAGAGCTTTACTGTTACTCAAGAGGGTAATGATCTATTTATTGATGCTTAATTGTTTAAGTAAGCGCAATCAAATATAAAACCCAAAAAGCTATGACGCATCATGCGCCATAGCTTTTTGGGTTTTATATATAGCGGTTTTTCAGCCTAGGAAGGCACACATGGTTTTATCTAAGCTATCTGAACAAGGGGCTTAAGCCCCTTGCCCATAACTCATCAGTATGAGAATTGCTATAGATAAGTTTTATTGTTTAGTCAAGCAAGTCACTCATTAGTTCAAGCATGGGGCTGTCATTGTCAAGAAGTGACACCAAGTCTAAACAAATAATATCTATCTAGGGATCGAAAACTATGCAAAAACTAATGCTCAGTGGCTTTTTTACAGCAATTGCGATCGCAATTGCTTCTACAACATCAGTTATGTCAGCTAAGTCTGAAACAATGAGTGAGTATCTTGACAATACAACTCCTCAAGTAATTGAAAAGATTTCGGGCAATATTGTTACCTTCAAAAATGTGGCAGGGGAATCAAACAATTACTATGTTCCTAATTGGATGTTTGAAAGATACAGCCTCAAAGTTGGAACTTCGGCAAATCTCTACAATCGCAATATTACTCAAGGCATCTATCGTGGTCGCTATATAGAAAGCCAAGGTTTACCTGCAAATATGGGAGCTTTTGCCCTCCATGACATTCGCCACAATTGCATAATTTCTGAAGGCATGGCTACGGAAGGTCTATTCTCAGGTCAGCGAGTGTGGTTTAAAACTGAAGATTGCCCTTCAACGATTCCGATTGTTGGTTCGATGTCATTTTATAAACCTAATTCCCTTACGACGGCGATCAAAGAGTCAGAATCCCAAACTGAATCACTATCCAATCAGTAATCATTACAGTGCTTGGCGCTGAATTAAAACTAAGATAAAATTTTGCCAGTTCTGCAAAGCAGAGCTGGCAAAATTTTATCCATATACAAGGTAACGGTGGCGCAGAAAAACTCAGATATTTAAAGCAAAGGCTTACTAGGTAAGCTTTTGTCAAAATAAAGTAGTATGGATATATTATGGCGCGATCGCAATTTCAGAATCTCAAAAACTACCTCCGTCCTTACTGGGGAGACTTGGCTATTGGCACTGTGGCTCTACTGCTAGCCAACATGCTAGGCACATATATACCTTGGCTGATTCGGGAGGCAGTCGATGATCTCGAAGTCTTTGAGATTAGCGAATTTCCAGAACTGATGCGCTATGTTTGGCTGATTATTGGCATGTCATCGCTGATGTGGGTAATTCGGATGGCATCCCGCGTCTGGATTTTTGGGATTGGGCGCAAAGTGGAATTTAGTCTCAAACAACAAATTTTTGAGCATTTACTAAAGTTGCCTCCCAGCTATTTTGCGAACAATTCCGCAGGGGAAACGATCAGCATTGTTACTAGTGATGTTGAAAATATTCGCCGTTTGTTAGGTTTTGCCCTACTTAGTATCATCAACTCAGTCTTTGTCTATGGCTTGACCTTGCCCGCGATGTTAGTGATTGATCCGATGCTGACTGTGCTTGCAATTTCGGTCTATCCGATTATGTTGGTGATTGTGCAGAACTTTAGTGGGCAGCTCCGCGATGAGCAGTTGCAAGTGCAGGAAGAGCTATCACAGGTAAGTTCATTGTTGCAAGAAGACCTCAATGGTATGGCGCTAATTAAAACTTATGCCCAAGAGGAAAATGAACTCCATGCTTTTAGCAAGTTGAATGATCGGCTCCTAGATGCCAATTTGCGAATGGCAAAAAGTCGGAATATCTTATTCCCATTGTTGGGGGGAATCGCTAGTATTAGCTTTTTAGTATTAGTCTGGTTTGGCGGCGAAAAATTAGCCAGTCCGACTAATACCGACTTCAAAATTGGGGACTTGTTATCGCTGATTATTTATGTGGAAAGGTTGATTTTTCCAACTGCAATTTTGGGCTTTGTGATGGTGACCTATCAGCGCGGGTTAGTCAGTATTAATCGAATTCAAAATATTCTCGATATCCCGCCTGCGATTGTCGATACTGCCGATGCGATCACACTTCCCAAGGAAGCGGTTAGAGGCAAAATTGAAGCCCGTGATCTCACGTTCAGTTATGAACAATCAACTCAACCAGCTCTCAATCACATCAACTTCACAATTAATCCTAGCGAGACAATTGCAATTTTGGGGCCAGTTGGATCTGGTAAATCCACATTGGCTAGTGCCTTGATGCGTTTGGTACAAGTTCCTGCAAATCAAATCTTCATTGATGGAATTGACATTACCAAAATGAGAATTGAGGATTTGCGGGCAATTATTTCCTTTGTGCCACAGGATAGTTTTCTATTTAGTGCCACGATTCGCGACAATATTCGCTATGGCAAACCACAAGCCTATGAGCATGAAGTGGAAAACTTTGCGAATAAAGCACGGATTGAGTCAGAGATTCTCAAGTTCCCTAAGCAATATGACACGCTGGTTGGTGAGCGAGGAATTACGCTCTCAGGTGGGCAGAGACAACGCACGGCTTTGGCTAGGGCTTTACTAGTTGACACGCCAATTTTAGTGTTAGACGATGCGCTGTCTAGTGTGGACAATCAAACTGCCACAGGAATTTTAGGGAATTTGCCGCAAAATAAAACTGTCTTGTTCATTACCCATAATCTATCGGCTGCCTCTACTTGCGATCGCATTATTTTGATGGATGCGGGGAAGGTGGTACAGGTAGGGAATCATGCCGAGTTATTAGCGGAGTCTCCGCTCTATCAAAAGCTCTGGAATCAGCACAAACTGGAAACGGCGATTAAATAAGCTATGGATCGTAAGTTAAGCATTAGCGACAACTTGACTAATGTAATCACTGATGTAATTAACCAATTGCGATCTCGATCGCGCCTATCCATTCTTGGTAATTGGCAAAGACAA
>NZ_JACJQB010000080.1 GCF_014696385.1 Pseudanabaena mucicola FACHB-723
CGCAATGTGTGGTTAGGGCTTGGTCTAGGAATTCTCTCTTGGGGAATCGGCAATTTAATTTTTGGCTATCTAGATTTTCAATATCAGAGTGGTCTGATTGCAGGTGGGGAAAAAGGCGCACAAAACTTGATTTCCCCATTTCCCTCGATTGCGGATATTTTCTTTACAGCAACCTACGTCTTTTTGGCTTGGGGTATGGCAATGTCAGTAATTGGACGCAGACTTAATCTGTATCCCAAACAATGGGCAATTGTCGCGGCTGTTGGGGTTGTGGGGATCATCTCTGCCGGATATGTAACTTTCATTGCTGGTGGTCAAAGTGGCTTTGATTTAAATCTAGGCAAGATTCTCAATATCATTTATGCCTTGGGCGATATTTGGTTATTGATCGTTGCCACAATTTTGTTACTGGCTTTTTGGGGTGGTAAAGCCGCGCAGTCATGGCGACTGCTAGGTAGTGCTGGTATTTCGATGTTTTTGAGCGATCTCTGGTTCAACTACAGCATTAATACTAGTGATATCTGTGATGGCAGACCATATCAAAGTGGCGAACCATCAGAGTTTTTCTGGATTTTGGCATTCACCCTGTGGGGTATGGCAGCAGCATTAGAGTTTGACTTATCATTGCGCCCTGTTCGTAGCCGTCGCAACTAAATGAAGGCGGCGCAATGCGCCGCCTTCATTTAGTTGATTTTTAAGGTAGTGAAGAACTATTTAATAAGCCCCATTGTTCTTTGGAAAAATCACAACGAGAAGAGTCTTAAAAATTAACTGGAGATCTAAACTAAAGCTCATTCGTCTGACATAGCTAGCATCCAGTTTGATTCTCTGAGCATAGGGTACATCATTGCGACCTGATACCTGCCATAGACCTGCAATACCAGGTCGAACACTCAGCACTTTATCAATCTCATTGCCATACTTAATGAGTTCGGCATGTACTAATGGACGGGGGCCCACAACACTCATGTCACCAACAAGCACATTCCAAAACTGCGGTAACTCATCTAGACTAGTTTTTCTTAGGAATCTTCCAATCTTCGTAATTCGGGGATCATGCCTCAGTTTAAAAGATGCTTCATACTCAGCACGGCTAACTGGACAAGAATTTAAATACTCTTCTAGGACTTGGTCTGCCTGAGCAATCATAGTTCTAAACTTAATGCATTTAAAAGGTTGATGATTGAGTCCTACACGCTCATGAATATATAAAATAGACCCACGAGAACTGGCTGCAACTATAAGCGCAATCAAAATATAAACAGGCGAAAATACAAGCAATACTGAGGTTGCAAAAGCTATGTCAAACAACCTTTTCCCCCATGTTGCGTAGCCATCTGTAGGACTAGCACTCAACGCCTTGGCATTAAAACTAGCTTTCTTATTTGCTTTGCTTCTAGTAATCATCAAATCTCTACACCACACCACATAGTTGCACTAATCATACAATGCCTGTCTACTTTTATTGGGGAGATGATGACTATCAAATTTCTCAAGCAGTCAAAAAAATAATCGATACCCATGTTGATCCCATGTGGCGTGATTTTAACTATGCCAAAGTTAATGCTACGAGTGATTTTGAAATCATGGATGGACTTAATCAAGCAGTAACTTCTCCCTTTGGGATGGGTAATCGTTTGACTTGGTTAGTCAATACAAGCATTGCGCAAAAATGTTCTGAGTCTCTACTTACAGAGCTAGAAAGAACTTTTACTAATTTACCCCCAGATTCCTATCTTCTATTTACAGCCTCAAGTAAACCTGATGGCAGAGCGAAGTCTACCAAACTATTACAAAAATATGCCAAGGTCTTAGAGTTTTCGCTGATTCCACCTTGGAAAGTTGAGGCAATTGCTCAACTGGTCAGACAGGCTGCGACTGAAATTGGTTTAAAACTATCTAATGATGGGGTGGATTTATTAGTTGATGCGATCGGTAATGATACCCGTCGTTTAACGATGGAATTACAAAAACTGCAACTGGCATATTATCAACATACTAAGCCTATTACTGCCAAGGAAATTGCTCCCCTTGTCCAGATTTCCGCTCACAATAGTTTGCAACTAGCCAGCGCGATTCGGGCTGCTGATACTAGCCAAGCTCTATCTCTAATTGCCGAATTACTCAGAAACAATGAAGTGGGTCTAAGAATTTGTGCGACTTTGGTAGGGCAGTTTCGGACTTGGTTGTGGATCAAGTTAATGCAAGAGTCGGGGGTGCGTGATGATAAAGAAATTGCGGAAGCTGCTGAAATTGGCAATCCTAAAAGAGTTTATTTTCTGAAGCAAGAAGTACAGGGATTAAGCAGTCAAAGATTAATGCGATCGCTGGATATTTTGCTGCGCCTAGAAGCGGATCTCAAACATGGCAAAGAGGAAAATGCCACCTTACAAACAGCAATTATTGAATTATGCCAAGCCATGGCTAAATAGATGGAAACATCAAACAAAACTTAGCATCATCATCGCTGCTACCATGCTGTTACCATAAATATCGAGACTGTAAATTTCTTAGTGTTTAATTGACAAATTTAACGAAAAACCAATGGTTTCAGCCTGAATTTACACAAAAAATTTTACAGTCTCTAAATATCAGTACCCTTATTTAGAAATATGTCCGATCATTCCACCACCGTTACTGTTGAACTCCATAGTGAGGCCCAGAGCAATCGTAGTTATGACATTGCGATCGCAAATCATAGTCTCAAGGATTTGGGGACAAAGTTACTAGCAATTGGGTTAGGGAAAAAAAGCAAAAAACTCCTCATCGTCTCAAATCCAGTCATTTATAAGCACTATGGCGAGACAGTACAAACATCTTTAGGTAATGCAGATTTTGATGTTGCTCACTTAATTTTGCCAGCAGGTGAACGTTTTAAAACCGCCAAATCACTCCAAAAGATCTATGACGCAGCTCTTACGCACAGACTAGAGCGCTCCTCAGCAATTATTGCCCTTGGTGGTGGCGTAATTGGCGATATGTCGGGTTATGCTGCCGCAACTTGGTTACGGGGAATTGATCTAGTCCAAGTACCAACTACTTTACTTGCCATGGTCGATTCTGCGATTGGTGGCAAGACGGGGATCAATCACCCACAGGGCAAAAACTTAATTGGCGCATTTTATCAACCCCGCCTAGTATGGGTTGATCCTGAAGTATTAAAAACTCTACCAGCCCGTGAGTTTCGCTCGGCAATGGCAGAGGTAATCAAGTACGGCGTAATTTGGGATCGAGAATTATTTGACTTGCTCGCTCAGTGCAATCGCCTAGACCAATTGCGCTATGTTTCCTCAGACATGCTGCAAACGATTTTATATCGCTGTGCCAAGGCAAAGGCTGAAGTTGTATCTAAGGACGAGAAAGAAGGAAATTTACGGGCTATTCTGAACTATGGACATACAGTTGGTCATGCTATCGAATCTGTTACCAACTATCGTCTTTACAATCATGGTGAAGCCGTCGGTTTGGGGATGAAGATTGCAGGTGCGATCGCAGTTGATCTGGGTCTATGGTCAGCCGAAGAACAAGCTCAGCAGCTTAGCTTAATTACTAAGGCTGGACTGCCCCAAACATTGCCCAAGGATATCGATGCCGATGCGGTCGTCGCCTGTCTCTCCACCGATAAAAAAGTTGAGGCGGGTAAAGTGCGCTTTATTTTGCCAACTGCGATCGGAGCAGTCACCATGAACGATCAAGTAACAGGTGCGCTTGTTAAACAAAATTTACGATAATTGCTTGACACATCCGAGCCTAGTTCGTACTATACTTAAACGCATATGTCAAGCAAAAAGATGTAAAAGCTTGAATATCTAAGTTAATTCAGATAACTAGATCAACAATCTAGTTTATTTAAGATTAATTTAATTGTTCAGCTAAGCGTAAGCATGTATTTGTAAACCAATAGTAATTAAACCCATACCCCCAAAGAGTCTAGACAACAGAGATTTCATGACTAAAAAGCCAATTAAAGACCTCCCCCAAATCAACGAACGCATCAGATATCCCAAAATTAGAGTCATTGATATGGAGGGGGAGCAACTCGGCATCCTGACCCCCAAAGAAGCCCTGAAGATGGCTGAAGAAAAAGAGTTAGATCTTGTACTGGTCAGTGACAAAGCCGATCCTCCTGTTTGTCGGATCATGGACTATGGCAAATTCAAGTTTGAGCAAGAGAAAAAAGCCCGTGAGGCTCGCAAGAAGCAACACACATCTGATGTCAAAGAAGTAAAGATGCGTTACAAAATTGAAGAGCATGATTACCAAGTGCGAATCAACCATGCTGAGCGCTTCTTGAAAGAAGGTGACAAGGTAAAAGCAACTGTCATGTTCCGTGGTCGCGAAATCCAACACGTCGATCTTGCCGAAGTTTTGCTAAATCGGATGGCAAGCGATCTTGAATCCGTTGCTGAAATCCAGCAATATCCCAAACGTGAAGGCAGAAACATCACTATGCTGATGGCTCCTAAAAAATAAACAATAGAGCATAAAAAAAGCCCCGTAAAACGGGGCTTTTTTTATGCTCTATTGTGCGGGAATTAGAGGTGGAAGCGTAAATGGTACAGGATTGTTTGTGGATGGTTGAGACGGTTGGTTAGATGTTGTGCCAGATTGATTGTTGTCTACCGCACCGACGATAGGCGCACCCACGGGGCGTAATACTTCGACTCCGTTCTGCTGTAACACTACAATTGGCGGTTCAGCATTAGTATCAATCCGCTTTACCAATACCTTACCGTTAGAAATCATCTGACCAGCCCTGACATATCGAGATGTTGGTTCATCAAAGGCACTAATAATTGCGTAGATTGTGCCAGCAATTTCGACTGTACCTGTAACCTTAGTGCTTTCTGCAGCTTTGGTATCAGGTGGCGGTGGCGGCGGAGCGATTATATTTGACTTGTTATTAGTTTTTACAACCACCGCAGCTCTGAGATTTGGCTTGACCTTGGGTTTTGCTAACAGGGTCTCTAGTTTAG
>NZ_JACJQB010000081.1 GCF_014696385.1 Pseudanabaena mucicola FACHB-723
CCTGAAATCAAACAACTAATTGCTCAGGAAAACTATTTTGTGATTCACGCGCCGAGGCAGACAGGTAAAACTACAGCAATGCTTACCCTAGCGCAGGAACTAACGGCAAGTGGTAAGTATACTTCGGTGATGCTATCCCTAGAAGTTGGGGCGGTGTTTTCTCATGATCCTGAGTTGGCAGAGAGAGCCATATTAGATGAGTGGCAGGATGCGATTAGATTTTATTTGACACCAGAGTTACAGCCGAGTCATGGAATTTTAGGAGAATCAGGTCGTCACATCGGTGCTTTTTTGGCAGCATGGTCACAAGAATCATCGCGTCCTCTAGCCGTGTTTTTGGATGAAATTGATGCTTTGAGTGATGAGACATTGGTTTCAGTCCTGCGACAAATCCGCTCTGGGTTTCCGCGTCGTCCACAGGGATTTCCGCAGTCAGTTGCCTTGGTGGGGATGCGTGATGTGCGGGATTATAAATATGCTTCAGGAGGAAGCGATCGCCTAAATACCTCTAGTCCTTTTAATATCAAAGTGCGTTCTTTTACCTTGAGTAACTTTACTCTTGAGGATGTAAGGAATCTCTATCAGCAGCATACGGATGTCACAGGTCAAGTATTTACGCCTGAAGCGGTGAATTTAGCCTTTCATTTGACGCAGGGTCAGCCTTGGTTAGTCAATGCGATCGCAAAAGAAATTGTGGAATATATCACGAAAGATTCTACGATTCCCATTACTGCTGAGTTAGTGAATCAAGCGAAGGAAATATTAATTAAGAGACAGGATACTCATTTGGATAGTCTTGCCGAAAGACTAAGGGAAGATAGAGTCAGAGCAATTATCCAACCAATTTTATCTGGATTGGAGTTAGGAGATACTCCCGATGACGATCGCCGCTACTTATTGGACTTAGGTTTAGTGGTGAGGAGTCAGGAAGGTGGCTTAAAAATTGCTAATCCGATTTATCAAGAGGTAATTCCGAGAGTTTTATCTCAAGGTGTGCAGGATAGTCTGCCAATGATTCAACCTAGCTGGTTAAATGCTGATGGAAGTCTTAATGCTCAAGTCCTGCTTGATGCTTTTCTCAGATTCTGGCGGCAACATGGTGAGCCATTATTCAAAAGTGCCAACTATCCAGAAATTGCGCCCCATCTGGTGATGATGGCATTTTTGCATCGGGTGGTAAATGGTAATGGCACGTTGGAAAGGGAATACGCGATCGGTTCGGGAAAGATGGATATTTGTTTGCGCTATGGTAAGCAAACTATGGCAATGGAATTGAAGGTATGGGCTGATAAAAGACCTGATCCGCTTAAGGAAGGGTTGCCGCAGATCGATAAGTATTTGTCGGGTTTGAGTTTGAATACGGGTTGGTTGGTGATATTCGATCGCCGTTCTGGTTTGCCGCCGTTAAGCGATCGGACGACTACTGAAAATGTCATCAGTCCCGCAGGGCGAGAAATAATTGTGATTCGAGGCTAAAGAAAGGAATTTTTAACCTGATTGGGGTTGCCATGAGACAAATAGTTAGATACTCTAATAGTTAGTTAAAATAATTAGAATGTCTAACTATTTGGTTCTTATTATTTCTTAGTTTTATTTTTCCTTTCATTTGCGTAATTTTTGATTAAGTAAGGAGCAGTGCTAACTGTGACTAGATTGCATGAAAATAATGAGCATCATGAGGCGATAGATGTTCTTGAGCCTAACTATAGCCGTAATCATTTGATGCTAGAGACGCGATCGCTAACACGAGATTTTGGGCAAATGCGGGCGGTGGATAATGTCAATATTCAGGTCAAAGCAGGTGAGGTATTTGGCTTATTAGGTCCAAACGGTGCTGGTAAAAGTACCACAATTAAAATGCTGACGACGCTTTTACCTGCCAGTTCTGGTAATGCCGCGATCGCAGGATTAGACCTCATCCGTCACCCTTCTGAGATTCGGCGAGCGATTGGCTATGTGCCACAGTCACTATCTGCGGATGGGAGTCTTACGGGTTATGAGAATCTGTTGATTTTTTCTAAACTTTATGACATTCCTCGCAAATATCGCGAAACCCGCATCCGTGATGTATTGGAATTTATGGGTTTAGAAGAAGCTGCTCATCGGCTTGTACGAAATTATTCAGGCGGCATGATTCGTCGCTTGGAAGTAGCACAGTCAATGCTGCATCAACCTCAAGTTCTTTTTCTCGATGAGCCAACTGTGGGACTAGATCCCCTTGCCCGTAGCTATGTTTGGACATTGATGAAGCAACTACGAGAACGGTATGGAACTACGATTATTTTGACAACACATTTTCTAGAAGAAGCGGATAGTTTGTGCGATCGCGTGGCGATTATGCAGGCAGGCAAGGTAGTTATCACAGGCGTTCCTCGCGAACTCAAAGCTTCTCTTAATCGTGAGAATGCCACATTGGACGATGTATTTATCCATTACACAGGCGATCAATTAACAACAGGAGGAGGTAATTATCGTGAAACATCTAGAAATCGACGGACGGCTCAACGGTTGGGATAATTTGGCACAGGGTTCGAGACGGATTAAAAAACGTAGTCCTTGGCAGGCGATCGCCGAATTTATCAACAAAACTCTGATCATTACCGAACTGGAAGTGCGAAAACTGCGCCACGATCCTACCGATCTGATTGTGCGGGCGGTGCAGCCTGTGTTGTGGTTGCTGATCTTCGGTCAGGTATTTACCAGAATTCGGGGTATTCCTACCAATGGCTTACCCTACCTCGATTTCATGGCGGCGGGTATTCTAGCCCAAAGCGTCCTTTTTGTATCGATTTTTAGTGGTGGGATGTCGCTAATTTGGGAGCGAGATCTAGGATTAGCCCATAAATTTTTGGTTAGTCCCACCCCTCGCGCCGCTATTGTTTTAGGCAAAGGGATTGCATCGGGTGTGCGCTGTTTATCACAGGTTTTTGTGGTTTATCTCCTATCCCTAGTTTTAGGAGTGCAGCTTAACTTTAGTCCGATCGCCATGTTAGGCGTTTTACTAATGGTGATGCTGGGCGCAGCTTGTTTTTCGATTTTTTCGATTATCGTGGCATGTTTAGTCAAATCCCGTGAGGGCTTTAACGGTATGGGACAACTGATGACAATGCCCTTGTTTTTTGCCAGTCATGCCATTTATCCGATCGAGATTATGCCGCCTTGGCTGCAATTTGTATCTCGCATTAATCCCCTGACCTATCAGGTTGATGCCTTGCGGAGTGTAATGCTCCTCAATGGTACAAGCATTTATGGCTATGGCTTTGACACAGCAGTTTTGGTACTAGTCCTGATTGTCCTCACTTTTATTGGTGGTCGCCTATATCGTCAGATTGGAATGTAACGGGATAAAATGACAAAGAGTATCCCTTCGGGATACTCTTTTGCCCTGTAACAACCAATATCAGCTAAGAGTTAACTATCCCATGGGATCGAAAAAGTCAGTTCGCCAACCAGATTCAGAATCAATTACTCCAGATCTGGATTTCACATTATCTAAACAATGTGCAGCCAAAGTAATGGAAACAATTCCTTTAATAATGCGATTTATTCGGGCTGATATGCGCGATCGCAAGGCAACTGAACTATCGGTTCCCCAATTTCGGACGTTGGCTTTTTTAGATCGTAACCCTGGTGCATCCTTAGCTGAACTTTCTGAACATTTAGGCGTAACTTGTGCCACCGCCTCAGCGAATACGGAACGCCTTGTCCAACGCAATTTTGTGCATCGCTGTGACCATCCATCGGAACGTCGTCGCGTTTCCCTAAAATTGACCCCTGATGGTAAAGCCCATCTTGATGCTGCCAGAGATTTAACCCGTGCTTATATTGCCGATTTACTGGACTCCCTGAGTGAGGAACAGATCGCCAAAATCGATGACAGTTTAGCGCTTCTCTACCAAGTTTTTGAATCCAAATCTACTCCGTGAAGCATTTCCATTTTAGCTAATTAGGATAAAAATATGTGGCTTAAAGCGATCGATCATATTCAAGTTACTTCTACGCCTGAATTAGAAGCAGCGATGCTCTTCTTCTATGGTCAGGCGCTAGGATTGACCGAAATCCCCAAACCATCATCCCTACAAGCGGTTGGTGCATGGTATCAACTGGGAAATACGCAAGTTCATGTTGCCACGGAGCCAGAAATCCATAATGCTCAATCTCGGCGACATATTGCTTTTGAAGTAGAAAATCTAGAAGCTTTCCGCCAACATTTGCAAACTCTAGATGTCGAGATTATCCCCGATCGCCAACCATTAGCAAATTGCGATCGCTTTTATCTGCGTGACCCTGCTGGTAATCGAATCGAGATTCTTGAGTACCATTAACTGGGTTTAGGCATCATGCTTTAGGCTGATGCTTAAACCTTTTACAATCACTTTTAGTTATGGTTTCCACAATCAAGACTGTTTGTTAGTTTTTGTTATACTGGATACAATAGATGCAAATCTAAAAAGCTTTTCAAGTTGTGAAAAGGGAATAGGTGAGTATTATGTTCGGAAACATCAGAGAAGCTCGTTATCAAGAAGGACAACGCGATCGCGACGGGGGAGTTTTACCACGTAAAGATGATTCTGCTTACTTAGAGGGTTATCTTAAAGGTAGACCTGAAGGGTTAGATGGGGTTATGCAGTATTTTCCTACGGTAGAAGATTATCTAAAATGGAGATTAAATCATTCTAAATCTTCAAGCGTTTAATTCGCGCTACCATCCATCTTGTAACTGATGTTACGTGGAATGAAGATTGCCCTCTCCCCCCCAGCCCCCTCTCCCAGAGAGGGTAATGTGTCACATTTGTTGGAAGATATAGTAGCATGGGCAAGAATAAGTAGGAAAAAAAGATGGTATTTGAAGCAGTGGAATGTCCCACATGCGGAGGT
>NZ_JACJQB010000082.1 GCF_014696385.1 Pseudanabaena mucicola FACHB-723
TTCCCTATGCTTGGCAAGAGAAAGGGACGGGTTTAAGCTTACCCAGTCAACGCAGTAAGAGGTTAAATGTCGTGGGTTTGATGAATCGAAACAATGACTTATCTGCTTATGTTTTTGAACGCAGTATCACCAGTGCAGTCATTCTCGCTTGTATCGATGACTTTGCTCGTCAATCTACCAAGCCAACAGTGATTGTTATGGATAAAGCCTCTATTCATACCAGTCAACTGATTCAAGAGAAATTAGAGCAGTGGAAGAACCAGCAAGTTGAGATTTTCCAGTTACCCCCTTATAGTCCCCAGTTGAACTTGATTGAAATTTTGTGGCGTTTCATGAAGTATGAGTGGATTGAACTCAATGCATATGAATCTTGGGAAAGTTTAGTCTCTTATGTTGAAAAAGTTCTTCGAGACTTTGGTTCAACTTATGTAATTAATTTTGCTTAGCTACTTAAAGGCATATTCTGGAGATATTTGCAGACGAAGTAGAACTGCTTGCAAACGATTGAGCATTCCCCATGAAACGATCAGTTCGACTGAGCCAAAATGACTTTTGCCTGTTTGAACAATGCTTACTAAATTTTGGCAGGCTGATCCTTGGTTTTGTTTAAGGTCGGCGAGGATGGCAGCACACCAAATATTGAGATCGAGACACCATCGCGAAATTTTAGCCATGTTGTGTCAGTAATACGGCAGCATTAAGGATGTCGTCTTCGGTTTCTAGGGTGTCGAGCCATTGCCGATCGCCTTGAGTTGACATTTTCTGTTGCAGTAGTCGATAGCGATGATTGAGGAGGGTGCGGGTAAGGGCTTGCTGTAGAGCTTGCCAATCTTCGATAGTTCCCATTGCTTTGATCTGGAGTAATGCTGTCCATGCTTCATGGGGGAGGTCGCCGCCTAGTTCTACGACTGCGCCTGTAAGTTGCGATCGCGATCGGTTTTCAAGTTTGGCAAGGTGATCGATTTTAGCGATCGTTTCACTGGTGACATGGGCAGATATGGTTTTGCTTTTGTTCATTATCTATAGTTTCTATAGGTTTTATAGATATTATAAACAATAGACTCAGATATACTGCTGAAAATCTTTTAGATGTTCTTTATCATCGGTGTGAATGATTAACTTACCTTTGGCAGTTCCTTTGTGGCGGCGATGGGTTGCTGGTGGGAGATTATTGGAGATTGGTTGCTGTGATGTTTTTGCACTGGTATAACGTTTTTTGAGAATGCCGATAAAGTCTAAGAGTAGTTCTTGGGCTTCGGTGGAGAGGTTGTCGATTTCTTGATGAATGGTTTCTAGCATGGCGCGATCGCTGTAACATTTTATCTATTGTCTTTCATTATGACGGATCGGTTAAAATTCTAGGCATAGCTGATGACAGTAGATTTTTGGGAGTAAATGATGATCAATAGTGCTAGTGGCGTGGTTACCGATCAACTCCAAACCTTATTAACAGAACTAAAACTCAAGTTACAGAAACTTTATGGCGATCGCCTATTTACATTGTTGCTGTATGGCTCGGTGGCGAGGGGTGAGGCGAATGCGGATTCTGATATTGATATTTTGGTGGTGCTGCGCGATCGCGTTTTACCG
Source organism: Pseudanabaena mucicola FACHB-723 (assembly GCF_014696385.1). Classification (GTDB taxonomy): domain Bacteria; phylum Cyanobacteriota; class Cyanobacteriia; order Pseudanabaenales; family Pseudanabaenaceae; genus Pseudanabaena. The sequence continues at coordinate 1,591 of NZ_JACJQB010000082.1, forward strand.
ATGTCAGAAATTCGGCGGATGGCAGATATTAAGTTAGATTTTTTACTGGAGTTTGGCGAACTGCTTTCAATTATGCCTATGTCTTTGGATGAGTTTAATGACAATTCTGCTTCGTTTATAAATAGCATTCGCCGCGATGGAATAGCTCTATGAGCGACTTACAAAGATTTATCGCGTTATCCAAAGAAGAGTTAGAAACAGCGCAATTGCTTGTGGATGCGAGGCGTTATCGTTTATGTTTGTCCCGTTCTTACTATGCGATGTACTATGCTGCTCAGGCTTTGTTGTTATCAGAAGGTTTGGAAGTTTCTACTCATAAGGGTTTGATTAAGTTATTTGGTTTACATTTTGTGAAAACGGGAAAGATTAGCGCTGATTTGGTAAAGTCTCTGGCAAGTGCCTATGACGATCGCCAGTTGAGTGATTACAATGTTCGGTTTGAGCCTGAAGAAAATGATGCGCTAATGGCAATTGAGGAGGCAAAAAGCTTTACGGAGGCAATTTTTGTATTACTAAACGTCTAACACCGTTTGCCTCTTATCTACCACTTTTTCCTTTTTCCTTTTTCCTTTTTCCTTCCCAACTCCTGCTTTGACTTCTTCGGCGTATCTTTGATGGTTGAGGGCAAGGAGGCGATCGAGGATGTCGCGCCGTGCGGTTTCACTGATGGTGAATCTTAGTCCTTGTTTAGTTTGATGAAACCCATGAGCCAACGGGAATTGCTCTCCTCCCAATTCGTAATTCGTAATTCGTAATTGCTCCACCCACCCATAAGCTTTCATCACTGCGTAATCCATCTGTATATGCAGTTCCCGAAGTTGCTGGATGTCGATCGCGATGTCGTTGGGGTCGTGGAAGCGGTTATAGGTTTTGGTGAGTCCGAGTTGGGTGGTTTGCATGATCTGCTGACGCTGGTTGTAATATTTCTCTCCTATTGCTTCTAGTTCTTTTTCTGTTTCTGGGGTTGGGAATGGGAATGGGAAAGTTTCAAAACAAGTTGATGGAGTATATGACATATCTTGTTTTAGCGTTGAGGCAAATTGCATAGACCATTCCCAATGAATCTCAGATTGTAAAATTGAAAAATATCGCCATGAATTTACTGCAAAAACCACACAACGTTGATCAAAAATAATTCCCGTCTTTTGAAAAGCCCAAGCCCAAGTTCTACTAATTTGAGTTTTCACTAAAACCCGATCACATTGGGAGATCGCGTCATAAAGTTCTTTTCTTGTTCTTTCATGAATCCACCATTGCTCACGAGTTTTCTTATTATTTACAGTATCTCTGTAAGGTTTAACCAACTTTTCTACAATTTCTAAGCAATCAGGATAATCAGAAGCATAAGGCGCACCTTTAGGATTTTTCGGATCGTCATGTTCATGGGATAATGACCAATCAAAAAAGTTAATGACCCAACGTGCAGGAGATTGATTAGGGCTGGTGTTTAAATCTTCCCCATTGAGATAAGGAAATAAAACATCTTTATTTTTAGGGTTTTTGATAATTAAAGATTGAGCTTCTTCTATTTCTAATACAAAACCTTCTCCATAAACTTTATTTCCTGTAAACGACTTTCCACTATTAGCTTCAAGTTTGAGAGGATTTCCAAGTGTTTGATTAGACACTGTGAGATAAGGCGTAATTCCTTCAACTTCTTTCCCATCAAGCAAATATTTTCCTTCCCAATCACCTTTTTTAGCCCAAACATACGCAACCTCTAGCGCCGCAGTCCCCGACCAAGGACGACTGGGAATAGCGCGATAAATTTTTCCTTTAGTTGCGACTTGATCTAAACCGATTTCTCTCGTGTCACCTTGCGCGATGGTATTTGTGGCAACCAAACCAAAACATCCATCATTTTTCAATAAATTGCAAGCTTGCAAAAAGAAATAAGCCACAAAATCAGCATTTCCCTTTTTCTGAGCAATCCAATCTACCAGAAAATCACGATAAGGCGTTCCCATTACTCCCGTAATTTTTGACCCACCCATAAACGGCGGATTGCCACAAATCGCATCAAAACCACCTTGCGCCACCAAGGGAACAAGAGGCTTAAGCCCCTTGCCTGTTGTCTTCTGACTAGTCGAACTCAAAAACACCTCAGGAAACTCCAACTCCCAATGAAATGGACGCAACGCCTCCAAATCTGGCAATAACTCACGCTGCGACTCACTCACATCCATCTCACCATTCGCCACCAACAGCAACTCACGGCGCAAATCATCCTGCTGCGACCTTTTGCAACTTGCCAAATACGACATCACCAACAAATCCGCCCGATCCTTCAGATCCTTAATGCGAGCTTGCGACTCCGCCAACAAAGCTTCCTTCTTAGCCCGATCCTCCCGCGAATTCACCGTAAAACTCTCAAGCTCCATCCGCTTAGCGATCGCCTCCCGAATCCGATTCCATACCTCATTAATCCCAATTCCCAATTGATGAATATGACTCGACACATTCAAATCCCAAAACCGCAACTGCTCCACCGTCACCCCCACCAACGAATCCCCACACCGCAACGCATGATCCACAAACGTAAACGGTTTATCCTTCTGCAAAGTCTCCAACCATAACGACAACTTCGCCATCTCCACCGCCAAAGGATTCTTATCCACACCATACACACAACGCTCCGCAATCAACCGCTTCGCCACAATCAAGCGATCCAAATCATCATCAGGAATCAAAGCCTCATCAAGATCAGGCTTAGAGACATTCCCAAAAACCGTGAAGACTGACATCTGTCTTTGTTTTAAGCTATCTAAGCCCCCTAAATCCCCCAATTCTGGGGGACTTTGAATACTCTTGTTCCCCCAAACTTGGGGGCTAGGGGGCAACCCTTCCCAACTCTCCAACAACCGCGCCGCCAAATAGCGACAAACTTGCACCAAAAACGCCCCCGAACCCATCGTCGGATCGCATATTTTCAGATTCAGAATTTCCTGCGGCGACCTCAACTTCCATTTATCCTGCGGCAAACCCTCACTTACCCCCACATATACCAACGGCTCCAACGTATAGCGCACAATCTCCTCCGTCAAAGCCTTCGGCGTAAGTAGCTAAGCAAAATTAATTACATAAGTTGAACCAAAGTCTCGAAGAACTTTTTCAACATAAGAGACTAAACTTTCCCAAGATTCATATGCATTGAGTTCAATCCACTCATACTTCATGAAACGCCACAAAATTTCAATCAAGTTCAACTGGGGACTATAAGGGGGTAACTGGAAAATCTCAACTTGCTGGTTCTTCCACTGCTCTAATTTCTCTTGAATCA
>NZ_JACJQB010000083.1 GCF_014696385.1 Pseudanabaena mucicola FACHB-723
AGAGGTTCAATAATCTCCCACTCTTTATCGCTTAGGCTACTGCTATATCCCATGTTTGATCCCTTTCATTACTCTTCCTAAGATACCAAATGGGTTCTATATTCTCGCAGGTGTTCTCTTTAAGAAATACTCTCAATGGAATATAGATTTATCTCCCGAGTTGATTAAGATCATGACTGCGTTATGAATTTCCTCGTCTTGATAGTTTTTATTAACATTTGAGAGCTATTTATACAAAACATACGTTCCCATTTATTCTGCAACCTGATTTCTATCACTGATGTGTAATCTTAGTAGGAAGTCACAAGACTGAATGGATTTTGTAATTTTGGAGCGACTACTATGCAAACTGACAAACCTACAACTATTGATACACCTACAAATAGCACATCTCAAACAATCACACCACAGGCAGATAGAGTTAGCGGAATGTCTCGCAATGCTTGGATTACCGGGTTTACTCCTCAAGCAGAACTTTGGAACGGTCGTCTTGCTATGATCGGTTTTGTATCAGCGATCATGATCGAATTGTTCACCCATAAAGGCGTTCTTGAGTTTTGGGGTATTTTGTCCTCAGGCGTAGTTCCCCCAGTTTCCTAAACTGAATTATACAGTCAAAAAATAAAGTAAAAAGGAGGGGGATTTTCCCCTCAAAAGCATTGAATTGTTTGGAAGTTAAGCATTTTAAACCTCCATCAAAGATAGTTCCTATGAATTTAACTTCAGAAAATTCCGACCCTTCGGTTCATCCCGTATTTGATGACTCGAAAATTGGTATGACTGGAGTAGAGATCGCTCTATTGGTTATTATCATTTGGGCGCTGGGTTTTTATTTTTTAGTGAACTCTGTATCTGTGAAGCAAACTTCCTTGGGTTGGGTAGGAGTGATGATATTGTGGCAAACCTTTATCTGTACGGGGCTTTTCATCACGGCTCATGATGCTATGCATGGAGCAATTTTGCCGAAGCATCATCAAATTAACCACTTTATTGGTTCTCTTGCACTCTTGCTCTATGGCTTTTTCTCTTATGATGAGATCTCAAAAAAGCATTTGCAACATCATCATGCTCCCGCGAGTGAAGCTGATCCTGACTTTCATGATGGTACACATAAAAATGCGATCGCTTGGTACATCTGCTTTATGCAAAGGTATTGGAGTTGGTGGCGGTTAGCAGTTTTACTTACTGCCTATGCGAGTATGCATAGTTTTCTAAATATTGCCTATGCCAATTTAATTCTATTTTCAGCGGTTCCCACGATTTTAAGTTCGATTCAGGTTTTCTATTTTGGGACTTTTCTACCTCATCGCGAACCCATCGGTGGTTACCAAAATACTTCTCGCGCTCAAAGTATTTATCGCCCTTTGCTGTGGTCATTTCTCACTTGCTATCATTTCGGCTATCACCAAGAGCATCATCTCCAACCCAATACACCTTGGTGGAAACTTCCTTCATTACAATTTATCTCATAGTCAACCAATTCATTCAAGAAATAGAACACTAACTTGTGATAGTTAGCGTAAGGAAATACTTTCCAATTCTAAATATTAAATTAGGAAGTTATTCTATGAACTTTGCACAATACTTTTATGCACCAGTGTTAAATTTGCCATGACAAATCTATCTGGAAAACACGCCTCCTTTTGGATTGACTCTACCCCTGCAACCACCTATCCTTCCCTTGAGAATAGAGTCACTGTGGATGTGGCGATTATTGGTGGCGGTATTGTCGGACTGACCGCAGCGACATTGCTAAAAAAAGCTGGAAAAACAATCGCGATCATTGAGTCTAGACAAGTTGCCGCAGGTGTCAGCGGTCATACAACTGCTAAAGTTACAGCATTGCATCAGTTAATATATGCTGATTTAATTAAGCAAATCGGTGAGCAAAAAGCAAAACTTTATGCAGAATCTAATCAAGCTGCGGTTGAGCAAGTGGCAACTTTTGTCACTGAGCAGCAGATTGATTGTGATTTTAGTCGTCAAAGTTCTTACACATTTGCTGAGCCAGATAGTGAGCTAGATCAAATTAAAGAAGAAGTGCAAGCCGCTCTTAAATTAGGACTTCCCGCGACTTTTGTTACAGAAACCTCACTGCCATTTGCGATCGCAGGAGCGATTAAGCTTGATAACCAAGCGCAGTTTCATGTCCGCAAATATTTGCTCCATCTTGCGAAAAATATTACTGGCGATGGTAGCTATCTATTTGAGAACACCAGAGTTCAGAAAGTTGATGAGGGTGATTCCTGTTATGTTGTTACAGATCTGGGTGTAATTACTGCCCATGATGTAATTGTCGCAACGAATCTACCGATTCTCAACCTAGGACTTTTCTTTGCCAAAACCTATCCCGAACGCTCCTACATCGTAGGCGCAAAAATCGATTCCTCGAACGCTCCCGTGGGAATGTATATCGGCAGTGGCGAATCTTCCCATTCGATTCGTACCACTCCCTATGAGGATGGGCTGCTCCTATTGGTTGGCGGCGAAGGACATAAAGTTGGTACAGAGTCTAATACGGAAGAACGGTATCAAAAACTAGAATCCTATGCTCGCGATCGCTTTGGTATTGACACATTTGCCTACCGATGGTCAAACCAAGACATGGTGTCATTTGACAAGCTTCCTTACATTGGCAACTTGACTCCCTTTAACAAACATATTTATGTTGCTACAGGATTTAGTCTGTGGGGAATGTCGAAGGGAACTATGTCTGCGATGATTCTCTCCGACTTAATTCTCGGAAAAGACAATCCCTATACAGACTTATATGATTCGCTGCGTGCGACTCCATTTGTAACAGTGGAATCGGTCAAACAAGAAGCTGATGTGGTAACTCGATGGATTGGCGATCGCTTCAAAGGTTTATTGTCTAATTCTTTTAGCGAAGTAGCTAAAGGTGAAGGCAAACTACTAACTATCGATAATGAGAAAGTGGTTGCTTACCGCGATGAGCAGGGAAACGTCCACGCTGTCTCAGCGACATGCACTCACCTCGGTTGTATCGTGAGTTGGAACAATGATGAGAAAAGTTGGGATTGCGCTTGCCACGGCGCAAGATTTAGCTGCGACGGCAAAGTGATTCAAGGACCTGCTGTCAAGGACTTGGAGCAAGTCGTTAGCTAAATTCACCACCTTGGTGGTGGGCATAGTGTGTGTCTCTTTGCACCGCACACCCTGTACTTCTAAAAACATTTTTTATTTAGGAATTTGGAGTCAAAAATGGAAAAGTATATTTGTAAAACTTGTGGATATGTCTACGATCCTGCGATCGGCGATCCAGACTCAGGTATTGAGCCTGGTATTCCCTTTGGCGCTTTACCCGATGACTGGGTTTGTCCCCAATGCGGAACCCCCAAGGCTGATTTTGAGCCAGAAGATGCGCCAGCAACTGATGTCCCCTTAATGGAACCAGTCACATCTTAATCTTTCATTTACGGCATTTTTCGATTACACGAACTGCAAGAATTATTAAAAAGTGCTGCAAAGCAACACTTTTTAATAATTCTTGCTTCGGGTTTGAGCGCAAAGCGCTGTAAGAGTTAGGAATTATTAAATGACACGGCAATTGGCGGGGTGACAGCAATCAACTCTGGGATTAAATATGCTGTCATTTACCAGATGACAGCTATTGATGAGGCAAGTAGGGGTAGCTACAGGATACGTGTAAAAACCTGCAAGATAGGTTTAAAAGCGTTACCCAGAGGAGATTTAAGAAATCAGTTTAGACTTATAGGGAGAACCACAAAAAGGACAGAAGCGATGCTTGAGCGAAGAAATAGTTTGCTGGCAATGAGTACAGCGATCGCCAAGTTTCCCCCCACAGAGAAAGCAAAAATTAGCTCTGACATCCATCCAGAGAGGATCAGCAGGATTACCAGGAGTCCAGCAAGACGGACAGAACTTAAGCATAGAAACAGGCTCAATGGCAGTACCACGAGAGACAGCCTCTAAATATTCCACAGGAACTTGCAAAGCAGAAGCCAAACCAGCTTTACTATGAGAACTAAGCTTGGCAGTCAGTCCCCGTTCAATCTTGCCCAAACTCTGCAAATGAATCGTCGCCATCGCCGCTAACTCCCTTTGATTCAAACCGAGGGAAAGACGGATACGTTTAACATAAGTACCCAAAGTTTCACCAGAGTTAGGCGATTTATCACCCTGTAAAATATTCACAAAACAGTGTTTAAAAGTATGTTTATAGAAAACTATACTATCAACAACATTCTCTAACCTATCGCTTCAACTAGCTGATAAATTGACTATCACATTAGCTACAGTCACCACTGAATTTCTAGAGCGTGCAGGACTTGCCAAAAGTACTGTGCAATCCTACGAACTGAGTCTAATGCCACTACTCAAAGAATAAGTAGCCATGCAGAATTATTTACACATATCCGAACTAATGGGAAGATTCTAAGAATCACCATATCCGAACTAATTACTGTGAGACTAATTGAGCCACTT
>NZ_JACJQB010000084.1 GCF_014696385.1 Pseudanabaena mucicola FACHB-723
AAACAAATGTCCCTCAAGTTTTGAAACATCGCTGTGCTTATCTCAATAATATGCTTAATTCTTCTGAGTACTTATACTTAGTGCCTAACTGAGATGCTCCCCTAATCGAATAATGCTTAGAAGAATAAAAGAAAGCGGCGCAATGCGCCGCTTTCTTTTATTTCAGCTCGTTTTGGATGTATGCAACCACTGAATCAATCTCTACTAAAGTAGCGACCTTTGTCGCCCGATTGACGATTTCGACTTTGCCATCGGCGATTGCTTTGCCAGTGACCACGCGATAGGGAATCCCGACAAGATCGGCATCCTTAAACTTCACGCCAGCCCGCTCATCGCGATCATCGAGTAGAACTTCTACACCTGCGGCGTTGAGTTCTTTATAAAGTTTCTCACCAACTTCCATTTGCTTCGCATCACCCACATTGGGAACGGTGACAATCACATGGTAGGGTGCGATCGCTTTATTCCAAATGATGCCATCTTTATCGTGGGACTGTTCAACGGCAGCTTGGGCAAGGCGTGATACACCGAGACCATAGCAACCCATGACGAGGGGCAGTTCTTCACCTTGTTCGTTCGTAAATGTCGCCTTCATCGCTTGGGAATACTTAGTTCCCAATTGGAAGATATGCCCAACCTCGATACCTCTAGCGGTTTGCAAGATTTGCGAAGGATTATGCACTGCCCGATCGCCAGCTTTGGCTTTGTCAAGATTCACAACTGTTGGCAATGTAAATTCCTGCCCCCAATTTGCTCCGACAACGTGATAATCAGCTTCATTCGCACCCGTGACAAAGTTCTGTAATGCCGCCGCCGTATGATCGACAAGGCGTAAAAACTTCGGTGCAACCTTAGCCGATGGATCAATATAGGAATCATCTAGATCAGGGGCAATGAATCCCACAGGTAGCTGCGAATGCGCCCACTTTTGCTGAGACTCCGCATCGGCTACTTGGAGATTAATAATTGCCTTACCACCGTAATTGACTGCCAACTTAGTCAACTCGTTTTGTAACTTCACTTCATTAACATCGCGATCGCCACGAATGCTGACTAGCACTAAAACCGTTGTGCCATTGTCATAAACAACTTGATAGAGAACCTGTTTCACAACTTGCGTGGGGTCACACTTCAGCAACTTGCAAACCGTTTCGATCGTTCCCTTTTTAGGAGTATGTACCTTCTCAAACTTATCAAAGGTTGCAGGCACTGCATCGGGTGGTAAAGACACAGCCTTCTCGACATTAGCCGCATAGCTACCATCTTCTGTAAACAGAATGTCATCTTCACCAGCTTCCGCTAGCACCATAAATTCCTGTGAACCAGAACCACCGATTGCCCCTGAGTCAGCTTCCACTGCCCGAAACTTGAGACCGCAACGGTTAAACATATTGCGATAGGCGCGATCCATTTCGGCATAGGTTTCTTTGAGACTTTCCTCATTACTATGAAATGAATAACCATCCTTCATGATGAATTCACGACCACGCATCAATCCAAATCTGGGGCGAATCTCATCACGGAACTTGGTTTGAATTTGATATAAATGCTGTGGTAGTTGGCGATAGGAGCGGATCGTATCTCTTGCGATCGCAGTAATAATTTCCTCATGGGTTGGCCCCAAACCCACTTCACGATTAGCGCGATCGGTGAGGGCAAACATAATCCCTTCAGCTTTGGTATAGGTGTCCCATCGTCCCGACTCTTGCCACAATTCGGCAGGTTGCAGTTGTGTCAAGAGGCATTCCTGCGCCCCTGTTTTATTCATTTCTTCGCGGACAATTGCCGAAATTTTTTGCAATACTCGCCACATTAGCGGTAAGTAGACATATAGCCCTGAGCCAACTCGCCGAATGTAACCCGCACGCAACAATAACTTATGACTTGGGAGTTCTGCTTCGGCGGGATCTTCGCGCAGAGTGACCCAGAGCATTTGAGATAGACGCATATTTTCGAGATATTAGCTAGGAGTATTCGCGAGAATTTCGGTGATGAACTGATCCTGATTCTGCCTGTTGATTGTATCAGGACTAGGGCATTGGCGCTTGTGCGACTTGCGCGACCTTGAAGAAATTTGGCGTACCCCCTTGACCTTATACAATGGTATAGGGTTTAGACTGTCAACTACTAGAGCCTGCAAAACAATCATAAACAAGGATAGGAATGCTGCAAGTTGGCGAAGTTTCTCGAAAGTTAGGGATCAATCCTCAAACACTCTATTTCTATGAGCGGATTGGGTTAATCCCACCACCGCAAAGAACTGAGGCGGGTTATCGTCTGTTTAGCCAAGAGGATGTCGATCGCTTAGCTTTTATTAACCATACCAAAGCGATGGGGCTGAGTCTTGATGATATCAGAGAGATTTTAGCGGCTAAAGATGGGACATCACCTGCTTGTCAGACGGTTCATGATTGTCTGCTCAAAAAAGCTAGAGCCATTGAAGAGACAATCCAGCAATTACAGGTATTGCGCGAAGAACTCCTACCCTTGATTAATCATTGTCACCGCAATATTGAATGTAAGGATTGCACTAATCCAGATGAGTCCTGTGCTGTAACTGATGATCCGCAGCACCAGTTCCATCAAGCTTGCAATACTTGGCAAAATGGCTCTCCATCTTCTCAACTTGACTAATGGTTGCCTAAAAGCTTATGCCGACTGCTACGCAGTCGGCATAAGCTTCTTAACTTTACTTACATTTGGATACTTAGTTCAAACTCAGATAATTGACAGTTATAGCCCATGACCAGATTATTTTCAGATGCCATGCCTTCCGAGGACATGCCCCCAGAAATCAGCAAGCTTAGTTTGCCATCGATCGTCTTTTTTGCGATTTTTCATGGCTTAGCTTTGTTAGCACCTTGGTTCTTTTCATGGTCAGCTTTAGGAATCACGATCCTATTGCATTGGTTCTTAGGAAGTATTGGGATTTGTTTGGGATATCACCGCCTTTTGAGTCACCGTAGCTTTCAAGTTCCGAAATGGCTAGAATATGCGATCGCATTAGTTGGTGCAGCCGCCTTACAGGGTGGTCCAATTTTCTGGGTCGCAGGTCACCGCTTACATCACGCGCATACCGAAGATGTTGATCAAGATCCCTATTCCGCACGTAAGGGATTTTGGTGGAGTCATATGTTGTGGATTCTCTATCCCAAATCTGACTTTTTCAATCCAGAGAAGTATCGTAAATATGCCCCCGAATTAGCTCGCGATCCTTTTTATCTCTGGCTAGACAAATACTTTCTATTACTACAAATTCCCTTGGGATTTAGCCTATATCTCCTTGGTGGTTGGTCTTATATCATTTGGGGAATGTGTGTACGCTCAGTATTTCTATGGCATAGCACTTGGTTTATCAATTCTGTGACCCATATGTGGGGCTATCGCACCTTCGAGACTAATGATAATTCTCGGAATCTCTGGTGGGCTGCCATCGTTACCTATGGCGAAGGTTGGCACAACAATCACCATGCCTATCCGCATGTGGCAAAGGCTGGATGGCGTTGGTGGGAAGTGGATGTCACTTGGTGGGCAATTCAATTGCTCAGAAGCTTAGGCTTGGCAACAAAGGTGATTATGCCTCCTGCCATGATCAAATAAAAGAAGAGGGATACGCTGAGCGTATCCCTCTTTAATTTTATGAAGCAATAAATTGCCGAATTAGATTTATTAAGACAGTTTGCGAAGATGCACCTGTACTGAGTGCTTTCTGTTGAAATTGCTCAAATTCTTGCTCTGGTAAAGTGAGGCTAATTGTGTGGTGTTTTTGCATCCAAGCAGCAGCAGATTTACGATAAAAGTCAATTTCTTCCTGAAGATTTTTAACTGATTGCCACTCACTACGCTCATAACTAGCAAGAATATCTTCTTCTTCCTCAGTTAAATTGTTAAACATATTTTTGGGTTTTAGCTACTTAGCATTATATTCTGACCACAAAAAGATAAGTAGCTAAGCAAAATTAATTACATAAGTTGAACCAAAGTCTCGAAGAACTTTTTCAACATAAGAGACTAAACTTTCCCAAGATTCATATGCATTGAGTTCAATCCACTCATACTTCATGAAACGCCACAAAATTTCAATCAAGTTCAACTGGGGACTATAAGGGGGTAACTGGAAAATCTCAACTTGCTGGTTCTTCCACTGCTCTAATTTCTCTTGAATCAGTTGACTGGTATGAATAGAGGCTTTATCCATAACAATCACTGTTGGCTTGGTAGATTGACGAGCAAAGTCATCGATACAAGCGAGAATGACTGCACTGGTGATACTGCGTTCAAAAACATAAGCAGATAAGTCATTGTTTCGATTCATCAAACCCACGACATTTAACCTCTTACTGCGTTGACTGGGTAAGCTTAAACCCGTCCCTTTCTCTTGCCAAGCATAGGGAA
>NZ_JACJQB010000085.1 GCF_014696385.1 Pseudanabaena mucicola FACHB-723
TGTCCTTACTCGTATTAGCGCGATCAGAAATGCCGACACAAATGCTAGTCTTGCTGCATTCCATTGCAGATGCTGCTGCAACATTTCTCGGAATAGGTTAATCTCTTTGATAGGGGTTTTATGGTTAGATGTGGTTATCTTTTATAAAACCCCTTTCTCTCTACTTTTGCAACTTTTTGTCCTGTACTTAGGCCCAATAGATAAGACAATCCAAACACAGTAGTAGACTGTCCTTGGGTATCAGCGTGCAAAGTGTCAGGTTGGATATCGGAAGTATTCTTGAGTAATCCATCAAGAATATAAACAGCTTCCCAAACACCACAATTAATGAAATGGGTAAACAGAGCAATATAAGTATCAGAAACATGATGGTAAGCAATGCCCCCATAGCCACCATAACGAATGTGATACTCAGACATCAAATTACTCTCATAAAGCTGAAACTTACTGCCATCAGCCGCCGCCCGTTTGCCAGTCCCCCAACACTTCGGCAATTCCAAACGATTAATAAGCATTAATCAAATCTCGCATTGCTGCCTCAAGTTGAGCAATCGAAATATGTTGACGATTAACATAAGCCAACATCCTTGAACTGACCTGTCCGCGAGTATGACGAGCAGTTTGATTAGGACCGAGATTACAACCATAGCCAAACACGGTTAAAATATAACGTTCAGATGCATTCTCAATCTTTGGCTCAGAACCAGAAACATGACCAAAGTGGCGCACCCAATTGAGCCAATGTTGCACATTACAGAGAATATCCAAAACACTACGTTCAGGGAGCCGTTGTAAAATTGCCGACTCCAACTCTATCGCGCCCGGTGGCAGCGGCTCCGCCGTAATCCTTTTGAGTACAGGTACGGCAGCAGCACTAATCGTCACTTGCGTACCATCCTTACAGATTTGGTCTACAGCAGTAGCAGTTCGAGTCAACCAAGATTGAAGTTGTTCAACAAATTTTGGAGCCGTAAGTGCCATACCTGTTTGCTGACAGTAATCAGCCAATTTGGGTTGACACTCATCCCAAGACAATAACTGTTCTCGAAAGTCAGCATAGTTTTCCGAACCCACCACACAAGCATCACCACTTTTCAACTCGGCAGCTAAATAGGTAAAGATACAGACCTCGAATTGCTGACGCACTAACTGTGAAATCCCATCACACTCAACCACCACTAATCGTCGCCAGCGATCGCTCATAAAGCTCAAATCGAGATCTTCCACAGACAACCATTTAGAGCGACGGTTTTCATGAGCCAAAACCAGAGTCAAAGCTGCCGTCAAGGAAAGATCTTGGCTAGCAGACTGGAGTTCTAACCCACGCACCAAGGGAAACAAAACCGAACGATAGCGACTATAAAATCGCCATATTAAAGGCAAATAGTTATCGCTATTGTAGGCAATAATCTCCTCGCACTGCGCCAGTAAAGCGGCGGCTCCCCCATGGGTATCCAAAACAGATTGCACCCGCCCACCCAAACTCGCCGCATCAGTCTCCCCAGTTGATGTTTGTAAAATCTCGGTTAGCACTGCCAACATTGATTCAGTTTTGGTCAAATTCTGTTCTCGTAATTCGACCAACCGATCTTTGGCACATTGATGCATTTTCTGAACACGCTTGAGAAACATCTCTACTAAATGGTCACGGGTTTTAACTTGCACACGATAGAGCAAGCAGACTAACAGAGTGCGACGTTTCGCTAGATTTAGTTCTCGGAGATCTGTCATCGCCAAGGCTTTTGCTTGTGCTGCAAAAGATTTGACCTTAGCGGGGGCAATTCCAGCGAGTAACTGCCTTGCATCACCAAAAGTAAGTATTTGGTCAAACTTAGTTTGTAAAGCCTGAATATGAGAGAGGCAATCGCTTTTTGGTGCTGCTCTCAATAAGCTGAAAGTTAATTCCGATTCTGACGATGAATTAGAGACCAATTCATCCACAAAGGTTCGCTGATTTGGACTCATCGCCCTATCAATACGCTGAAACAAGCGGTTATTCACAACAGTACGGATATGACCAACCAAACGATCCAGCGTACTAAAAGCAGGTAATTCATAACGCGCTCTCACCAACTCTTCAACAGCAACATTGATTAAATCAGCAGGATATTCCATGATCTCCGCCGATGTAGCAATGACAGTAGCGATCGCAGTTTGTGCCTTGCGGTCGAAAGGATTAACTCTCAAATAAGCTCGAATCGCCTCTGCATAGTAGTAACGAGAACGTTCAGGCGGGATAGCACAGATATTAGCACTGAGGTTTAAGCAAGCCCGAATATGACTGATAACTGTGGGCGGTACATCGGATGACAGTGGAAAATATCCCAATCGTTGAAATGACTTGAGCATGACTAAAAATCGCAGTAACCCACTCTTACTTTTGACCTTTCCCTTCGCCAGATTTATCTCAGATGCTGATGGAGTATATAATTCAGTAAGTTCTTTCACCGTTGCTTGAGATTTAAATCGAGGATAAGCCGTGCGTTCAATAGCAGTCATAGAGCCGTTTAGAAGACAAGCAAACTAGGGGCAGGTTAGAGCAACACTCAGTTTGCATAGACAGAGTATAGACAATACTCTATTAGTTTGAAATAAACACCCTTTCAAAGAATCTATGAATGGGATTTAATCAATATTTAAGTTTGATTGTTGTCTGAGTTTTGGAGCAGTTGATTTAAAGCTTTGTGAGCAGTTATTTCTGCTCGTTCGGAAGTTACTTTTTGATAGCGTAAAGTAGTGTTGATATTTGTATGTCCCATTAAGGCGCGTAATTCTTCGATCCCCATTAACCCAACCCTTTCGGTGGCAAAGGTGTGTCGGAGGTCGTGCATTCTGATACCTTGGATTTTTGGTTCATTCTTAGTTAATTTTGTCCAGTCTCGATGGGCAGCCTGATAACTTAAGCGGGTGACTTTTCCTGTAACAGGCTGTTGGGTGGTGAATAAGGCTGGTGATTCGGTGTGTCGATAGTATTTTAGATATTTTTCTAATGCGGTTGCCGCATCTTCGCTGTAGAAACACCATCGGGTTTTATTGCCTTTGCCGATTACTTGAAATTTGCGTTCTTTGAGGTTGATTTCTGCTAATTGCAAGCTCAGGATTTCCGCGATCCTCGCTCCCGTGCGATGCAGCAAGCAGACCAATGCTTTCATGCGACCGTCGCGTTCTACGACTTGGTAGAGACTGGCGATCTGTTCGGGCGATAGGTATCGAATTACTCCATCGGCATGATGTTCTCCTTTCTCTGGGTTTGGTTTGCGCCGATGCAGTCGGGCGATGGGGTTGGCTTTTAGATAATCGCGCTCTACGGCAAAGTTGAATAGGGCTTGGACGATCGCTTGATGGCGGTGATGAGTTGTATAGGCTAGATGCGTTAAACCTTCTAGGTATTTTGTTAAGGTTGCTCGACTCAAGATTTCAATGGGATAGCTGCCATAAGTAGCTAAGCAAAATTAATTACATAAGTTGAACCAAAGTCTCGAAGAACTTTTTCAACATAAGAGACTAAACTTTCCCAAGATTCATATGCATTGAGTTCAATCCACTCATACTTCATGAAACGCCACAAAATTTCAATCAAGTTCAACTGGAGACTATAAGGGGGTAACTGGAAAATCTCAACTTGCTGGTTCTTCCACTGCTCTAATTTCTCTTGAATCAGTTGACTGGTATGAATAGAGGCTTTATCCATAACAATCACTGTTGGCTTGGTAGATTGACGAGCAAAGTCATCGATACAAGCGAGAATGACTGCACTGGTGATACTGCGTTCAAAAACATAAGCAGATACAGCAAATTGAGACCAAACGCACCACAGCAATTTAGAATAAAAGGAAAAAATGGCAGCCCCCTATTCGCTAGATTTACGAGAACGGATACTAAGTGCAT
>NZ_JACJQB010000086.1 GCF_014696385.1 Pseudanabaena mucicola FACHB-723
TGTCCTTACTCGTATTAGCGCGATCAGAAATGCCGACACAAATGCTAGTCTTGCTGCATTCCATTGCAGATGCTGCTGCAACATTTCTCGGAATAGGTTAATCTCTTTGATAGGGGTTTTATGGTTAGATGTGGTTATCTTTTATAAAACCCCTTTCTCTCTACTTTTGCAACTTTTTGTCCTGTACTTAGGTCTGAAAGTTAAGTTTCGAGCTATATACGCTATACGGAACTTTCTGCTTAACTAAGCTATACGGGTTTAATGCAGAGGATCGTAGCCTAATATCTTGCTTAAGATATTAGGCTACGATCCCCCAGAATAGAAAGCATCATCCTGATTGGTCATACGCTATTTTTCTCAAAATTAGCGATTCTAATTTGAGTAACTATTAAGATGTAGCTCGTACCTCTTAGGACGTAATTAACTTTAAAATTGCCGAGTAATTATTAAATAATCGTTTTTCAATAGATTCTTGTGATATGATTAGGAGCGTTTACGTAAAAGATAAAGCACTAAAAATTGTGTAGACATGAATGCAGATGTTCACCGATATTTGAGTCTTCACTCAAGCACGGCTGTTAGCTCAAACCTTAACCATTTCACCGCTCAATATTGGGAAAGAACTGTCAAGCAAAAGTTTCTGTCCCTTAATTGAGACAATGCTTGCTGGTCTTTTTTGTCAGAGTCTAAAGTTTTTTCTATTTCTACTAATTGTTTCCTGCACACTCTATTTTTGCAGTTGTCATTTGTCGCATCTATTTAGGTCTGAATGATAGCTGCTTATGTGCTGTTTTTTGTAGCTATCAATCAGCACAGGCTTGGTTGCTGGTTTGATTAGTTTGTGTTCGATTGTTATCTGAATAGTAGAGTAGGCGGCGATTTGTACCGCCCACTCTACTGCAATCAAGCGTCTATATCGTTAAACAAGTGAGTAGAGATTACTCACCCAAATAAGCTATTGAATCGCAAATATAGCTGTTGTTAATCTTTTGAAGAAGGAAATCATAAATCATGTTGACGGTTAATCAGGTACAAGATGAAATTTTTTATTCAAGTGCTGTTATCGAGCATATAGTCTCGAAAGACAAACAAATTGCTTTTCGCCAATGGCATCAATCTCTAGTTCGTAGTATTCAAAAGGCAGAGGGATACATTCAAATTGATATGCCTTCACCTTTAGAGTGCAAAAACGGTGTACTCAAGTGGTACTCAGTAATGCACTTCGATTCACCAACTCATCTCAACAATTGGTTAGCCTCTAGCGATCGTAAAGAGATGATGAAAACTGGACAACAATTTTTTGAAACCTATCGATTTAAGTCTTTTACCACTGGTTTAGAAGGTTGGTTTTCGCATCAATCTGGAGCAGAGATGACTAGCTTAGGACCTTCAGCTTGGAAACAAGCACTGATTGTTGTTTTAGGACTATATCCAATTGTATTTCTGCAATCAAAACTGTTTGAATCCTTGGGAATAATGCAGTCTTGGTCTTTTGCCAACTCAATGCTTGTCAATCTTTTGATTACGACCATCATTCTTACTTGGTTTGTGATACCTCAGATCACGCGCCCTCTTGAGTTTTGGCTACGACCTGCCTATGTTTTCTCTAAAACCAAAACTGAATTGGTGGGAGTCAGCGCGATCATCTTGGCAATGGCGGCAATGGTTCTCTTATTTAATTACTAGCACAAAAAACAATGACATTCAATCGCGATTAATGTCATCACTCTTAGCCTAATACCTAGAAAACTTAAAAGACTTTTTAATCATGAATCCCCATGATAATTTTCAACGCGGCTTTTCTAGCTCCAGCATTGTTATCGAGCTAGTTTTTCCACCATAGTTTTCCCTATGCAATTTCTCATTGACTATTGAATAGTCCTAGAGAAGTAGTCAAGTTCTATGGGGAGCAAGTTACTTGATTTCCCAAAGAGCATACTTCTTTGGCGCTACTGGCTACTGAACGATTATAAGGAGAAAATCAATGGCAGCTCAATTGATCGACGATCAACGCAAAATTAGTCCTATTTTGTTGACACCAGATGAAGCTAAAAGCAAGCACAGCAATTTGCTTGTGATTGATGTGCAGAACCCAAGATTCATGACTCGGATGATGCCAAGAGCGCAGCGATTGAATATAGATGTTTTACTTGGAAACATTCCTAAAAGTAAGCCAATTTTGATTACCTGTCTAACTGGACAGAGAAGTTTGTCTGTCGCTCAACAACTGATTCAGAGGGGCTATAGCAATGTTTATGTTTTGAAAGGCGGACTCCTTGCATGGCAAAGAGCAGGCTATCTTGTATGGCTAACTAAATTACCCGTCTAACTTCTGATTTTCTATTACATTTACCCAAGTACGAGGTGGAATCGAATCAATGTTGGATCAAATTTTCAATTCTCCTTTTAATCTAGGAATCGAAACACTGTTTTTGCTAATAGTCCTAGTTGTGATGGAGTTAGTTCTTTCCGCAGACAATGCGATCGCCCTCGCGGCCTTAACTCAAACATTACAGCACCCAAAACTAGAACGACGCGCCTTAAATATTGGTTTAGGGCTTGCCTATGGTTTTCGCATACTGCTGATTATAGGTGCAGCATGGGTTGTGCAGTTTTGGCAATTTGAACTTGCAGGAGCGTTTTACCTCCTGTGGTTGGCATGGCGATATTTCACAACGGAACCGCCCGACCTCAGCAATCCTAAGCAAGCAAAATCGCTCTGGCAGATTATTCCCTTAATTGTCTTAACTGATTTGGCTTTTTCCTTGGACAGTGTAACCACTGCGATCGCAATTTCTCAGGAACTTTGGTTGATCATTCTCGGAGGAACAATCGGCATCATCGCTCTGCGGTTTCTCGCAGGGCTGTTTATTCTGTGGTTGCAAGAATTCACCCGTTTAGAAGATGCTGGTTATTTTGCAGTGGCACTGGTTGGCATCCGTTTACTACTTCGAGTTATCAATCCAGACCTAGTGCCTCCTGAATGGGTGATGGTCAGCTTGATTACCTCATTGTTTGTATGGGGATTCTCACACCGCATTCCGAGATCATTATAGAAATGATTATAAGCTAGTGAGATTAGCCCCAAAGTCTTCAAATATCTGGAAAAACCTTGATATCTGTGATTTTTTGTCAATACTAGAGTCTAGAAAATGATTATTTTACTAATGCTGGCTGCTATTTGTTTTTATTTATTATTGGAAAATCATGAGCAATACAAATAATTTCCGAAAGGCTATTCAAGATGCAAAATCTCAGTCACTAATTGGGCCTAATGTCATTGCCAATGCTCTACCTTGGTTAGGTGGTGGATTGGTTTTAACCGCAGTCGGAACCTTCGGTGGCTTGCAGATTCTTCAGAACAATCCTCAAGTTTTCATGCCCACATTTATCTGTGCGATCGTACTAGAACTGATTCTGTTCTTTGTCGCTTCTAATGTTGCCGAGAAAGGCAATAATGTACTAGCACTGCCGCTTCTAGCAACTTATAGCTTGCTGTCGGGCTACACTCTAAGTAGCCATGCAGAATTATTTACACATATCCGAACTAATGGGAAGATTCTAAGAATCACCATATCCGAACTAATTACTGTGAGACTAATTGAGCCACTT
>NZ_JACJQB010000087.1 GCF_014696385.1 Pseudanabaena mucicola FACHB-723
TTCCCTATGCTTGGCAAGAGAAAGGGACGGGTTTAAGCTTACCCAGTCAACGCAGTAAGAGGTTAAATGTCGTGGGTTTGATGAATCGAAACAATGACTTATCTGCTTATGTTTTTGAACGCAGTATCACCAGTGCAGTCATTCTCGCTTGTATCGATGACTTTGCTCGTCAATCTACCAAGCCAACAGTGATTGTTATGGATAAAGCCTCTATTCATACCAGTCAACTGATTCAAGAGAAATTAGAGCAGTGGAAGAACCAGCAAGTTGAGATTTTCCAGTTACCCCCTTATAGTCCCCAGTTGAACTTGATTGAAATTTTGTGGCGTTTCATGAAGTATGAGTGGATTGAACTCAATGCATATGAATCTTGGGAAAGTTTAGTCTCTTATGTTGAAAAAGTTCTTCGAGACTTTGGTTCAACTTATGTAATTAATTTTGCTTAGCTACTTAGCGGGCGATGTCATCAAAGCTGGCTAGTCCTTCACTTAGTAGTTCGTCATAGGTGTAGCCTGCATCAATCTTGGATTGGATATTGTTTCTCATTGGTTCCTCTTTGGATGTTTAGAATTGAATACAATGGATTGGGGAAATTGATGACTTCTAGATTGAGAACATTGTTCGTACAAATTCTAGAATTGTCAATACTCCATTGATGGTAGTTTTACCTTCACAAGCCAATCGCTAGATTTTCCAATAGTCTCACGTTGGTTATATTCTGGTATTAGTTACATTTCTTCATTATGTCCCTGCTCAATCTCAATCAAGCTAATTTGTCCGACATCCGTTTAATTGCTTCCGATGTTGATGGCACTCTTACCCAAAATGGGAAATTCTCCTCTGATTTCATTTCAACTCTGCTCGATTTACAATCAGCAGGAATCAAAGTGCTATTAGTAACTGGTCGTTCGGCAGGTTGGGTCAGTGCTTTGGTGAATTATTTACCTATCGAAGGGGCGATCGCGGAAAATGGAGGGATATTTTTACAGCCAAATGGAAACCAAGATTTGCTCTCTTCTGTTCCCAATCTATCTAGACATCGCATTCTTCTAGAAAATACTTTCCATCACATTAAGCAGATATTTCCAGATCTTCAGACTTCCACTGATAACCAGTTCCGTATTACCGATTGGACTTTTGATGTTGATAATTTAGCGGCTGATGATCTTCAAGCTATCTCTTTGCAATGTCAACAAATGGGTTGGAGTTTTACTTACAGCAATGTCCAATGTCATATCAAACCACTGCACCAAGATAAAGCTACTGGTTTGCTTTCAGTTTTAAATAAGCATTTCCCCGAACTCACATTGAGGCAAGTGCTAACTGTTGGCGATAGTCCCAATGATGAGGCAATGTTTGATGCTGCTCTATTTCCCACCTCGGTCGGTGTAGCAAATGTCCGACATTATCAAGACAAAATGCTGCATTTACCCAAATACGTTACTCATGCTTCTGAGTGGGCTGGTTTTTCTGAGTTGGCAAAAGTATTACTACCCAAATAAAAAGCGGCGCGATGCGCCGCTTTTTACGTTTGACAAAACTTGCGATTTAGCGATCGCCTCTCATCAATAACAGTTGCACTAGTTGCAATGCTGCATAAATTGCTGTCGCCACATACGTCCATGCCGCCGCATTCAACACACTCCGAGCGCCCCGATTTTCTTCGCCTTGCAAAATTCCTAACTCATCAATTAGTTTTAAAGCACGGCTGGATGCGTCAAACTCAACGGGTAAAGTGACGATGTGAAACAGGATTGCTCCTGCAAATAAAATTATGCCGAGGTTGATGAAAACTGTACTCAAACTACCCAAGGAGGTCAGAAATAGTCCTGCCATTACCATCAATGGTCCAAAGTTTGCTCCGATATTTGCCACGGGAACTAGCGAGGCACGGATATTCATGAATTGATAGCCCCTTACATCTTGCAATACGTGACCACATTCATGGGCGGCGATCGCGGCGGCGGCTAGGGATGATGATGCGTAGACTGACTCTGATAGTCGCACCGCCTTGGCGGATGGGTCGTAATGATCCGTCAGTTCTCCTGCGACTTGTTCAACGGTGACATCATGAATCCCCATGCGTTGCAAGATCGTCTTGGCTACCTGTGCGCCTGTCATCCCTAAACTAGATCTGATTTCGGCGTATTTTTCATAGGTGGCTTTGACCCTCTGCTGCGCCCAAAACATCAGGATCATTCCTGGAATTAGAATCAGGTAGGAAGCATGAAAGTACATAAACTTTTTTCCTTTAATCAGTTCTTTTCCTATTATCTCCCTGCTGTCTTAGCTATTGACGGTAGTGAAAACACTACTGCTGCTGTGCTTTTTCAAGCATCACCAAGTCTTTGTGGTCAGCAAAGTGCTAAATCCCCGAAATACGATGAATGCTGAAATCACATATTGCTAAAAATAGTGTCCTAGATGACAGGATGGCGACCCTAAAGCGAGATTAACTATTATTTCAGTAAAATTTTGAGATCTCATGGATCAGATCCAGAGAGATCGCTGTATGATTTGATCACCGTTTTTATCTATAGGAGATTAATTAGCTCATCCCCCCCTTCAACAACAAAAAAGCCAGTGACGGCAAACCACTAGCTTTCTTGTAAACCCGAAGGTTTTATTCAATTAAATATCCGAGAATGGACAGATGTTGCTTTGAGATGGCAATTTTGTTCAGTGCTTCCTTATATCTTAACGCAAGATATAAGTTTAGCAATAGTTTTTGCTGCAAATTTTTTAACTTTTTTTGCGAAAACCAATAATTTATTATTGAACTGAACCCAAAAAGTCTGTCTGTTTTCTGATTGAAGTCGCTACAACCCTTGCAATCAGGACAATCTAGATGTTTTTATATTTTTACTGCTTGCCATTGCAGATCTTTTTTGAGATCTCTTTGGACAAGTGCTTCGGAGGTCAAGAATCATGACCTCATTAAATAATCAGTATTCCAGCCATAAATTCTCGCCAACTAAGTCCCATCATCCTTGCCCCATATGTGATGACATCAAAGGTAAATGCCGAGTTGCTTCTGATAATCAGGATTTTGTCCTGTGCATGACCCATCCTAGCGATGTGGAGCTGCCTGATTGGAAATATCTGGGTGAAACCAATGGCGGTTACTTTGCGGGTAAGTATGTCCGCAAGCGTCCTGAGTCTGAGTTGGAGCGCCTAGAGCGTCGCGATCGCAATTTAAGGTTGCAGATAGCTCAACAAAAGGCAAAGCGGTCTGGGTTGGCGAAGTTGCCTGATGCGGCTCAGCGAGATCG
>NZ_JACJQB010000088.1 GCF_014696385.1 Pseudanabaena mucicola FACHB-723
AATCCATTGTGATGCATGATATTGTCATTGGTCTGTTTATCAATAGATATGAGTTTTCGTTTCAACCCCATTGAACGTTCCAACAAATGTGACACATTACCCCAGAGAGGAGAGGGGGAGCAAAATCCAGAAAATTCTTATTCCCCTCGCCCTTTGGGAGAGGGGCTAGGGGTGAGGGTCTTAGAAACTTCCACGTAACATCAGTTGTAAATATGTACCGACATATTTACAAGATGATTCTCTAACAATACGAGTCGATCATTTCCCCAAAACATTGCGTCACCAATAAAGAAAGTCGGTACTCCAAAAGCCCCACGACGAAAAGCTTCTTGGGTGATTTTTTCTAATTCGCAATAAATTTCAGTTGACTGTAAAGCAGAGCGAAAAATATCTTCAGAAATTCCCAAACTAGTCGCTGATTCGATGAGGATTTCCACAGTAATTTCCACTTGTTCAGCAAAGATTTTCTGGAAAAGTAATTGGCTAAATGTAGTAATTAGTTGCTGTTCTCTAGTCGCAAGAACTGCGATCGCTAACATTTCAGGGGCGATCGCTTTAAGTTTCGGTTCGTGAAAAGGGATTCCGTAATAATCAGCCCAACGTTTTGCATCCTCTTGGCGGTAATTCCAATCATACTGTCCAGAGCTAGGCTGATCTGTAAATGGATTATGTGGTCTAAGTCTGATTAATGCACCGCTAAGCAAAGGCTTCCAAATAAACTTACAGTCAAATCGCGACTCAATACACGGAATTTGAGAAGCAGCTAAATAAGAATAGCGACTTCCCAATCCATAGTAAAAATCAATCGTAACGGGCATAAATAACCAGACCAATCCCCGCACTACCACCAGTGACGATCGCAGTTTTACCAGTGAGATTTAATTCCAAACTCATGATTTATATTCCTAATTATTTTCTTGTTCCCCTCTCCTGCGGGAGAGGGGCTAGGGGTGAGGGCAAAGAAAGATTACTTAGCAACAGGAATCGGTTCACCGAGAATTTTGGCAAACCGCTCTATATAGAACTCTTGAGGATTAGCGACGGCTTTAATTGATTCGCGATCGCGTAAAGCTGCCCACCATTTCTGAATACGAGGAGTTTCCGTAGGAAGTTCAAATCTGCGGAAATTTTCCAGTACTGCCAAACGCTCAAACCAAGGATAGAAGCTGATATCAACTAAGCTCAACTGATCGCCTAGAAAATAAGTTCCATCGCCCGACAATTTGCCAAATCCTTCTTGCTCAATGAAAAGCAAAGCTTCAATAAACTCTCTGCGTCCTTGTTCTTGCTCTTCCACAGTTTTACCGCGTAAAAGCTTCACAAAGGCAGGCACAAAGCGATTATTGGCATAGTCGATCCAAATTCTGGCGATCGCCTTTTGACCAGCATCTTTAGGTAATAGTGCAGGTTCGGGGAATACTTCTTCTAGATATTCATTGATGATTGCTGATTCATAGATTTCAAAACCGTTATGGACAATCGCAGGGACTTTGCCATAGCGAGAAACCTTGAGAAATTCTGCGGGTTTATTCTGAAAATCAATGTCAGTAGAGGTAAATTCAATTCCTTTTTCGAGTAGAACTACGCGAGTACGTTGAGCAAAGGTAGAGGCTTTGGCGAAATAAAGATGTAATGCAGTCATGGAGGATTCTTAGCGTATTGTAAATGTCTTATACAGGTATACTACGGTTACTTTGTCGAATTACCGTAGATTTAATGTAGTGATTATTACATATAGGTTTTCGGTAAGGATGTCTCCTGAATAACAAAGATTTATTTGCATACAAAGTTTTTTGTATCGGGCTGATCTTGCTAATAAATCTTCCCAAAAGTTATATTCGCGGCGGCGATCGCCATATACAGTTTCATGGTTTTCTTATTTCCGATTCTTTCTGATTCTATTTTTAACGTCATGTGTAACCAAGCGATCACGTTGATATATGTAAATAAAAATATCTTTTTGTATCTTTATTGCTCTGGATGAATATTGTCTAAAAACTTCTAGCTAATCTACCTATTTAGTGCGATCGCCTGTAGGTTGGGTTGAGTTGACGAAACCCAAGATTGCCTTTATTTCTTACCCTAATATTTCCTCACTAATAAAATCGGAGTTCTCACTTCGTCAGAGAGAGTGATTGCAGTAACTCGACAATGAGTTTATCATTTCTCATAATTGGGTTGCGTTCCTTAACCCAACCTACAAGATCAGCGATCGCACTGTTTACCCCCATGAGCGGGGATTTTACCTTGATCGCTAGACTTCATTGGTATTTCCCACAAGAATGTCAATTTCGATAGAACCTTGCTTATCTTGATCAGGATGTTTTAAGTGTTGCTCAAGATTTTCTGTGTCTAACATGGCTCCTTCTAAGATTGAAAGAAGGCAATCCGTTGAGTTGTAGAAAGTCGATTGATATTGTCTAAACATGCTACATTTTGTCACGTTTTAGGTGCGAATATCTTATCCCACCCCATTTTAGTTTTCATTGAAATATTTACATCCTTCACTAACTCGGATGTTTTCAACAATATGTCTGCAACTTCACTTTTAGATAGTAGAGCAAATAATGACAAACAAAATGATTGATAATCAATGAACTCAAAGTGTTTCCCACTGTAGATTATAGAACCCATTTGGTATCTTAGGAAGCCATAGCAAGGCGCTTAAGCATAAGCCTGATAAAGCAAAGGTGAATTCTTGCATTAGCATTAAGTAGCTAAGCAAAATTAATTACATAAGTTGAACCAAAGTCTCGAAGAACTTTTTCAACATAAGAGACTAAACTTTCCCAAGATTCATATGCATTGAGTTCAATCCACTCATACTTCATGAAACGCCACAAAATTTCAATCAAGTTCAACTGGGGACTATAAGGGGGTAACTGGAAAATCTCAACTTGCTGGTTCTTCCACTGCTCTAATTTCTCTTGAATCA
>NZ_JACJQB010000089.1 GCF_014696385.1 Pseudanabaena mucicola FACHB-723
AACGTCTTCCTGAAGTAAGTGAGGCGGTTGTTCATACTGCCATGATTTCTCTCATGCTCAATCGCCTTTCTGCTTAATATTTCTTTTACAAATACCTTCTATCTTCAATTTTTATAATGCCAATTACAGCAATAGTAGATAATAAGTTATCTACTATCCAGATAGCTAGTTATGAAGCAGCCGATCAACAATTTGCTTGGCTGCTCACCCTAGAAAATTTAGACAAACAAGTCAAAGAACAACCTGATCTGATTAAAGATTTTGAAAAATTTCTCTCTTTAGCTTTAAGAGAAGCCTATACAGAAAGCACAAATTCTGAACAAGCAAACTGGTTTTTACAGCGATCGCTATATAGGATCAATCGACTCAATTTGTTTTGGTACGACTCTTTACAGCTATATACCAATGAGCGCTCCACTTATATAACAGAAGTCCGCGATCGCATCGAGTCAGTCTGGCAAGCATGGGAGTTAACCCAAATTGATGTTCAAAAGCTCCCGCCATCAAAGGTTAAACAAGCTTTGCAAAAGCGGGCTGATGTAGATTTAAATCCGCCCATATCTGCGTCAAAGCGTTATCTGCGCGAGGATATGAGCTTAATGGGATATCGCTTATTATTAGCGATCGCCTCCTTAGATGGATTAGTCGAAGCTAGTCGTCTTTCGAGGATTTTGGGTGGCGCTAGTAACGAAATTCAGGCAACTTTGATGCGCGTATTGCTCGAAGAATATGGCAACGGTCGGCTGTCGCGAAAGCACTCTACTTTCTTTGCTCAGATGATGGCGGAATTAGGTTTAAAAAATGAACCAGAAGCTTATCTAGATCTCGTGCCGTGGCAAGTTTTAGCAAGTATCAATCACAACTTTTTGCTAACCGAGCGCAAACGCCATTTTCTCCGCTACAACGGTGGACTGACCTATTTTGAGATTGCGGGACCAGCAATTTATACTGATTACTTGGAGGCAGCGAAACGAATGAGACTTTCGGATGCAGCTATGGGCTATTGGGAGTTGCATATTCGGGAAGATGAACGTCATGGGCTATGGATGCTTACAGATGTTGCTTTCCCCTTAGCGGATATGTATCCCGATGATGCTTGGGAATTAGTACTGGGCTATGACCAAGAAAAATTTATGGGCGATCGGGCAGCTGCGGCAGTCATGACGCTAATTCAAAATTCTAATTTTAAGTAACTGACGTTACCGTGAGTTGCTAAAGATTCCCCTCAATCCCCCTTATAAAGGGGGAAGAAGATAATTCTCCTCCCTCTATAAGGGGGGCTGGGGGGATCTATACCTTGAACTGTAGACAGACTAGAGAAAAATTTATGATCGTAAATTTGACTACAGACGGATGGGAGGTAATTTATCATCGCGCTCATGCCTTGTTAGCTGCTCAATTAGGGGGGCAATGGCAAAGAGCTAATACTCCCATTCGCTTTTACGAAACTCTTGCCGCGATCTCGCATCATGACGATCTAGAAAAAGAGTGGATCGACAACCACTTAACTGAGTGCGGTGCTCCCTTAGACTTCACTCTCGCCCAGATACCTCCAGAAGTATCTCTAGAGAAGCTAAAAAAACACCTTGAGAATTCTTGTTATCGAGGTCGATGGGTCACTATGCTAACTTCGATGCACATTTGTTTTCTCAATCAAAAGCAAAAAGAAACCTCCGATGATTGGCATGATTTTTTAGAAACTCAAATACAGGATCAAAATCAGTGGCAACAGGAGTTAGAAGTATCTAAAGAAGAATCAGAACGAAGCTATCAGTTTATGCAATGGTGCGATCGCCTGTCATTAATCTTGGTGCAAAGACAAGTGCCCGAAGATGGGCGAGCCGTAGAGATTACTAGTGGTATCAGCCAGCAGCGATACGATCTGCGCTGTTTGGAGAATAAACATTTAACTGTAGAACCTTGGCCATTTGAGGATAGCGAGTTTACCGTAAATGTTGAGTGCTGCCATTTGTCATCTCTTAAATTCGATGACAATGAATCCTTGATCAAAGCTCTTAAGCAAGCGCCGATCACCAGTCTGGAATGGATATTTTCTAAACAATAAATATTGAGAATTAATTGAGAATTATATGAATAGACCTTTATTGCGTTCTAAACCGATAGTTAAAACCTACACATCCGAACAAGTAGCTGAACATGTACCTCAAGAGATATTCTTTTGTCCTGAAGAATCATTGTTTTATTCTCAATGTCTCGAAAGAATGGTTTTAAATACCTCCGAGGATTGCAATTCCATTGTGGAGTTTGGCGCAGGGGATGGTAGTCCCGTGATCAATAGCCTCCTCAAGAGTCAATTTAGTGGGTTAATTCAGGGCTATGAGTTAAACTCTAAGTCCTGTGAAGTGGCTCAGTCTCGGATTGAACGCTATAAACTTAGCGACAAGTATGTTGTACATAACTCTTGCTTTTTCCAACGGGATTGGCAATTGGAAGGCAATTATTTGATCTCTAATCCTCCCTATCTACCAGCAATCAACAATGATCTATATATGCCTGCTTTGCATGGCGGAACTGATGGATCATCCATAACTAAGCAACTTTTGGAGATGAATTGCCAAAATGTGATGTTGATGATTTCAGCATATTCTGATCCCATCGGCACAATTGAGTATGCGATCACCCAAGGTTATCAAGTGCAAGATTTTATTACTTCTCCGATGAGTTTTGGGTATTACAGTTCTGAGCCCAAGGTAAAACAGAGAATAGCCGAACTACATCAGCATGGTAAGGCTTTTTATTCTCCAAATATCTATAGAACCCATTTGGTATCTTAGGAAGCTTTGGCAAGGCGCTTAAGCATAAGCCTAATAAAGCAAAGATGAATTCTCGCATTAGCGTTGTCTAAAGTTCT
>NZ_JACJQB010000009.1 GCF_014696385.1 Pseudanabaena mucicola FACHB-723
TGGACTGGAAAGCTACTTGTGATTTAACTCTTTCAGTTTTATTCCCTTCTGTCCTTTGGTTGAAACTTCTCAGGTATCTTCAAATTAGTGCCGATATTGCTGCTCGTCATGGCTTTGAAATTATTCTCAAACCCATTCCCACTTAACTCTTTTAGGAATGGTGCAAGATCTCAGTTAGCCCTGGAGCTTCTAAGTCAGCATCAATGACCAAAATGGTGATAGGTTTATTGATTTCTCTTGCACGCTCTAATATTGCGAATAAATATGCTGCCAAGTGTGTTGTTCTGCCTACACCTCCTTTAAAAGAATGAAAGGCAACCAGTGAAGGTGAATTTGTATATGGTTCTGGCAAAGGTAAGTTTTGAGATAAGCCTTTAGATTCATCAGAATCACCACCAATATAAGCTATCTCTTCCCAAAAAGGACGGATAGGTGCTGTACTATCTTGATTTAGTCCTTCTACCAAAAACTCTACTGGTAAAACTGATTCACCAAGATCTAACTGAATAAACTGGTTCTCACGTTGATACCATTCACTAAACCAGTCCTGTAATTTAGACTCCATTGTCAACTGGTTTTCGATACTAACCAAGCTAATTTCTACAGCATCTGAGAAACAGTTGATTGAATTAACACCCTCTGGAAGTTGCTTTCCATAAGAGGTTTTTTTACGGATAACCCTTCTAATATCAAGCCAAGTTAAGTATCTTAAAGCTCTCATGAACTTAATTCTCCTTTAATCCAAGTAGAAATTTTAAGCAAATGTTTTTCTAAATCTTCGTCAGTTAATTTGACTAAGCCACCATTCTGATTGCGTGTATTTTGAGCTTCTCCTCCATAACGCCACATTTGGTTGATTTCACCAGAAGTTAAATTTCTATTTTGTTGGGAGCCTTTCATGCTAATTGAACTAGGTAATTTCAAACTATGACCAGCTTTTAAGGCATCTAGAAGTTTGTTAATATTATGGCTAGCTTCAATAATTTGATAACAAACATCTGTACAATTTGCAGACTCCCTTTTCATCAAAGCAGTCTTTAAACCACATTAAATTGCATAAAACAGAAGTAGTCTATGTGCATTGGTTAATGGTTCTTGAGTAAGATTGTAGGCTTTTTCATAAGCTTGAAAGTTATTTCTCTAAGCTCTTTGCATTTCTCGGTCGGTGAAATGTACTGTCATAGATACTTTATTTCTATTTCATCACTATACATCATGGAAATCTTAGTTTTGTATGACGTATAGATTATTTTTTATAACAGCAATGCTCTGACCACATCACACCAAACATCCCTAATTCGGCTTTGTTGGGTTCACGACCAAGGCGCTCGCAAATCATTTGATATTCATCAAGAGTCAAGCCTTCAGATTTGATCTCGGCTGGTGAAAATTTGGAGTTGGGAATATTGGCGGTCATGGATAAAGACAAATTTTGAGCTTGTAGCTCTCATCTTATCGCAACGCTGCGATATTATTTGGCGTTATTCCATCTGGATTAGAGGATTTAATATTGACGAATCCAATCTGTAACAAGGCAATTAATCAGATTTGTAAGCTATTTTGATTGCTTGATTCTCTCAATCAGCCGATCGCAATCAATGGCAAAGAGTGACGGTCTATCGTCGGTGGGAAGAGTCATTGAGGTGATGAAGTCAACCTTCCATTGTTGGCTGTAGGTTTGTGGTAGGGGTACTAGTTGGTCTTGAGCAATTCTTTGTAGAGCAGGTTGGGAGTTACTGAGTATGCCAATTACACCTTTAGTTTGACTACTGGCTACGATTAAAGATGGCTTTGATGAGACGACTGCCTTATTCACGACTAGTTGTGGGATCTCAGTAGTGTTGACTTTGACCTGTCCAAACAATAGTTTTCCTAGATCTATGACTGTCACAGGCTGTCCTGACAAGGTAAGTTTCGGGATATGTTTGGTGAGTGGAATGGCGCGATAAATAGATTCGATGGGTAAAACAAACCAGCCCAAACGGAGGCGAAAGGCGACGTATTGTTGAGCAATATCAGGTCGAGATGCGGAAAGGCGTTGCGATCGCAAAGAGGATATGGCTGGCATAACTAATTAGGAAATAGTGGAATATCTGGATACGAGTTTAGATAAGGTTTGCAGCAGCTCATTGTCTTTGAAGGGTTTTGCAAAATAGGCAGACGCACCGAGGCGCATTGCTAAATCTCGATGTTTTGTGCCACTGCGAGAGGTGAGCATGACGACGGGAATATTTTTGCAATATTGATCATGGCGCGACTGGGCTAAGAATCCAAATCCATCGAGACGGGGCATTTCAATATCACAGATCACAGCACTGATTGGGGAACTAATTGGCAAAGTTGATAATTTCTGTAATTTTTCCATCGCCTCTAGTCCATCCTTTGCCTGTTCAACGCGATAGCCAGCTTTTTCTAGGGTCATTGCCAAAAATCGGCGGACGTTGATCGAGTCATCAACGACCATGATCGTTGTGCGTTGATCGGTTCTTGCGGATGGCAGGGTGAGGGGATGGCTAGGTTTGCGATCGCAATCATTAATTGCCCAAGCGATCAGGCTGTCAATATCTACAAGTGGTGCCAGCTTGCCACCACCCAAAATTGCACAGCCCATAAATCCTGTCGGCATAGGAATTGCACTCTGGACTCCGCGAATAGTGACTTCTTGCTCACCCCAATATCGATTGACTTGTAAAGCAAAGGGAGCATTGTTTTTTGCCACAATCAGGATTAATGGCTCGTCAACAATCGGTCGATTTTCAGTTTCATTCTGAAATTGAGGGCGCGAAAAATGGAGGCGATCGCTCAGCTTAATTAAGGGGACCGAATATCCCTGCCAGTCCAATACTTCCTGATTAGCAACCGTATAAATAGAAGTCTCTTTGACTAAAATAATTTCTTCGACGGCACTGGTGAGAATTGCCATTTGCAAGCCATTACTCTCCACTAAAAGTACCCTAGCAATTGAGAGAGACACAGGAACAGTTAGAGTAAAAGTTGTACCTTTACCCGCATCGGTGGCAACATTTACGCTGCCGCCAATAATCTGCAAATTAGAGCGGACTACATCCATACCCACACCTCGCCCTGAGAGATCGGTGACCCGATCGGCGGTACTAAACCCTGCTTCAAAAATGAGATCGAGTAACTCCGACTCTGCGGAATTAGCAAGATCACTCTCACTGATGCCCATCTGTAAAGCGCGATCGCGTAATTTCTGTAAATCAATCCCATTACCATCATCACTGACGGTAATAACGGTCTGATTGCCGCGATATCCTGCGAAGATTTCAATTTTGCCCTTGGCTGGTTTACCCTTGGCAATACGTTCTTCGGGAGATTCAATGCCATGATCAAAGGCGTTGCGAATTAGGTGCAAGAGTGGATCTTCTAAAAATTCTAAAACTGAGCGTTCTACTAGGGTAGAACTACCTCGCAAAATCAGTTCCACCTGCTTACCATGGGCTAATGATAAATCTCTGAGTAGACGCGGAAACCGACTAGTTACTTCACTAAGCATCCGCATTCTTGCCTGCTCGATCGCAGTTTGCATCTGGCGCGAGGCTCGACCTAGTTCCCTTTCATTTCCTTCCGTATCAGTTAAAGCAGTTTCCAGATCGCTTGAGACTTCCTGCAATTGCACAACGCTATCCATGATTTCCCGTGAGATGACATGCAACTCGCTATAGGAGTCCATTTCTAAGAGGTCAAAGAGACTGGTATAGGCAAGTAATGGCTCAGGATGATACGGGGGATTTGCAGCAATACCATTTTCACTAATTGCCGCATTGACGGTCATAAACGAAGCCGATGAAGTTGCCACCCGATCATAGGCTGAGCGCAGTTGTGCGTTAGATTGCTCCAGACCATGCATTCTTGTATTTAAAAGCTGAATCAGATCGCGCATCCGCTTGAGCTGTAAACGTAAGCCACTGCGTTCAGCATTCAACTCACCAAAGCGATCGCTGAGAGCTTCGAGTTGACGACTCGGAATACGGATGGTGGTTTCTAGATTTGTTTCTGAATGTTGAGGAATTTCCATTTCCCCAGTTCTAGTATTGACATCTGTAAATACTGTCAAGTCGAGCAGCGATTGATCCAGACTAATGACTTCATCTTCATGGATGAGACCGTACTCTATTCCTTCTTGGGGAATATCCTCAAGACTTGGAGAGGCAAGCGGAACAGTGGAGGCGATTGATGGGTTTTTCTGACTAAATTCGATGAGATGCTTGGGCAAAATCTCAAACTGACCAACCAATACTAGCGCTTGAGATTGTCGCCATGCGGCGAGGGCAGCAGTCGCCACCTCCCGCAAATTGCGATCGCGATCGGCAAGGGCATCACTAATCTCTTCACAGAGTTGACTAAATGCTGGTAATTCCAACATTTCCCCTAAACAGCCAAATTCTTGACTGGTAAGTTCAAATTCTTCGCGGAGTAACTGTGAGGTGGGGTCATCCAGAACGCCAGTTAATCGCTGTAAGCAAGCATCTACCTCAGTGGCAAACATGAGGACACGCATATCCTGTCCTGCCTCTTCCGAAAGCAGACTAGCTTCATCCTGTGCCGATAGTTCGCCGAGAACCTCTTGCAAATATTGAAAGGGAGGATGAATCTGTGCTGCTAACCACTCTGCATTAGGGATTTTTCGCTGTTTATGGATATTGGCAACCTTACCCATATTATCGATCGCAGTCAGAAATGAACTTTCAATTTCTGGGGTGATTTTAGTTTGCTTATTGGCCTGTAAGATTTTAAAAAAGTCTTCGAGACGGTGAGCAAGTTCACTTAAAGCCTCAAAACCCATCATCGCTGCGCCACCCTTCATGGAATGGGCAGCCCGTAAAATTTTGTCAATCGCCGATCGCGACAAATTGCGATCGCAAACGCCTAAGATCTCCGATTCAATATCAGCCAGAAAATCTCTAACTTCATCAAGGAATAATAATCGTACTGCCCATTCGCGATCGGTTAATGTATCGATTGCCATATCGACCTCTACTAAATTTTTAAATTATTTAGCAAGACTTTGACAAAGCCAAAGTCTTGTAAATTATGCCGCATCGACTTTAAAGGTTTCCACTGATGATTGCAGCTTACTGGCGACGTTGGCGGTTTCTTGAAGTGCGATCGCAACTTCTCGTGAAGTTGCGGACGACTTTTGCGATTGATTAGAGATAGTTTCCATAACCTGCTTCACAGATTGGGAAGTTTGTACCTGCGAAGTTGTAGCGCTCGAAATCCCCTGAAATAACTCATTTACCCTACGGGCTACTTCCACAATTTGACGCAAACTCTTCCGCGCATCTTCAACCTTGTTTGTACCTTCAACAACCTGTAAAGTGCTAGATTCCATCGATTCCACCACCTCACTAGTTTCTTGTTGAATGCTTTCCACAATCCGCGCAATTTCTTTAGTTGCCGTGGCTGACTGTGCTGCCAATGCCCCGACCTCTTCGGCAACCACCGCAAATCCACGACCCTCTTCCCCTGCCCGTGCCGCCTCAATACTGGCGTTTACAGCAAGCATGTTAGTTTTCAAAGCAATCTGGTCGATCAGGACAACCACCTTAGAAATTTGTTGGGAAGCTTCACCAAGTCGTTTGACCTTTTTCGTCGTTTCGGCAACAGCTTGGCGTAGTTGCAAAATACTCGCCGCCGACTGCTCAATTGCCAAGCTACCTGTTTCCGCCGTTTCCGCCGCCTTGTTAGAAGCATCCGCCGCCTGTCTCGCATTGCTGGCAACCTGCTGAATGGATTCCGTCATCTGTTCTACAGACTGCAAAGCTTCGTCTAGTTGTTTTGCTTGCAGGGTGGCATCTTCGGCAAGCTCACGGATTGATTCATTGTTCGTATTTACCGACGTGTTTACCTGTAAAGTGGCTTCCTTTACCTGTGTCACAACGTCCCGCAAACTTTCGACGATCGCATTAAAAAAGTCGGCAACAATGCCAATTTCACCCGCCGTAATTTGAGCGCGTACCGTCAAATCCCCTGAAACTGCGCCTTCAACATCGCTTAGCAAAGTCAGCAATTCGCGTTGCAAGGCTTCACTGCGTTCTCTTTCCTGTTGAGTGGCTAATTGTTGTAATTCTAAGGTGGCAATATTTTGCTGCGATTGATCACGTTCTTTGAGGTAGTTCCGAATCAACTTCAAGGCAACTAAATAGACGGCAATGAGAGCAGGCAAACTCAAGATCGTGAAGCCCAAAGAAATAAATAGCCGTTGACTGAAAGCTTGCAATTGCTCTTCCGTATCTTTAGCAATGGTCTCAAGGGTTTTTGCAGAGCCATCAGCATAAACTTTCTTGAGACGTTCGTACTCTGTGCCATTAAGAACTTGGGTAGCCTCATTGCGCTTGCCCTGACGCACTAGATCGAAGGATTTTTTCTCTAGTTCCACCAGTTTGTTGTTCGCATCATTTACCTCGGCGGAGGTGTTTTGATAGGCTTCAGGGGCAATTTTGGCTGATTCTTCAATTGCCTTGACTAGTTCAGGATCATACTGTTGATAGCGTTTCTCCCACTTGGGATCACCTGTCGCTGCGCCCATCCGTGCCGACATGGTTAATACTTCATCAAGATGGACAATCTTGCCAGCTAGCTGTTCTAGTCGGAAGTTCTGTTCTGAAATTGACTTGAATCCACGATAGATATCGAATAAGTTCCATGAAGATAGTCCAAACACAACTAAGCCAACGCCAACAAAGGAAGTTAACCCACGAATGAGCTTGGAGTCTTCAGCAGATTCGATCTTCTCAATATTAGGATTTACAACTGCTGATTCCTGTTGCAAGCTTGCGTCTGATTTGGCAACTTCAGTATTGTTCTTAGTTGTGATTACTTCGTCTTGAACTAGCATGGTTATCTACTCGTATTTACTAAGTGTATTTTGTGAGTGCTACTGATTATTTGATTATCTAAAGTCAAGCTTTGCGATCGCAGATGCGTCTAATATGTAAATCTTTTGGTCATCATCGACCCACCCACGGAGAAAAGGGATCATTTCAGGTGGCAAACTATCACTAGTCGGTGAGCGAATATCGGCATCAATAATTCTTTTAACTCGACCAATGCGATAGGTTCCCAATCCTAAGAACATATTGCCAGTTTGCAAAATCGCGATATGTGTATCCGATATCGCCGTATCAACGGGACTAAATCCCAATAATTGCGGTAAATCTAGTACCCAAAACACATTACTACGATGCTCAACTAGTCCAACCAAACAGGGATCAACATTGGGCATCTGCATAAATCTTTCCGCAGGTAACACCAAGGTTTCGCGGACAAACTTCAATTGCAACGCCACGGTCGTATGACGATCTAGCTGCAAGGTCAGATAGGGCAACCCTGCAATAACCTGTGTTTGTTCTTCCTGTAATTCGATCGTCAAGTCCAGCATCTCATCCTCCGAGATTTAGCGATCGCAGTGCTTGCAAGATATCCTCTTTGGTAAATGGCTTAGTGAGATATACATCGACACCCTGCTTCATCCCCCAAAGGCGATCAAGTTCTTGGTTCTTAGAAGTACAAGCAACGATTGGCACTTTTTTGGTAGCGATCTTTTTGATCGCTCGACACATCTCCAATCCACTCATGCCCGGCATAACTAAATCCGTAATCACCACATGGGGACTAATTTGCATGAATTTATCCAAGCCTTCTGTGCCATTCGTCGCACTGACCACGTTATATCCGCCCTGCCGTAAGTAATCGCAGATCAACTCACGCTCTGAATTTGTATCTTCGACAACTAATACTGTAACCAATATATTTCTCCTGCTTTAATGGTAAAAACTGGCAAAACCTATTTAAGCAACAGAACGGACTGCGCGTAAAATATCTTCGCGGGAAAATGGTTTGGTGATATATACATTAATTCCCTGCTTCATTCCCCACAGCTTGTCTAGCTCTTGGTTCTTGGATGTACAGGCGACAATAGGAACATCTTTGGTTTCAGCGTTTTTCTTCAAGCTGCGACAAAGTTCTAATCCACTCATCCCTGGCATTACCAAGTCAGTAATCACAACATCTGGCTTTTTAGTTTCAATTTTTTTGAGCGCTTCTTGTCCATTGTTAGCACTAATTACTGTGTAGCCACCCTCTGATAAATAGCTAACAATCAAATCCTGCTCAGAAGCAGTATCTTCAACCACAAGAACTGTTGTCATAAAATTGTGCTAATCCTATTTTTGATGTTGAGATGAATAAAAACTTTAGTGGTAAGGCTTTGTGTTTATTATCGAAACTGATTTCTTGAGCCAGATAATTCTTAATAAAATATGAAGAATTATTTCTAAAGATACCATAATTACATCACAAAGCCCTTGACAAGTTAGATCATAAATTACATCAGATGACGCATGATCATTTTTAAGAGATCAGCTCGATCAAAGGGTTTAGTCAAATAGTCAGTTGCCCCTGCAATTCTGGCTCTAGCCCGATCAATTAATCCCTTATTGCCTGTAACCATCACAATCGGAATCTCGCGGAGAAGAGAAGACTTGCGAATTAATGAGCAAAGTTGGTAACCGTCCACATTTGGCATTCCAATATCTAGCAAAATTAATTCAGGTCGGATCGAGGTAATTCGCATTAACGCTTTCATTGAGTCTTGAATTAATGTTAGCTCAAAGTCTTCGTTGCCCAAATAACTACTAATCATACTCAGCATCGATTCACTGTCATCAATACAAACAATCTTCCATGTTTTCGCTGCTTGATGTCTCACGATCTGCGACAGGTCAGAGATATCTGCACCAGTATTTGTTGTTTCGGTAAAGGTTTCCGATAGCTTTTCAATGTTTTCCAGTTCTTCTTCTGGAGCTAGATAGTAGGTGCGGGGTAACATGTCTAGAGGTGACATGGGATCTCTCAGTAAAATTGCTCCATCACTGATCAGGGGGCTAAGTTGTTTGGCGATCGCAAGTGGATCTTTACCTAATAACGCCCCAAGTTGGCAAAAGTTAAAACCGCGCAAAACCCTGCCTAATCTCTGCACAGTTTCGGGCGTCATGCGTTTTTCGGCGCTAGTTTGACTGACTAGATAGGGACATTGATAGGGCGAAGAAATCGTCGGTCCAAGCTCATACCAAGCTTTGAGTCTTTGGGGAACCACCTCTAAAATTCGATCAATTGATAATCCGCAATAAACCTCTTGAAGAGAATGTTTGCTATGGACAATTGTAAATTCTCCATCTGGCAAACAAAGAAATATTTCAATCACTTCTTGCATGATGCGAGCAATTAATTTATTTGCCATTGGCTTTGGCAGATGGTTCTCATTAACTAGCCAAATGACTGCTAGATATTCAACACAAATAAACTCATTGCTATGGTTAATGGTCTGTACATGCTCTGAAGAAGCATCATCAAACATCAGTCTTAACTGCGATCGCAGTTTGTCCGTTAAGGATGGTAATTCGCGACTCAGCCGCCGTAAATGCCTTTCTAATCTTTCAAATCCATCTAAGGAGTGTGTTGCATAAACCAACTTGCCACGCTCCACATAAAATGTCCACCGAATCCGATCGCGAACAATATGTGCAGAGCCATCTTGTAATGTGGCTAATCCTTGAAAAAACTCTGTAGCAGACTGTTTTTGAGATTTTTCTGTAGGGTCTACCGACATACTCTTAGTCGTACTGATCATGCCTATCCCAACCTTAAATTTGAGTTTCTTCCAAATAATCGCTAATGCCGATCTAGTAGATACTAATAAAAATATCTAATCTAGATATTTCTCCCCCAAAGCACTAAGAGTTTGTCTACTCTTAGTCACACATATTTATCTGGATATATTGATTGTTAATTTATCTATACTAATGAAATTAAAACATACCTACGTCAAATTTACAATTCACTTTTACAATTGACTGACAATCAAATTTCTATAACCCAACCATCAAAAAACTTCTATTCCATAACCATCAAATCTAGATTACGATAGCGTTTGAAAATCTCTAACACTTCCCTATATTGTTCTTGTGAAATGGTTAGTAACCTATGTCACTATTTTTATCAAAGCTTTTACCTGTTTTTATTTACCCTTTGGGGTTATCGGTTTTACTAGGGGCAATTTCCCTATTCATTCTATGGTGGCAACCGAAACGATCTCGAAGGATCAGTAATGTTGCAAAAGGCATCATTCTATTCAAAAAAACCCGTATTTCGGCTGTTTTATTGAGTATTGCTCTGGTACTTCTACTATTAAGTAGTAATGATATTTGTTCAAGATTATTAGTGCAGTCTCTAGAGCGTCAGTATGTTCCGAAAGGTGAATTACCTACAGCCGAAGCAATTGTAATTTTAGGAGGAGCGACACGCCCAAAAATTGCACCAAGACCTTGGTATGAAGTCAATGAAGCAGGGGATCGCCTTTTATATGGCGCATTGCTTTATAAACAGCAAAAAGCACCGTTGATTGTAGTTACGGGTGGTCGGGCAGAATGGCTCGGCGAGGGGGGCAATCCTGAATCTGAAGATATGGCAGCAATTCTTGAGTTAATGGGGGTTCCGCGTGAGGCAATCATCCAAGAGTCTCAATCCTTTAATACCCGTGACAATGCGGTGAATACGCGCCAAATTTTGCGCCAACGGAATATTAGTAAAGTATTACTGGTAACTTCGGCTTTGCATATGCCGCGATCTATGGAAATATTCCGCAAAATTGGTCTTGAGTCGATTGCTGCCCCGACCGACTTTTTGGCAGGACAAAGTGACAATAACAAGGGCTTTGCGATCATCTTAGATTTACTACCTAGTGTCGATGCCCTCAAAAATACGACCAATGCCATCAAAGAATATGTTGGTCTATTGGTGTATCAACTAGCAGGGTGGGCTTAGTTCTCCATCTAGCCTCTTGTGTACATCATGGCTCTCTGATTAAATAGGCGCTAGTAATATCAAAAAAGCAATATATATCTATGAGCAGGGGCAAAGGTAAGAAGAGCAGCAGCCTAAATACGATTTGGATCGTGTTGGCATTAGCTGCACTCGGCACTGGAATGGGCGCTGCGATCGCATCGAGATTGATTTATCGTTCATCCTCCCCTAGCTCAGTTGTCACGGAAGTTAATGGGGAAACAACTAATGCTGTTGTAGCTAGCACCACTAACGCCAACGGCTCACAAGCTTTTTGTCAATACAATGCACTGGAATCGGTAACTGCTTCTTTGTATCAGGTCAGAGCAATTAATGCGATCGCAAATGATCCATTACCAATACTTTCCAGCTTGAGCAGCAACATCAATGCCGATCTAATTGCTAGTCTTACCCCTGCCCAATTCCCAAAAATTAGCGATCGCGCCCGTGATGCCAAAATACCAGTCATCATGTATCACGATATCGTCGAAACCAAAGACGTTAGCTGGGACACCAGCGTTGCCGACTTAGAAAGACATTTCCAAATCCTGCAAGATGGTGGATATACACCGATTAGCATGGAGATGATGGTCAACCATTTACGGACAGGCTCACAGCTTCCCGACAAACCCGTATTACTGACCTTTGATGATAATTATGTAGGTCAGTATAAATATGCCTTTCCATTACTCAAACAATATAATTACCCCGCCGTTTGGTCAGTGCATACCCGCTTTGTCGGTACTGGTGGTCAAAAACCGAAAGCCACTTGGGATCAATTGCGCGAGATGCAGCAATCTGGTCTAATCACCATCGCCTCTCACACTGTGAATCACTTAAATGTCAAAGATCTCAGCGATGCGGTACTAGAAAAAGAAGTGACCGAATCCAAGCAAGTGCTAGAACGGGAACTGGGTATTGAAATCGATTACTTTACCTATCCTGAAGGGGACTTTACGGATGTAGCTAGAGAAAAACTCATCAAGGCTGGCTATAAAGCCGCTCTCAGCATGAGCCTTGATCCAACGCAAGAGCGCTCAGCCAATGAGTCGGAAGACTTGATGACAATTATGCGGTTTGGTCAATCACGCTTTGAAGAAGTAGTTGAAGTTGCATCGGCGGGAACTGCGGCAAATCAGAACCAATTTACGCTCCTGCCATCGGTCAGCAATGGGGCAATCGACTTCACCGCCCCTGTCAAAAAACGGACTGTCACCATTGATGGACTGCCGCTTACCTTGGTACAGGGTGGCAAAGTTGTGACTCACCATGCCGATACCCGCTATCAAGTTGAGCAAATATTAACCAAAACCCCCAATGCGATCGCCGCCGTTGACGGCACTTTTTTCTCCTTAGAACATCTTGATAGCAATAAGATGATTGGTCCAGTCATGAGCCAATTTTCCAATCAAGCGGGAGTTTTCATCAATGGTAACAAAGGCGAAAATCCATTGTTGAATAATCGACCTCTGGTGTTAATTAGCCCTACCAATGTGAAGTTTATTCCTTACAATGCTGCTAAACATAACTCCCTAGAGGCAATCCAAGCGGAACTCCCCGATGTCACCGATGCCTTTGTCGGCGCAGGTTGGCTCGTCCGTGATGGCAAACCCCAATCGGCGGAGTCCTTTGGCAAACTTTATGGGTTTGATGCCTCACGCGATCGGGCTTTCTGGGGCATTGATGCTTCGGGTAAACCTGTGATTGGTGTAACCATGGAAATGATTGATTCTGTTGGTTTGGGTAAAATTTTAGTTAAGGCGGGGTTACGCGATGTGGTGATGCTTGATTCTGGGGCAAGTGCTGCCCTCGCCTATCGTGGTAAATCTGTAATGGCATATGAGCCAAGACCTGTGCCACATATCGTTGCACTGTTGCCACCTGACCCTGCACCTGTGCAAACTGCTGAAAAGCCTAATTGTCCCGTCAGTTTAAATCCTTAAAACGAGATAAATTTAAAAGCGCCGCTTTGCGGCGCTTTTAAATTTAGATATTGTGAGCTATTTGGAGCAGTGCAATAACCTGTTGACTCGATATATGGGCAATAGGCAAGCTATCAACTCCCATCGCCACACAAAGTAATGCTAAATAAAGAATCGAATATTTGAAAACCGAACGGGCAACATTGCGATCGCTAGGTTCTTTTAGTAACTGAGTGGCTTTATAAATGAATGCACCACCGAGGCAAACTGCGGACACTGCATAGACCATGCCCATCACATTACAGGGATAAACCAGCAACAGCGATACGGGAACCATCAACAGCGTATATAGCAAAATCTGATTTGCCGTCACCTCGGCTCCCTTAACGACGGGCAACATTGGTACACCCACCTTGGCATATTCATCGCGAATCATTAATGCTAGCGCCCAAAAATGCGGCGGAGTCCAGACAAAAATAATCGCAAACAGTACCCATGCTGACCAACTGAGATCCCCCGTTACTGCCGCCCAGCCGACTAGGGGTGGGATTGCGCCTGCGGCTCCGCCAATCACAATATTTTGAGTGCTAGAACGCTTAAGCCAAATTGTGTACACCCCAACATAGGTGGCGATCCCTGACATGGCGAGACAGGCTGCCAAGAGATTGGCATAAACAGTCAGCATCGTGAAAGAAATCACCGCTAATGCGATCGCAAAAATGAGGGCATCGCGGGGTTGAATCCTTCCCGATGGCAGTGGTCGCCAACTGGTGCGCTCCATTTTGGCATCAATATCGCGATCGTACAGACAATTGATCGTATTTGCCGAAGCAGCGGCAATTGCCCCACCAAAAACCGTAATGAACATCAAGAAAGGATCAACCGCACCTTCCGACGCAATCCACATTGCACCTGCGGTGGTGATTAACAATAAAACGATAATGCGTGGCTTTGTAAGTTCTGTGTAATCTTGAATAACCTCGCGCCAGTTACGTTTAGCATTGAGCGCGGTGCTGGTTTCAGCAAAGTTGTCGGGGTTAGTGATTTCTGGAATTGCTGTTTGTTGCATTGCGCTTGACTCCTAAAATATTTCGCAGATGTGACGTTGATTTACGTTTAGCGAATCGCAGGTTGCGCTTGATTCTGTGTTTGAAGTTGGTCTTGATTGATGATTCTAAATGCTAAGACAGCAAAGCAAACGAGCGTGCCTAGTAATGCTGAACCTGTGGCTTGGTGAGCAATCGTTAATGGCTCAACTTGTAGATGTAATTTATAGGTGGCATAGCCGACCGCAACTTGAGCCAATACTAACAAACCCGCCAAGGTTGCCACATACCGCAGGATTGGGC
Organism: Pseudanabaena mucicola FACHB-723; assembly: GCF_014696385.1. Taxonomy (GTDB): domain Bacteria; phylum Cyanobacteriota; class Cyanobacteriia; order Pseudanabaenales; family Pseudanabaenaceae; genus Pseudanabaena. Next base: position 14,138 of record NZ_JACJQB010000009.1, read on the forward strand.
TAATCGATTTGATAAGCCATGTAGTAACGACAACGGCAATGCTAGCGAGGGTTGCAGGAATCACACCGATTAAGTGAGCATTCAAAATGATGCACATATCTTTTGTCGCGAAGCATTGGTGTAGCGCCCATTGTGAGGCAACTAATGCACCGAGGATACTTTGTAAGTAGACTAAAAGTGCGGCGGCTGTGCCTAACCAAGCAAGTTTAGTAACAGATTTTGAGGAATTTGATTGTTCACCAGCAAATTTGCTGGTCAAGCTGAGGGCGGCGGCCGTGGCTAGTAAGCTCGAAAAGAATAACAACCCCGTTCCCAAGTGGGCTGTGACAATATCAAATCTTAGTAGTTGCGTGACGGTGAGTCCGCCTAAAATTCCTTGAAAAACTACCAATGATAGAGAGCCTGACGTTGCCCAAGGTGTCCACTTTGGCAAGGATTTGCGGAAATACCAACTTGCACCGCATAAAACAATTGTGGCGAAACCAACTGTGGAGGCAACTAGGCGGTGAAACCATTCTAAGAATACCTGTAGGTTCATCTGCTCGGCGGGTAAGACTGTCCCATAGCACAGGGGCCAGTCGGGGCAAGCTAAGCCCGCATTCATTACGCGAGTGGCACTACCAATTGCCATTACCATCCAAGTTGCGATCGCAATGCCAAAGGCAATGCGACGAATGAGGACAACTGGCTCTATAAAGCTTTTAGATTCACCTTTGGCAATGGCTACGGGTGGTTGTGTGGATTTGTAAGAAGATAAAGAGTCAGTCATGCAAGTTAAATAAGTTCATGATTTCTTCGTGAATCTTGATAAAACTCAACAGAAGTATGGACAATAGTTAGACCTTATATTAAGAGCAGTTCTGGGATTGGTAGGGGGATTTAACAATTTCTTCGCGTTAGGTATTTACACTGATCAAAAAAAGCCTTGCTTAGCGAGGCTTTTTTTGATCGGGTTGGTGATTTTATACCAATTTATGCAAGTGTGACAACACTTGCATAAATTAAAAAAACAAACCTAAGTAATGCTTTTCAAAACTAAAAATGGCGTAGCCATTTTTAGTTTTGAGATTACAGCGTTGAGCGATCGCGATTATCCAGACGCTCTTGAGTGCGATCTTGAATCCGATTCTTGATCCTCTCTCTCATGTTTTCTCTGAGATCACCTCGCATTCTACGATTGGGGCGATTTTTCATGATTTCATTAAGTTGCGATCGTTGTTGTGGCGTGAGAATATCTCGCATGGCTAACATCCGCTCAAAATGTTGCTGACGCAGCTCTTGTTGGAGTTTTAGAACTTGGTTATGCTTGACACGAATGGCATCACTGCTTGCTGTTCCCGCTAACAATTCCCTTAATTCTTGATTAGCTTGGCGAGATTGCTCGGCAAGTTCGCGGATGCTAGCTAAATCGCGATCGCGAATTGTCTTAAGCTTTTGTAATTGATCTGGGGTGAGATTTAATTGCTTTAAAAATCGACCAGATGGCATATCCACAACATCTCCCCGCTCCTGACGCGGCGAGGCTTGGGCTAATATTTCTGACTCTAAGTCTGAATCTATTGCCATTGGCGCATTTTTCACTAGAGGCTTTATTTGCGATTGCGCCTGTGACTGCGACTGGAAATTGGCATTAGTAGCCCAGATTGCGCCGCTAGTGGCAACGGCCGCCGTTGCGATCGCAATATATTGCCAGACTTTTGCTTTAAACATCATATTCCCTCACTTATTGACCTTTAAATTCGATATTTTCTTCTAAGCAGTTGATTTAGGGTTTATTCATACTCAAGAGGTGCTAATTCACTCAAAAGCTCGTTTTCAATGCTATTGGATGCTGTAATTATGGTTGGATCATCTAAGGAGTCGTTAGCCATATTCCAGCTATTAATCAATGAGTTTTCGATCTCAACTTGCTCCGCCTCACTCATATTGGCAACCTGATACTGGCGATTATTTGACCAGTTAAATCCAATCGCCGTGGCGATCGCCGCAGGGATCAACAAAGTCAAAGGTAGCCATCGCCCAGATTTTTGAGTCTTGGGAGATTTCAAAGGATATTTAGCAATTTCCGCAAATAGTTTTTGCTCAAAGTTTGCCGCAGGTGCTGGGGCAGTTGGCTTATGCTCTTGAAGAAAGTGAACTAGAGAAGTATCGGAATCATCCAAGTTTTCAGGCAAATCTTGAGATTCTTGGGAATATTTGGGTTTCATAACTCGACTCCTTGCGCTTCTAAAAACTTTCTAATGGCACTGCGGGCATGAAATAGCCTCGACTTGACCGTACCGACAGGAATATCCAATATTTCGGCAATATCTTTTTGCGGCAACTCCTCCAAATCATGCAATACCAATACGGTGCGATGATCTTCACTGAGTTTGTCTAAACCACGCCGCATCAGATCTTGATAATGCATTTGGTTCAATCCCGCCTGCGTCTCACCATCACGGGACATGGCATCATCGGCTAAATTTGCTAACTGCTCATCTTCGACGGAGACATTTCGCGATCGCATTTTTGCCAAGGCTTTGCGCCGATCACTTGCCACATTAAAGGCAATTCGATAGAGCCACGTCGCAAACTGTGAAGACTGCCGAAATTTTGGCAACCCTTTCCATGCCCGTAAAAACACATCCTGCGTCAAATCATCGAGTCCATCGGAGCCACATAGCTGATACAGCGTTGAGCGCACCTTTTGGTGATGACGTTGATATAGTTTTTTAAATCCATGGGGATCACCTTGCAAGCAAGCTTGCACAATCGCGAGATCGGGATCAGGGTTAGGGGACTCTCTGATATCTATACTTACCGCTCTGAACATCTATGGCGAACATCCATATGAGCTTCTATACTTATTGAGGCAATATTGGCAGGTTTAACTTATTTGACTTATTTCTAAGCTATTAATTTTGACCGCCAAAACCTTAAATAGGTTCAACTCATGTCTGTGGTTAGTTCTGTATTAATTCCTATCATTAAACTATGGTTGCGATCGCAGGTCGAGCATATCGACCACATCGAAATTGCGATCGCAGGTAAAAGCCGTCAAATATTAAGTGGTGATATTCCTAGAGCCAACGTGATTGGGGCGGGAGCAAAATATCAAGGCTTAGCAGTCACGAATATCGATCTATGTGCCGAAGCAATTCAACTAAATATTGCTCAGATTCTCAAGGGTGAAGCCTTGCGTTTACTTAATCCGATTCGGGTGACGATGGATGTTGAGCTGTCACCAGAAGATTTACAAAGCTGTCTCCAATCCCCAATTTTTTTAGAGGCAATCGCCGCCGATACGCCGCCCATCATCAATGGTGATGACGAGATTCGGACTTTGCTAGAATCTCTCGTGCATAAACTTGGTGATGAATTTACGCTCCATGAATTAGCAATCGCAGAAGGACGGGCAAAATGTCGTGGGGAATTTGCGATCGCAGCCACTTAAAAACAACTACTCCTTCCTAGACTAAAACAAAGTTGCGGTGCGAAGCGCCGCAACTTTGTTTTGGTGATTTATTTTTTAGGCTGGGAAGAGAGTAGGGAACCTCTATGATTAGACTAATTCCTAGTTACCTCAATCAATGTCCCTTGCCAATTTTGTCCGCACTTTACATCAGCTAACCTTAATCGCGATTATCAACATTGCCTACTTTGCGATCGCAATTCAGCCTGCATGGTCAGCATCATTCGCAGTTCGGGTATTTGATGGCGACAATATAACCCTTGTCGAGCGCGGTATCAAAACCAAAGTCCATCTTGCCTGCATCGATGCCCCCGAATTGCTACAAACCGAAGGTGAACATGCCCGTAAGGTACTGCAAAATATCCTTGACGATGAAGAGGTCTATGTCAAAGTATTCAAAAAAGATAAATTTGGACGCTACATTGGCGAAGTCTTAGCAGGTGGGCAGAACGCTAACAAAGTGATGGTGTCTCTGGGACTCGCCCATTATGATCGCATTCAAGAAAAGGATTGCCAAGGATATGCAGAGTTAGAAGCCAAAGCCCAAAGCGAGCATCTAGGTGTTTGGACAAATGGGACTGATGTAATGCTGCCAGCCCAATTTCGTCGGGATAATAAATTATTAGGAGTTGGCTATTAAATATAGCTATAGTCACTTGCATCAATACAAATCAAAATCCAAAAAGCGAGTTGCGGTGCTTTGCACCGCAACTCGCTTTTTGGATTTTATGTCCTAATAGGGCTGGCAACAGCCATAACGCAGATACCCATAAAAAAAGGAGTGCATTGCACTCCTTTTTTTATATTAACTATCGCGACGACGAAAACGTCCTCTACGCTTAGCATTTTCGGCTTTACGCTTACGTTTTTCGCCTGCGGTTTCGTGATACTGACAGCGACGAATATCCGCTAGTAAGCCAGCCTTTTGGATTTTTTTCTTAAATCGACGCAGCGCCGATTCAATCCCTTCATTTTCACCAACGATTATTTGAGTCATGCTTATTTAGGTAGCAAAGTATTGTTCTTAATTATGCTTTAGTTTGGCGCATTTAAATTTAAGCGGCGAGTATCTAGGTTAGCAAATTTAAGCATGAGTTGTAAAGCTTATTTTTGAATCCCCCTATGACAGTCACAAAAAAGTGGGTCTGAAGTCAATCTCCAGACCCACTTTTTGATATTCCAGATTAATAGTCCAGCTTAGCGAACTCTCAACTTAAACGCCAACGGCATCAGGAATACTCTTAAAAGAGGCGAGGGGCTTGTTAAATACCTGTGCCAAATGACGAGGAGCGCGATCGCACCAGTTACGCTTACCATAAACATAACCAGCGATCAAAGGTAAAGCTACAGTTGCTTCAGAGTAAACCATCTGCTCCTGTACAATATCGACCTTGCCCCAAGAATGTGCTTCCTTCAAGGTAGAGCCAGACAAAGCCCCATCACGCTCATCAGCGACGGTGATTTGCACAGCGTACTTGTGCATCGCAGTTTCAAAGCCAAGCAACTCAGCTGCTACCACAGTGTCCTGTGCAAAGTTCTTCGGCACACCACCACCGACCATAAATAGACCAGTGTGAGGACTTGCCAACTTGCACTGAGTCAATTCGCGGAAATCGCGTACAGAGTCAATGCTGATATGATCTTCAGGAGAGTTCCATTGGTGATGAACTAAACCAAAACCTGCGGAACAATCGCTAAAGGCAGGGACAAAGATTGGCACTTGATGCTCATAAGCTGCCAAAACAACTGAGTGGCGATTTTTGGCATTCTTATCAAGATATGCACCCATTTCATGGATAAACTCACGGGAGGAGTAGGTACGACGAGGTAGTGAATTAGCAATTTCGGCGATGGTCATGTCGCAAACGCGCAACTCATCTTCATCGATATAGGTGTCATAAATGCGATCGATCGCATTTTCCCGTAGTACGGCATCATCAGCGAAGGTATCGCCGACATAGTGACGAAATCCGAGGGCTTCAAAGAAATCTTGGTCAACGATATTTGCGCCTGTAGAGACAATCATGTCTACCATGTTGTTGGCGATCAGATCGTAAACAACCCCCTTGAGTCCTGCACTAAATAAAGAACCTGCCAAACACAGAATGATCGCGCAATCTTTGTCCTTGATCATATCGTCGTAGATATGCGCCGCACGACCAAGATTTCTACCTTGGAAAGCGGTATTTGCCATTGCGTCAACTAATCCAACCACATCAAAAGCTTTGATGTCGATGTGTTCAACAGTCTGTTTAAGTAGTTCGCGTTTCATGATTCTGTTTGTCCTAGATGCTTTGTGTTGTAAAGGTGTGCGAGAAATAAAGTATGAGAGAAAAATTTTGATCAGAACTTCAGAACAGAACAAGCAAAATCATATAATCTACAACAAAAAAATCATATCTGCGCTGTCACAGTTTATTGGCTTGGTAATATCTACGTCTATCTAGAGGCATAGTTATTACCAATTTAAAGCGCCAACTTAAAAAGTTAATCGCAGAAAACATCACTCTCTGTAGAGATTTTGACTGCTTATTCAGTTTTGAAAAATACTTAATCTTCTCAATCAATGAGAAGCGATCGACCTAGGTTGTTAACAGTGGTTACAACCCCAAGATTTAGAAGGTCGATCGGAACATACTGGGTCCCTCGCAGGCATCATCCCAAGAAAGAGTAGGATCAGACTCACGTCTGTCGTCCAACTTTAAGTTGAGTAGCCAATTACATTCAAGCAGTAAAACCAGTTTTTTCAATTTCTATTTAGCTGATTGCAATAAATCCTTAATCATATTAGCACTTTTATGTATAAACACAAGCAAAATGGCGCTAGAGAATTTATATATATGTAAGTTTAACTATGTATCAGAGGAATTGTAGGGACTTAAACCTCCTTCTTGAAGCAAGATAGACGTATTTCATGCAGGGACGATCATGATGACAGCGCAGTATCAGACCGCTCTACACTCCTATGCGGAAGGTCGATATGAAGAGGCGATGCAGCAGTTTTCTGAGTTGTTGCAATCAGATCCTCATAACCCCAAGCTGCACATTTGGCTAGGGGCAACTTTTCGCAAGGCAGGAAAGGTTGAGTTGGCTCAGGCTCAATATCGCCAAGTTTTAACGCTTACCGAAGAACCAGATTTACTTGATCTTGCAAATACCTCACTTGCTCAAATTCAAAACCGATTGGACAGCACTGCACAGGGACGGGGTGCTGCCAAATCAACAGATTTCATGGCAGTTATTCAAGATTTGCCAGTCACAAATATTCATCAAGAGCCTATTCATCAAGAGCATCAAGCTGATCCGCAAGAAATTACCTACATTACCAATGGTGTTAGTGCATCATCAAGAGTTTTCGTAAATGGTAATGCGACAAATAGTAATGCGATGAATGGTAATACTAAAAATGGCAGTGCTAAGCTCAATGGAAACTCTAATAATGGAGTTACGAGCAATATCAATATTCTCAAAAATCTTGATCATATTCATGATCTCATTGACGATGCTAGTGCCAAAACAAATCCTCCAGACACATTAGTTTCACCTTTGACAAATGGTACTAATGGTTACCAAAAGATTGGAGATAGCCAAGATATTAGTAGTGGTTCGGTAGCTGTGCCGCCACCACCAGCCATAGCGATGTTATTGCGCCAAAAAGCAGACTTGGAACAGCCAGAGCAGGAATCACAGGATGTGATTATTGCTGATCCACTATGGGAGCAGGAATCGTCACCAACGGCAACAACGGTTTCTGAATATATCCATGATGATGATTTAACTGTATCTCTCAATAAGGCGGTTACGGATATTCGTGAAGTGACCTCGAAGATGGAAAAAAAATCTCGGGCAACCAAGAAGTCTCATCGTGTTAAGCCTGCGGATCAATCAGCTAATGGTAGTCCTGCGATATTAACAATGGCTGATCTGATCGCCCCCGAGAAGCCTCAAGGAATTGCCCTAGAAGACATGTTTAAATTCTCTAGCATTGGTCAGAGAATAACCCTTTGGGGAACTTTAGTGGCGACAATTCCCACGGTGGTATTGGGTGTGTTTGCCTATCAAGTTGGTGACAACTTGCTTACTAGCAAAGTGAAGCAAGGGTTGCGCAATGAGGCGACTTCTATTGCTAATCGCACTAGTAATTTCCTGAATAAGCAAGCGACTGATGTGGAGGTATTACAAAAGCTATTAAGTTCAACTGATCAGATTTTGCTCCCTAAAGTACCGACAGTAGTTCCCAATCCGAACGCAACTGTGCCTAATGCACCTGTCGTCAATCGCCCGCCGAATGTTGCGCCGAATCAGGCGGCGAACCCATTAGCTTCTTTGCCCATTGCTCAACAGCGTCAGTATAAGCAACAGTTAACTAGTCGTCTCAATTTATATAGACAAGCCTATCCTGAATATAGCCGCATTTCCCTATTCAGTGCTAATGGTGATTTACTGGCTCAGTCTAGTAACTCGCAAACATTACCAACTTTAAGCCCAGAAATCCGCAGCCAAGTAAGTTTGATGCAGACAGTGCTATTGACTAATCCTGTCGCTGGGAAAGAGGTGGCGAATATCTATGCCATCTCGATGATTAAGAGTTCCGCAGCTCAAATGCCTAATTTGATTTTACAAGTTGAAATCCCTTTGCAGAAATTAGACCGTGAGCTAGAAAATGGAGGTTTGAATAGTGATAATGGAACTTCTATTGGCAGTACCAACAGTTTTTATGTGGTTGATGGTACTAATCGATATGTAGCTAGTTCCCAGTCTGTCAAGATTGGTGCGGATGCCTTAGGTGATTTCGCCATATTACCTAGCTTGCGAGCATCCCAGACAGTGGATGTGCGTGATTTGAGTAGAAGCGATCGCAGTAATGTGCAGATGCTTGCCTATGCCCCTGTACTCAATACGCAGGACAATATGTTGAATTGGGCTGTATTCGTGACCGCAGATAAGCCTGCATCCCTTGCAAGTAGTCAAAACTTGTTACTGGTGATTGCGATCGGCATTGCCTCAACTCCTCTTTTTGTGGGGATTGTCGCCTATGCCATGTCACGCTCTTTGAGTGCTAGGCTCAAAGCAATTCGGACTGCTCTATGGAAGCTCAAGAAATCCTATATGGGTTTTCAGTCCTTAGAGGTAGAGGGAAATGATGAATTGGCGGATATTTCCTTGAGCATCAATACCATGGCTGCACAGTTTCAGGCGATGCTCCAGAAGCAAGAAAAAGAAAATCAGCGCCTCCAGATACAAGTGGTTAAGTTGTTTAAGGTTTTGTCTAAGTTGGCAAGGGAAGAGCAACAGGAAGTTGTACTTACGGAGATATCCGATCAAAAGATTCTTTATCTTGGCAAGAAAGTCCGCGCTGAGATTGTGCAGCAGCACAATGATGTCGAAAAGTATCGTCAACAGCAAGGACAAATTCAGACGCAGTTGACGGAAATGCTTAGAGAAATGCAGACCTTGACTAGTGGCGAACTGCCCGTTGCGGTGACAGCAATAGATAGTAATTTTGACAATCTGCCTGTGGTGTTTGATGGGGTTTTACAGGGATTGCAAAATGTTGTGGGGCAAGTGAAGTCTTCTGCTAAGCAAGTCAATATTGCCCTCGGACAAAATGAACATGCGATCGCAAATTTGGCTCTGGTGTCTCAACGACAGGTAGATGCGGTTTCGCGATCGCTAAATACAGTACAGATGGCAAAGTTATCAGCAAATACGATTATGGACGACAGTCAGCAACTGTCCCAGTCCGCGCATTTGGTTGCTGAAAAGCTATCCGACAGCGATCGCAGTATTGATGCAGTTATGTCAAAGATTAGTGAATTGCAAAATACTATTGCTACAACTGCCAAGCGGGTCAAACATTTGGGGGTTGCCTCTCAAAAAATCGCCAAAGCGATCTCCTCGATCAATGAAATCGCGATTCAAACTAATTTCTTAGCAATTAACGCGACTCTTGAAGCATCGCGATCGGGTGATGTTAACAGTAAATTTGTGATTGTTGCGGAAGAAGTGGGAGAACTAGCGGCTCGATCTGTGGCTGCGGGTAAAGAAGTAGAAAGCCTCTTGAGTAATATCCAGCAAGAAACTAATGCGGTAATGGCTGCCGTTGAATCAGGTAGCAGTCAAATTTCTGAGAGCGAAACCTTAGCTGGCTCTGCGAGGGAAAATCTCCAGCAAATTGCACAAATATCCAATCAAATCGATGGATTGATGGTATCAATCGCCGCCGCGACGACCGCTCAGTCCCAAACCTCCGAAGGATTGGCTAATTTGATGACTGATATCTCTCATATGGCAAAGCGGACAATGGACTATTCTTCGGAAGCGACAACATCGATTAAGGAAACCAAGCAACATGCTGGAGAACTCCAGAAAACCTTGTCGCACTTTAAAAGTCGCTAGCGTTTATTCACGATATATGCACGCAGAAACCAACTAAAAACAGATGTCATAGGTTCTCCAATGAGTAAAGCTATATCAGTTAAAAAAGTCTTCTCTAAGGAAGCTCAGAGTTATATTCAAGAGCTAAAGAACAAGGTTCTAGAGCTAAATGTTGGGCATTCTAATTTTCACGAACAGCTTGAAGATTTGATCTCGACTAATCATAGGTTACATAGTTTATTAGCAGATTCAGAGTTTGGTACTTCTAAGGAGTTTTTAGTTGAACTAAATAGTCGATTTGAGTCTTCTATTAACTTATTGAGAGGACTTCAGCAAGAAGTTGATTGGATTACCAAGGAGCTATTTCTAGAGGTAATTAATATCACCAGCCAAATAATTAATGAATATTGTCTAGACCGAAAAATAATCGAAGATAAAATATCTCTACAAAATAATTTATTTAATCAAATTTCTGAACATTTATCCAAAGAACAGGATGAATACACGAGCTTTTTTAAAATAAATCAGAGTTTAGACAATCCGAACAATCTAAATAGCGCAAATAGTATTACTGATGCTGAAATTGATGCGATTAATGATCCTTTTCAGTTAGAGGATAGTGCTGAGGCTTTACATCTTTTTGATTTTGATACAGAAATCGATTCTCATGATTTAGATTCAGAAATTAATCACGATGACTCGGAAAACTTTTTGATGATCCAGCTTGATGAAGATGAAAGCTTAGAATCTCTCGATTTATTTAGTAATGACTCCGAGGAACTAAGTCCTGATTTCTTTCCTGAATTATCATCGGATATCTTTGATAGTACAGCAGGAGATATTGCTTTACCCCCTGCTTTATCTAATCCTTTCCCTAATGAGTCAATCAAGGAAAATGGTGCTCGACTGAATGGTACACATCTTCCTAATCAAGAAGTGCGCTTACCAATTCCTAAATTACTGGCGGATATTTTTTTAGAGTCATCATCTGAGCCTTTATTGGGAGAGCAGGAGGATACTGAAATTGTAGAAATGGTTGATGAAGACCATGAGGTTGTTACTATCGATGATGATCATCTCGAAAGTGATTGGGATGGATTTATTAATCTAGACTTCTCTACCGCAGATGTGGATACAGCTCTAGAGGAGTCACCCATTTACCAAAGTAAATCCGATGATTGTGAGACGGCACTGGAGGAGTCACCTATTTACCAGAGCCAATCTGCGAACTTACCAGATCATCAGATAGAAGAGCAAGGCATTTCCTATGAGGAGTTTGTCAATTCTTCTTCAGAGCAAGAGGCTGAACATAGATATGAATTACAAGGCGAAACTACTTCCCAAGAGAGTCATAATCATGATGCTAGTAATACTGTTGGAGCGGAAGAGAAGAATTTGTCAAATCCGCTTTCCTTACGGCAAGGTCAGCAGATTGTCTCCAAAAATGATGCAACTATCCGCATTCCTGTAAGTCACTTAGAAGTTTTAGGAGATTTGTCTGAAGAGCTATTAGTCCGTAAGGGAAGCCTAGATGTTTATTTAGGTCAAATGCGGGTATTGTCGGGCGAAGCCCAAAGACATTTACAGTTATTGGAATCTGATGTATCTGATCAAAACCAAACTGCGATCGCAGGTTTACAAAAATCAGTTGAGCGGATTGTCAATGTTTTAGATTTAACTGAACAACAAACCTACGCGATGAGTCAAGATGTCCGCCATCTCCGTCAAAATCTTCGTCAAGTCTTGAAACATCCTATTTCTAGCCTTGTCAGAAAATTTCCCCGCATTTTACGCGATCTGTCGATTCAGCATGGCAAACAGGTTGAACTAGTTGTACAGGGAGCAGATATTAGTGTCGAAAGACTGATTTCTGAAATTATTGCCGAGCCCCTAGAGGTGCTATTGCGTAACGCTTTTGAGCATGGTATCGAGTCTGCCTATGAGCGCCAAAGACAGGGGAAACCTGTACAGGGCAAGATCGAATTTATTGTTACACAGACTGATGACAGTACTATCATCAAAATTAGCGATGATGGCAATGGGGTTGATATTGATAAAATCCGCAATCACGTCGAGCAGTCGGCGGCAGTTGCAGGGATGCCAGGATTCTCGGCAATGGATATGGCGGATGAGCAGTTAGTGGGATTAATTTTTGAGCCAAGTTTCCATCAAGCCCATAGTTCCAGTTCTGCGGACACGAAGCCAAAGCTAAGTGATATTAGAAAAAAATTGCGCGAATTTGGTGGCACAATCTCGGTTAGCTCTCAGCCCAGACAAGGTACACAATTTACGATGGTGTTGCCCCATTTGTTATCACTGATGCGCATTTTATTGCTTGACATTAATCAAATGTGCTTAGCAATGCCGAGTCAATGCGTGCTAGCTGTAATTCCGATTGATAGTCATAACGAGTCTTATCTTGAGCAAGACGCTTTGTTATGGCGCGATCGCTTCTTGCCGATTGTACGCCTTGATGAAGTCTTGAAACTGAATTGTCGCCGTCATCATCAGGATGCGCTGCAAATTAGTCAAACCAATCCATCAAGTAACTCTCTGGAACGCTCTCGCCCTCCCCATGCTGTCCCAACGTTTGTGATTGTGCAGCATGAAAATGATTTGTTTGCGATGCAAACTGACGGTTGTTGGAATGAGCAGGAGGCTACATTTCATCAGGTGGAAGGCGATATTTTGCTACCACAAATTTTCCTCGGCACTGTTGTTTTGGGGACAAATCAAGCGATGGCGTTGCTGAATCCTGCGGAAATAGTTAGCCAATGTTTGCGATCGCGTCCCAATGATGCGGTGTTAATTTCCCATAATTCTGATTTAGATAGCTTGAGCAGCTTGTCAGATTTTTTCAGTGCCTCTGATGTGGAGACAGATAATGGGGAGAAGGACTCTGAATTTTTGCCTGAGCCAGAAAATCTAGAAAGCTCTCAGTTGTTCATTAGTAGTCAAATTCAAGGGCAGATTTTCAATAGTAGTCCGCGCTCACAGCCACCAAGGGTCTTAATTGTGGAATCTTCGGCAAATATTAGACGTTATTTGGCGATGACTCTAAATAAGTTAGGGTTTGAAACTTATCAAGCGGGTGGTCGTACGGATGCGATCGCAATTTTACGGCAATGTTTAGAGAAAGAGACGGGCATTGAGGCAGTAATTACTGACTTAGAAATGCCAAATCGTGAGGGCTTTAATTTGCTCTCTGATATTCGTGATGATCGGCAGTTGCAAGGTCTGCCTGTGGTTGTGTTAAATGCTCAAGACAATCAAGATGACTGGCAACAAGCCCAAGAGCTGGGAGCTGATGCCTATTTTAGTAAGCCCTATCAAGCTCAAGAATTGGTTGATAAGCTACAGCAATTGCTGGGGAGTTAAATCAAAAGGCTTGCTAGGCAAGCTTTTTGATTTAGATTGTGCTTTTAAATAAGCCTTGCGGTTTAAATAGTAAGACCAAAATCATCAAGACTAGCCCCACGCCTAGTTTATAGTCTGTGCCAATGCAATATTGTTGCCATTCGCCTAAGGCAGCAGGGCAAGTGGTGGCAACTTCTTGGGAGATGCCGACAATTAATGCACCTGCGATTGCACCGTAGGGGTTGCCGATACCACCAAGAATGACGGCGGCAAACATCGGTAAAATCAAGAACCATCCCATATTCGGACGTAAATTGGTAATTAAGCCATACATACTGCCACCAAAAGCGGTCATGCCCCCTGCAATGATCCATGTCCAGAGGATCACCGCATCGACATTGATACCAGCAACTTTGGCTAATTCGGGATTGTCGGCGACAGCCCGCATCGCCTTGCCAATTTTTGTGTTTTGTAATAGATAGTAAAGCCCTGCAATCACCGCAAAAGCGGCGACGATGACCACGATTTTATTGCGGGTAATCGCCAATTCCCAAACATTGATAGCGGGAAATGTTGGTAATTCATATTTCTGTGGTTTTGCGCCCCAGACTAAAATGATGGCATTGCGAATCACTAAAGCTAAACCAATAGAGACAATCATCATTGTGGTCGAGGTGGCGCGTTTGGCTCGCAATGGTTGCCAGAGAATTTTTTCGCACAGGAGGACAATTGCGATCGCAATGCTACAACCAAAGGCCATCGATATCCAGATATTGAGCTTGAAGGTAGTATTGGCAAGGAAAGCGAGATATGCCCCCAAGGTAAGAATGTCGCCATGGGCAAAATTTGCAAGGCGGAGGATGCCATAGGTAAGCGTTAAACCGACTGCGGCAAGCGCAATAATACTTCCAACAGCAATACCATCAACAGTTGATTGCAGAACTTCTAGCATTAAGAGATTTAGATAAAACTTGAGGGACTTGATAGATATTCATAGTACCGTTTTCCAGTTCTGATTGTTTGTATAGCTACAGCGCTTTGCTCTGAATTAAAACTTAGAGAAATTTTTGAAAGCGCCGCTTTGCGGCGCTTTCAAAAATTTCTCTAGGTTCAATAGGCTGTAATGGCGCGAAGCGCTACAATTCCCTCTTAGGTTTTACGAATATGTTGATTGATTTTCATACTCACCATGAGCATCAAGCTCATAACTTGATTAACGTCTTAACGCTGCACGTTACACCTGCCTTAACTGCTGACGACTTACCCGATATTTGTAGTTTGGGTCTACATCCTTGGTTTGTGCAAGGTGATACTTGGCAAGATGCTTGGCAAAACTTAGTCACTTTAGCCAGCTCATCACAGGTAATTACGATCGGTGAATGTGGCTTAGATCGCCATATTGATTTACCCTTAGCGACTCAGATTGAGATTTTTAAAAAGCACATCCAATTAGCCGAAAATCTGCAAAAGCCGTTAGTAATCCATTGCGTCAGAGCCTTCGCAGAATTAATTGCACTCAAAAAAAATACTAAATCCACGATCCCTTGGATTATTCATGGTTTTCATAAAAAGCAAGCTGTATTTGAGCAACTGCTCCGTCATGATTTTTACTTTTCCTTTGGAGCGGCAATTTTGTGCGATCGCAATCCTGTCGTAACTGCGATCGCCATGCTTCCCGATGGCAAATTTCTGTTGGAAACTGACGATCGGACTGATATCAGCATTGAGCAAATCTACGATCGCGCCGCTCAGTTACGTCATCTCGATGTAGAAGCGCTGCAAACTCAATTAGTTAAAACTTATCACCAGTTGACTGGGCGGTTCTGAGCCATCCTCTGAACTTACGGCATCAAGTCCATCAATCCCCAAACCGATCTCACTGAGTAACTCTTGGGCAGCATTGAGCATTTCAGGCTCTAGAGTTTTTAAATCCTGACGAGTACCAAGATATGTTTTCAGAGCCGTAATTGGATCGAGTGCTTCTGCTGTACTCAGATCGGGTAAACGAGTGCGCGGATTTTGACTCACCACTTCAGGGATCAACGCATAGTTATGGGCAATTGCCATCGCTTCATGCAGTACCCGATCATCGATTTGCGCTAACTGCTCGGCACGGACTTTATAAATTAACCTTGCGATCGCATTATCTATTTTCCCCTTCTGAATCGTCTTCAACAACTTTGCCTGTGGATCTTCCGCTTGAGTGACATCTACTTCCATCGTCCGAAAAGTGCGCGTGGGAATAGCACAGAACTCAAACTTGACATTTCCCTTCTCAACTTCTAACCAGCAATATCCCTTTGCTTCATTTTCCTCTCCAAAATCTACCCGCTCAATACTCCCTGGATAGACCACTAGCGGCTGGGTAGCGAGAATTTGATGGCGATGGACATGACCAAGGGCAACATAATCAAAGGCTTCACGGGTTAGCATTGATAGAGGAATTGTAAAACCTTTGCCCGCCGCCAAAAAACGCTCTGCGCCATAAGTTGCCGTGTCCACCATCACATGCGCTAATAAAATTGTTGGCAACTGGGGATCGAGCTGGCGAATTTCGGCTTCGATCACAACCTGCAAACGCTCGATCAAAAATTGGCTTACCTCCGTCATCGAAAAGCCTTCAGTTTCTGCCTTAGTCAGCAAAGTCGAGCGTGTAATCCAAGGCAAAGTAATAATCTGAATGTCACCCGCCTCCGTGGCAATCCGATACGTGGTGATGGTGTCACCCACCGTAAATTTAGGTACAGCCAAACTGCGATAAATAGCTAAACTCGCGCCACCAACACCTTGAGAATGTTGGTCATGGTTCCCCACCAATAGCACCGTGGGAATCCCTGCATCGGCAAGGCGACGAAATTGCTTCGCAAAAGCCTGCTGCACCAATGGCGGTGGTGTAGCATCAGGAAAGGCATCGCCACCAAATAGCACTAAATCCGCGGGTTCATTGATGGCGCGATCAATACATAGCGTCAATGCACTCACAAAGTCTTCTAGGCGCGTATTTAAACCTGTTTGCGGATTCACCTTGCCGTGGGTTGTACTGCCAAGGTGAATATCAGAAAGATGGAGAACTTTAATCGTCATAATCTTGGCAGCCAATAACGCCCTGAGAATGTATCGATAATGTATCAGTAACGTACTATTATTTGGATCTTGCCATCTCACAGTTAGCAAAATTTAGCAACATTTCGCAAAAATTTTAAGTACCCTTTTTAGTAATGTCTCCAAGCTCAACCAATCTCTCAACCATACTAGAACGCGGCGTTGTCGAAATATTTCCTGATAGCCAATCAGACAACCTTCGCGATCGCATCCAAAAGAGCGAACGTTCTCTACGAATCAAGCTCGGCATTGATCCCACCCGTCCTGACTTGCACCTAGGGCATACCGTCGCGCTCAGAAAGTTGCGTCAATTTCAAGATGCAGGACATAAAGCTGTATTGATTATTGGCGACTTTACTGCACAGATTGGCGATCCCACAGGACGCTCCGAGGCAAGACCAAGACTTACACCCGAAGAAGTTGCCTACAATGCGGAAACCTATCTGGATCAGGCAAAAAAAATCCTTGATTTTTCTAGTGATCGCTTTGAGTTACGTCGCAATGGGGAATGGTTAAACAAACTAGATTTGCAGCAAATTATTAATTTGCAAGCGAGCATGACCGTGGGACAGATGCTCGCTAAAGAGGGATTTAGCGATCGTTACGAAAAAGGCAATCCGATTTATTTGCATGAATTTTTGTACCCACTTTTGCAGGGCTATGACTCCGTAGCCATTGACTCTGACGTGGAGCTAGGTGGCACTGACCAAAAGTTTAATATCCTCGTTGGGCGTGACCTGCAACTCAAGGATAAAAATCGTCAAGGTAAACCTGCCCAATTTGGGTTGCTACTGCCCTTGCTGGTCGGCTTAGATGGCGTTCAGAAAATGTCGAAATCTCTGGGCAACTATGTGGGTTTGACGGACGAGCCATTAAGCATGTACTCCAAACTCGAAAAAGTCCCTGATGCCCTTGTCGATAAATATTTTGAGTTGTTGACCGATATTGATCTTGCCACCTTGCCCACCAATCCCCGTGACAAGCAAAAACAACTAGCTCTAGCAATAGTCAGTCAATACCACAGCCCTGAATTGGCAGTCCAAGCCCAGCAGGATGCTGAGAAAATTGTCCTTGCTGGTAATACGACCGATCTTGGAGACATTCCCGAATTTGATCTTGCTCAAATCAATTTCCCTGCACCTTTACATTATCTAGTCAAAGCTTCTGGTCTTTGCAAAAGTAACAGTGAAGCCCAAAGCCAAATCAAAAATGGTGCGGTGAAACTAGATGGCGAAAAATTATGCGATCGCACTTTTGCGAGTGTAGATGAGCTATCGGGCAAGGTGTTACAAGTTGGCAAGAAAAAGTTCTTGAGATTAATCTAGATTTTAAAGAAAAAACGCTACTACAGTCTTGTAGTAGCGTTTTTTACGTTCTTTTCGATGCGTTACTTTACTTGCTCTCGTAGTCGTTTGAGAATGTTAGCTAAATCATTAAGCTGTGCAATTTGCTCAGGAGTTAAACTGTTCAGAAATTCAGGGGTTAATGCTTCATTAAAAGCGGTGATTGCATTGCCAAGACTATTGACATCAACAACAAGCGTGTCAGATAACTCTGTATTTGGAAATATCAAGTTAACAACAAACTGTAATCTACTGCCAAATGAGCCATTCCTGAAAGATGGCAGTATTTCATTTAGTCGAGCAACAATTTCTGAGGGAAGCTCAATAGAGTAAGGATCTCTTCCATCAGGCAAAGAAAACTTTACTCTGGAATAGGATGGTGCATTAGATGTAGAACCACCGATAGGGGTCTGACCTGCAAAAGCGGGAAATGCTGCACTTAGACAGATCGTAGAGGCAATGATTGAACTGAGAAACTTTTTCATAGGAATCAGGTTGATTGACTGGGTTAAAACATACTGTCACTTTGTCACGAGATATCACAGCAAGAATACTCAAGAGATAGCTAGAATATTCCCCCATGACAAATGAAAGCTACCTACGTCGACTGTAATTAGCCCCATAGGTAATACCCAAAATGAGTTGAGTACCTGAATCACTATTATTAGTTACATCGGAATAGGTAAGAGTGACATTAAGAGGAACAGTTGGCTCTGGTAAAAAGCTAAGACCAAAATTTAAGCCTTGTCCAGACCAAGCTGTACTAGCTCCCCACTGTGGGGCAAACTGATACCCTAGATTCGCAAAGACACCCACGCCATCGTTACTGGTAGACTTGCGATAAACGCCACCACCAACGCCAAGGGTAGCCGTCAGAGTTTTAGGATCTTCAAGATTTAGCGGGTCTGTGAATTGCGAATAGCTAAGAGCACCATAGACTGAGGAACGGGTTCCGCCAGAGTCAGAGCCATAGTTAGCAAAGTTCGTCCAGCCTACAGCCGCCGCGACTTGCTTATCAAAATCTTCATAGAGGAGACGGTGCACTTTGAGGTCAAAGGTTCCATTAGAGGCAAAGCGCCGAATACTGTTAATGTTGTAGACACCTTCAACCGCAAGATATTCTCTCGCATCACCAAGACCTGCACCCAGAGAAATACTGCCGTCAACGGTATCTCTCAATTTTCCTGCGGTTGAGCCAAAAAGCCCAACAAAAACATCACCAGTTTGTAGTCCAAAGGCGATTGGTGTACCTGCATTCAGGGATGGAGTAAACAGTCTTTGAACGGATACATTTCCATTTTGTTCATCAATGGGACGAATCAAAAGTTCGTTGCGAAGAATGTCGGCGGAATTAGAAGTAGCTGTTCCCGATTGAGCAAGTTGGATAAGGTTCTCATTCGGTGTGGTGTCGATGGCGATAGAATTACTAGCGTTGAATGCTACAGGCATAGACACAGTTTCTGGTCTGCGTTCTTTGAGGTCTTGAGCTGTATGTGGCAGCTTCTTAGGAGGTGCGGCAACAACTTTTACCTGTGCAGTCTGATTTTTACTTGCGGGTTTAGTTACAACCTTGCTAGCAGAAGGCTTTTTCTTGGAGGCATTTGCGGTTACTTTTCCTTTGGAATTGTTCTGGCTAGATACATTGGCTGAGGAAACTTTGGACTGTGCAGATATAGTTGCAACTGGGAGCATGGCGATACCACCCCAAATTGCCCCTGCATATACCAAGAGTAACTTATTGATCATAGAGCTGCTTTTTTGCATTTGTACATTCCTCACTCACAAACTTAGATGAATTAGCAAAAATCGTGACATCCTAATCTCGATGCAATCTCCACAGTCCCGCAACAATCTAGACAGACTATCGCTTACCTCTATAAAATCAACACAAAAATACAATACTTTTCTAAGACTGGGAAGATGTTTTTCAGGATACAAGCTTTTTGTATGCTGAGTCCTCACAATTATACATTACCCGTAACTGCCTAAAAATTAGCCTACATACTCAATACAGAAGTTCATGTCTTTACTTGTTTAAGTGTTTTTTGAAATTTTGAAACCTACAGATCGTTTTACGAATTTATTACGCGCCAATTTAAATGCGGTTTTGCGATCGCAAATCGACCTCTTGCCCAAACATGCCCATCTCTTAATTGCGGTTTCAGGGGGGCAAGATTCATTGTGTTTAGCGAAGTTACTGCTCATGAAGCAAGCTAAATTCAATTGGCGGCTCACAATTGCCCATTGCGATCATCGTTGGCGCGATGACTCACAGGCAAATGCGGAACATGTAGAACAGCTTGCGAAGATATGGGGAGTTAATTTTTGTTTGCGAACGACGGAAACTAAACTCACCAGTGAGGCGATGGCGAGGGAATGGCGCTATCGAATGCTGGTGGAAATGGCACAGGTGCAGCAAGCGAGCTATGTGGTGACAGGGCATACGCGCAGCGATCGCACGGAAACTTTGCTATATAACTTGATGCGTGGCAGTGGAGCCGATGGCTTAGCATCCTTAACTTGGTGGCGATCGCTGACTGATGAGATTAAGTTGGTGCGTCCGTTACTCAATGTCAGCCGAGCGGAAACTTTAGGATTTTGTCAAGAACAACAAATTCCAATTTGGAAAGATAGCACCAATCAAAATCTTGACTATCGCCGTAATCGTTTACGTTTGGAGACCATTCCCTATTTGCAACAGCATTTTAATCCGCAGCTAGAAATTGCGATCGCAAAGACTGCTGAGCTACTCCACGATGATGTGATGTATTTGGAATCACAGGCAAGTCGCTTTTTTGAAGAGGGGATTTCGGTATTTTGGGATGATCATGCACCATGTTTGCATCGGCAGCTTTTGCAAGCGCAGCCGCTAGCTTTGCAAAGAAGAATCGTCAGGCATTTTTTGAGCAAATACCTACCACATCAAGTCAATTTTGAAGATATTGAGCGATTCTTAAAATTATTAACAGAGCAAAATCGCGCCCAAAGTTCACCCTTTAAAGGCAATATTTCCGCCTTTATTGATCATCCTTGGATTATCCTCAAAATATAGCTGTCGCCAACTACAAAATAAAGGTGGCGCAAAGCGCCGCCTTTATTTTGTAATTTTATTTACCGCCGAGGGCAATGAGGGCAAAGAAACTACCGCTATTCCAGAGGCAGTGTAGCAACATCGATGACAGTAAATTTTTGGAGCGCCAATAGATAAATCCCATCACCATGCCCAAGACACTCAGGGGAATAATATCGGCAACATTGAGGTGGGCAAGGGCAAAGCCAAAACCACTAACGGCAATCGCCGCCCAAACTGGCAAAACCTTGGTTAAAGAGGGCAATAAAAATCCCCGAAATAGATATTCCTCAAAAAATGGTGCGGCGATCGCAAGGGTTGTCCAGAGCAAAAACTTAGGCAGAATATTTTGGCTATCGGTCAAAATCGGTAATAGGGGGTTGCCGCCACCTTGTCCTTGTAAGAATTTTTGACTGATCACAGAAACAATCAAAACTAGGGGAACTGCGGCAAAATAACCACCGATGCCCCATGCTAACCACTGTGGCGAAGTAAACTTGCAGCGAAACCAACCTTCGGGTAAGGGGCGATAGGCAGCGAGACTAGTCTGCAAAATTGGCAACATTGATGCAACTGACAACACATAGGGCAGCAGCACTAATAGGGCTTGGATCGTAAAATTTTCACTGGCTAGCGATGGCAATCCCAATAGCTCAAAAATCAACGGCAAAATTAATTGCGTCATCAAGCAAAATGCAGTGAACCATAACACCATTACTTCCCATGTGATATCGAGTCCCCAAGGTACTTGCCAAGTAATTTGTGATTGATTCTTTTGTAGATCTCCTTGCTCCTGTGAATTATTGTGAAATGGCGAAGACTTACGAAAGAAAATCCATTGAACTAGTAATCCTAACCAAACCAAAATACCGACACCGCCGCCAATTAGGGGAATTGAATTGACAATTACTAAACGGTTAATGGCAGCATTGACTTCTATTTGAGCCTGTTGTGCTAATTCAGGAAGTTTCTCGGTTCTTTGTTGGACTTGGTAAAGGCGAGTCAAAGCAGTTTTCCGATACCAACCATCAAGGGTTCGTCGAATTTGAGTTTCGGCATTGGGAAATAGGATCGATGGCTCTGACCATAATCCCTTGAGGATTTGAGCAGTCAGTCCATAGGTGGTCATAGATTTACCTTCTAAATCTTCCACACTTGACCATGTTGCGATCGCAGTTTGAATGTCCCCCGTTTGTACCTGCAACAAACCTGCGCGAATACTAATTTCACTGATGCTGCTTTGTTTCTTTTGTCTTAGTTTCGATAGAACTTGGGGATTATTAGTTTCTGCATCAACGGGATCAAAACGTGAGAGCGCAGTCCTACTCGCATTGAGAACTTGTTGATAACTATCTAGGGATTGTTGATACAGCTCTTGAGGGTTCCTATCGCCCAATAAAACTTGAAAGATATCATCGGCAGCATGGTCTGGAGATGTTTTCTGGGTAGCTTGTAAAATCAGATCGGTTTGCAACAGGTCTAATTTCGTTTGTTCCTGCGGATTATTCCAGCTTGCCTGTAGGGTTAAAACAATAAATAAAACAGATAACAAACTAAGAATACTTAATAGTAATGACTTAGTATTTGCGGATTTCTTATTCAACGACTCGGAATCCATTCTTTTGATTTCAGACGATAGGACAGGTCAAGGCAGGGCTGATCCTATCATTTGGAGTCTATCAATCGCAAACCGATAATGCCGACGACAATGAGACCGATGCAGATAAAGCGCGGTAAATCCCGTGATTCACCGAGAAATACTGCTCCCACAGTCACCGTTGCAACCACACCGATGCCAGTCCAGACTGTGTAGGCGATACCGACGGGCAGGGTTTTGACAGATTGTGCTAGCAACAAAAAGCTGAGGACAAGGGCGACGATGGTGACGATGCTGGGTAGTGGTCGAGTAAAACCATCGGTATATTTGAGACTGCTTGTCCATACAGCTTCCAATAGTCCTGCAATAATTAAAATAATCCAATCCATAATTGTCTTCTTTCCATTCATGAATTGTTATTGAATAAGTAACTCATAGCTAGTGCCGCCCACGTAGCGGACTGCACTAGCTATGGTTTTGGGTTTTAAATATACTGGACTAATAATCATTTGCAGCAATTCTAAAGCCTGCATGTTGATAGAAATTGGGACGAAACCAGTTGCGGTAATACTTGCCAGCTTCCGTGCCACAGGTAATCCATGAGCCACCTGCCATCATTTGATGTTTCGTATCAAAATATGGTGCGGAGTAATTTTCGTACAGATAATGCGGCTGATATCCTGTGAGGGGTGTTAAATGATCGCTGAGCCATTCCCAAACATTGCCGCGCAAATCTGATAAGCCTGTATCCATTGTATCGCTTTGATCAGGGATATTGCGATCGCAATATCCCACAGAGCTAGGCGAGGCAAATCGTAAATTGAGATTATGATGCTCTATCCGATCGGCTGCGCCATAGGAGGCAAGATGCCATTCTGCCTCACTGAGTAGGCGAATGTGTTCGCCTTTCCATCGACAATAGGCGACCGCTTCGTAATGATTTACTTCCACAGGAAAATCAAAGGGCATCGCCATTTCATCAAACATGGCGCGATATTTGTAACTGCCATTATCTTGAGGAATCCAGAATTTAGGATGCTGGATATTGTGTTCTACTCGCCAAGCCAATGCGCTCTCATGCCAATATTGCCGATTTGCATAGCCGTCATCTTTGACAAAATCGAGAAATTCGGCATTGGTAATCAAATACTTGCTAGCCCAAAAACTCTCTATCTGTACACTGCGATCGCCATATTCAATATCCCAACCATAGGTATGTGAATCCTGCGGTTTCCCTAATTGCACGAGTCCGCCCTGAATTGCTACCATCGCATTGGGTTTGGTATAGCCATTGGCGGGGGCATATTCCCAACCTGTAGGACGTTGCAGTTTATCTACGGGTAACTGGCGAATTAGCATTGACGAGGTTTCAATATGAATGTATTGATGCTCAATTGCCATCATTAGCGCCCAGAGCGGATCAGACTGTGTAATGGGCAGTTGGATATTGACGCGCTCAATTAGGTCAGTAACGCATTGGTAAACCTGTTGCCGATATTGCCATACGGCGGCGACTTCTGCTTGACGGAGATTGTCAAAAATACCCGCGATCTCATCGGGCTTTTCAGGATCGACTCCAATTTCAAAGAGTGCTTCACAATGTGAGTTAAGTCGCTGTTGTAAGAGACCAACTCTCACTAATTTGTTGATGTAAAAGACCGCCGAATGTCCTAAATAGAAGATCAGTAAGTTACGAAGAGGATCGGGGTTGGTATAAAAGGTTTCGGGATTAACCAAACTTTTCATTAAGCTATCTTCAATTTGCCAAGCATTTTGGAAATAGGCAAGAATTTCTTGACGATCGCAGTGGTGGAGATTTGGTGGCCGCATAGAACTAAATAGCACTAATTTGAGTTAATCGTGGGGAACTTGACAAAGCACTAGACCAAATCGCTTTTGGGGATCTGTCCAAATTTTGATGGTTTCTAAACCTTGCGATCGCAGTTGTACTTGAATTGCCTCTAAATCAAACTTGCGAGAAATCTCGGTGAGGATGCTTTCTCCTTCAGCAAACTGGACTTGCAAATCGAGGATTTCTAGTGATACCTGCTGTGGGGATTGTGAATGTAAGTACATTTCAATTTGATGATCGACTTCGTTGTAGATTGCTTGATGCTTAAATAAGTCAAGATTGAAGTTACCTTGAAAGCGCCAATTTAAATGGGCAAGCATATTCAAATTAAACGCAGCCGTTACGCCATGACTGTCATTGTAGGCAGCCTCAAGAATTGATTTGGGCTTTTGTAAATCAATTCCCAATAGGAAGTAATCACCCTTAGTTAAGGCATGGGCAACCTTGCTTAAAAAATCATCCGATTCCGCTTGATTGAAGTTACCGATCGAGCTACCTAAAAAGAAGATCATTCGCGATCGCAAATGGTTTTTGCCTAAATATAACAATGCTTCTTCGTATGTGCCGATCAGTCCTTGCAACGTGAGAGTGGGATATTTTTGTTGTAACTGTAAAACTGTAGTTTTGAGAATGCCGCCACTGACATCAATGGGAATGTAACTAAAGGCATCAGGGATCGGATTAGTTAAGGAATCGGCAACTTTTTGATAGGCATTTAATAGGTAATTGGTTTTTGTGGAGCTACCACTACCTAATTCCACTAATTCACAACAGCCTGTAATTGTTGCTATTTCATCGGCATATTCCTTGAGAATCCATGCCTCGGTGCGCGTGGGATAATATTCGGGCAAATCACAAATCTGCTCAAACAAATCAGAACCGCGATCATCATAAAAATACTTAGATGGTAAACTCTTCGCTGTTTGAGTCAAACCTTTAATCACATCATCGCCATCTTTACTAACTGCCTGTGCGATCGCGGAATTATGTTGATGGAGAATTTGTAAATGCTTGACAGTCATGCTCAGATTTGGGTTTTGGTTTGTGCTTACAGGATATCAACTAGGGGCAATTTATGAATTGTCCCTACGGTTGATTCTCACTTTGATTCTAAGGTTCGGGAGGATTGAGTCTTGCCATCACCCATGTTACATAAGTACCGACAGGACTCCATAGCAAATAGGGCATTAATAGCCATCCTGCCAAGCTAGAAATGCTCCATATTTGGATTGTCAATATCAAACCCAATCCAAAACCGATTGCGCCAGTGATTGCCCCTGCCCTGACATTGCGTAAACGAGTCATCACTGGTGTATAGGCAAGAACTGCGATCTCGACAATTGCATAGCTAGCCATCAATAGCCAAGTATTGACAGTGGCAGGCTGAGCTTGCCAAACAAAGCTTGCCGAAGTAATCCCACAGATAAAAATCGCAATCCAAATAAAGGGAATAGCACGTTCAAAGGTGAGCCATCGGGGACGACGCAGGCGCATAAACCATTTGTAATCCGCAGGATAAAGTTGGTTGAGGGCAAAACCAATGACAAAGGTAACTACTGCGATCGCAATCCAAGTGATGATCATGATGATTTTGGCTCGGTGACTGCACAGCGTTGATCACAGGCGCGTAATCTTTGCTCTCTTTCTGCGATCACTGTCTTGAGGTCGGCACGACCAGTCAGCAAGAGTCGATAGTCTGCCCAAACTCCATAGAGTGAGTCGGCAATGCTCCCGACTAGTGGTAATTTGGTGATCGCATAGATCCAGCCAATGCCGAGGAGGTCATAGATGCGGCGAAATACCTCCACATTTTGAATGATTTCGCCATCTGCTGTTACTGCGTGAATCCGCCCCATGGCTTCTGCAAAACTAATCCCCGCATTGTCGTCAGGGTTGTAATCATCGGCAGCAATATCAACAAATTTAATCAAATTGCGATCGCGATCCTTACGCTTTAAAAAATTAACTTCCCGCACACAGAGGGGACATGCGCCATCAAACAGCAGCTTGATCTGCCAAGACTGACTGGGATTGGCGATGATATTGGGTGAACTGGTTTGCGGAGATAACATTATTGTTGAAGTGATTGTGTTATCTACCTATTTTGCCTCAAGTGCGAAGCGGGATGGAAATATGCATTCCTTCTCTCGCCATGACTGCGCCTGCAAACTTTTCCTTAGCCATTCGTCCAAATTCGTCAAGCTGATCATCGCTATGCAATGGGTCATGGTGAAAAATGACTAAGGTTTTGACGTTGGCGGCCTCAGCGACTTTAATTGCCTCCTGCCATGTCGAATGCCCCCAACCAATTTTCGGATTATTGGACGCATAGTATTCATCATCGGAGTACGTCGCATCCATGATCAACACATCAGCATCACGCGCTAGGTATAGCAGGTTTTCATCGAGGCGATCGCTATAGTGTTCTGTATCGGTGGCATATACCGCCACCCGATCCCCGCAACTCACCCGATATCCCGTGGCTTCTCCAGGATGATTGAGCGTACCTGCCTCGACGGTCACACCATTGCCAATCTCAATGACGCTGGGGACTTCGACATCAAAAAACTCTAAACAGGATGCCATGACCCCCAATGGTACGGGAAAATTTGGGTGGTGCATCTGTTCTTCTAAGCGCACCTGCATCGTCTGTCCCGTCGGCGCAACCTTGCCATAGATTTTGAACATATTGCCCTTGACAAAGGCAGGGGTAAAAAATGGGAAGCCCTGTACATGATCCCAATGGCTATGGGTGAAAAAAATACTGGCTTCGATGGGCATGTGATTGAGCAAGTGCTGACCCAAAACCCTAATGCCTGTACCGCCATCAAAAATAATGCGCTGACCTTGGCAACGCATTTCCACACAGGGGGTATTGCCACCGTATCGGACTGTGTCTGCACCGGGAGTAGCGATGCTGCCACGGACACCCCAAAAATGGATCGAGAACTCGCTGTCAGAAATGGACATTAGCTAACTCATGGTCAGAGAATTTTGAACTATCGGAGCCGAGTCTATAAAGTCTAGAAAATATTAGTCAATCTCTATCCTTTAACTGTTGAATTCTGTAAGCTTTGTATCTCAACTTTGGTTTTAATTTTAGCAGTAGTGCCAATGCAGTAAGCTAATTTAGTAAATACCAAGTTGTCAAAACACTGTATCAGAACTTTATCAAACTAGCTGAGCGAAGGTAATTTAATCTCGATCAGTTCAGCAATTAGGCGTATTTAAAAGTTTTTAGTGACACGGCAAAGCTGTGCTACTAAATGACTGCGTAGCTAGGTGCAATTAAATATAAAACCCTAAAACCTGTGGCGCACGCGCAGCGTGCGCCACAGGTTTTAGATTTGGGTTTTAATTATGCCTAGCTATTTATCACTAAATGACTATGTTTAGGGGCTATATTTTAGATCATCAACGTTGGATACAAGCTTGTGACCGTGACTCGATCAGTAATAAAATCAACACCCGCTACCCCGTCTCGATCGCTGGCTCTGGCGATCGCAGGGATGAAATGTGCAGGATGTGTGGCAACCGTAGAAAAGCGTTTGCTTGCCTGTGAGGGGGTAAAAGCCGCGAGTGTTAATTTGCTGACCGAGAAGGCAACCGTAGTCTATGGCGATGAACGCGAAGCACAGGATTTAGCAACTCAATTGATTGATGCGATCGCAAAAGCAGGTTTTGCAGCGGAATTTGTCGATAAAAGTAAGCAAAGCGCTCGCCGCTTAACAACCACAAATTCTACAACCGCAAATTCTGTTCAAAATTCAAAATTAAGCAGAGAAATAGCGATCCCTGCTGCCCTAGTGACCCTAGCGCTGGTTGGACATTTAGGCTTAATCGGTGTGGCGGATCTGCCCTTAATTGGCAATATGTACGCCCATTGGGTAGTCGCGACCGTTGCCCTCGCTTGGATTGGTCGCCCCATTTGGTGGGATGGGCTCAAATCACTTTGGTATCGCGCCCCCAACATGAACTCTCTCGTGGGCTTGGGGACGATTTCTGCCTATTTAGCAAGTACGATCGCCTTATTTGTGCCGCAGTTAAATTGGCAATGTTTCTTTGAAGAGCCAGTGATGCTGTTAGGTTTTGTGCTGTTGGGGCAAGCTTTGTTAGAACGGGCTAAGGGCAAAGCATCGCAGGCAATTCGTGCTTTGATGGAGTTGCAACCAGCTAGCGCGAGGCTATTGGTCAATAGTGCTGATGGTGAGCTACAAGTACCCATCGCCGTAGAAGATTTACAGGTTGGCGATCGCATTGTTGTCTTGCCCGGTGAGAAGATTCCTGTTGATGGGGAAATTATTAGCGGTAGCTCTAGTATCGATGAGTCGATGCTCACGGGTGAGTCAATGCCTGTGGCAAAACAATTAGGTGCAAAGGTAACAGGGGCAACTTTAAATCTGACGGGATCAATCACCGTCCAAGTTTTGCAAACTGGCTCAGAGACGACCTTGGCGCGAATCGTGGCATTAGTGGAGTCAGCCCAAGCGAGCAAAGCCCCCATTCAATATCTCGCCGATCGTGTGGCGGGATATTTTGCTTACTCGGTGATGGCAATCTCAGGACTGACATTCCTAATTTGGTACGGGCTACTTGATGCCGAAATCGTATTTAGCCTCAAACTTGCGATCGCAGTTTTAGTGGTAGCTTGTCCCTGTGCGCTCGGATTAGCCACACCGACAGCGATCATGGTGGGGACAGGTATAGGCGCAGAGAAAGGTATCCTGATCAAAGGTGGCGCAAGTCTCGAAAAGATCGATCAACTCTCCGCCGTAATTTTTGATAAAACAGGTACTTTAACCACAGGTAAACCTGAAATTACCGATGTCGTTACCGATGATCTAATCGTGTTCGGACGCAAACTAATCGAACAAACCACCTTTAAAAGTTTGGTTGCAGAACGCGAAGTGCCAGCATCGGCTTTGCGAGCTTTGCAACTCGCCGCCAGTGCCGAAGTGGGCGCGAATCATATTCTTGGCGCAGCGACCATTGCCAAAGCCGCCGAATTAAATCTGGAACTTTTGTCAACCCAATCTTCGCAAATCATTGCAGGCTGTGGTGTGGAAGCGACGCTGAGCAGTGGTGAGCAGCTTTTGGTGGGGAATGGTGATTGGTTGAAGGATCGTCATATCGAGATTTCTAGCGAAATGCTCGAGAGATCCAAACAATTAGCAGAATTTGGTAAAACCCCCATCTTTATTGCGGCTAATCGCCAACTGGTGGGCATGATTGCCATGCGCGATCGCATTAAACCCGAAGCTCCTGAAGTAGTTCGTCAACTGGAATCAATGGGGTTACAGGTGTGGATGCTCACGGGCGATCGTCAAGCAACTGCCATTGCGATCGCAAATCAGTTAGGAATTCACGCTGATCGGACAATTGCTGAGGTCAAGCCCGATGGTAAAGCGGCGGCGGTGATGGATTTGTTGGCAAAAGGTCATCGCGTCGCCATGGTGGGGGATGGGGTAAATGATGCCCCTGCCCTCGCCAGTGCCACGGTGGGCATTGCTCTCAGTTCTGGTACTGATGTGGCGATGGAAACCGCTGATATTGTCTTAATGCGCCATGACATCGGCGATGTTGTGCCTGCGATCCAACTCAGTCGCGCTACCTTCAGTAAAATCCGCCAAAATTTATTTTGGGCTTTTGGCTACAATACCCTCGCAATTCCCGTCGCCGCAGGGATTCTCTATCCTAGTTTTGGCATCTCGCTCAATCCGACAATTGCAGGCTTAGCCATGGCATTTAGCTCTGTGAGTGTGGTGCTTAGCTCTTTGTCATTGCGAGCAACCAGAAGATGAGTGGCGGCGCTTTGCGCCGCCACTCATCTTCTGGTTTGGGCATAAAAAAAGCGAGCTTAGCTCGCTTTTTTTATTATTTTTGATTTAATCTAAGCAACTGCTTCTGTAGCTTCTACAACAGGCACTGCATAAACGCTGACCTTCTTACGAGTCTTACCAAAGCGCTCAAAAGTAACTACGCCATCAACGGTTGCGTATAGGGTGTCATCACTACCACGACCAACATTGTTACCAGGGTGAACCTTAGTACCACGTTGACGAATTAGGATGCTGCCAGCTTTAACGACTTGACCACCATAACGCTTTACACCAAGGCGCTTAGCATTAGAGTCACGACCGTTTCTTGTACTACCTGTACCCTTCTTATGTGCCATTTTGTTTGTATCCTCATTAATGATTAAAGATGCACAAATAAAAGCCGTTTTATTAATTATTAAGCGGCTTTTATCGATTATTAAGCAGCCTTACCGCTTAGATTGATCGCTTCAACCATGATCCGAGTCAAGGGCTGACGGTGACCGTTCTTGCGACGAGTCTTCTTCTTAGGACGCATTTTGTAAACGATTACTTTTTTCGCCTTAAAATGGCGCATAACGGTAACTTCTACGCTGGCGCTATCAACTACGGGCTGACCAATGGAAATATCGCCATCCATATTGACAAATAAAACTTTATCAATGGTCAACTTACTGTCTTCTTCGGCTTCAAGTAGCTCAACGTCATAAAATCTGCCGACTTCGACGCGATATTGCTTACCGCCTGTTTCAATGATTGCGTAACTCATGGTGTTTAAATATTCAGTAGATGCCGTACAGGTATTGGGAAATTAATTTCACTTAGTTTCGCCAATTTTGGAAATAACCCGATCCGAGCATGAAAGATCGTGCGATCTATAACTATACAGGAAATAAACAAATAAATTTTGACAGTGCGAAAAATTATTATTCCCAAAAACTTGAGAGGCGGCACGAAGTGCCGCCTCTCATATCAAAACTAGGTTACTTGAGCCAGCCCAAGCCCACACTTGTCAGTAACAACGCCCCAAATATTAAGCGATAGATGACAAATACCCATGTGGTATGGGTTTGAAAAAATTTCAGTAACCATGCAATCGCCAGATAGGAAAAAATTACCGATGACAGTAGTCCAATCCCCAATTGGAGCATCCCCACATCGCCAAATCCTTTCTTAATTAAACTAATTAGCTCAACAATACCCCCGATCGTAATTGCAGGAATACCCAATAGAAAAGAAAATCTGGTTGCCGCAACCCGATCCATGCCTAAAAACAGACCTGCGGTTAAGGTCGAGCCAGAGCGCGATACCCCCGGAATCAGTGCCATGGTTTGCGCTAAGCCCATTAAAATGCCGTCAATTACCCTTAACCTCTGAAATTGACGCTTTTCCTTGGTACTGCGCTGTCCAATTATTTCCGCGAGGGCAAGTAAACTCGACATGATGATGGAGGCAATTGCGATCGCAGTTAAACTCCGTAATGCCGACTTGTCATAATCGGGGACAAAAATTTTAATTAGTAAGCCACCAAATAAAATCGGCACAGTGCCAAGGGCAATTGCTACAGCTAATTTGAAATCGTGGGATTTGTAATTTTGCGATCGTACTGCCTTGATGCTGCCCAATGTAATATGACTAAGATCCTTCCAGAAGTAGCCAACTACCGCCGCAATACTTCCCAGTTGAATTACGGCATCAAAGGATAGTCCCGCTTCCTTCCACCCCAAAATTGCGGGAATTACTTTCAAGTGTGCGGTACTGCTGATCGGCAAAAACTCAGTTAGTCCCTGCACGATTCCT
Organism: Pseudanabaena mucicola FACHB-723; assembly: GCF_014696385.1. GTDB lineage: Bacteria > Cyanobacteriota > Cyanobacteriia > Pseudanabaenales > Pseudanabaenaceae > Pseudanabaena. The sequence continues at coordinate 45,907 of NZ_JACJQB010000009.1, forward strand.
AAAACAAAAGCTTGCCAGTATTCCATAAAAAATTCGAGAGCGAATAAAAGACATATATCACCAACTGAACCCAAGATGCGAGTAGCGGCGCTACTCGCCGCCACTCATCTTCTGGTTTTATACTCTAAGCAAAACCCTGAAATCCTAGAAATTCGCAAGCCTTGGCTCTAGTTTTTGGGGTTGAAATTACTGGCTTTGCTGGCATAATGGAACACAAACGCAATTTCTAACAGTTTCTATTTAATAGGTATAAGTATATGGATTTAAGAGTATTAGTGGTTTTAGGCCCAATTGCTTTAGTGGTTTTATGGGCAGCTTTTAACCTTGGTAAAGCCGTAATTAAGGGAGAAGCATCTCTGTTTGGCAAACAAGGTAACAACCCTTTTCAATAACTTGTGGGTAAAGCCTCAAGAGCAAAAGAGGACGCTTTGCGTCCTCTTTTGCTCTGTGGATTGTTACCGATGCACATCCATAAGCAAACATAGCGATAAAATAAGCTAAGAAATAAACAAAATTTAATCTTGTAAGGTAGCTAAAACATGGCGATCGGAGAATATAAACCCGGTTTAGAGGGGGTTCCTGCAACCCAGTCCAATATAAGTTATGTTGATGGTCAAGCAGGTTTGCTGGAATATCGGGGCATCCGCATTGAGGAGCTTTGTGTTCACAGTAATTTCCTCGAAACCAGTTATTTATTAATCTTCGGTGAATTGCCAAAAGCCGCCGAGCTAGAAAGATTTGAAAGCGATATTACCCATAGAAGAAGAATTAAATATCGGATTCGGGACATGATCAAGTCCTTTCCCGATAATGCCCATCCGATGGATGCACTGCAAACTAGTGTCGCTGCCTTGGGGATGTTTTATCCCTTAGCCAATTTCCATGATGTGGACTTTATCTATCAGGCAACTGTAAGGCTATTGGCAAAAGTACCGACAATGGTAGCGGCTTTTCATATGATGCGCCAAGGTAATGATCCTGTCATGCCCCGCGATGATCTAGACTATGCCTCTAATTTTCTCTACATGCTCAATGAGCAAGTCCCTGATCCGCTCGCAGCGCATGTATTTGATGTGTGCCTCACCCTTCATGCAGAGCATACCGTTAATGCTTCCACCTTTGCCGCCTTGGTGACTGCTTCGACATTGACTGATCCCTATGCAGTGATTACTTCGGCGATCGGCACTTTAGCTGGCCCCCTGCATGGTGGCGCAAATGAGCAAGTGATGATGATGCTCGAAGAAATTGGCTCGATTGATAATGTCACCGCTTACCTTGAGCGCAAAATTGCCCGTAAAGAGAAATTAATGGGCTTTGGACATCGCATTTATAAAGTTAAAGATCCTCGCGCCATCGTTTTACAGGATTTAGTGCATAAAATGTTTGATGAGTTCGGACATGATCCTTACTATGACATTGCACTAGAACTAGAAAAACAAGTCTTTGAAAAGCTTGGTGCGAAAGGGATTCACCCTAACGTGGACTTCTATTCGGGATTGGTTTACAAAAAACTGGGCATTCCTAGTAATTTGTTTACAACTATTTTTGCGATCGCAAGAGTACCGGGGTGGCTTGCCCACTGGAAGGAACAGCTTTCTGACAACCGTCTCTTCCGCCCCACGCAGGTTTATACAGGCTTACATGATGTAACCTATAAACCCATCGATCAACGCTAAATCATCAAAAGCGGTGCATTGCGCCGCTTTTTTATTAGCCCCAAGCGATCGCTATTCGGCATTTGTTTGATTTCTTCTAAAATTTGAGTTTTAATCATAGTTTTTTGAATAAGCTAAAGTAAAAAATCGCTTCTTCTAACCACAAATTGCGATCGCGATCGTACAGCATCGTTTTTTGATCGACATTCTGTGTCATGAGTTTAGGCGAGGAAGAATTTAAATAACATCAACTAAATCTATCATTCTTTTATCCTTTGCTTTGGTTGCCTTACACAAAGTTTTCGTTTCCAAGAAAGAATTAGAAAATCTTTTGTGTTTTAAAATAGTAGAAGCAACGAAAAAAGCTAAATTCACAGGAACAGCATTACCGATTATTTGCTCTAGATTTGTTTTAGTGCCAAAAAACTTAAATGATTCGGGAAAAGTTTGAATATAACTTCGTTCGATTGTCGTTAGAGGTCTGATAGTTGAAATATCAATATCCTGTGGATCGCCACTATGCAGTTGATAATTTGGCGGCATAGGACGATTCACACCTCTTATCGTTGGACTTGGCTCATCAATCGAGAAAACCCCTCTTCGAGCATAGCTTCTAGGATGTCGATAATAATATTGTAGATTTAATCTATCTCCAAGATAATCCCTAATTGTCATAGGTTTATTTGCTAAATTAATTTTAAATAAATCTACTAAAGCATTTTGATCTCCACCAAACTCACCAATTAAGAAGAAACGCGATCTTGCCTGTGGTACATGACAAAGTGAAGCATCTAAAACAACACTAGATAAACCATAGCCACATTTCATAAACTGCTTCGATATTTCGGAAAGAATAGGACTCTTTGTAATTCTTTGCACATTTTCCATCACAAACCATTGTGGTTTAATCGCGCAGACAATGTTTGCGAAGTTATAAGTTAGATTGGCACGATCACCATTTAGATTGCGTTTACCAGCACTCGAAAAATCTTGACATGGTGAACCACCAATAATCATTTGAGGAGCATATTTTTCAATTATTTTAATTGACGTAATTTCTTCAGATAAATCCTGTTGAATAGCAGGATGATCAAAGTTTTTTCTATAGATATCTAAAGCGATATTCCAATTATCAATAGCTGCCAAAATCTCAATTCCCGCTTTCTGAAAGCCAAGAGATAATCCACCACAGCCACTAAATAAATCAACGGCTGTAATCATGAGAATAGCTCTGGTGAATTAAAAATAATCGCGTCAAATCTACGCTCTGGACTAAGTAGATTTTGTCCTCCTCCTAAAATAATATTTTTGATTTCGTCTTTTTTAATCCTCGGAGATGTCAAATTTTCACATGACATATAGGGATTAGTTACATTACCTGCGGAAGCAAAAGCTTTATCATTTCTAGTATTATAAGAAAGCTTGTCAATGATGTCTTTGTAGTCACATCTGCTGTGAATACAGATATCTAAAAGCATTTTATACAGCCAAATACTTGTTCTTGTTTGACGAGTTATGTGAGTTACAGTATTATCATTTTTTGATATTTGTGATATAAACCAAGCAAACGCTGCATCACTCCATACAAAAACATCTAGACAATTCTCTGCAAGCTTCGGCGATTTGCCAACTGTCTTCCAAATTGGATGTAAAAGAAATGGTGATTGACTTTTTTCAATAGCAATACTGATATCAGATATACAGCCAACAATTTTTTGAATACTGGTAATTACTTCTCTAGCATCAGACCAATTATCAATCACAACATCACTACTTTCTATATGATGTTTGACTATCTCGGTATTTGCACTAAATATACTGGCTGCTAGATATACGATTGTGTCAGGTCTAACAACAAGCTCGCAACCAAATTTGTCATCACTCAGATTGCAAGTAGTATTATCAGGTATGGCGGTTAACTTAACTTCTAATCCTCGTAAGCATTGCCCTGTCAAACTATCTTGAATTACCAGATCAGTTCTAGGTAAGCTACCAATTACATATTTTTGAAATGGCGTATGTTGTGCTTCAAAAGCAAAATAGGTATTGTTTTTGCTAGGTTTAATACCAAATACGACAGCAATATCAATTAAACTTATGACAAACTCTTGATTAGCCATAGATATGTAATTAGCTGCAATTCCTTGATTGTCAAGATAACAAGATAAAGCTGCTGGAAAACTTGAATTAAATTGATTTTTACCCCAAGAATCGGCTTTAGAAAAATCTCGATTGGAATTGTTTAAGCCAAATAGGCTTGCTTGTGTTGTCATTAATCTATCCTTGTGCTGACAAAAGTAAAAAAATCGCATCTTCTAACCACAAATTAAGATCGCGATCATACAGCGTGGATTTTTGCTCAATAGTCTGGGTCATAGGTTTAGGCGATGCGATACAGCATTTATCAAGTATATCCCAAAGAACAAGGGGCTTAAGCCCCTTGTCTGAACCTAATTACTCAATTCCATCAAGAGGCGCAAAGCCTTGACGCTGAGTGTTTTCAGTAATTGACCTTGGCTCTAGGAACTGCAATAGATAATCGCGTCCACCAGCTTTGGAACCGATACCGCTTAGCTTGAAACCTCCGAAGGGATGGCGATCTACCAATGCGCCAGTGATGCCACGATTGATGTAGAGATTGCCCACTTCAAACTCGCGATAGGCGCGTTCGATATGAGAAGGAGTGCGCGAATATAAGCCGCCTGTGAGTGCGTAGTTTGTACCATTGGCGATCGCAAGGGCTTCATCAAAACTAGTTGCCTTGATGACTGCTAATACGGGACCAAAGATTTCCTCTTGAGCGATTGTACTGTCAGGATCGACATCGCCAAAAATAGTTGGACTGACATAGAAGCCATGACTGGGAACTTCTCCTTCATAGGCTAATTTTGCAGTTTCCTTGCCTTTAGCAATGTAGTTCTGGATATTACTTTGCGCCGCCGCATCAATTACAGCACTGAGTTTTGTGTCAGGCAGGTGGGCTTCACCGACAATTAGAGAACGAGTGGCTTCTACTAATCTTTCCATGAAGTTGTCATAAACGGTCGCAAGGACAATCGCTCTTGAACATGCGGAACATTTCTGACCTGCAAAACCAAAGGCAGAATTCATTACGCCCACTACGGCTTGATCGAGGTCGGCACTTTCATCAATAATGATGCCATTTTTGCCACCCATTTCCGCAATCACACGCTTCATGTGTTTTTGTTTGGGGCGCAAAATTGAGGCTTCAGTAACGATTTGACAGCCGACTTGTTGGGAGCCTGTAAAAGCGATTAGATGCACGTCAGGATGTTTGACTAAATGGGAACCAACGGTGGAACCTTTAGCAGGAAGATAGGTAAATACGCCTGTGGGCAATCCTGCGGCGTGGAGAACTTCGGCGATTTTCGCACCGATTACAGAAGATTGTTCGGCAGGTTTGAGAATGACGGTGTTACCTGCGGCGATCGCAGCAACACTCATACCTAATGCGATCGCAAAAGGAAAGTTCCAAGGTGAAATCACCACCACCACGCCACGGGGTTGATAGATGTACGTGTTATCTTCTCCCGGAATATGGCGCTGTTCACCTGACTCAAGGCGTTCCATTTCCTTGGCATAATAACGACAGAAATCAATCGCTTCCGAGACTTCCGCATCACCTTCGCGAATCGGTTTAGCCACTTCCCAACAAATCCATGCCGTTAATTCTTCACGCTTCTCTTCCATAATGTCGGCAGCCTTGCGGAGAATGTCGCCCCGTTCTTTAGCGCTGAGTTTCTTCCATGACGAGAACGCATTTTTCGCAACTTGAACGGCTGTTTCGGCTTGATTGATGCTGGCTAGACCAATTTTGCCGACTACCTGTGAAGAATTAGCAGGGTTAACTGATTCAATATAGTTTTCGGTTTCCACCGCTTGACCATTGATGATTGGTAAATAGGTCTTACCAAGTTGATTGCGAACTTGTTGTAATGCAGTTTGTGCGGCTTCACGTTCTGTTGTAATTGCATAGTCACGATCGCTAGAATTGACAAAGCCATCAAAAATATTTTGAGCAGGTGCGCCGTTGTAATTCGCATCCCGTTCCGTCATCACAGGCGCAGCAACCAATTTAATGATGTCGCTACCTTCACCACTAATGCGTAAGAAAGAACTATTGGCAGTATTTTCTAGTAAACGGCGAATTAGGTAAGACATTCCCGGAATTAAATCGCCAAAGGGGCAGTACACCCGCACGCGATAGCCCATATCGGCAACTGCCTTAGCGAACTTATCGCCCATGCCATAGAGACATTGGGCTTCAAATGCTCGGTTAGGAATATTCAGGGTTTGGACGATCGCAATTGCTTTAGCCAGAGAACGCGCATTATGGCTACCGATCGCCGCATAGAGATATTGATGACTTTCTAAGAGAATCTGAATCAAGCGCTCGTAGTTGGCATCAGTGGAGACTTTATCGGAAAACACGGGAATAGCCCAACCCTGTTGATAGGAGCGAATTGTTTCTCTATCCCAATAGGCTCCTTTGACTAGGCGTACCGTCACAGGCTTACCGCGTTGTTTTGCCCATTCTACTAAATCACGCAAATCCTGTTCACTGTCGCGCAAATAGCCTTGCAGCGTAATTCCCACATCCGTGCGATCGCAAAATTCTGGCTCATTTAAAACTTGTTTGAGAATTTGTAATGTGAGCGATTTAAACTCATACTGCTCCATATCAAAATGGATGCCACAGCCTAAAGCTTGAGCTTTTCGTAGTAATATTCTGGCTGGTTCACTAACTTTTTCCGTGGTTTTGACAGGATCGAGGGGATCGAATTGGGAATAAAAAGCACTGAGCTTAACCGATACTTGCACCCGTTTTAGTTCTTCACCATCAGCTCGATCAATCTGGTCTATTAAGCCCCAATTCTTCGCTTTGGCTGACAAGTCTTCCATCATACCAATATAGCGATTGAGATAGCCTTCAGCTTCTACTTCGCTAATCACTGCCTCACCGAGCAAATCCATCGTAAAAGCAAAGCGATCACGGCGCAATTTCTCAATGGATTTAGTTGCTTCTGCCAGATTTTCCCCGCAGATATAGCGCTTGGCAAGTGTTCCCACTGCCGTCGAGAGGGTGGTCGCTGCTGCTGTTGCTGTAATGGAGTTGGGATTATCGGTACTAAAGTTTAATAATGCGCGTAAAGCAGGAACTTCCACAGCATCGCTAGCCAGATATTCCTGCATATGCCTAGCGATTTCTGCCTTGCTCTGTAATGCTGGCAAACAATCAATTAACCGAAATAACTGCACTCGCAAGCCTTCATTTTCCATTGTCCAAGCCATCAGCTTGTCGTCCAGACGCAAGTCATCTTTAAGTTGCGATAGTTTTGCCCACAGAGAATTTTTTTCAGTTCCACTTAAAATCTTCTTCGCGATTTCTTGCGTTTTCGTTTCATACTTAGAGATATCTAGAGAAGTATCAAAGCTTGTATTTGCTTGCTGTGTTTGGCTAACCACGACTTTTGTCCATAATCCCTGCAGTCAAACAGTATAACTAGCAACTATCCTCTACTTGTTTTAAGCTTTTTTATGTACATACAGAAAATCAGGAGCGCTGATTGTTGCTCTTCATAGTTTTTCGTTGATTCACCGAGTTTAAATTTATCCTCAAAATTGTAACCAAGTCATGACAATGCGCTGCCAATTGATGGATGTTACTAGATGAGGGTCTGGGTAACCATATAGAACCACATTGTCGGATTTTGAAGCAAAAGGATAGAATAGATACTATGTTTACTATGCCTTAACCTAATGTCAGACACAACTTTGGTGGAAACATTACCGATCTTAGCGATCGCACCAGCCCAACTTTTACGGGGAAATGGGATTTTAGCGCAACTCCCACAATATCTATTACGCTATGGTCATAAAGCGCTAGTAATTGCGGGAAAGACTGCTAATCAAGTTACGGCAAGTCATTTCAAAGATACTGAGCTAGAAATTATCTATGCCGATGCGATCGCAGATTGTAGTGATGCCAATCTGGCGATGTTGCGTCAAATTGTTTCTCAAGCTCAACCCCACGTAATTATCGGTATTGGTGGTGGCAAGGTGTTAGATACTGCCAAATTGGTCGCCCACCAAAGCCAACTGCCAATCGTCACCGTCCCCACCACTGGCGCAACCTGTGCGGCATGGACAGCTCTGAGTAATGTCTATGATGCTGATGGTGCGTTTGACTATGACGTAACCCTCGATCGTTGCCCTGATTTGATGGTTGTGGACTATGACATCATCGCCACAGCTCCCAAACGCACCCTTGTTTCAGGTATTGGTGATGCGATCGCAAAATGGTATGAGTCCTCGGTCAGCAGTGGCAGTAGTGAAAAAACTATGGTGATTGCGGCAGTCCAAGAGGCGCGAATCCTGCGTGATATCTTGTTTCAAAAGTCCGCCGATGCGATCGCAAATCCCCATAGTCAAACATGGCGCGAAGTCGTCGATGCAACAGTTTGTTTAGCAGGAGCAATCGGTGGTATCGGGGGCGCAAATTGTCGTACTGTCGCGGCTCATGCGATTCATAATGCCCTTACCCATTTACACCAAACCCACGGTACGCTTCACGGGGAAAAAGTTGCCTATGGTATTTTGGTGCAGCTTCGTTTAGAAGAATTTCAAGGCAATCAACTGGCAACTTCCTCACGTCATCAATTACTCAAGTTCTATCAAGAGATTGGCTTACCAACTTGTTTAGCCGATCTAGGCTTGAGTCAGGTGACGCTAGCGGAATTAGAGCAAATTGCCGAAATTGCCTGTCAGCCAAATTCTGATATCCACCGTTTGCCCTTTAGCGTATCGCCAAGCCAAGTTCTCGCGGCAATGGTATCAACAACTAGCCCAATTCTTGTCACAAATTAACAAAAAATAAGCTTGTGTCTCCCACTACGTGGGAGACACAAGCCTATTTTTATTTAGTGTAGAGGCAATTCATGAATTGCCTCTACACTAATCAATATTTGCCTTACTGAGTTTTTGATGTCGTCAATCCCTTCCCCACAAGTTCATACCTATTCAGACCTCCGCACGGGTCGTCTCGTTAGTCGCTACAAACGCTTTTTTGCGGATATCGAACTGGATGATGGCGAATTAATTACGGCGCACTGCGCCAATACTGGCCCCATGACAGGTGTATGCCAAATTGGTAGCCCTGTTTTAGTTTCCTATCACCCTAGTCCCAAGCGAAAATTATCCTACAGTTGGGAAGCTATTTATCTAGATGAGCAATGGATTGGCGTGAATACGAGTCTCCCCAATCGTGTGATTGGTCATATGCTCGAACAATATTTATTACCAGAGCTAGAGCCATATACAACGGTGAAAGGCGAGGTTGCCTATGGCAATGAAAAGAGCCGCATTGATTTTTTGTTGACCAATGGGGAAAAGGCAGGGCAGAAAACCTATGTGGAAGTTAAAAATACGACTTGGTGTAAGGGAAAGCTGGCGCTATTTCCTGACACTGTGACCACAAGGGGGCAGAAGCATCTGCGTGAGCTGATGTCAGTTATAGATGAAGATACCAATGCGGCACTAATCTTTTTTATTAATCGTGGTGATTGCGATCGCTTTGCCGCAGGAGCCGAGGCTGATCCTGAATATGCTCGGCTTTTAAAAGCGGCGATCGCAAAAGGCGTAAAGGTATTGCCCTGTCGTTTTGCGATCGAGCCAACCAAAATCACTTATTTGGGCTTGGCGAGCCTAGAAAACTAACAAAAAAAGGAGCGCTTAGCGCTCCTTTTTTAGAATGAGTTCCTACATGTCGGTGAAGGGTTTAACGATTTGCCAAAATGTATAGGGAACTCCAAACGTCAAAACTACACAGACTGCTAATTCGGCCATGGTTTAGATCAACAGATTTTGAGAAGTAATTTTTTAATTAGTAACATATGCTACTAATTACATCTATACAGTACAACATTAATCCTGAACTGTGATATCTCCAGTTGGGTGATTTTGTAACGATTTCTATAGGTTACAGGCAAACCGTTACACCAAAGCCCTCACCGCAGATCACAAATTTTTTCGCCAAACTTACCAACTTGTGATAGTCTGTCTCCCTGACGGGGTTACTTCTAAAACTAGATTCAAAAAACTAAGTAAATAACCAAGTAATTCGTTTCTCACACAAGGAAGTGATATCTGTGAAAAATCTAATTAATCCAACTAAATTTTTGCTTGGCTTGACCGCATTGGGTTGTTTATCTGCGATCGCAATTGCACCAGCTCAAGCACAGCCAGCCTATGGCAGCTATGTCGGACTTGGTGCTGGTTTTGGCTTTACCAGTGGCAACAACAATGCTGGCGAGTCCTCACGCACATCAGGTTTAATCTCAGGTCGTTATAAATTTCTAGAATTTCCTGTCTCTGTTCGTACTCAAATTTTGATTGGCAGCAGCACCGCCGTTGTCCCCACGGTTTCCTTTGACGTACCCCTCAACTTTGATACTGATGTTTACATCGGTGCGGGTGTATCCCTATCAAATACCGTTGATACCACCCCAGTCGGCAATAAAAATAGCTTTGTCGTTCAGCCTGGAATTGATTACACAGTGCCAAATAGCAACCTCGTTCTATTTGGCAACGTTATTTTTGCCTTTGATGCCTATCGCAATTCTCCTGGAACCTCGGCAACTTCTCTTCAAACTGGTTTAGGCTTACGTTTTTAGGGTAAGGATTGGTGATCATGTGCGATCAAACTGCAAAAAGGCGGCACATTGTGCCGCCTTTTTGCGTTATTTTTCTTTGCCCATGACTTCGACGATAAGGTGATAATATTCGTAAAACTGTTATAGGTTAAGACGATGAGCGCACCCACAGCTTCCAAAATCGGTCTCAATACTGCCCTTCCCAGTATTCGTCGCATTCATAGCATCATCCGTGACAAGAGCGAAGCTCAAGTTAAATTACTTACTGGTGATCAATTAGTGGGTCGCATCCTATGGATTGATGATCAAAGTATTTGTATGGATGTTGCTTCAGAAAAAGTAATTATTTGGCAACAAGCGATCGCATTTATTAAGGGTTAATTGCAAAAAATCGGAGATAATCGGTCGCATTAGGATACAAAATTTCAGATTATGCCAACCCAAAATAATTTTGCGATCGCATCTGCAACTAGCCTCTGGCAACTATGGCAGCAGGGGGCAAACAATCATCCCGATGCGATCGCCCTCCATGATCCACACAGTAAGCCATCTGTGCGAATTTCTTATAGAGATGCCTTTGAGCAAATCAATGCCTTTGGTGCAGGATTGCGATCGCTAGGCGTAAACTTTGGCGAAAAGGTTGCCCTCATTGCCGATAACTCACCCCGTTGGTTAATTGCCGATCAGGGTATTTTAGCGATCGGAGCCGCCAATGCCACCCGCAGCTCTCAAGCCGAACGTAGCGAATTGCTATACATCATTGAGCATAGTGACAGCGTGGCACTGGTCGTCGAAAATCTCGCCACCCTCAAAAAGCTCGAACCTGAACTACATACATTACCAGTCAAGCAAATTATTTTGCTTTCTGATGAAACCGCGCCCGAAGGAGCCTATAACTTTCAGCAATTATTAGCTTTGGGTAGTAGCAAAGACTTGGGCAATCCGCAAATCCAACGCGATACCCTTGCTACGTTGATCTATACATCGGGAACTACGGCTAGACCCAAGGGTGTCATGCTGACCCATGGTAATTTCCTCTATGAAGTGGAAGCAGCGCAACAGGTTTTGCAGCTCAAGGTCAATGAAAAAGTTTTAAGTATCTTGCCGACATGGCATTCCTACGAACGCACCTTTGAATATTTCATCTTTTCCCAAGGATGCACCCAGATTTACACCAATCTCCGCACCATCAAAAAGGATCTCAAAGAGCATAAACCCCACTACATGGTTGCTGTGCCGCGCCTGTGGGAATCGATCTATGAAGGTGTCCAGAAAAACTTCCGTGAGCAACCTGCGAATAAACAAGGACTAGTCAAATTTTTCTTCAATGCTAGTCAGACATATATTGTCGCTAAGCGCGTGGTTCAAGGATTAAATGTGGAAAACCTGTATCCTTCCCTAGGGTCAAAATTGCTTGCCTTACCTGTAGTGATTGGGTTATGGGCATTTCACAAGTTAGGGGATAAATTGGTTTACCAAAAAGTTCGTGAAGCCACGGGCGGCAATTTTAAATATATTGTCAGTGGTGGCGGCTCGATTGCGGAACATCTTGAAGACTTCTATGAAATTGTCGGCATCGAAATTTTGGGTGGCTATGGCTTGACCGAAACTGCACCGATTACCCATGTGCGTCGTCCCGATCGCAATATTCGTGGTGGCGATGGACAGCCCTTGATGCAAACGGAAACTCGGATTGTTGATTTATCCACCCGCAAGGATGTGCCAATTGGTCAGCATGGCTTAGTCCTGATTCGTGGACCACAGGTGATGCAGGGCTATTACAAAAATCCTGAAGCCACTGCCAAGGCGATCGACCCAGAGGGTTGGTTTGACACAGGGGATTTAGGCTATGTCAGTAAATGGGATGACTTAGTAATTACAGGTCGCGCCAAGGATACGATCGTCTTAACCAATGGCGAAAATATTGAACCCCAGCCGATTGAAGATGCCTGTATTCGCAGCCCCTATATTGATCAGGTGGTGCTAGTGGGACAAGACCAGAAGCAATTGGGAGTCTTGATTGTGCCTAATCTCTCGGCACTGGAAGCCGCAGGTTTAATTCCCGCCGATTCTGAATTAGCAAATATTTTGCCAGAGTTGAATAAACCTGAAATTCGCAGTCTTTACCGCGAAGAACTCAACCGTGAAGTCCAAAACCGTCCTGGGTATAGCATTAATGATCGTATCGGTGTTTTTGAGTTCTTGCCCGAACCCTTTACCATCGATAATGGGTTTTTAACGCAAACATTCAAGATCCGACGTAACATCGTATTTGAGCGTTATCAAGATATTATTGTCAAAATGTTTACTTCATAATGCCAGAAAAGCTTAGTCTTTCTGGCATTAGCAAAACTTTACTAAACTGGAGATACCTGTGAGTTTCGATTTTTCTAATCAGCTTTTATTACGTCGCACTGCCAATATTCAAGTAATTGTGACGCAACGCTGGAAAGAGGAAATGCAGCAACAACTGCAACAGCAAATCGCTCAAATTGATGGTCAAGTCCAACAGGTAGATGCCCAAGGATCTCGCCAAATCAATGAAATTGAACGTCAAAGCATCAAACCATTTTCAGTCGAAGTTTCCAATGCCATCGAAGGTATTCGCTCGGAAATGAATCGTGTCAAAGCTGAATTATTGGAACAAAAGAATCAATTGCTAACTCAGTTGACTCAAGTCCAAAATCTCGAACTGGAGCAAGAAGTTTCCCAAGGGCAACTTGATAGTTATTTCCCTGCGGCTAAGGGCGACAACTTGATTGCCCAAATGCGTGTGGAAATCGTTTTGCGTGATGGCATCGTTGAAGATATTCGCACTGGTTTTCCTGCTGTCTAAAGATTAATCGCATTCCCCATTGGGGAATGCGATTAATCCTATCCGCCCACTTATCCCCAAAATAGGTATGAACGTTCTACTGGTTTACCCACTTTTTCCAAAAACATTTTGGTCTTACGAAAAAATCCTAGAGCTAGTAAATCGTAAAGTGTTACTGCCACCTCTAGGCTTGATTACCGTTGCCGCAATCTTGCCCCAAGAATGGAATTTTAAATTGGTCGATCGCAATGTGCGCTCAATTACTGAAGCTGAGTGGCAATGGGCGGATATGGTGATTCTGTCAGCAATGATCGTCCAGAAGGATGACTTGTTGTCGCTGATTAAAGAAGCGAAACAACGGGGTAAAAAAGTTGCCTGTGGTGGCCCCTACCCCACTTCAATGCCCGAAGAACCTCAAGCGGCAGGCGTTGATTACCTGATTTTGGATGAAGGCGAAATTACTTTGCCGATGTTTGTCGATGCGATCGCAAAAGGTGAAACCAGTGGCATTTTCCGCACTAGTGAAAAGCCCGATGTTACCGCTACACCCGTGCCGCGCTTTGACCTCTTAGAATTTGACGCATACGACTCGATGTCGGTGCAGTTCTCCCGTGGTTGCCCCTTCCAGTGCGAATTTTGCGACATCATCGTTCTGTACGGACGCAAACCCCGTACTAAAACTCCTGCCCAGTTACTTGCCGAACTAGATTACTTGTATAGTCTCGGCTGGCGGCGCGGTGTATTTATGGTTGACGATAACTTCATCGGCAATAAGCGTAATGTGCGTTTGCTCTTACTAGAACTGAAGGAATGGCAAAAAGAACATGGCTATCCTTTCCGATTTAATACGGAAGCATCAATTGACTTGGCCGCCGATCAAGAGCTCATGGATCTGATGGTGGAGTGCTATTTCGATGCCGTATTTCTGGGAATCGAAACCCCTGATGAAGATAGTTTGCAGATGACTAAGAAGTTTCAAAATACAAGGTCATCCTTGCTAGATGCCGTGGAAGCAATTACCAAGACAGGTATTCGGGTCATGGCAGGCTTTATCATTGGTTTTGATGGGGAGAAAAAAGGGGCAGGTGAGCGCATTGTCCGATTTGCCGAACTCACAGGCATCCCCACCACTACCTTCGCGATGTTGCAAGCTTTGCCCCACACTGCCCTTTGGCATCGTCTTGAAAAAGAAGGACGTTTGCGATCGCAGAATGGCAACTTGAACCAAACCACCCTGATGAACTTCGAGCCAACCCGCCCCGTCGAAGAAATTGCTCGCGAATATGTCGAAGCCTTCTGCGCTTTGTATGAACCCCATGCCTATCTAGATCGTGTCTATAGCTACTTCCTAAAGCTGGGTGCACCAAGAGTTAAGGCAGAAGCCAAACTCCCCACCCTTACCGATCTCAAAGCCTTGGCAATTATCGTTTGGCGACAAGGGATCAAGCGCAACACTCGTTGGAAATTCTGGCATCACCTATTTAGCATGATCAAGCTGAATCCTGCCGTGTGGGAGCATTACCTAATCGTCTGCGCTCACAATGAACATTTCATGGAGTACCGCGACATTGTTCGCCGCGAAATTGAGGGGCAGCTCGCTGCCTATTGGGCAGAAGAAGAGAGACTAAAGCAGTTACAGCCAACTCCCGAAAGGGAACTCGATCTGGCTAGCTAGGTCTAAAGATAATCTAAAGGGTGGTGCTTTGCGCCACCCTTTATAATATACACAGTCCAAAATCAAATAAAAATAACCCCAAGCCATAAATAATGCGTGTTTTACTCGTCTATCCTTTATTTCCGAAAAGCTTTTGGTCATTTGAGAAAACACTCGAATTAGTTGGTTACAAAGCACAGCTTCCTCCCCTTGGTATGGTTACTGTTGCTGCGATCTTGCCACAATCTTGGGAATTTAAACTCGTCGATCGTAATGTCCGTGATATTACCGAAGCCGAATGGGAATGGGCGGAAGTGGTGATTCTTTCGGCGATGATTGTCCAAAAAGAAGATTTCTTAGCTCAAATTCAAGAAGCGAAAAAGCGCGGTAAATTAGTTGCTGTTGGTGGCCCTTATCCAACTGCTTTACCTGAAGAAGCAAAAGTCTCGGGGGCAGATTTCCTGATTCTTGACGAGGGGGAAATTACTTTACCAATGTTTGTCGAAGCCATTGAAAGAGGCGATCGTTCAGGTATTCTTCGTGCCAATGGTGAAAAACCTGCGGTTACTGATACGCCTATCCCGCGCTTTGATCTATTGGAAATGAACCGTTATGCGGAAATGTCGGTGCAGTTCTCCCGTGGTTGCCCGTTTCAGTGTGAATTTTGCGACATTATCGTACTTTACGGACGCAAGCCCCGCACCAAGACCCCTGCTCAAATTCTTGCCGAATTGCAATGTCTTTACGACCTTGGTTGGAGACGCAGTATTTTCATGGTCGATGACAACTTCATTGGCAACAAACGTAATGTGAAGGTGATGCTGCAAGAGCTAAAGCCTTGGATGAAGGAGCGCAATTATCCTTTCTCCTTTGCCACCGAAGCATCAGTTGATCTTGCCCAAGATCCTGAAATGATGCAGATGATGGTGGAATGTAACTTTGGTTCTGTGTTTCTCGGCATCGAGACCCCCGACACCGATAGTCTTGCGCTTACCAAGAAGTTCCAAAACAATCGTGATCCTCTCTCAGAATCGGTGATTAATATCGCCAGAGCAGGGATTCGGGTGATGGCAGGTTTCATCATCGGCTTTGATGGTGAGAAAAAAGGTGCAGGCGATCGCATTGTCCAGTTCGTTGAACAAACTGCTGTACCCACAGCGCTATTTAGCATGTTGCAAGCCTTACCCGATACAGGTTTGTGGCATCGCCTGAATAAAGAAGGAAGAATGATTACCCAGAATAGCAATGGGCATCAAACTACTTTGATGAACTTCATGCCTACTCGTCCGTTAGAGGATATCGCGACGGAGTATGTTCATGCTTTTTGGACTCTTTATGATCCATTAGTATTTCTCAATCGCACCTATCGCCATTTCTTGATTCTTGGAGAATCACAGTATAAGCGCATCAAGCGAGAGAAGACTGATGCTAAGAAGAGAACTGATTGGACGGCAATTAAAGCATTGCTAATTCTCTGCTGGCGACAAGGTGTTGTTCGTAAGACCCGTTTCCAATTCTGGATTAATCTCTTCGACTTGATGAAGCGTTATCCGAATGTCGTCACCAGCTACTTATCCGTTTGCGCTCAAGGCGAGCATTTCCTCGAATATCGTTCCATTGTGCGTGAACAAATAGAATCTCAGCTTGCTGATTATCTAGCTAATCCTCCTGTGCTTCAGCCCAAGGTAGAGACAGCCGAGAAGCAACAGGATTTGCAAGAAGTGAAGTAGGGTTTGCGATCGCAAATAGTATAGACTTCGCGCTCACGGGTGGCTTATAGTCACACATTCCTGTACCAAAAACACTCAGCGTCAAGGCTTTGCGCTTCTAGATGGGATTGAGTAATTACATTCAGACAAGGGGCTTAAGCCCCTTGTTTCTTTGGGATATACTTGGTAAATGCTGTGTAGCATTGCCTAAACCGATGACTCAGACTATCGAGCAAAAATCTACGCTATACGCTCGCGATCTTAATTTTGGCATTGGTCACGAAAGAAGTGATAAATAGCTACAAAGCTTATCCAGTAATAATTTATGATAATTGAGCAGCAATAGCTGTGAAAAGCTTACTCAGAAATGATCTGAGTGTCTTACCACCCTTTAACAGTCCAGTGCTAATGCAGAACAGTATGATAGATCAGCTTCACGACTTTCTAGCTAATACGCATCAGTTGAGAACGATCGCGCACGGTGTCAAAAATCAACTCATTCTCTACATCGTCTTGAGTTTTAAAATGACTATGCTTTTCCAGAAGCTTTTGAATGTATAGACAGTAATTTTCTAGTTTATCCATTTGCGGTTACTGCAAATCAAGAATAGTTTTTAAGGCTTGGGCTAGTTGTTGGATATACGGTTCTTCTAATTGCCCGATCGCTTTGCGAATTCTAGTTTTATCAATCACTCGAATCTGTTCACAGAGGATTACTGAGTCTTGAGAAAGACCACCGATGTCTTTGGGGACAAATACGTGAGAGGGCAAAAGTGCGCGGCGAATTTTGGTTGTGAATGGGGCGATGATTGTATGGGGGCTGACTCTGTTGGCGCGATCGCTTTGGACAATAACGGCAGGTCGAATGCCTGACTGTTCTGTACCAATTACGGGATTGAGGTCACATAGAACGATATCGCCTCTGGTGACTGTTACCATTGGATTTCTCCGCGCACTAGTTTTTCTTCGTAGTCTTCTAGATTTTTGAGGTAGTCGCTAAAGTCGGATTCGCTGATGGTTAAGGATTCGCTAAATTGTGTCCATTGCTGCCAGCGTTGGTTGTCTTGTTTGAGCATGAGAAAGTCAATAAAGTCACTTACTTCCTGAGCGAGTTCGTTGGGAAGATGTTGGATTTTGGCGATCGCTAGGTCTTGTACTGTCATAAATATTCCTCAAAGTCGGCTAATGTTTCATCAAAGTCATCGGGTAATGGCAAAACGAATGTACCTTTTAATATACCTACTCGATGTTTTTTAATGGGCGATAGGGCTTGATGCTGGGCATAAAGTAGCTCGTCAACTCGTTCGGATAGGTTGGTCATGCCACTGTCGCCCATGCCTATACATTTGGGGTGTGGTTTCTTTACTTTTTTAATTCTCATCGGCGCTAAATCCATCAAGAAAGGCAACTCCAGCTTTGAGAAATACGCTATTTTCGGCATAATGTTTGACGATTTCGCTAATTGTGGCTTTACCGCCATTTAGCCAGCGCTCAGGGTTGAGGAGTTGCTGTCGGAAGGTTGTCCATCTATTAGGTTGGTTATTTTGAATTTCTTTAAATTCTGCTTCGATAATGTCTTTGGCTTCGGCTTCGGTTGCGGTGGGATGAGCTTTTTGCAGGTTGGCGAGGACTTGGGTGATTTCGTTTATTGTCTGTAGCAATGCTGGATCGTTGGCATAGTTTTTGCCAATGGCTTGGCCAGAATTTTTGCCAATGACTTGACCATAGTTCTTTTCAACTATTTGGACAACTTCTGCTTTGATGTTGTATTTTCCAGTTTCTGACATGGTTTTAAGTGTTTGATGGATTTCTTGTAATATCTTCTCTACAGGATTAGCATGATTCTCTACCTTCTGCAAAGGTGTTTGGGCTATGTCGTAGTTGTAGTATTTGCATCGGGCTTGGATGGTGGTGATGACTGAGAGGGCTTCTTGGCTGATGAGGGTGAGGAGATGGGGGAATTGTTGGGTGAGCGCGAGTAAGTTGCGATCAGTTTGAGCAATTTGACACAATGACTTTGCTGCATTCTCACGAACAGTAGGTGTTGAATCTTTTAGAGATTGAGTGAGTGGTTCGATAGACTTTTCGCTTTCAATTTTCCCTAAAGTATTTGCCGAAATCTTACGCACATAATAGTCTTTATCTTTGAGAGATTTAATAAGCGGTTCAACAACATTATCGCTACCAATTTCTCCCAATGCTTCTATTGCTTTACCTCGTACATATGAGTCTTCATCTTTGAGAGTTTGAATGAGTACTGCGATAGCTTTATCGCTACCAATTTTACCTAATACTTCTACTGCTTTACCTCGTAGGTAACTATCTTTGTCTCTGGATAGCCGAATTAGATGCTCAACCAAATATTCAGCGCTCTTACCACCACTAATTTTTTCTATAGCTTCTGCTGAATATATTCGCACACAGGAATCTTCATCTTCAAGAGCTTGAGTAAGAGATACGATAGCTTGATCACTACCAATGTTACCTAATGCCTTTGCTGCTTGCCAGCGTCCAATAGAACACTTGTCTTTAAGAACTTGAATAAGAGGTTCGATAGCTTTATCGCTACCAATGTTTCCTAAAGCCTCTGATAATGATGCCCGTACATTTGGGTTGAGTGTATAAATATCCTTATCTTTGAGAGCCTGAATTATTAAACTAATGGCTCTGTCACTACCAATTTTACCCAGTGCATCTACTGCTTCATAATACTCAGTAGAACCTGAATTTTCATGTTTTAGTACCTGAATAAGAGATTCAATAGCTTCGTCATTGCCGATTTTCCCTAGTGCTTCTGCCGCATATCTACGAACATACCGATCTTTATGTTTTAGAGCTTGAATAAGAGGTTCAACAGCTTGATCACTACCTATTTTCCCCAAAGCCTCTGCTGCTTGTTCACATACATCTTCATTACGATGTTTTAGAGCTTGAATGAGAGGTTCAACAGCCTGATCACTACCTATTTTCCCCAAAGCCTCTGCTGCTTGTTCACATACATCTTCATTACGATGTTTTAGAGCTTGAATGAGAGGTTCAACAGCCTGATCACTACCTATTTTCCCCAAAGCCTCTGCTGCTTTTACACATACATCATCATTTTGATGTTTCATTGCTTGAATGAGAGGCTTAATAGCTTTATCACTACCAATATTTCCTAGTGCCTCTGCGGCTATTTTACAGACACTAGGACTTTGATGTTGGAGACGTTCAAGAAGTTCTTCAATAGCCTTATTATTGCTATTACTTCCCAATATTTGTGCTGATTTCCAACGCACATAAACGTCTTTACTATTGAGAGATTGAAAGAGGATTTTATCTGCTTTTGCACCACGAATATTTTCTAAAGCATTTGCTGATTTTCTACATAATTCATGATTTTCAATCTTGAGTGATACTTTTAATAACTCGCTCGCATAATCAGACCTTGTTTCCCCTAAAAGACTTATCGCATATAACTTAGGAATCTTCTTTTCATCTATTTCCCTCAACAACAACCCGACAGTCTTCTCCTGAAACCCATCCTTCACCGCCCCAGCCAACCTCGCCCCCAACCGCAAATCCACCTCCAGCGCCAGCCTCACCACCCGCACCGCCTGCTCCGCACCCTCCATCAACTCCAACATCAACGCCAAAGGTTCCGTCCATTTCAAATAATTGAGATAGCCCTGCTGTAACCGCGCATCACTCAAACTCGGCAACAGCCCCAACAACCACTCCGCCGCATAGTATTCCTGAATCAACTGATGCTGAAACTCAATGCGGTCATTACTAATCTGAATCAAATGATGCTTCAGCAAATCCTCCAGCCACCGCACCGCACAATCATCCGCAAACTCCACCTTTCCCCGCAAAAACTCCACCAAAAACTGCTCCGCCTCCCGCCGCGAAATTGCCACCTGTAATTCCGTCAGATTTTCGCCACAGGTCATCTTAAAGGCTAGATACTGCAACAACCGCCCCCACCATGCCCGCGAATCCTTCGATAGCGTCACATCCTGCTTAATTCTGTCACCATAGCCCACCGTAAACGCCCGAAACACCATACCTAAATTCGGTGGAATCTGCTCCGACTGCTGAAACAACGAACAAAGCATCCATAACAACAAAGGCGTTTGCCCAAACTCCCGCAACCGTCCCGACAACTGCCGCAACAACTTCTCCCCCTGCGTTGGCAAATATGCCATCACAAACTGCTGCATCTGCGGCTCCGTCAAAGGCTGCATCTCTAGCCGCTTCGCAATCCCAAAATCCCTACCCGCACTCAACTCCCGCGTTGTAAAGATCATCGGGCAAGTTTTTTGATAAAGCTCCCGAAATTGATTTACCATGACGCGACCGCGATCCGATGGCAACTCATTCACCCCATCCACCAACAGCAACAACCGCCCCTGACGCAATAGCTGCTTAATCCCCGCCTCATCAATATCCAAGGCAGGATCGTGTTTGTGCATAAATGCAAGAATGCGATCGCTTACAGACGACTCATTCGCTTCCGAGGGTAAATACCGCAACTCCACCAGTACAGGGATTTTCGCCTGCTTATCCCCGCTTGCCTTTTCCGCCTCCTGCAACAACAATCGCGCCAAAGCCGTAGACTTCCCCGATCCCGGTCTACCCACCAGCAACACATGATCCGCCGCATACTTACAAATCCCCTCTAGCACAGGCAACCGCTCGATTTTTTCTTTCTTTTCGCGATCCTCTGATTCTCCTTCCTGCTCAGCCTTCGGCGGCTCCACCGTCTGTATCATCAAGCCGAAGTCAAAGAAAGCAGGGCGATCAAGCTCAACTTGTGATGAATCCTTACCTGTCGCATCCGTTGGCGTATAACACTCCTGCCATCTCTGGTGAGTGTTTACAATCGACCTTAAATAACTATCAAAACAAATCTCTACATTCATTGAGAAATTCAGAATTTATAAATATTTTATAAATTCTTTCCCGAAATCACAACTTACAAGCTTGCCGCGATCGCGAAAATTCGATTTCTTCTGACTGCCATCCAAAGGCAAAATGACTAATCGAATTAATCGTTGGTACAGCCGCCCGAATTGCCTGCATCTGCTCCTTTAAAGATGGACGATTGCTAAAAGAATTGTTCCACTGTCCCACAAGGATTGGCGAAACCTTCGCCCCAATCGGTGCGTTGTCAAACACCTTACGAACTTGGGACACAATACAGTCAGCTTTGCCACAGACTGCATAGGTCATCGGTTGCCATTCATAGGCACTAGTAAATAAATGCCAAGGTTGAAGTCGAGAATCAAACCCATTGCCCACGGGTTGATTGCCATCTGAGAAAAATGCAAGACTAGCGGGAATACCTTGCTGAAAAGTGGGTTTAGAAATAACACCGAGATAATAAGTCACACCAATAAAAGCATGACCTACGGCAAGTCGCCAAAGTTCATTTTGCCAATAGGAAATCGGTGGATTTGCTTGCTCAGATGGGCGCAGACCTTGCCAGCGTGGTGCGGTTTCTTGTGGATAGAGTTTTTTGACAGCTTTTAAATCATTCACCGTCACAAAGCCTTGTTTGAGAAAGCGTTTAACTAGTTCTCGACCTTGCAAATTTTCCGCACGATTAAGTAAGGCTTGTAATGAAGCTTCTCCATAGATCCACATAGAGCGGACATTACTGACAACTGAAGCAGCACCTGCGCCGCGCTTGTAACGGATATAGTCGAAGGCGACACCATCGGGTTTGCGTCGGACTACTTCGTTGACGGCAAGGTAGAGGTCACTTTGGGCTTGATAATTATAGGGATCGATAAATAATTCGCGATTATTGGGAACTTCACCACCACTATTTTTACCAACATTCTCCACAATCGAGATGGTGCTGTCGCCATTGGCATTACGTGCGATCGCATTTTGCCGCAGTTGTGTAAATTTAGGATTGCCATTGCGATCAACGCCTCGCGCATAGCCAAGTCCCACATTCATCGTAAATAGCCACGCATGTACTTTGATGCCGCGTTCTCGACCTGTTGCGATCGCAAGTTTGAGTAAATCAGCATTTTTGTACTTATCAGAACTAATCAGCGAAGTCCATGCGGTGGGATTATCTGATTGAGGTAAGAGAATTTTGCCATCGGAAATCACCTCAATAAAGACTTGGTTATAGCCTTTATTCGCAATCCGATCCATGATTTGCGCGAGTCTGCCCGACTGCACATCACAGGGATATAGCCTGAGCCAAATACCTTGATTTTTGAGCCAAGACCTTTGCCGACAGGTGGTGAGGGCTTGACTATGCTGCTGCACAATAGCTTTATATTCTTTAGTTGCCGCAACTGTGGCGCTACGGCTGGGACTCTCGGCAAAGGCGGCAACCCTTAAGTTTTCTTTAGTGGCGATATCTGCACTATCAAACTGGCAATATTCTCCAACCTGTGCCGAAACTGACTGGATGATGCTGATTCCTGTCAAATTGGCAATTAAAGCGATGCTAATAAATTTGGTGATGGGATGCGCTGACATAGGGCAATGACTCACTAACTCTGAAATTGCAGAAAGGATTTGGGGAAATATGGTGTTAGATTTTTGGACTAGCGCCAAGCAATGTCTCAGAATTTCTAATACCATAGCTGACTTTTATCGCCATGACTGATCTGATCAATTCGTCCATCGTTGAATCTGCCGATAACTATCTGCAATTTGGCGATCGCTATCGCAATTCTGGAAATATTCCCCTCGCCCTCAAAAATTATCAGCGCTCCTTAGCGATCAATCCAGATTTAGCATCTGCCCATGAACGTATCGGAGCAATTTATCAGCAGCAGGGTAATGTGATGGATGCGATCGCAAGTTTTAGTAAGGCAGTCCAGCTTGATCCGCAATCCTTAGATGCTCAGTTGGGATTGGGTAATGCTTATCAGCAAATGGGTTGGGCAGAATTGGCGATTACGCATTTTCAGACTGCTTTAGAAATAGCGCCCGATCGGTTCTTGGCGGAATATCATTGCAAGTTGGGCGATAGTCTCAAAGAGCGCGGCAAAATTGCTGCTGCGATCGCTAGTTATGAAAGGGCAATCGCCACCAATCCTGACTATCTTGATGGCTATCGCGCCATCGCCCAGATTCACATTCAACAACAAGATCCTGAGGCTGTTCAAGCTATTTATGAACGTGCCGATCGTCATAATTCTGATTTGCTCCAAGCCAAGGACTACAATGCTCTGGGCGTATTGTGGGTACAAAAATTTGCAGCTCTGCAACAGTCAGAGCCATCTGCTTCCGCGCAATATCTAGGTGCGGCGGTTGCTTGCTTTGAGCGAGCCATTCAAATTGACCCTGCCTATGCCGATGCCCATTGCAATTTGGGTAGTGCCTTTATCCATAAAAATCAGACCAAGGATGCGATTTTGGCATACAAGGAAGCAATTGACATTGAGCCAAATTTTGCCCAACCCTACTTTAATCTCGGTATTCTCTTAACTAATCTCGGCAATAAGGAAGAAGCAATTGCCTGTTTCCAATCTGCGATCGAGCTTGCCCCCAATTGGGTTGAAGCACATCAATACTTAGGGAATTTGTTACAGCATCAATAGATGCTGTAACGTGGAACCCTCTTTTCTTGTTCCCCTCTCCTACGGGAGCTACCGTGTACACACAAGTCATAAAACCCAGTCAAGTCAACAATTAATCGCCCCCTAGCCCCCAATTCTGGGGGAACAAGAAAATAAAATTCTTTCAAAGTCCCCCAGAATTGGGGGATTTAGGGGGCTTAGATCAATCGAAACGTAGACAGTTAGAATTGTGTGTACACGTTAGCCTACGGGAGAGTGGCTAGGGGTGAGGGCTTTAGTTAAAAAGGAACTGGTATATGCAAATCAATTTGTTTTTGCGATCGCGGATGCCTAAAGGTTAAATCACGGGCATGGAGATGTAAGCGATCTGTGGCAGCATCACAACCATAGAGACGATCGCCTAAAATCGTCATACCCAAACCCCTCCCATCCGCCGCATGGACACGCAATTGATGGGTTCTTCCTGTTAGGGGCTTAAATTCAAGGCGTGGATACTTCTCCTTAGTGCCAATTACTTGAAATTCCGTCAAGCTCGGCTTACCACGCTCAAAATCTACCTGCTGATAGGGACGATTTTCAGGGTTTCCCCATAGCGGCAAATCAATTGTTCCTTGAGAATGCTTAATTGCGTCTGATAACAATGCCTCATAGATTTTCTGGACTTCTCGATCTTGAAATTGCTGTTGTAGATTGCGTGACGAGTCTAAATCACGGGCAAATAATAGAATTCCTGAGGTTTGGCGATCGAGCCGATGGACTGGATAGAGGGGAATATCTGTTCCTAAAGATTGTCGCAAGCGGCTCAAAACACTATCTTGCGTATCAAGATAGCGACCGGGGACTGACAACAATCCTGCGGGTTTTGCGATCGCAATTAAGCAATCATCTTCATAAATAATTTGCAGATTTTGGATTTGCAGACTTTGCGAATCAACATCTGTATCTTCAAGAAGAGATGGAAGAGAGCGTCTTCCTGATAATAGGAATCCCATCAAAGGCTGACATCGCTCCACACAAGCGCCATAAAACTCACCCTGTATCTTGTACCCATCAGGGGAAGGATTGCCCCACCAAAATTCCGCCATGGCTAGAGGTGTTAAGGTGTGGGTTGCCGCATAGTGCAGCAACTTCGGAGCGCAACAATCTCCCATCCCCGTGGGCATCGCGCCTTCTGTAATTATTTCCCGCAGCGATCGCGTTTCTCCTGCAAAATTTGTCAGTACATAGGCACTGTGCATCTGGGTTTGCAAAGTTCTCGATAGTTCCCGACGTTCTTTTTTGAGCAATGCCATCCGCGCATCGGCATCGGCAATCACCTGTTGCAATGGCTGTAAAACTTGATCACGATCACGCTTGAGATTTCGCCGCGCCATTTTCTCTAGTTGACTTTCCCGATCTAGCTGGGCGAGGTCAGCAGAATTTTGCGATCGCAACAGTTGTCTTGCTTGCTTAGAAACTTGATGTTGGTCACGGAGCGCTTGTAATTGTTCTGCATAGATTTGCGATCGCAGTGCATATTCTCTTCGTTCAGGAATTTGACTTAATTTAATTAATTCCTGTTTGATTGATTCTAATTTAGTCAACGTCATTGATTCTGCGATTGCCACTTTCTCTCTTCCTGCAATCGGTGGAACCCATCCATCAAGATGACTAGTTCCATTTAGCAATCCTGAAAAAGCCTTGAGTAATATCTTCTCTCCCATTGTCGATTCAACTAAGAGAACTCCATACATTTTCCCTTCCTGTGATTGCGATGGATTCGCCACAGCTATTTCTTGCATTAATTTTTTAGCAAGTTCTTCTACCTGTGTCGTGCGTGGTAAGCGCAAGATTTCACCACTATAGGGACAACGTCCCTCATACCAATAGGTTGCCTCTAGATCACCATCTGAACCAAGTATCATGGCAGAAGCAGACAATATTTTTCCGATATGAGCCACCCCAGCAACCCTTTCCTTAATCTCAATTACGAACCAGCGATCGAATCCCTAGAAGACTATCATGATGTCGTGACTGCCGCCGAATATCCATTTCACAAATTACGCTGGCGGAATGATGATCTGCTGCCAACCCTTGGGCTAACACCTTCGCAAGTTAATGATGATGACTTTATCGAAGCCTTTGGTCATTTTCGATCCGTGCGTCCATTCCTTGCCCTCCGCTATCACGGCTACCAGTTTGGGGAATACAATCCCCAACTCGGCGACGGACGTGGCTTTATCTATGGACAAGTGCGCGGCATCGACAACCAACTTTACGATTTTGGCACTAAAGGCTCAGGGAGAACTCCTTACTCCCGCACCGCCGATGGTAGACTCACCCTCAAAGGTGGTGTTAGGGAAATTATTGCCTCGGAAGCACTGCACCGTATGGGTGTCAAAACTTCCCGATGCTTCAGTCTAGTCGAGACTGGCGAACAACTTTATCGTGGTGATGAACCTTCCCCAACTCGCTCATCGGTAATGGTGCGCTTTTCGCGATCGCATATTCGTTTCGGTACATTTGAGCGCCTCAAGTGGATTGGTCGAGAAGATCTCGTGCGAAAGTTACTCGATCATGTTCTCCAAATTTACTATCCTCACCTCTGGGGGCAGCCCGATCAAGATAGCCGCTTTTATCTAGAACTAGTCGAGCATGTCGCCACACTCTGCGCTCAGTGGATGGTTGCTGGTTTTTGCCATGCCGTTCTCAATACCGACAACATGTCAATTACAGGGGAAAGCTTTGACTATGGCCCCTTTGCCTTCATTCCCACCTACGATCCTCGCTTTACAGCCGCCTATTTTGACTATGCAGGTCGTTACAGCTATGCCAATCAACCTGCTGCCTGCTATTGGAATCTCGAAAAACTCCAAGATCCCCTCAGTCTCGTGATGGATCGCGATTATATGCGTTCATCTCTAGAGAAATTTAAAGACTTCTATCGCCTTGCCTATTGCGACATGATGCTAAAGCGCTTAGGGTTTACAACGCTCTCTGAGCCTGAGACTGAGGATTTAATCGGGGTTACGGTGGCACTACTCGCAGGAGTCCAAGCTGTTGGTTACAATCAATTTTTTGTTAACCTCCGTCAATCCTTTCACCCCAATTGGCGTGAAGATGTCAGCAACATTTTTGCAAACCATGATTGGGAAATAACCGCAGAGCAGCAACCATTATTAGATAAATGGCGCGTCGTCTATCACCAATTGCTGATCCGTCAACCCCTCGACGAAATGACCAATATTGCTCAACAGCTTCAAAAAGCCAACCCCACCGTCATTTTTCTACGTCCCAAAATTGAAGAACTATGGGAGCGAATTACCCTTGACGACGATTGGCAACCTCTATATGCTGCGATCGCCGAACTCAAAAACTAAACTTAAGGAAGGATGCTTGGCATCCTTCCTTGATTATCCCGACAAGCGCTGTTTGAGACTTTCCGCAATTTTAGTGCCTAAATATTCAGGAATCAGATTTTCGTTTGGCCCCAACAAATACAAAATTAAACGAGTGCGCCCCCGCCACACCAGCAAATTAGCATTTACCACCAGCAAATCCTCCTGCCAAATCGCATTCATTACCTTATAGAACAACCCTGGTTGGTTATCCGCCTCGACCAATAGCGCAGGTAAATGAAAAACGCGATCGACATAAAAATTCGTTTCTACCTTCTGAAGTCCACTGTCAAGGTTAAACTCTAGCGCTAGCATTTCCTCAACTTCAAACCGTCCCAGCAAAGTCTCCTTAATCGCCTTTCTCACATTTTCAGCCGTTTTGGACGGCAACGATTTGCCACCACGCGAGATCACCAACTTAATAAATACCAACATCGGTGCATGGATCTGCCCATACAGACTCAGGCTATGGATTGTTAAGCCATAGGCAGCCAACACACCAAAAATATCATTAAGCAGAAAAGACTGATTGCGGTAAGCGAAATATAAAACGCTCTGACCACCTTCAGGCTTGATCTCGATAACAGCTTCTTTAGTTTGGTATAGCTGATAGGCTAGTCGCAGATTTTGCAGTTGAATGTCACTGCTCACAAACTGCTCATAAAACTGTGGAAAGCTAACATTAAAACGTTTGAGTAAATCAATCGTTGAGTTTTTGAGCCCAAACGTCATTGCCAACCTCCCGCTTTGCGATCGCATTTCGCCGCCCAGAATATTGCGATCGCAGAGATCGCTGATGTCATATATCTATAACTTGGAAATATTGCGATCAAATTTGACATTGCTTATTTCAAAACTGGACAAAGTAAAGTCTAGACATGCAGAGGCTTAAGTCAAAGTAGCAACGATGCCACAATTCTATCAGTATTAAAGGATTGACCATATCTTAGAGGGATTAGCGCCAAGTCGCAGTATTTTATGCTTTGCGATCGCAGGATTTCAACAAAAACGGATACAATGAAAAGGCAATTAGAATATCTGTAACGAATTTGTAATAAACAGAGCGATCGCTTACACAAATGGGGTTCTGGAAAAGCTTATTTGGTTCGGACACCCTCGAACCAACCAAAAAAACAAAACTTCGCCAAGTACCAAATCAAAGCGGACAGATTTTCTTTAGCACCGAAAAAGATCTTGATCTCTACGAACTAGAAGAATTATGTGACTCTGTGGGTTGGGCGAGGCGACCAATTCGTAAAGTCCGTATCGCCCTGCAACATAGCTTTGTTGTCCTATCTATGTGGGAGCATCGCGGCGGTTTCCGCAGATTAATTGGCTTTGCCCGTGCCACCTCTGATTATGCTTTCAACGCGACATTATGGGATGTCGTCATTCACCCTGATTTTCAGGGTCGGGGCTTAGGCAAAGCAATGATGGAAGAAATGATCCGCGAGTTACGCAAATCCGACATAAGCAATATCAGTCTCTTTGCCGATGCCCATGTGGTTCAGTTTTATAGTCAACTAGGTTTCAACGTCGATCCCGAAGGCATCAAAGGCATGTTTTGGTATCCATAGGTCATAGTCATGAACCAAAATCATTTGTCGCGGATCGTACTAAAAGGGTTCAAATCAATCCGTGAGTGCGATCTTGAGTTAAAAGAACTAAATGTCTTAATTGGGGCTAATGGCTCTGGTAAGTCCAACTTTATTACTATCTTTCGACTGATTCAGCAAATTCTCGCCAGCAACTTACAGCTTTATGTCAGTAAACAGGGTGGTCCAGATTCTCTACTGTATTTCGGACGTAAAAGAACTCCGCAAATGACGGCTGAATTTTACTTTGGCAATAACGGCTATAAATTTGTTCTAGAGCCAACCCAAGATAACCGCATGGTTTTTGCTGATGAAAATTTCTGGTGGAATAGATACGGTGACTGGCGTGTTGGAGCAGGTTATTTTGAGACTAGAGTTGAGTCACAAAGGCAGCGTACAGGAATTTACGATTACACAGTACCAGTAATGCAAAGTTGGCGACTCTACCACTTCCACGATACTAGCGATAGTTCTCTAGTCAAACAACGTCAAGCCATAAACGATAATATTTATCTCAGATCAGACGCTCAAAATTTAGCTGCATATCTTTACTTACTAAAAGAGCAATATCAAGCACATTATCAAAGAATCGTTAAAACAATCCAATTAGTAGCACCATTTTTTGGAGATTTTTATTTACGTCCTCATCCTAATAATCAAGACCAAATTGAACTGGAATGGGTTGAAAAAGGTGAAGATATACCGTTCAAGGCATATCAGCTCTCCGATGGGACGTTGAGGTTTATTTGCCTTGCTACTGTATTGATGCAGCCAGAAGATAAGCAACCTGAAATGATTTTGATCGATGAGCCAGAGTTGGGCTTACATCCCTACGCCATTAATGTTCTGGCTTCACTGCTGCGTTCTACAGCTAAATCTAAGCAAGTCATAGTTTCTACACAGTCAGTAGCACTACTTAATGAGTTTGATCCATCTGATGTAATTGTGTGTGATCGCATCGAAGGGGCAACACATTTACGACGACTAGATGAAGATGCTTTAGCTGAATGGCTAGAAGAATATTCTTTAGGTGAACTATGGCAAAAAAATCTTTTGGGTGGTAGACCATCGCGATGATTAGAGTCCATATTTTTTGTGAGGGGCAAACTGAAGAAACCTTTGTGCGAGAACTGTTAACAAGCCATTTTGCTCGACTAGATATTTGGATTAATCCAATTATTTTGCGTACCAGTAAAATCGGTAAAGGTGGTATATCAACCTATGGCAAACTTAAAAATCAGATTGAAAAAAAATGTAAGGAAGATCCGAATGCGTGGGTAACGACACTGATCGATTTTTATGGATTCCCTACGGATTTTCCCCAATTAGCAATACCTACAGGTTTATCATCAGTTAAGAGAGCAAAGATACTTCAGCAATCCTTTCAGGATGATATTGCAGAATCAAACTTCATTGCCAACTTGATGATTCATGAGTTTGAAGGCTTTTTATTCAGTGAACCAGAAGCTTTTGGAAACTGGTGTGATAGTCCGCAAGTAGTCGTTAATCTGAGGAAGGTTCGTTCTGTGTTTCCGTCACCTGAGCATATTAATAATGGATATACGACTGCACCCTCCAAGCGGATTCTCAGTATATTTAGTCAATACGACAAGGTTTTACATGGCTCATTAGTTGCTCTAGATATCGGCTTAGAAACTATTCGCCGTGAATGTCCAATTTTTAACAGCTGGATTGATCGCCTTGAAAGTCTTGCTTAAACTCAAAAAATCGCTCAAAAAATTGAGAGAGGGCAAATCGTCTTTTCTTATTTGCGTAATTCTGTGCTAGTCTAGAAAAGCTTAATTTTTGATTTTTATAGCTAAGACTATGCCTAAAGCTGGAATTCACCCAAAGTGGTATCCCGAAGCCAAAGTAATTTGCAACGGTGAAGTGGTAGCAACCATTGGTTCTACCCACCCTGAGATTAATGTTGACGTATGGTCGGGCAACCACCCCTTCTACACAGGTACACAAAAGATTATCGATACCGAAGGTCGTGTAGAACGCTTCTTGCGTAAGTATGGAATGTTTGACGAAGCTGCTGCTCAAGAAGAGACTAAATAGATAGTTAGATTTGAGCCTTGTTGCTCTTAAATTAGCTACTCAATTTCTACATTCTTTTTTGGTAACTCCAAACCCATGCCTGCTGCCTATCTCATCAAAAAGCTCGAATCTGTTGAGCAAACCTTCAATGAACTGACTCGTCGGATGGGTGATCCCGACGTGGCAACTGATCACGGCGAGTTTCAGCGCATTGCCAAGGTGCGTGCTTCCTTAGAAGAGACCGTGCTGACCTACGAGACATTTCGTAAGGCTGAGCAAGATTATAAAGAGGCACAAGAAATCTTGAAGGAGTCTAATGACCCCGAACTCAAGGAAATGGCAACGCTAGAGGTTGAAGAACTAGCAGCAAAGTTAGAGGAACTAGAGAAACGCTTACAGATCTTGCTCTTGCCCCAAGATCCTAATGATGACAAAAACATCATGCTGGAAATTCGGGCAGGTACGGGTGGTGATGAAGCGGGAATTTGGGCTGGTGACTTAGTGCGACTATACACTCGCTATGCTGAGCGTCAAGGCTGGCGCGTTAAGATGGTTAGCGAAACATTAGCGGAAATGGGTGGTTTTAAAGAAGCAATCATTGAAGTGCAAGGCGAGCGCGTTTATAGCAAACTTAAGTTTGAGTCGGGCGTGCATCGGGTGCAGCGCGTCCCTGCTACTGAGTCACAGGGTCGCGTGCATACCTCCACGGCGACGGTAGCAATTATGCCTGAGGTCGATGAAGTGGAAATTCACATCGATCCTAAGGACATTGAAATGTCTACAGCGAGATCTGGTGGTGCTGGTGGTCAAAACGTTAACAAGGTGGAGACGGCTGCTGACCTATTTCACAAACCGACAGGGATTAGAATTTTTTGTACAGAAGAACGATCGCAGTTACAAAATAAAGAGCGAGCCATGCAGATTTTACGGGCAAAGCTCTATGAAATTAAATTGCGTGAGCAACAGGCAGAGATTACGACTATGCGCCGCTCTCAAGTGGGTACAGGCTCACGCTCAGAAAAAATTCGTACTTATAACTATAAAGATAGTCGTCTGACCGAGCATCGTTTAGGACAAAACTTTACGCTGCCACCGATTCTTGAAGGTGAACTAGAAGAAGTGATTCAAAGCTGCATTTCTAAGGATCAACAGGAGCGTTTGCAAGAATTGGCAGTTGCAACGGGTGATGATCTCGTTTCTTAACTCAAACTAAATGCTCACAGAGCAAAGGGGACGCAAAGCGTCCCCTTTGCTTTACGTTTTTGTAGGCTGAACGACCTTGTATCGCTAAAATATAATCATGCAAGTTCGTCAGAGTGTCACCTATAGCAGCATCGATTCTAAATCTCTGCACGATTGGATTGTTCAAGCGATCGCAAAAGCACAGATCATAGGGTCGCCGATTTTATTTAGTTACTCTCAAAGCTGGGAGTGTGACAATCCCCTATTGTTGCTCGCGAGTAAGTCTGAGCCACACCAACCCAAGTTTTATTGGGAGCAACCGAACGCTGATTTGATTTTGGCGGCGGCAGGTTCGGTTGCTGAAGTGTCATTGCCCCATCAGGTTTTAATCGATCGCTTTGACTGCGCCAAAAAATTTATCAATGAACATTTGCATAATGCGATCGCAGCACAGCATCCAGATTTAGGTAGTCACAAAATTACCAACGCCGCCGCATCGATTTATGTTTTGGGTGCGTTTTCCTTTTATGGCGCTGACGGTAATTGCTCTGACAATTTGCATCTTGCTGAAGATGCCCAACCTGCAATCGAGTTTCCCCCTCTACTATTTTTTATTCCCCATTGGATGGTGCGCCATAGCTCACAGGAATGTACATTAACGCTCAACCATTACATTCAGCCTTGGGATCATGCCGATGAGGTACTAGAAAAATTAGAAACAATGCGATCGCATTTGCAATCTAGTTCTCAATATCAAGCCCCTACTGTCCATGAAGTCAGCAAGATTAGTGAAGTACAAGGACGACAGATTTGGACAGAGATTGTTGAGGAAGCATTAACTTTAATTAATCAAGGGCATTTTGAAAAAGTAGTATTAGCTAGAGCGCTAGATGTTCTCGCCGATCGCGATTTTGATCCTTTTCAAGT
Organism: Pseudanabaena mucicola FACHB-723; assembly: GCF_014696385.1. Classification (GTDB taxonomy): domain Bacteria; phylum Cyanobacteriota; class Cyanobacteriia; order Pseudanabaenales; family Pseudanabaenaceae; genus Pseudanabaena. The sequence continues at coordinate 79,071 of NZ_JACJQB010000009.1, forward strand.
GCTGCATGTATTGCGTTGCGAGTACCCCGAATGTATTTCCTTTTTGCTGGACTATGGCACGGGTAAAACTTTTTTAGGCGCAACCCCAGAGGTGGTTTTGCAATTTGAATCACAGGGGGAGCATCTTTGGTTACGCAGCGATGCCTTAGCAGGTTCAATTCGTCGTGGCAAAACAGTCCAAGAAGATCAGATGTTGGGCGAACACCTGCTCAATAGTGAAAAGGATATGCGTGAACATCAGATTGTGATTCGCTCAATTTGCGATCGCTTACAAAGTATGGGTGCGGCAATTGATCCACAGGTGACAACGGGACTGCTCAAACTTTCTAATGTGCAGCATTTACACACGCCGATAACCGCCCAAATTAATGATCCTGACTGGTTAATTGCCCTCAATATTTTGCAACAACTACACCCCACTGCTGCCGTTGGTGGCGAACCAAGGGATCGTGCTGTGTGTTTTATGCAACAGTGGGAAGCTTGCGATCGCGGATGGTATGCCGCGCCAATCGGTTGGCTCAATGGTAACGGCGAGGGGACTTTTGGGGTAGGAATTCGGGCTGGCTACATTCAAGGCGATCGGGCAAGGATTTTTGCTGGGGCGGGAATTGTCGCAGATTCACAGGTAGAAAATGAACAAAGCGAAACCACAATTAAGTTCGCAGCCCTGTTAAAAGCGTTGGGCGCAATTTAAGTAAAAAGGGTTGCCATGCAACCCTTTTTACTTATTTGCTTTTACTTATCTGCTCTCTGGTGAGGGTGTTACCCGTTGAGGAGAAGGAATTAAATAGGCAATCACGGCTCCACCAACAAAACCTGCCACATTACGAACGATGGGAACCCACTCACTGGTTCTGGTCAAAACTGGCCCCAAGCCAAAGGAAATAAACAACATGCCCCATAGCGGCGTGAAAATTAAAGCCCATTTCCAAGCAAAGATCTCGCCTTCTTTACGAGGATGTCCTGCAAAGCCAAATACTACGCCGCCAACGATGGAAGTAATTAAGGTCAGAATCCATTGCTCCTGTGGAATCCCTGGCACAACCGCACAGCCATCTTGATCTAAACAAGTGGCGATCGCATCAATTGCCGACAAAATTGATTGATCATAGCCCTGCTCTCTAACATAAAACTGATTGCCATAACGAGACTGTAGCTCAATCCAGAAACTGCGAGATAGTAATGGATAAACAGCATCACCGACACTAAAATTTAGCAAATTACGTCCACGGGCATCGGCAACCAACATCACGCTGTGGTCATCTAAACCCCAAAACTCTTTAACCGCACGACCAGGAGTTCGATCTACCTGCGTCAGCACCCGCAACTTCCACCCTGTCTGATCTTCAAACTGCGTTAACTTTTTGTCCAGCGCTAATTCTTCACTCTCAGTCAAAAATCTTCCTAGATCGATTACGTTGGAATATTTGTCAGGTAATAACTCAGGGGCATCAAAGGCAAGAGCCGCAGGAATATGCGTAAATGCGATCGCAAGTGGTAAGAATACTGCGATCGCAATCGCGCAAAATTGCTGAATAAAGTTTTGAGGGCATCTCGACAGAGAAAACTTTAGGGTAGTGGGCTTGATCATGGCGTTTGTTAAAGTTGGAATTTTAATGAGCAAATAGATCGCTAATCTTAATATTTCTTAATATCTTAGCAACAGTATATAGTTAAAGATACTTTCTCTCCCTATTATTTCCTATGGCAAGCCCAATTCAGTGGTATCCAGGTCATATCGCCAAAGCTGAAAAGCAGTTGTTAGAACAACTAAAATTGGTGGATGTGGTCATTGAAGTGCGTGACTCACGCATCTTGATGTCTAGTAGACATCCGAAAATTGAAAAATGGGTGGAGGGAAAGTCGCATATTTTAGTATGCAATCGCATTGATGCCATCTCCGCCAATGTCAAAACCCAATGGACGCGCTGGTTTACTGAGCAGGAGCGCATGGCATATTTCACCGATGCCCAAGCAGGCAAAGGCATGGTCGATCTCCTCAAAGCCGCACAAGTCGCAGGTGAAAAAGTCAATGAAAGGCGGCGTGGTCGTGGTATGTTGCCTCGTCCAGTCAGAGCCGTTGTTGTTGGTTTCCCCAATGTTGGCAAATCTGCCCTGATCAATCGCTTACTTAAGAAAAAAGTAGTTGCTAGCGCCAATAAACCGGGGGTCACTCGTCAGTTACGTTGGATTCGCATTTCTGATCAGATCGAACTGCTCGATACTCCGGGAGTCATCCCGCCTTTGCTTCATGATCAAGAAGCAGCAATGAAATTAGCGATTTGTGACGACATCGGACAGGCCGCCTACGACAATGTATTGGTAGCCGCCGAAGCTGTGGAAATGTTGATGCAATTAAATATCAATCTCATGAGTCGCTATCAGATTGATCCCAAAACTGTTAGCTCAGGCATCGAGTATATCCATGAGGTGGCGGCTTTGAATAAGTTTCAAGGGGATCTTGATAAAGTTGCCAGATTAATTTTGTACGACTTTCGCAAAGGCAGACTAGGAGCAATCGCTTTAGAAATGCCGCCCCATTATTAGTCTATAAAAGACGCATTCCAGCTAAAAATCAGTAATTTGCAACCAGTAATTTGCAACGGTATTAATTCAAGAACTTAAACGAATGACAAGCAAAATTTATTTAAAGGGTGTAAGGGCGTATGGATATATAGGATATCTGCCCGAAGAAAATGTATTGGGGCAATGGTTTGAAGTCGATGCCACGCTATGGGTTGATTTTGAAAAGTCCACCATCAACGACGACATTGACGATACGGTCAACTATATTTCCTGTATTTGCAAGATCGAAAACTTGATTCAAACCCAGAAATTTAAGTTGATCGAACGTTTAGTCGGTGCGATCGCTGATAGTTTACTCGAAGATACCAAAATCGAGCAAGTGCTTGTCAAAGTGATCAAGCATCCGCCGATTCCTCATTTTCAAGGTTCAGTTGCCGTAGAAATTTTGCGATCGCGATCGCAATTTGTTCTGCCACCCACTGAAACAAAATTAGAATCAATAGCCCCACTCCCCATAGTTAATCCTGATTCTCAAAAAACAGTCACCACATCATCGTCATCCAAAATCATCAGCATCCATACTGATGGGGCTTGCTCCAAAAATCCAGGTCCTGGAGGTTGGGGTGTAGTTGTCCATTTTGATGATGGCAGTACCAAGGAACTCGGTGGCGGCATTAGGGAAACAACTAATAATCAGATGGAACTCCAAGGTGCGATTGCTGCCCTAGACTTTCTCAGCGCTCACAAACAATCCAGCCCAGTCGATCTATATACCGATAGCAAATATGTCTTAGATGGCATCACGAAGTGGATCAAAGGTTGGAAAAAGAATGGTTGGAAAACTAAAGACAATAAGCCTGTCAAAAATCAAGAATTTTGGCAACAACTCGATGCTCTCAATTCATCAAATATCCGTTGGCATTGGGTAGAGGGACATTCTGGCGATCCTGATAACGAGCGATGCGATGCGATCGCCCGTAGTTACACCGCCAAATATGCCTAAAAAGAGAGACTCGCAACGCGAGTCTCTCTAATATTTTTGTTTGTGAAGATATCGTGATTAGTTTACAGCCTGACTATTTAAGGCAATATACGAGATATGTGATCGCCTAGATATAGCAATTCTTACACTAATGCGGTGCAAGCAAGTAGCTTAAACCCTTTTCTAATATAGATTTCAGTGAGATTAGGTGTACCTCACTAAGCCCAAACTTGCTATCAAAATCTAAGCCAATTAATTCAAGACTTCTGTTGTCAATATTTATCCAGTAAAAATCATATTAATATTCTTTCTAATATTAATACTCCGCACATTTGGTAATACTAAATATCTAATCAACCTTACCTGTATAAAAGTAATTAGGGATGCCGTTAAAAATATCAAGAAATAGTTAAAGTAAAATGGGAGTTTAATAACATTGAGCAAAGGAATATGCCATAAATAAATCCACATACTATTTTGAGCGATAAATAAAACTGGTATGGTTAGTTTAAGCTTATTTATAAAAATCATAATAGATCCTGATACTAACCATAAAACAATCGAAATACCTAGAGCGTAAGACAGGTAATAAATAGACGGAGGATACTTAAAAGCTTGCGTCTGGATAAATAAACCCGAATTCAGATAAAACGACAATCCCATAATCCCAAAAGTAGATAAAGCTAAGATGGCTATATAGACTAACAATTTCTTGTTTATACTATTGAGTCTTAAGCCAATTGCAAATATAACTGCATAAGGCATCAGATATAAGACTATATTTTCAAACATAATCATCCATTTTGATGCTAAGAAAAACGGCTTGGAAATTAATAGAATTATTTCATAAGCTAAATAAACAAGACCAATAATTAGAAAATAATGAAAATTCTTTTTGAATTTTAGATGCAAATTCATTATAAATGGTGCTAATGCTGCCATAAATAGAAAGACTCTAATAATCCAGACAAAGCCAATACCTGAAAGCAAAAAATAACTTTCCAAAATCGTTCTGACACTTGGTAACTTGATAGGATATCCAGTAAAAAAAACTAACGCAAAGTAACAAGTTAAAAATACCCACAATGGAAATAATAATCTTTTAACTCTTTTCGAGAGATAGGAAGTGTAGCTTTCTTGCTTGTAAGATAGGCTAAATGATACAGCTGATATCATTACCATTAGTGGCACATCAAAATTGCGGATTTGAAAAATTATTCCAGGTGGATTGACATGAGCCAGCACTATCATAGCCAAGCCTAAAAACCTCAGGATATCAACCCTATTATTTCTCATTGCTCACCTCTGGATATAGTATTTGTACTACCGTGCAAAGCGCTGTAGCAATTCATCAAATGATAACAAATAAACTAGTTTATTTTGCCTAAATCTTTAAATCTGGCAGCGCAAAATCAAAGGGTAGTTCATTGTTAATTGCTTGAATTTGTCTAGCTTCGTAATCATTGACCTCATTAATATAAGGAACAAGAATTTGCTTAAGCCGATCGCGATAAAAGCGATGCAAACTGTAATTTGGTGTTGCAGGAAACCCACGCCGTTTTTTATGTTGTCCCCCTGCCCCTGGGTCAAAGCGCTTGATGCCTTGAGCGATCGCCCACTCAATCGGTGTGTAATAGCAAGCATTGAAATGTAAACAATCAATTTCTTGTACACATCCCCAATATCGCCCAAATAGCTGCTCATCCTTGCGAATGCAAAAAGACATTCCCACAGGTTGCGGATGATCTTCCACCTCACCCGCGACGAATACAAGGCGATCGCAAAAACTATGGGCTAAATTTTCAAAAAACTTGCGATTTAAATACTTACTCCCACCCCAAAACTTATTGCAATGATCGTTATATAGCTCATACATATAGCCATAGAAATAATGGGGAATCTCTTCACCTGTGTAAACCCGCATTTTGATTCCTGTACTTTCAACAGACTTTCGCTCGCGCTTAATATTGCGGCGTTGATTAGCATTGAAATTCTTGAGGTAATCATCAAAATCCGTAAATTCTTGATTTTCCCAAACATAACTATGGTGCATCCAAGTCGTAAAACCACGCGACTCTAGCTCCTGCTTCCAATTAGGATCGACATAGAGAAAGTTGCAACCCGACATCTGATAGCGATCGCAAAGTCGATCAATCTCTGCCAACATCAAGTCATAGATTTTCGATAATTCATCAGCATTGTCGCTAAGCTGTGGATGCACCAAAAATCGATAACCCACCGCAGGCGTAAAGGGAGCCATTCCCAATAATTTCGGATAATACTCAATCCCCAATCGATAGGACAAATCCGCCCATTGATGGTCAAATACAAACTCGCCTTGGCTATGCCCCTTAATGTACAAAGGCGCTGCCGCCACCAGTACATTGTTTTGCCATACCAATAAATGACTCGGCAGCCATCCCTGTTGTGCGATCGCACAACCCGATGATTCCAAATTCGATAGCCATTCCCACTCAAAAAAAGGTGTTACCAAAGGTTTGGCAAGTGCATTCCATTCCTCAGCCTTGACCTTATTAACCGTATCCACCCAAGTCGTCGTATAACGGGAAGCTTGTTGCAGCATAGTAAAAGTCTGGGCAATCAATTAGTAAAGTGCTTAGTATACACAGCTTAACAAATACCGATATAAAAAGTCAGGACTATTACTCTAAGGTAATCTTGGCTTTTTAGAGCCAAATTTAGTTTTATAGAATCAAGAGACTTATGAATTTATGTAAACAAATAATGTTATGTATCACCAGCTACTTTAATGTATATACAGAGCACAAGAGATAGAGCAACTCAATCCAAATGCAAGACTAGCTTACATATTGAAGTTTAACTTTCAATAGAGAAGGAGGAAGCAAAAGAAAGAGTTCAACGTAAAGATTCAGTTCAAAGTCGGATTGATGCTTTATTGCTCCCCACGATTCTTCGATCTTTACGGGGCAGTGCTTTTTCCAAAGATCGATATGATTTTGGTAGCTTTGATAGCCTATTACTATTTCTAGGATCTCTTAACATCTTTGTAGTGTTTGTTTAAGTTTTAAACTAACACTAAATTGAGCCAGAGATAAGCTTATAAAGTTTAAAAAATAAGGGCTAAAAAATAGTTAATCAAAAGCCAATATGCATTAGTAAACCTCTAGTACGAACTAATTGAATTATTTAAAGACATGAGTCTAGCAGCCTTCTGCTAGACTCATTGAGTTTTTGGAGATAATTAAACGCAGTTTCTATAGTGATATTTATTTTACTAAGTACAAGAAAGCTGTGAATTTATGTAAACAAATAACCCTGTATAGCATTAAGTAAGTTACTGTATATACAGAGCACAAGAGACAGAGCAACTCAATCCAAACGCAAACCCAGCTTGAATATTGAAAGTACACTTTTCAATAAAGGAGGATGAGCAAAACGAACGAGTTAAACGTCAAACTGATTGATGCTTTGTTGCTCCCCACGATTCTTCGATCTTTACGGGGTAGTGCTTCTTCCAAAGATCGGTGTAGTTTTGATAGCTTCGACAGCCTGTATTTTAATTAGGGTCTCTTAAATTTCTAACTGGTGTCTGTTTAGGTGCTTACCTAGCGCTAGGCTACGAAATGAGACAAACTTATGAAGTTAAAAAGATAAGGGCTAGAGCGTACAGTTAATCAATACCGAACACGTCTCAGTAAACCACTAGTAGAACATATTGAATTACTTAAAGACATGAGTCTAGCAGCCTTCTGCTAGACTCATTCAGTTTTGGCGCAAGTTGAGTACAGGTTAAGCATAAATTGATCGCAAACAAAGCAAGGTTATTCACCTCATCCCTACCTTTGCTTTTAATGATCCGTTATTCGATAAAATAAACAGCAATTCATTATTTTCATAATCCTAACTTAGGGGTAACCAAGCATTGCGTAAAATCGTTATCGCTGGCAACTGGAAAATGTATAAAACCCAGTCTGAAGCCAAAACATTTTTCTCGGAATTTTCCGACCACCTTAAAGCCACTGCGCCTCAAGCTGCGATCGCAGATCAGCAAATCCTTATTTGCGTGCCATATACCAACCTCGCAATTTTACAGACAGTCATCCCATCCTTTGGTCAATCAAACTTAAACATTGGCGCTCAAAATGTTCACTGGGCAGATAATGGCGCATTTACAGGCGAAATTTCCGCTCCTATGCTCGTTGAGCTTGGCATCAAGCATGTGATTATTGGTCACAGTGAGCGTCGTCAATTCTTTGGAGAAACCGACGAAACCGTTAACCAACGACTCAAAGCCGCTCAATCTCACGGCATTACCCCGATCCTCTGTGTGGGCGAAAGCAAACAGCAGCGTGATGCCAATGAAACCGAAGCTTGGATTTTCTCCCAGTTAGCGTCTGACCTTGCTGGTGTCGATCAAAATAATCTGATCATTGCCTACGAACCAATTTGGGCTATTGGTACTGGTGATACCTGTGCCGCAACAGAAGCCAATCGTGTCATTGGACTAATTCGCAGCAAACTATCTAACCCAAACACCACAATTCAGTACGGCGGTTCCGTCAAATCTGATAATATTGATGAGATTATGGCTCAGCCAGAGATTGACGGAGTGCTAGTTGGCGGTGCAAGTCTTGACCCAGCAGGTTTCGCCAGAATTGTGAACTACCGTTAGTTTTGTTTTTTGCAATCTAAAATTGTGCATTTATTTGCATTTAATCGCTGTTTACACAGATCCAAATTGGACAGCAGCGAACACCACAGCATAGAAAATAACAGAGCTAATCAAGTCTCAATTGACTTTGTAAGGTTAACTTTGTTATAATTATGTGCTGTTGATTAGAATACACAGCCGCAGATATACCAAATCATCACTTATGCCCACGATCCAACAGCTCATCCGCACTGAGCGCCAAACCATAAATATCAAAACAAAGTCTCCTGCCCTAAAAAGTTGTCCTCAACGCAGGGGAGTATGTACGCGCGTTTACACTACAACACCCAAAAAGCCTAACTCTGCACTTAGAAAAGTGGCACGGGTACGCCTGACTTCTGGATTTGAAGTCACCGCATACATCCCCGGTATTGGGCATAACCTCCAAGAGCACTCCGTTGTGATGATTAGAGGCGGTCGTGTAAAAGATTTACCAGGTGTGCGGTATCACATTATCCGTGGCACTCTTGATACTTCAGGTGTAAAGGATCGCAAGCAAGGACGCTCCAAGTATGGTGCAAAGAGACCTAAACCAGGTCAAGCTCCAGCAAGCACTGGCAAGAAGAAGTAAGAATCATCTCCCAATAACTACCCAGTAGCCATTTAGTAAAATTAGCAATTCATTTTATAAGGTGAATTTAGTACCGTAATGTCCCGTAGAACGAAAGCTGCAAAGCGCATAACCCCTCCTGATTCGGTTTACAATAGCCGTTTAATCAGTATGCTTATCCGTCGTGTAATGTCACGCGGCAAGCATTCTGTTGCCTCTCATATTGTCTATAAAGCTCTTGACACCATTGGTGAACGCACAGGCAATCCACCTCTAGAAGTTTTTGATCGTGCAATCCGTAATGCTACTCCACTAGTTGAAGTCAAAGCTCGTCGTGTTGGTGGCGCTACCTATCAAGTACCTATGGAGGTTCGTACCGACCGTGGTGTTGCCCTAGCCCTACGCTGGTTAGTTCAATACTCTCGCAATCGTGCTGGACGTAGCATGGTAACTAAGTTGGCTAACGAATTGATGGATGCTGCTAACGAGACTGGGCAGACCATCCGTAAGCGTGAAGAAACACACAAAATGGCAGAAGCTAACAAAGCCTTTGCCCATTACCGTTACTAATCTAACGTTATTGAAGCATAGCTTACCTCGCTATACTATTCTTAATATAAATTCTCAATTCCTGACAAACACGAGGAAACTATTGTGGAACGCTCTATTGCCTTAGATAAGGTACGCAATATAGGTATTGCAGCGCATATTGATGCTGGTAAAACCACAACTACAGAGCGCATTCTATTTTATTCGGGCGTTGTACACAAAATTGGCGAAGTCCATGATGGCAACGCAACGACAGACTGGATGGCGCAAGAACGCGAACGTGGTATCACGATTACAGCGGCCGCGATTAGCACCAGTTGGAAAGATCACCGCATCAATATCATCGACACGCCCGGACACGTAGACTTCACAATTGAAGTAGAGCGTTCCATGCGTGTACTTGACGGTGTGGTTGCAGTCTTTTGCGCTGTAGGTGGTGTACAACCTCAGTCAGAAACTGTATGGAGACAAGCAGACCGCTATAAGGTTCCACGCCTTGTATTCGTAAACAAAATGGATCGCATGGGCGCAAACTTTTTGCGCGTAAGAGAGCAAATTCATGCTCGCTTTGGTTCTAATGCTGTTCCGATCCAACTACCTATTGGCAGTGAAGCTGAACTAATTGGTATCGTCGATCTCGTCAAAATGAAAGCCTATATCTATAAAGATGAAATAGGTAAGGATATTGACGAAATAGATATTCCTGCTGATTTATTACCCCTAGCCAATGATTGGCGTGCCAAGCTACTCGAATCAGTAGCTGATTCTGACGATGTCTTGATGGAAAAGTACCTCGAAGGTGAGGAACTAACCGAAGAAGAGGTCAGAACTGGTCTCCGTAAAGGTACTTTGAATGGCAAAATCGTTCCGATGACCTGCGGTTCAGCATTCAAGAATAAAGGTGTACAGCTACTTCTTGATGCTGTTATTGATTACCTTCCTGCACCTAGCGATGTTAAACCAGTTCAAGGTTTACTAGCTAATGGGGAAGAAGCAATTCGTGAAGCCAAGGATGACGCTCCAATGTCAGCTCTGGCCTTCAAAATCATGTCTGACCCCTATGGTCGTCTTACCTTTGTCCGCGTTTATTCGGGAGTCTTGAAAAAAGGTTCCTACGCTCTAAATTCCAGCAAAAATAAGAAAGAACGTATTTCTCGTTTGATCGTGCTGAAGGCTGATGATCGTCAAGAAGTTGATGAACTCAGAGCAGGTGATCTTGGTGCAGTATTGGGACTCAAGGACACCTTTACTGGTGATACCCTTTGTGATGACACGGCTCCAATTGTACTGGAAACCCTGTTTATCCCTGAACCTGTGATCTCTGTGGCGGTTGAGCCAAAGACAAAACAGGATATGGAAAAATTATCCAAGGCTCTGCAATCTCTGTCGGAAGAAGATCCTACTTTCCGCGTCATGACCGATCCAGAGACCAATCAGACGATTATCTCTGGTATGGGTGAGCTTCACCTTGAAATTCTAGTTGATCGGATGAAGCGTGAGTTTAACGTTGAAGCTAACGTCGGTGCTCCTCAAGTTGCCTACCGTGAAACTATCCGCAAAACCGTCACCGATATTGAAGGTAAGTTTGCCCGTCAGAGTGGTGGTAAGGGGCAATATGGTCACGTTGTGATCAATTTAGAACCTGCTGAACCAGGTACAGGCTTTGAATTTGTATCGAAGATTGTTGGTGGTGTAATTCCTAAGGAATTCATCAAACCTTCTGAACAAGGTATGAAAGAAGCCTGTGAATCAGGAATTCTGGCTGGTTATCCCTTGATCGATGTCAGAGCTACGCTTGTACATGGTTCTTTCCACGATGTGGACTCTTCAGAAATGGCTTTCAAAATTGCTGGTTCTATGGCAATCAAGGAAGCTGTAATGAAGGCAGCACCTGTTTTGCTTGAGCCAATGATGAAGGTTGAAGTAGAAACCCCTGAAGACTACATGGGTGATGTAATTGGTGACCTTAGCCGTCGTCGCGGTAATATTGCGGGTATGGATGATACCCCCTCTGGCAAGAGAGTTGAGGCAAGGGTTCCTTTGTCTGAGATGTTTGGTTATTCTACTGACCTTCGCTCATCAACTCAAGGCAGAGCAAGCTTCTCAATGGAATTTAGCCATTATGAAGAAGTGCCGAAAAACGTGGCTGAAGCCATCATTGCTAAAAACAAGGGACACAAAGAGTAATTCTTTGGGATACTCTACAAAATACTCTATAAATTAGAGTAACAACTAGCGGAAATACTCTATAAACTAGAGTAACAATTACTAAAGATAAGGATAATTACGAAAAAATGGCACGCGCTAAATTTGAGAGAACTAAGCCCCACGTTAATATTGGTACTATCGGTCACGTTGACCATGGTAAGACCACTCTAACTGCTGCGATCACCATGTCTTTGGCTGCCGCAGGTCAAGCAACTGCGAAAGCATACGATCAAATCGATGCTGCTCCTGAAGAGAAAGCTCGTGGTATCACCATCAACACCGCTCACGTTGAGTATCAAACCACTGATCGCCACTATGCTCACGTTGACTGCCCCGGTCACGCTGACTATGTTAAGAACATGATCACTGGCGCAGCGCAAATGGACGGTGCAATTTTGCTCGTATCTGCTGCTGATGGTCCTGAGCCTCAAACCCGTGAGCACATTTTGCTTGCTCGTCAGGTTGGTGTACCTAACCTAGTAGTTTTCTTGAACAAAGAAGACCAAATGGAAGGTGAAGAAGAGCTAGTTGAACTAGTTGAACTTGAAGTTCGTGAATTGCTTTCTTCCTACGATTTTGATGGCGATAATATTCCTATCACCCGTGGTTCTGCTCTAAAGGCCGTTGAGCAAATGACCGCTAATCCTAAGACTCAACGTGGTGAAAACCCTTGGGTTGACAAGATTTGGACTTTGATGGATTCTGTTGACTCCTACATTCCCACTCCTGAGCGTGCTGTTGACAAGGACTTCTTGATGGCAGTGGAAGATGTTTTCTCTATCACTGGTCGTGGTACGGTTGCAACTGGTCGTATTGAGCGTGGAAAAGTCAAGGTTGGCGATGTTGTTGAACTCGTTGGTCTCGGCGATACTCGTACTACTACAGTTACTGGTATCGAAATGTTCAAGAAGAGCTTGGAAGAAGGACTTGCTGGGGACAATGCTGGTCTATTATTGCGCGGTATTCAGAAGACTGATATTGAGCGCGGTATGGTTTTGGCTAAGCCTAAGTCGATCAATCCTCATACTCAATTTGAAGGTCAAGTTTATATTTTGACTGAAAAAGAAGGCGGTCGTAAGACTCCTTTCTTCCCTGGATATCGTCCTCAATTCTATGTACGTACAACTGACGTAACTGGAACTATCGTTACCTTCACTGCTGATGATGGTAGCGCCGCAGAAATGGTTATGCCTGGTGACCGCATCAAAATGACCGTTGAGTTGATCAACCCTATTGCGATCGAAAACGAAATGCGTTTTGCGATTCGTGAAGGTGGACGTACCGTTGGATCGGGTGTTGTAACCAAGATCTTGAAATAGTTCTTGATTAACCAACAAAAAAGCCTCGCAATGCGAGGCTTTTTTGTTGGTCATTTTTATTAGTCAAATATTTCCGCAGGATCTGCCGATTGGACTTTGCTAAGAGATAGTGTTCCTGAAATAGCACACATAGTAATTGTCAGTAATAACAGTTGTACAACGCGATCACTATTTAGCTCTAAAGGTAATCCCGTAGCACTTTCAGTTAGCCTGTAAAGAATTGTACAAATTAGAATTGCTGGTAAAAATCCGCATATTGATAGTAATAAAGATTCTTGTAAAACTAGACCAAATAAATATAAATTACTGTAACCCATGGCTTTTAGTGTGGCGTATTCAGCAAGATGATCGGAAACATCTTTATATAAAACCTGATAGACAATGACGACACCAACGATAAAGCCCATAGTTACGCCCAAGCCAAATACGAACCCAATGGGAGTAGCTTCCGCCCAGTAATTTCTTTCTAGATCGATAAACTCTTGTAAGGTCAATATTTGGACATCTTTATCTAATCTAGAACGCATGGCATCTCTAATTGCGATCGCATTGGCTCCTACCTCCAGTTGTACTAGACCTAAGCTGATATTGCCAACCAGTCGATCGGGAAAAATTCGCAGAAAATTTTGCTCACTGGTGATAACTGTGCCATTGGCGGCAAAGGAGACCCCCATCGTAAAAAGTCCACCGATAGTGACTTGACGATCAGAAATTTCCTTAGTTAGATTTTTTCCTTGAGCAAGAGCTGATTCATATTGGGAGGCAACTTCGCCATAAAAGTCTGGTCTAGAGCCGCGGTCAAATAGAACAACATCGGGAATAAGGGTCTTGTCTAAATCTGATTTGATGTTGGGAAACAGAAAAGGATTTGCCTGTGGCGAAACTCCAATCGTTAGAATATCCTCTTTGATCCCAAGTTCGGCGGCATTCCACTGAGCAAGTCCAATATATACAGGATAGGTTGCTTTGACCCCAGCAAATCCATCAGCTTGATGGAGGCGGCGGCGAGCAAATTCTCTGAGATTCAATAAGTTGTTAGAGCTAGGATGAATTAGCACTAAGTCACTACTGAGATTAAGATGTAGTAGTACGGCACTTTTAAATAGAGCCGACTGAAAGCCCAATTGCATCGCGATTAAAATCACCGCAAACATGATGCCTGCAATTGCGATCGCTAATCGACCTTTTTGATAGGTAAGTTGTAACCATGCGAGGGGAATAGCAAGCATTTAAGTGAAAAATTTTAGGTGGGAGAAGTGGATTTTAAATATTTGTAAAGCCAACCACAGCCACCTAGACAAGTCCGCTTATCTTCAGCAGACACATTAATGTTAGTCCTTAAATATTTTTGTAACCATTGACATCCACGCATTAAGAGGTTTTCAAGATCAAGATTCCACATAATGATTTTGCGGTCTTCTCCTGATGAAATCAGTGTTTTACCATTGGGGCTAAAGCAAACACTGCGAACGGGACCTTGATGTCCGTTAAATGTTCGTAAAAGTGTCCCTTCTCCACTCCAAAACTGAATTGTTGAATCCTCACTAGCCGACACAATTGATTTGCCATCAGGACTAAAGCAGATACTGGTGACTTCGGCGCTGTGACCATTTAATGTTTTGATTAATTTGCCATCAATACTCCACAGTTTAACGCTTTGATCCATGCTGCCACTGGCAAGCCCTGTCCCATTAGGATTAAAACAAACTGTATAAACCTCGGCGCTATGTCCGTCTAGAGTGCCTAAGAGTGTGCCATCCCAACTCCACAAATTGATGAGCTTGTCTTTACTTGCAGAAGCGAGCATACTGCCATCGGGACTAAAGTCAATGCTGTAAACTTCTGAAGAGTGCCCTGTAAGAGTTTGTAGCCACTTGCCATCAGAACTCCAGACCCGAACCGTGCCATCAGCACTGCAAGTGGCAAATACTTGACCATCGCAACGATAGACAACCTTGTAAATTTCCGCCCGATGGGCACTAATTGTATTGATGAGAGTGCCGTCAGTTTTCCACATTCTAATGCTTGTATCTGCGGATGCCGTGAGAATTGTTGAGCTATCAGGGCTAAAGGTCACACAGTTAACTTTGTCATTATGCCCTTCTAGAACCGCTTCCAGAGTACCATTGGCGTTCCAGAGATTGACGGTTTTATCTTTACATGCTGATGCTAAAAATTTGGAATTTGGGCTGACTGCCACGGAAAACACCTCATCTGTATGCCCCATTAAGGTTTTGAGAGGTGTACCACCAATAGACCAAAGCTTGACAGTTGTATCACGGCTGGCGGAGGCAAGATTTTTCCCATCGGGGCTAAACGCGACGCTATGGACAACATCACCATGTCCTTGAAATCTATGTAATAAGCCCTGTTCTATATCCCAAACTCTGATTTCGCGATCAAATCCACTAGAAGCAATAGTGTGATTATCGTAGCTAAAGGCAACACTCCATACTTTGTCAGTATGTCCATAAAACGTTTTGATTAAGACCCCATCTGATCCCCAAATTTTGACAGTACGATCGCGACTGCCAGAGGCGATTGCCAAACCATTTGGGGCATAGGCAACACTTTCCACAAAGCTGTCATGGCTACGTAAATGTTTGACTGCCACGCCAAGGGTATTCCAGATGATTAAGCTGCGATCAGCACTTCCTGAAACTAAGGATTTACTATTCGGGTGAAAAGCAACACAAGTCACCCAGCGATCGTGACCACCCCTGAGAGTTCGGATGGCAGTGCCATCATTTTTCCATAGCCGCACGGTTGTATCTTCACTAGCCGAAGCAATCATTTCCCCATTGTTGCTAAAACATACATCTAGAACTGGCCCATCATGTCCTTTGAGAGTGGCTATGGGTTGTTCTTCAAAATTGCCTGTGTCGGGATTTCGTTTCCAAAGCTTGAGCATATTGTCTCGGCTGCCTGAAACCAGCAGCTTGCCATCGGGACTAAAAGCAACACTAGTTACCCAATTGGTATGCCCTACAAGAGTTTGCAATAAAATGCCTGATTCATCCCAGATTTTGATACTGCGATCGCTACTAGCCGACGCAATGTACTGACCGTCACGGGAATAGCACACTTTATTAACCCAAAAACCATGCCCTTCAAGGCGGTTGTACTCATGGATGCCATAGACAACCTGCTCTAGAGCCGTAATTGACCGAATTTGGGTATTGGCTCGTAAATTGGCGAGGGTACTTTCATCAACTTGAGTAGTTAGACGTTTTAGTTGTACTCCTCCAATTACGCCTGCAATCATTGCTTCGATATGATTGTTGGACAGATAGAGTGCTTCTGAAGAAATGGTGAGAGCAACTATTTTTTCATTGATTTCGCCCATTTCCGCAACTATGCGTTGGCGACGTTCCGCATCAAGACTTTTTTCTAGTTCTTGGCTTAATTTTTCAAGGCGATCAGCATCGGCAGCCCTTGCGGACATCAACTGCTCACGTTCACTAATTCTTTGTGATGCTTCTAAAAAACTGCGATCAATTCGAGGTAGCTCGGCTTGACTCTCTGCCCATGCGATCGCTTCGGCAAGGCGAGTGCCACGTAATAATGCAGAGTCATCGGTTTCTTCTGAACGTTGCCAAGCCTGTAACGCTTCAAGATAAGGGCAATTTCGCAGTTCTGAGAAATGCACCTTTTGATTGAGCTTAATGATGACAATCGACACATCATCATCAGGGATATCCCGCTCGGAAAATTGATCGAGAGCAGTTTTTAAGCCCTCTAAAATATCAACTGCTGAATTTTGTGCTAGTTGAATTACAGTTTGCCGTAATGGAGAAATATCTTCATTGTCTCTTGTACGTCCAAATTCCTCTCCTAATGGGTTTGTGGCTTCAAACAAGCCATCACTGAAGAAAATGGCAATATCTCCCTCATTTAACGATCGCGAAACTGCTCTATAGGCAGCACTGTCAAAACGCCCCAATGCGATCGCAGGATTAACAATTTCTTCACAAGTATTGCTATCTGCTCGATAGATCAATGGACCTGGGATACCTGCATTTCCTAAATGTAGCTCGTAGGTAACTAAATCAATTGCCCCATAGGAAAGAGCTACCGCATCATCAATGTGGCTTTTACATAGCAATTGATTTAAGGAATTGAGCATTGAGGCAGGATTTTGGAGGCGACCTTGCTGCCCGTAAGCATCGAGTTGACCTTTGAATAGAGCGGCATGGATTGCCCCAGCAACCGATTTGCCCGACGAATCTGCGATTGCAACTGCCAATGTTCCTGATTGTTCTAAAAATTGATAATAGTCTCCCCCCAGATCTACGGCTGTCCAAACTTCCGCAGCAATATCTAGCCCAGGATAAATAGGCAAGCTTTGTGGCAACAAGCTCCTTTGTAACAGTCTGCCACTAGATAGGTCACTGGAAGTTTCATTTAGCTGCATACATTAATAGGCAGAGCGATCCTCAGAACAATTAATACTATCAAGGATGTTATTCCTTACTTCTTCTGATACTTACTTATATCAGGATCAGTCAAATTATTCTCAAAAACATAGTTTTATGAAATTATAGTGCTTTATATCTCATAAAATCATAGCTTGAGCCATAGTCTGCTAATTTTTATACATCAATATATTGCACAATACTGAACGCAAGTATCACTCACACTCAAGGGTATCACGGGTAAATCTACCAGTTGTAGGATTTTGTCCTGATGCTGATTGGCAGAGCTTTTGGCGAACTGCTGGACGTAAATATACATCTGTGAAGTCTGCGCCTTCGATGATGACGTTATTAAAGGATGTCCCGTATGCAAATGAGCCTTCAATTACAGCATTGGTTAAGTTTGCCTTATCGAGACGGGCATTATCAAGTGTACTATAGCTGAGATTAGCGCCTGTCAAATCTGCTTCCTTCATATTGGCTGCAAAAAAGCTCACGCCCTGAGCGTCAACATTGATAAAGGATGTATTACGTAGGTCAGATTCATTAAATTGGTATCCCAATAGCGATTTACCAGAAAAATCGGCACCTTGTAAAAATGCTTTGACATAGACATCTGCGATCGCAGGTTGAGCAATTAAGATCACGATTGCCATACATAGAATTATGCCAATCGCCTGACGAATAATATTGTGTAGACTAAAAAATTTAAGTTTCATAATCTTCATGATAGCTAAGTTCTAGGATCAAGTTTATGACAAAAGCAGTTGGCGATTGCGGCGAGGTACTAGTTGCTAAGCTTTTGCAAGCAAACGGCTGGCAAATTTTAGCAACTCAATGGCGATGCCGATGGGGAGAAGTAGATTTGATTGCCTGTGACCACCAATGGCTATTATTTGTTGAGGTAAAAACTCGGTGCGATCGCAATTGGGATAGTGATGGGAGTTTGGCAATTACCTCGCAGAAGCAATCTAAAATTATTAAAACAGCATCCCTATTTCTATTTCAAAATCCCCAGCTAGAGCAACTTTCTTGTCGGTTTGATGTTGCCTTAGTACGTCGTGCAGGAACAGATCTACATTTGCAAAGTTATATAGAGCAAGCTTTTATTGCTTAACCTATTGCCAAGCATTGTATTAATTATGAAAGTTCGCTTCTGGCTTATATTTTAGTTTTTCAATAGGGTCGATGACTTGCTTTTCTCTTAATCCTAAGGCTGCGATGTATTTGGGAATTGCTTGATCAATAGTGTAATGCATTTCCAGTAAGTGACGTGCATTTGCCCCTAGCTGTTCTTTTACAGTGGCATGGCTCGCTAACCAGCAGATATAGCTAGCTAAACCTTGAGCATCACCATTATTAAAACAGCTTCCACAACTACCTTCTTCTACAAGTTCTCGCAAATAGCTGTCTTCAGGACAGATGACAGCCACAGGTCGTCCTGCCGCCAAGATCCCATACATTTTTGATGGGGCAACAGTATCACCAACATTTGGCAAAATACTAACTAGAGAAAGGTCGCAGGCTGTTAAAGAGAAAGGCAAAACTTCTTTATCTTGGTACGGCAATTGCAAAGCATTTGGTAATTCCCCAGCCTCGATCGCTTCTTTAATAATCTGTGACCCTACACCATTACCGATGAACAAAAACTTGATATCAGTACGTGCTTTTAATAGCTGCGCTGCCTGCAAAATTGTTTGAGTGTCGTGGCAACGTCCTAAATTACCTGAATAAAGGACAACAAAGCTACCCGTCAGATCATATTGTTGAGCAAACCAATTCTCTGACTTGGCGATTGGATAAATTAGTTGAGGATCTGCCCAGCTATGAATTACATGGATTTTATCTTTAAGTTTTGGGCTTTTTTGAATTAAGAGTTGGCGCATTGGCTCACTAAGCACAATCAAGGATTCAGCACGATTCCAAACCTTCAAATTCACAAATTCCCAGAACCTGACAACCCAATGGTTTGCTGGGACTACTTTCAAGCGCACTGCGACTTCAGGATAGATGTCATAGATAATGCAGCTATAGGTATGACTAAATATCTTGTTATAAAACCATCCAATCAAACCTAAAAAAGGTGGCGCAGATGTTAAGACTAGATGAGAACCACGAATATTTTTATGACGTAACTTCACAATGCAACGCATTAAAAAGAGAACACTGCCTAATACTTTGTTACGAATTCGCTTGGGCATCAGATGAATCGAGCCAGTGCGCCGTACATAGACTCCATGACTCATTTCTTCATGCTCCACATCAGTTTGCCTAAATGCGTAGCCAGGCATTCCCGTAAATATGCTTACTTTAAAACCCTCTTGGGATAAACCACTAGCTAAATCATAAACAAACTGACCTGTCGCAGCATAGTCGGGGGGATAGAATTGCGTAACGATGCTAATGCTATTTTTCAAATTATCCTTACCTCATCGCATGTTGTCTATTCGTAAACATGTTGCTTAAACATTTCACTATAATTTCGTTCCCAGTTGATAATGAAATCTTTAATATTGAATTCGTAGGATTATACCCAAGAATTTTTAAATCAACCCTACGGCAGAGAGTGTCCTACAAATGACTCTCGTTTTGCAACATGCGTTTGTATGCTAACCAACCTGATGCGATCGCAATAATGAAGAAACCGACTAAAAATCTCAAATGCAAAATCATGTCTGGATTGCTCAAATCCTTGCTATCACTAGAAAGAGCCGTAAAAGCTTCACTCATGTGATATACAGGATTAAACTGTGTGATTAACAGTAAATCTTTAGATAAAAAAGTGGTTGGGAAAAATGCACCCCCCAAAATCAGTAATGGTACTCCCACACCTGCAACTAGAGAATTAACATCCTCGGCTCTGCGGGCAAATTTAGTCGCAAGGACAAATCCCATCCCCACATAGGAACCAATACTTGCCAAGATCACTAAAATCCCCATAAGCGCAGAACCACTAAAACGAACATTCCAAAATGAGGCAACGGTGTAAATAATCAAGGTTTGTCCCATACCGATCGTAGCATAGGCAAAAAATATACCTAGAAAATATGACACTCCGTTGAGCGGCGCAATCAGTAAACGTTTGATCGTGAGGCTTTCCCGCTCAGACACGATTGTGGACATTGTGCCGCCAAGGCAACTAAAAAAGAGGGCAGCCCCAATTAAGGTTGCTGGTGCAGCTAGTTTAAATGACTCATCAGTAGTGATTTTTGAGCCTTCGGCAAGGACAAAGCCATTGAGCAATAACATCGAGATTGGAAAAATTACCCATAAAAGCAAAGTGCGATAGGTGCGAAACAACTCTAGGAGAATACGTCGTCCGATTGCGATCGCTTCATGGATGTAGTTCATGTGAAATTTTTAGGCGTTGAGGAGTTTGTATGGTAATTATAAGTAGAGTCGGTCTAAAGTGACTTACCATCTTTCATCAATCGCCTAGAGATCTCCGCAAAATTGTGTTAAGTGGCAAAAAGAACCTAAGTAGATACTTAAAACGCATTGTCATCATTGCGATTCTTGTTTACCTTGCGTTTCGATTACGCCAGACTTTGCAATTGCTATTGATAAGTTTGTTTTGGGCAGGGGCAATTACCCCCATTGTCAAAAAATTAGTTGGTTTTAGAGTTAAGTTCAAGCGCTGGGATCTTGGGCTAAATCGTGTAGGCGCAGTTGCCGTACTTTATTTGCTTTTGCTGGTCATCGTCATGTTAGCGATTGCACCTGCACCACAGATTATTCTGGAGTTGGGGCAATTTTTTATTAAATTGCCGAAACTGTTAGAACAGATCCAATTACCTCAAGCCTTATTTAAATTCAGCCCAGATCAACTAAATCGTATTTTAGAAACACAGCCGTTGATCGATCAAGCACAGGACTTTGGCAAAGAAATTGTCAGTCAAACCTTTGTATTTACCTTGCAGTTTGTTAATGCGATTGGCTTTGGCATCTTAAGCATGTTGATTGCAGCTTATATGGTAATTAACTCGGAAAGTTTAATCCGTCGTTGTCTACGACCATTTAAAAAAGAGATTCGGGATGAAGTAGAAACGCTGCTCCCCCCAGTCACTAATTGCTTGGGTGCTTATATGGTGGGGAGATTCGGTACATCTAGTCTGTTAGGATTTTGCACATATTTAATTTTATCGATTTTCTCGATTCCCTTTGCAGGTGCTTTAGGCTTGTTGACTGCGATCGCAAATTTAATTCCTTATATTGGTGGATTAGCAGCACTTGCTGCAATTTTTATTGCCGCTTGGGGCAATAACTTTAACAATAGTGCGATCGCAATTTTTATTTGCTTTACCCTCCAACAGGTCGAAGCCTTTATACTGCAACCTTGGCTAGTTGCACCATATTTAAATCTAGATCCCTTTGAGCTGTTGCTTTCGATTGTGGTGGGGGCGGAACTGTTTGGGATCATTGGCGCAATTATTGCTCCGCCCATCGCAGGCATCGGCAGAATTTGTTTCAATCACTTTAGTGCCAAACCCGCCACACCCGAATAAACTAGTGTTACGAAAAGAGGGTGGCATTGCCACCCTCTTTTCATTTAATCAAGCATTAATAAACCTGAATCCATTCATGGATTTCGTAATCTGTCCAAATCCCATTTTGCCAATAGGGATCAGCCTCAACTAATTGCTTTGCTGCTGCGCGATCACTAGCAACATATACTGCAAATACCTTGGTCACATCTTGGGTTGGTCCCACTGTCAGTAGTTGCCCTGCATCGTGCAGAGATTTTAGATTATCTAAATGGGCTTGACGAAAAGGTACTCGTTTTTCGAGAACATTCTCACAATAGCTACCCCACATTACAAATTTTTTAAGTTCGGTACTCAAGGTTTTGGCAATCTCCCAAATAAGTTAACTAAGTAATTAACAAGTAACTAGGCATAATTAAAACCCAGAGCTAAAACCTGTGGTGCACGCGCAGCGTGCACCACAGGTTTTAAGGTTTTTATATTTAATTGCGCCCAGTTACTTCGTAAAAAGCAAACATACCTCTAAAAGCTCAAAAAAAGAAAGGGATGCTTTAGCATCCCTTTCTTTTTTTGAGCTTAAACATCGCAGATATAATATCTTAGCTAAAAAATAGACGGTCAACGATTAGGGCAACGACCGTAGCAAAGGCAGTTACACCAACAGCAACAAAAATATTTTGACCTTGGCTAACACTAAAACATGCGACAGCACCTGCACCCAAACCTGCGGTCACTGCGGCAACAACAGGATCTTTAGTCGAATTGTTATACATCTTATAAAAATACCGAATATATTTGAAAGGCTTTATTAATGCCCCTAGCCTACAGCAGCAGATCAAGCTGTTGCCTGATTCTCAATAATTCTTCGTGCTATCAACTATTTTTTGTAATATTCGGTTACAAAAAAGGTCGCCGTATGCAATTCCAGTAAGTTGCTAGGAAGATTCTAACTCTATCGTTTGGCTTAAATTGATCCCCGCCCAATCTGGCAAATCCCCATTTATCAGTGATTTTGATCTCAGCCTAGCGAGTACCCGACTTGCCTACCAAAAGTTGTCACCAAATATCTGATAGATTTATATATGTTTACAAAGTCAATTTAATAAAAAATTTTATGAGCTTACTGATCGTTGGCGCGACAGGTACATTAGGTCGTCAAATCACCCGTCACGCACTAGATCGGGGGCTGAAAGTCAAATGTTTTGTGCGTTACCCTAAAAAAGCCAACTTCCTTAGAGAATGGGGTGCAGATTTAGTCGCAGGAAACCTGAATAATCCTGATAGTATCGACGATGCACTAGAAGGGGTTACCGAAGTCATTGACGCAGCCACAACTCGTGCCACTGGATCAATGAGAATTAAAGATGTTGATTGGCTCGGCAAGGTAAATCTAATCCAAGCAGCTGAACGTGCCAAGATTGAGCGCTTTGTCTTTTTCTCGATTCTCAATGCCGAGAAATATCCCAATGTGCCATTAATGGACATAAAGTATTGCACTGAAAAATTTCTTGCCTCTACAGATCTGAAGTACACCATCCTCAAGCCCTGTGGATTTTTCCAAAACTTGATTGGTGAATACGCAATTCCCATCCTTGAAAATCAAACGATCTGGATTGGTGGCGAATCATCACCGATCGCTTACATGAATACTCAAGACATTGCCAAGTTTGCTGTCCGAGCCTTGACCGTTAAAGAAACTGAACGTCAGTCTTTTGCGATCGCAGGTCCTAAAGCATGGCAACCCAGCGAAATCATTAAACTCTGCGAAAGGATGTCAGGTCGTACCCGCAGAACTGCCAACATGCCAATTGGTTTACTCCGCTTTGCTCGCAAGGTAGCACTTGCCTTTGAATTTGGTTGGAGCTTTGCAGAACGCATGACCTACGCCGAAGTCCTTGCTAGTGGCATCCCCCTTGATGCTGACATGACCGAAACTTACAAGATTTTTGGACTAGCCGAAGAAGACATGACCACCTTAGAATCTTACATGCAGGAATACTTTAGCCGTATTCTCAAAAAACTGAAGGAGTTGGACTACAAGGAACCAAAAATCAAAGCTCCTTTCTAAGGATTCGATAAGTACCAACAACTACTATATATTTGAGGGCAAATATTATTGAAATGTAGTTGGCATGTATATTCTGCACAGACGACATTTTAAATTTATTGCTATATTGAAATCTGCATAAGCATCGTTACTAGCTCGTGAAATGCAAAATACAGCAACCAATTAACTAAAAACGACAATACAAACAAACCATGAGCAAATCACCATTAGACGCTTTTTTTATTGGTAGAGCCACTGCTGAAGCTGTAATTGACCGTGTTGAAGACACCTTAACTGAAGCTATCAGTGCATTTGGGAAATTTGATGCTGAACAACGGGAGCATTTGCGGAGCTTTGTCGAAACAATTTTGGAAAAAGCTGAACAGCAAAAGGGTTCTGTTAAAGCCAATGACAATGATATCGATGCTGACGAGCTACAAGAGACCATTGATAATCTCCGTGCTGAAATTGCTCAACTAAAATCTGAGCTACAGCAATATCGAGTCAATAACAACTAACACAATCATATAGACGGCCAAACTTTGACTGTCTATATGATTGCTTCAACTTCTCAGCTCATTAGTCTATAAACAATTCAAGCGTCAGCTAGTTTTGTGCTTGCAAAATTTCGCTAAAATGTTAAGATAATAGACGCTTTAAACTATGTCATTTCGCTAAAGGGATAAACTGTGGCAAACATCAAGTCCGCAAAGAAACGCATTCAGATCGCTGAGCGTAACCGTCTAAGCAATAAATCTTACAAATCAGCCGTTAAGACTCTTATGAAGAGCTACTTGGAAGCAGTTGATGCTTACAAGGCAAATCCTACACCTGAAGCACTTGCAGTAGCTAATGCCAAGCAATCATTGGCATATAGCAAGATTGACCGTGCTGTTAAGCGTGGTGTACTTCACAGTAATACAGGTGCACGTCGTAAGTCTAAGCTCTCTGTTGCTCTTAAAAATGTAACTACTGCTAGCTAATTCCTCAAATTAGACAAGTCAGTTAGTATCTGCATTATCTGTAGCGTCGTTTTCTGGCTAGTAACAAACCCTGTTTGCTTAGTCGTGTCAAAGCATAGGTTTATCTGTATAGATTTGTTACAATTGTTCAGAGAAATAATTTAAGAAGTAATTAGCTTAGGAATACGGCGTTACAACATCTTGTTGACAACCTGAATATTCGGGCAGGTTGCAGAATAATCGCTTCTCCCTACAGTTCATCTCGTCTGCGATCTTGAGATATTCTCAACCTGTCCTGCTCATACCTATGGACTTATCTCCATGTCAACATCAGATAAAGATAGCTTTTTAAATCCCATCTCTAGTTTTAGAGGCGAGTTTTCACCCCAAAACTTAGCCTTTGATGCTAACCTACAAGAGTTCACCAATCGGATATCGATTATTTGTGCCTTAGAGACTGGTGGTAAAATTTCACCAAACGAAGCTTATCAACAAATCAAAGACCTCTGGAAAAAACTAGATGAGTCTAAGGAAAATCTTCTAGGTGGCGATTGAGAGTACCCCTAGAGAGATAAATAGCAACACGATTACCATTTTTCGCTTACTCTCACCATAGACATAAATCGATTAAAAGGTTGTTTACAATCTTTAACATAGGTTTATACTAGAAATAATTAACTTCATTTTGCTGATTTCTCCCATTGCATGACTATCCAAAGCAATCTAATCTTTGGAAGCTGAGGTTTTCATAGAAGAACTCTTTTTAAACCGCTTAAAATTTAGGGCAGAGATGTCCTTCGGCTTTGTTATTGATTGTTTATCGCGTGCGATTGGCAGAATAGGCGAACTGTTCTTAGAACAAATTTGCTGCAAATCTTAGGATCATCATGCCCTCATCTTTTCTTTCTCTCGGTATTTCAGAAGCACGAGTTGCTAAGCTCGAATCTATTGGCTTTACAGAGCCTACAGCGATTCAAGAGCAAGCAATTCCTCAACTACTCGCAGGTGCGGATGTACTCGGTCAAGCACAGACTGGTACTGGTAAAACTGCTGCCTTCGCCTTACCAATTCTTGAACGTTTGGATCTAGATAATGATTCTCTACAAGCGTTAATTTTGACTCCAACTCGCGAACTTGCAATTCAAGTTGGACAAGCTCTGCGTAGCTTTAACACCAAACCTAGTGCAAAAATTCTCACTGTATATGGCGGATCTGACATCAGCCGCCAAATGATTCAACTGGAACGAGGTGTTCATGTTGTAGTTGGTACTCCTGGTCGTGTAATCGACCTAATGGAGCGTGGCAAGCTGAAGCTAGAGAGTCTAGCTTGGTTTGTTTTGGATGAAGCCGACGAAATGCTTAATATGGGCTTCATTCAAGATGTCGAGCGGATCTTGGTAACTACTCCTTCCACCAAACAAAGCACTTTCTTTTCCGCAACTATGCCTCCTGCGGTGAAGCGTTTGGTAAAGAACTTCCTCAAGTCTCCTGTCACTGTTAAGGTAGAGACTCAAGACTCTACGCCTACTCGCATTGATCAACAGATTTATCTAGTTCCTTATCACCTGACTAAAGAAGAAGCTCTATTGCCTGTATTGGAGTATGAAGCTCCTGCTTCTGCAATTATCTTTGTGCGAACTAAGGATTCAGCTAGCCGATTGACGGAAATCCTTCAAGCTTCTGGCCATAGTGTCGATGAGTATCACGGTAATCTTTCCCAATCTCAGAGAGAAGCTCTACTCCGTCGTTTCCGTAATCAGCAAGTGCGTTGGGTTGTGGCAACTGACATTGCGGCGCGTGGTTTGGATATCGATGGTCTGACTCATGTCTTTAACCTTGATATTCCTGATGATCCCGAACGTTATGTTCACCGTATTGGTCGTACTGGTCGTGCTGGTAAGAAGGGAATCGCGATTACTTTGATTTCTGGAAAAGAGCGTTACAAATTGCGTCAATTGGAGCAACAGGTAGGTATGCCATTACCTCCATTGCCTCTTCCTAATGTGGCACAAATTCAGGAACGTCGTATTGGTCGATTCACCGAACAAATGCTACAAGCTCTAGCTGGTGAACGTCTTGCGTCTTTCTTGCCGCTAGTATCTCAGTTGGTTGAGGAATACGATCCTCAAGCAATTGCTGCTGCTGCGTTACAACTGGCTTACACTCAGTTACAGTCTGACAAGGCTGAGCAAGCTGCATTACAGGTCTTAGCTAAGCAACCCCATAGTCCTTCTGGTCGCGATCGCGATCGTGATGGTGCTTACAACAGTGGTAGACCAATTAAGCGTGGTCAGAGTGGCTCTCGCGATGGCGGTGGTCGTTCAGGCGGCGGTGGTCGTTCGGGCGGATATGATTCTCGCCGACCTACTCGTGCAGGGGATCGCTCTTCGGCTCCTGTCAAATACTAGACTTCCATATTCTAGAAGTGTCATGCGAAGCGTGACATTTCTAGAATATAGCCCGATCGCTGGATAGTTCTGAATTAGAACTTAGGCGATAATAATAAATAACTAATCGCAGCCCAAGCAACTGAAAGAGAAGTTCTTAATTGAATTTCTAATCTATTGCTTGGGCTGAATGTTTAATTGCTCTTAATGGTCATTTAATGGTCATATCAAAACATGCAGTCTCTAAATACTTTCTCTAGTCTTGATCATTACCTTCGCAAAAATCTGACTGCGGTTTTTTTGGCTGGTTTGTTTTTCTGGTCAAGTATGGCATCACAGTTACCGACTATCCCTCTTTATATCCGCACCTTAACGCAGTCCTTTGACCAAATTGGGATGGTAATGGGTTCTTTTGCGATCGGTTTATTAGTTTGTCGTTCCTATCTTGGTAAACTCTCTGATCGCAAAGGCAGACGCTACACTATGCGGATTGGATTGGTTGTGGCAGCGATTATTCCCTTGTGCTATGCCTTTTCTCCATCAATTCCGATGTTAATGTTTTTTCGAGCCTTGCATGGGATCAGTATTGCTGCATTTGCCTCTAGCTATAGTGCCTTAGTAGCCGACCTTGCACCCATTGAAAAACGCGGAGAAGTGATTGGCTATATGAGCTTGGTCAATCCATTGGGACTGGCTTTTGGCCCTGCAATTGGGGGATTGATGTATGAGGCTTGGGGCTATCAACTTCTTTTTGTTTCGGCTTCTTTATTAGCATTTGCAGGACTCTTACTTTCTTTTCAAATTGCGACTGAAGGAAATCAGGATGAGCGTCAAGTCGCAACCCCACACCCAAAGAAATTAGGATTTTGGCAAACCTTCTTAAATCCTCGTGTTAGAGTGCCTTCCACAATTCTATTATTGGTGGGACTTGCCTTTGGGACACTCAGTTCTTTTATGCCGATTTTGATGCAGCAAAAAAATATTGGACTGAATGCTGGCTTGTTTTATATGGCGGCAGCATTGTCTGGATTTATTATTCGGTTTCCTGTGGCAAGCCTCAGCGATCAATGGGGACGCGGTATTTTTATTTCGATTGGTGTTTTCTTTTATGCTGTGTCCATGACCCTGATCTATTTTGCCAACCATGACTATACTTTTTTACTGTCGGGAGTAGCAGAAGGTATTGGCGCGGGGATCACTATTCCTGCGATTGTTGCGCTACTTGCCGATCGCACTGTGCCTCAAGAACGGGGTTATGTATTTGGAATGACGTGGATTGGCTTTGATGTGGGCATTGCGATCGCAGGGCCAATTATGGGTAGAATGATTGCCTTTGTGGGGATCACCAATATTTTTGCGATCGCAACAGGACTTTGTGTATTGGGATTAATAATTTTTGGTACACAGTCCAACAAAACTGTGGTTGATTCCTTTAAATTTGCGATCGGTCAGACACCTGATCGCTATGCGGTTAAGCAAAACTCACTTGTTTGTTAAGTTTGCTTTAGCTAATTAGTTCAGCATAGTTACAACCAAAACTTAGAAGCTCGTGTCACACGCTTAGCGTGTGACACGAGCTTCTAAGTTTTAAATTTATTTTGTTTAACATTTCATAAACATTACATTGAAAGTCATAGATATATGATGTTGGTAGTGTGTATCAGCACTTTTATATAGGACTAATACTCAATAAATCAGGGAGGGTTCTATGACCACATCAGAATCAGGATTTCCTCAAAAAGCGGGTCGAGCAGCACAGGTTGGAGCCAGTTTGGTGACAGCAAAAATTGCAGGTAATCTTGCCCTTGCATCGGGAGTAACGATTGCTTTATTGGTGGGAATTGTTTTTTCGCTAGTCACTGCCACAATCTTTATTGTCAACAGCCCCAATCCCCTAATCGGTTTTGGCGTTGCCGTGATTGTGACCGTGTTGATCAATGCGATTATTTTCTTTGTCTCACCTTGGATTATGGATTTAGTCCAAGGCTGGCTCTATCACACTCGATGGGTCAGTCTTGATGAAATTGAGCGACATAGTCCTGAGTCTGCACGTGTAATTCAGCGCGTTTGCAGTCTCAAAAAAATTACACAGCCTCGCTTAGGCATTATTGATGACAATAATCCGACCGCCTTTACCTATGGTGCTTTACCCAATAGCGCCCGTCTGGTAGTAAGTGCAGGTCTATTTAAATATCTAGATGATGATGAAGCAGCAACTGTCTATGCCCACGAGCTTGGACATATCGTCAATTGGGACTTTGCCCTCATGACCGTCGCTTCGACCTTGGTACAAATCACCTATTTACTCTATGTCACCATTCGCGAGATTGGCAAAAAAGTGAATGATGAACGGGCAGAAAACGCAGCCATGGCGACGGCTTTTATTGCCTATATCTTTTACATTATCGGTACATATCTACTGCTTTACCTATCGCGCACTAGAGAATATTTTGCTGATCATTTTGCCGCTGAGCAGACGGGTAATCCCAATGGTTTATCTCGTGCCTTAGTGAAGATTGCCTATGGCATTGTCCAAGAAACAGAGCAATCTAAAGAACCAAGTCGATTACTACAAGGTACTCGCGCTCTTGGTATTTATGACGCAAAAGCAGCAGCTTCTACTGGTACTGCCTATCAAATTTCTTCTTCGCCCGAAAAAGTTGGTCGCCTATTCCTTTGGGATTTGTTCAATCCTTGGGGCTGGTGGATGGAGTTAAATTCGACCCATCCGCTCACAGGTAAGCGTGTTCGCGCTCTCAGTAACTATGCTGAGCAGTTAGGGCTAGCGATGGAATTTGATATGGGTCGTGTGGTTGCTGAAGGTAAACAACTCGACAAGAAACGTCTCTATGGTACTTTCTATCAGGATGTTCTGCTATATGGTGCGGAATTTATCGCCATTGTTATTGGTTTAGCGATCGGGGCAGTTCTGTTTAAAAACATCGGTGGAGTCAAGGCGTTTGTAGCAATGCCACTGCTATTGCTAAGTGTTGTGATGATCTTCAAGCGATCGATCATGTATCCTAGCTCTAAAAATGCACCTGCTAATGATGTGATTACGCTCATGTCTGATGCCTATGCTAGTCCTCTACGTGGTCAACCTGTTCAACTAGAAGGTACTCTCATCGGTAGAGGAGATGCTGGCTATGTATTTGGTTCTGATCTGAAGTTGCAGGACAAAACAGGCATGATGTATTTACTCTATGCTTCTCGTTGGGGTCCTTTGGGTAACTTCTTTTTTGGGATGAAACGTGTAGAAGGTTTGATTGGCACAGAAACTACAGCAAAAGGTTGGTTCCGTCGCGGTGTTGCATCTTGGATGGATTTAGAACTCCTATCAACCAAGAATGGCAACAAAGTTTCTAGTCATCCTGCTTTTTGGGGTTTAGTTTTGTCAATTATCTTTTTGGCGATCGCAGCATTACTATTTGTTGCTGCCTAGTTCCTACTTTTAAGCTTGTACCTCCTGCGTAGCAGGAAGTACAAGCTTTTAAATTAGAAAAAGTTTGCTGTAATCTTAACCACAGCATGACAGCTAGCATTAGGTTCTAATACAGTTAAATACTCTTTAGTATTCAAAGAATTACGAGTTGCACTCCAAGGTTCTAGACAATAGAAGTCTTTGCCCTTCACTGTCCAAAACACCAAATAAGTATAAAAATCATCGTAATCGATCGCAATTTTCAGTTTGCGATCATGATCGGTTACTGAAGTGGATCGGCTCGATAGCTTTCCAAATACAGAGTCAATCTCGTCTTGATCGAAGTTGAACTTGCCATCAAAATCAAAACTTTCCTTCGTGCGATTATCTTCATATCTAGTTGCAGGAATATCAACGGCAATCTGATTTTTGTCACTACAGAGAAAATAGGGATGGAATCCAGCCGAGAAAGGCATCGGGGTCGATGATAAATTCTTGTACTCTTGGCGAATTTCTAGGGTGTTTCCGCGCAAAGCGTAGGTAAACGACAAATGAAAATCAAAGGGATAGACTGCTTTGGTTGGCCCATTGCTAGTTAATTCCACCGTCAGGCTTGCTTCACCATTCTCGCTTTGAGATGTTGCCTGCCAAGGTAATTCACGGGCAAAACCATGTTGTTTGATTTGATGTGTTTTACCATCAATGCTGTAGGTATCGTTGGGTAAATTACCACAGAGTGGAAATAAAATGGGATTGCCGCCTCTCACACTCAGCTCAGGATGGGCGAAGCGCTCGGTATCCAGATAAAAGACCTCTTGATTATTAATTTTCCAGCTTGTGACAATGCCACCCCGTTCTGGCACAACCTCTATTTGTGAGTTGCTGCTGCCATCGGAAAGGGTAAAGGTGTTGTATTGCTTTTGTTGAGAAGAAACTTTATACACAAATTTAGCTCTGTAACATTTAAGAAATAATTATATCGCGAAGCCATTTACTTATGCCGAGCCACTTATTCAATTTAAAACTTGCAAGGACCGTTTTTGCGATCGGGGCAGATTGTTTTATTATCTGTGCGCGGAGCCTTATTAGCGTCAAAAACGATACCACTTACATTTGCACCAGTTAACTTTGCCCCATTCCAATTCACGCCATTGACCTGACTAGAGGAAAGATTTGCACCACTCAAATCCACCCTAGTCATATCCGTGTAGTTTAACCTTGCTCCAGACAAATTCGCTCTTCTCAGATTCGCTGAATTGAGATTTAAACCCGATAAATTCTGCTTTGAGAGGTTGCGTCCTTCCTTAGGTTGGTTAACAATCTGCCAAGCTAATAAAACCGTCGGACTCAATTTGGTAGCATTTTCCTTACCTTGAGTACCAATTTTAGTACCTGTAAGATTCGCCCCTTCCATCTTTGCTGTTACTAGATTAGAGCGCTCTAAATTCGCGCCCGAAAGATCAGCAAGATTCATTTGAGCATTTTTAAATTCTGAGCGAACAACACTGGCATTAATCAGCCTAGTTCTACTGAGATTGGCATCAGTAAAATTCACCCCATCCAGTTTCGCATCTTGAAGATTTGCGCTAACAAGGTTGGCTTTTTCCATTTTTGCACCAACAAGGTTGGCTTTACTAAAGTCAACGTTTTCCAGATTTGCACCAGAAAAATCAGCATTGCTAAAATTTTTGCCACTAGCATTTTTGAAAACGCCCCATCTTAATCCCATGTTAAAAATTGGTTCATTTGCGAGACTAAAGATAATTGCAACGATCCCTATTACCCCTAGTCCGATCACAGGGATTTTGAGATAATCTTGCCATATAGTTTCTAAACTGAGTGGTGGTAAAACAGAAGTTTTGAATTTCTTGATCTTTTCTGCTGTTGTGGGTTTTGCCTCGACTCGGCTGTCATCAGAATAATAGGCACTTGCAGCAATGCGCTCGAATTCTACTTGAGCAAGCTGATCATTATTCAGAGAATTATTAATTTTGGGGATTGGTTGCTGTTGAGGAGGGCTTTGTTTAACTGCTGGCGGGACGGGAGGACGGATAGGAGCATCAATATTGTCTTTCCATTTAGGTGCTTCAGGAGTTCTGTCTAGCTTTCCTGAACTGATAATAGTCGTGATGCTATCAGAAAGATTGGTACTATCCAGTAATTCTGACCAGTCATTACTATCATCATGTTCTTCCAAACCTATTGAATTTAAATCAGGGATACTATCTCTTAATTTTGGAGCATTTCCAGCAGGTCGGGGCTTTTGAGGAATAGCTGCCTCCATAGGATTTCTCGATTGAGGCGGAACGCCCATCGGTATTGGCATCGACTTTGGTGGAAGTGGTGCATTTCTGGGGAGCGCAGGCGGCATTGCCATAGGGGATGGTTTGACAGCCTGTGGAGCTGATTGTTTTGGAGATTCGCGTTTTGGGGGTAATGGTGGGATGAAAGGCAAGGGTGGTGGATTGTTGATCTGAGGTTCATTAGCTTGTTGAAAAGCTTCAGCATTCTTTTGAAGATCAAAACTGGATACGTTTGGAGTTTTGAGATTATTGAGAGGATTCAAACTAGTAGATAGAGAAGAGGGAATAAACTCATCAAAATCATCAAAATGGGAACTTGGATCATCTAGTTCAAAGTCGTCTAGGAAATCACTACCCATATCTAAATCGAAGCTTGAGGTAGAGGTTGGTTCATTAGGAGAAATTGAAAATTCTGAGTCTATACCATCAATGTCATTACTCACCACCTGCTCTTTTTCAAGTAATGTATCAATATCTGTAGTGCTATTACTAGCCAATGGTTGAATAAAGGTATTGTCATTCAGTAATTCGTTGACCAAAATTTCATCATCTATGCCAACTTCATAACTGTCATTGAGAAGAGCATCGCTGGGAGCTTGAGTGAGAGTATGAGTTAGATTAATAGAATTATCGAATTTCTCTATTTCACTATCTATTTCACTAACCGCTACTTTCTCTGCTTCTAGCTCATTGTCTTTATTTAGCAAGTTGTTGAGTCCAGTAGTGATCTGCGAAGTTGAAGACTCTAGCATGTTGCCAGCTATAAAAGCACTATCATCAAACTGCTCTAAGTCAAAATTATCTACTAAAAAACTTCCTAAATCTTGATTAGTTTCAGAACTGTCAGATGATTTAGATGATGTAATTTCATCCCATTCGGAAAGATCTAAATCATTAATTGAAGTATCTAGAATATTAAGGTCATGATCTATCTCAAAATTATCGAGTATAGGTGGAGTGTTGTGAGTCTCAATGCTAGCCAATTTTTCTGGGATGGGTTTGGGAATAGATTGAGGATCTTGAGCAACATCATCTAAATCTAGAGATGCTGATTCTACATCTGATCCTAAAAATGTCGGCTTGTCCTTATCCCATTCCATATCATCGGAGAGCATGTCACTATCCCAGTCCATATCATTGGGAATTATGTCACTGGTAAGTGGATTTGCGATCGCAACATGCTCCCAATCCATATCATTAGTAGTTAAATCAGATACAACTGACTCTGGGGATAGAGGATCAAAATCTTTGTTTTCTAACGGAGTAGATAGATCTAAATCTGCACTAGAATCTATGCTAAGGGGAATATCCCACATAGCATCGTCAATTGGATAATCATCGGGCTGACTCCAATCATTGGCAAATACATTATCCACAGAGTCATGCAGCTCTTTGGTATCTATGGATGGCGATTCGGTTGACCAAAATTCTTCGTCGTTGTTATGGTGATCACTATCTATTTCATCTAGTGCCGCATTGGCATTAAGTAACAGATCTGCATCAAGGTTGTTAAACGTATCATCAGCTTCTTCTCTGGGCATTTCTAGCAAATCTTGAGGCAAATCGGCAGCTATTGACTCTCCATTATCCCAATCATCGAGATTTATAAAGTTATCATTTACTTCCCTCGAAATTACCTCGCTAGTAGGTGAAATATCAAGGTTTACATCATGATCTAGCTCATTGTCTAATAATTGAGATAGCTCTCGAATTTTGATTTCTGTGTCATCAATATTGCCTTGCAATTGGTCAATGTCAAATTCTTCGACATCACCAAAATCTAAGGACTCCAAAGAGTCTATATTATTGAAGCTCGATAGACTGAGCAAGTCTAGTCCATCTAAATTTAAATCATCGTTATCTTCATCATTGTTATAGATAGATGACGGTGAGATTGGTTGAGAGACGGATGAAGTACCTGAAGTGTTTGCCCTACCTGTAATTTTTGAATCATCAATTTTAGATTTGAGATCGCTGACAATCAGCCAATCAATATCATCAAAGCTAGTGGTAGTATCTTCTTGATGGCTCTTGATCGGCTTGCCACTAGAATATGTCTGGACTGGTGGTGATAGATCAAGAGATTTTAGCCAGTCTAAATTGTCATCAGCAGAGGGATTTTCATTAGCAACATCAGGCATGACTTTTTTGGGGTCTGGCTCATTCATACCCTGACCTTTTGGTGATGTGTTATTGTTGAAAGCCATGACTCCATCCTCGACGTTAGCGTTGGGCTTGCACCACTCAGCAATTTCTATGTTGCTTTAGCTGATAGTCTAGCAAGAAAATTCGCCTAATTTCAATAAAACATTAATGCGAAACAGCCATGCCTATTTTAGGTCAATCCTCATAGTAGGTTGCTATCAATTATTTTCTAATTAAGCAGTTCAGCGTAGTTAAAAAATTAAATAAAAAGAGATGCAAAGCATCCCTTTTTATTCTAGGACTTATGCAAAAGAACAAAGTGTAAGTGCAATTTATGAATTGCGCTTACAACTAAATGCAAGCTGCAATACATTTTGGGAGCTGCACTAACCCATTTAGTATTCACAATACAACTAGTTTTTTATTCTTCTGTGACATCCTCAGTTTCTACTACAGATTCTTCTGTTACTGCTGCTATGTCAGAAGTAACAGAAGAATCATTTTGATCTTCTAGATCTTCACTCTCTTCTTCGAGGGCAGGAGGCACTAGAGTTGCGCCCACAATTGCATCGGATGTATCCAGCTTTTGTAAGCGGACACCTCTAGCAGTACGGGACTGACAAGCAATTGCATCGGTAGACTGACGCATAACGATGCCACGACTGGTGACAATCATTAGTTCGTTATTTTCGTCAACTAAACAGAGCGAAGCAAGTTGATCCTGTCCAGTTTTAAATTTGGTGACGCGCAAACCTTTACCTGCACGTTTTTGGATACGGAATTGGCTGACTGGAACTCTCTTACCATATCCGCCTCTGGTCACGACTAGTACCCAAGGGCCTTGAGCTTTTTCATTCTCAGCCTCGGTAGTCTCAGCTTCGAGATTCTCATCTTCATTGACAGTTACGGTCAAATCAATATCTTCTTCAGAACCTTCAACCTCCTCGATTTCAGCTAAGCCTGCGGGGAGAATATCCATACTCACGATTTCGTCATCGCCTGTCAAACGCATAGACCTTACGCCACGAGTATCACGACCCATCGGGCGCAACTGCTCATGGTCAGTACGGAAGCGAATTGACATGCCTTGACGTGAACCGACGATAATTGTGTTATCGGCTTTAGCACGACGTACCCAACGCAGCAAATCACCTTCTTCTAAGGCGATCGCAATTAGACCATTGGAACGAATATTGGCAAAAGCTGGTAACTTCGTTTTTTTGATATAGCCACCAGCCGTGAGCATGACCAGATATTCATCTTCGCTAAACTCGCTGATTGGCAAAACTGTGGTAATTTTTTCGCCAGATGCAATCGGCAATAGTTGCACCACGGCTGTGCCACGGGCGGCACGACCTGATTCAGGAACTTCGTAGGCCTTGACTCCATAGACCTTACCGCGATCGGTAAAGAAGAGAACTTTGTCATGACTGCGACAGGCAAAGAAATGGGCGATCGCATCGTCATCCTTGACATTGGCGCTAGCTTTGCCGCGTGTAGCGCGATGTTGAGCGGTGAAAGTATCCACAGGCATTCGTTTCACATAGCCTTGCTCCGTCACCATCACAATCGTTTCGCGATTGGCAATCAAATCGGCAGTATCAATATCACCTTCATTGGGCAGAATGCGAGAGCGGCGAGGTGTTGTAAATTCAGCTTTGATTGCTTCCAATTCTTCACGGGTAATCGTGAGAATGCGATCGCGATTTGCGAGAATATGTTGTAAATCCGCAATCTTCTCAACTAACTGATTATGCTCATCGTGAATCTTATCAGCATCCTGAGCCGTCAAACGACGTAACTGCATCGCTAAAATTGCATCGGCTTGAGCTTCTGAAAGTCCATAGTTCTCAATCAAGCCCGCTTTCGCAGAACTACTATCATCGGCTCCACGAATCAGTGCAATGACTGCATCTAAATGATTGAGCGCAATTAATAGACCTTGTAATAGATGATCACGTTCTTCGGCTTTACGTAATTCGTACTGAGTACGGCGTGTAATTACTTCGTAACGGAAATCTAGGAATACTTGCAAGGCATGACGCAACGTTAGCGTAATCGGTTCGCCATCTACCAGTGCTAACATATTGCAACTGAAGTTCGATTGTAGAGGCGTGGATTTGTAAAGATTATTCAGCACTACTTTTGGATAGGCATCGCGTTTTAATTCGATGACTAAACGCATCCCATCGCGATCGCTTTCATCACGAATATCGGAAATGCCATCAATTTTCTTCTCATTGACCATTTCCGCAATGCGTTCGATCAGTGCCGCCTTATTGGTTTGGTAAGGCATTTCGGTGATGATAATCGCCTCACGATCCTGCCGTCCAGAAGCGGAAATCGTCTCAAAGCTTGCCACTGCTCGCATGGTCACGGAGCCGCGTCCCGTCGTATAGGTTTCACGAGCGCCATCGGTTCCTAAGATCAAAGCACCTGTAGGGAAGTCGGGACCTGGAATATATTGCATCAATTCCAAATCCGTGAGATTCGGATCGGCAATTAGAGCCACTAAACCATCCACTAACTCGCCCAAATTGTGCGGAGGAATATTGGTCGCCATCCCCACGGCAATCCCTGAAGAACCATTCAACAATAATTGGGGAATTCTGGCTGGTAATACTAGCGGCTCCTGTTGTGAGCCATCATAGTTATCGCCAAAGTTAACCGTATCACGCTCGATATCCTGAATTAGCCCAAATTGCGAAATCCGAGTCAACCGACATTCGGTATATCGCATGGCGGCGGCGGGATCGTTATCGACAGAACCAAAGTTACCGTGACCATCGACCATGCGATCGCGCATCGAAAAGTCTTGCGCCATCCGTACCAATGCTTCATACACGGCGGTGTCACCGTGCGGGTGATATTTACCGATTACGTCACCGACCACACGGGCGCATTTCCGAAACGGGCGATCGGCGGTCATGCCCAATTCGTGCATAGCGTAGAGAATGCGACGATGTACAGGCTTGAGTCCATCACGGGCATCGGGCAGGGCGCGACCGACGATCACGCTCATGGCATATTCCAGATACGATCGCGACATTTCGCCGCGTAGGTCTGTTGGAATAATCCGATCTTCTAAGATATCAGTCATACGGCTACTCAAATTCTCCTTGCATTGCTTGGCAGTGCTTGCCCCGTGTGATATAGGCAATTCTTACTAAGTGTCTTACTATTATAAAGCTTTGCGGGGTTTTCAAGGGGGTTTTTAGTATGCCATCTAGACCATCAGATGAAAAATTAATGTTAAAATATGACGCTAATACAACTCGTTAGGCTTTGAGTATGTCGAGATTGCTGGTTACACAGTATCAAGCGGAGGTTGAAAAAATTATTCGCTATGGTGGCTCAAAAAAAGAAACCAGCATTCGCAATGCTTTTGAACGCTTACTAAATGATTATTGTAAGCCTCGCAATTATTTACTGGTTCCTGAATTAGACTTTAAGACTAAGTTCAATACGACGGTTTTTCCTGATGGCACGATTAAGGATGCGATTAGGTTGGAGCATGGGTGGTGGGAGAGTAAGGATGAATACGACAAACTAGATTTAGAAATTGAGAAGAAGTTTGAGAAGGGTTATCCCGATGAAAATATTTTGTTTGAGGATTCTCAGAATGCGGTTTTAATCCAGAATAGCCGTGAGGTTGGGCGGGTGGCGATGCGGGATGCGGATGCACTCGATCGCCTGCTCAACATATTTGTTGATTACGAACGTCCAGAGGTGCGAGACTTTCGGGCTGCCATTACCAAGTTTAAGGAAGATATTCCTAGTATTCTCAATAAGTTGCGCGAGACGATTCAAGCTGCGGAGAAGGAAAATCAACAATTTCGCGATCGCAGGAATGCATTTTTAGAGGTATGTCGGCAGTCGATTAATCCTGAGATTGAGATTTTTGATGTGCATGAGATGTTGATTCAGCACATTCTTACTGAGGATATTTTTACAAATATTTTCCATGAGTCACAGTTTCATCGGGAGAATAATATTGCGCGTGAGTTGTCGGCGATGATCGATACGTTTTTTACGGGGACGACGCGCCGCAATACGTTGAAGAGTATTGAGTATTACTATGCGGTGATTCGTCGTAGTTCAGAGAATATTGCGAATCATCATGAGAAGCAGAAGTTCCTCAAGGCTCTCTATGAGAATTTCTACAAGGCTTATAACCCCAAGGCGGCGGATCGGTTGGGAATTGTGTATACGCCGAATGAGATTGTGCGGTTTATGATCGAGAGTGCGGATCATTTGGTGCATAAGCATTTTGGCAAGTTGCTATCGGATGAGGGGGTGGAGATTCTCGATCCTTGTACGGGAACGGGAACCTATGTGACGGAGTTGATTGAGTATTTGCCAGCGCATAAGTTGGAGCATAAGTATAGAACCCATTTGGTATCTTAGGAAGAGTAATGAAAGGGATCAAACATGGGATATAGCAGTAGCCTAAGCGATAAAGAGTGGGAGATTATTGAACCTCT
>NZ_JACJQB010000090.1 GCF_014696385.1 Pseudanabaena mucicola FACHB-723
AAGTGGCTCAATTAGTCTCACAGTAATTAGTTCGGATATGGTGATTCTTAGAATCTTCCCATTAGTTCGGATATGTGTAAATAATTCTGCATGGCTACTTATTTGGGCATAGTTGCAGACTCCAGACCTGTAGCTTTGCCTGCTTTGCGAAGACGGTCGCTTTCGGGTTCCATCCATGAATAGACAAAATGACTAATGCAACTCAACTTAGGTGTTTTCGCAAGGATGGCTCGCGTTTGCACTTCAAAACTGGCATGACCATCAAAGCTCTGTCCCCAAGTCCCTGCCAAGACAGGACACACAAGGGTTTCTGGAGCAGATTTGCGGACGACCTCAGCGACTTGTTCGGCGACACATGTGCCATCATTACAGATGGCGTAGGTCATGGGGTGACGCTCCATGGAGCTAGGGAAGCGATCCCAAGGCTGCATTTTGGGATCTAATTTGCCCGCTTCGTTACGATTGCCGCCCGAAAAGAAAACCGTACCAATGGGAACATTCTGTTCCCGTACAGGAGTAGTTACTGCATTCACAAAGCTAAGTACGCCTTGATAGGCATGATTTGCAGCAATATTCCAGAGCAAATTTTGGACAGTCTTCGCCTTGTCTTGAGGATTTTTGATGTTGATTGGTTGCACTTTAGAGGCGGCGGCCAGTTTTTTCTCAGTCTGGATCACATCATCGGCATTGATATTGCCTTTTTGGAGATAAATCGCCATCAGTTCGCGCACGTTTTTATCATTGATGCTGTTAAGCAGGGCTGCCCGTGAAGACTGTCCATAAATCCATAGTTGCTTGACATTATCAATCAATGCTCCTGTGGCGGTCGTGGGGTAACGCACATAGTCAAATACCATGCCGTCAGGATTGCGTTGCATGAGAGCCTTTACTGCCATGGTCAGATCATTTTTGGCGATCGCACTGTAGGGATCGATGAACAAATGATCAGCTTCATAGGCATCTTCATAAAAAGCGCGACCATTACTGACCAATTTGCGATCGAAATTAGTATTAGCAATACTGTTGTCGCCATTGCCATTGATTGCCAAAGCAGCCGCTTTGCCACGCACTTCACTATAGCCATAGCCAAAATTCATCGCAAATGCCCAGCCATAGACTTTAATGCCACGTTCTCTACCAATTGCCACGGCCTGTTGCCACAGATCATAGTCCGCAGGTACTTCGCCCGATTTGACAGCCTCCTCCATCACCGATCGCCAAGGTGTGGGATTGTCCGCGACAGGGAGCAGTACGCGCCCATCATAGAAAACTTCGATAAAAACTTGGTTATAGCCACGATTGGCAACCTTATCAAATACATCTTCTAATACGCCAGCCTTGGCATCATTGGGATAGAGTCTGATCCAAGTTGCTTGGGTTTTCGGAAAATTGCGATCGCGGCAAGCTTGTAAGTCAGATTTATGTTTTTGGAGAATTTCTTGATATTGTGCCTTCGCTTTAGGGTTACTCGCACTAGTAATCAAAGCCGATTTTCGCAACTCATGTTTACGCAAAATCTCGGCACTGCTGACATCACAGGATGGCTTGCCCCAAAGAATCTGATCAGGCAATGGCCCTGCGATCGCATTTCCCGTAACCACATTACTTAAGCAAGCGAGAGATGCGATCGACAATAAATGACCCAACTTAAACTTCTTCGAGGCTGCTTGGCATTTCATAGACTTTATGGCAAATATCGTTCTTTTTTCGGTGTGTATCTATTAATTCTTAGACATTTATAGACTGACTAGCCTTAACAATGTGGCACACTGACAAGTGTATTTCATGACTCGCTTCACTATGCTTCACAACCCTACCCGATTTAAGCCTAGCCCCATCGAAGATGATTCTGAAGAAAATGAAGAAGAACTAGAGTTCTATGATTTTAATGAACCTGCACCAGGGAGTCCACCTGGCACGCTGATCATTGACGAAGACGCGACTATTCCCAATATCTTCTTGATTGATTACAACGCTGAAGAAGCACTGGGAATGCAATTGGCTACTCCTGAAGAATGTTTTCCATATTTAGACAGCCAGTCAGTCTCATGGGTTGATGTCCAAGGTTTAGGTTCTGAAGATGTCTTAAAAAGGCTGGGTAAAGTGTTTAGCCTCCATGAGCTGGTGCTAGAAGATATTGTTAACATTCCCCAACGTCCCAAAGTGGAGAGTTTTGAGGCTCAGGAATTAATTATTCTGCACATGGTGACTAGCCGTGATGATGGGATTGGCTTTTATGACGAGCAAGTAAGTTTAATCTTGGGTAAAAATTATGTACTGACAGTGCAGGAAGAACCCGAAAATGATGTGTTTGAGCCAATCCGACAGCGCATCCACCGCAATCGCGGCGTAATTCGATCACAAAAGTCTGACTATCTCGCCTACTCGCTCATTGATGCGATCGTCGATGGCTTTTTTCCTGTACTAGAAGACTATGGTGAACGTCTTGAGGATTTGCAAGATGAGGTGGTCGCCAATCCAACCCGTCAGACCCTAGACAAAATTCATAAAATTAAACGCGAGCTATTACTATTGCGTCGTGCTATTTGGCCGCAACGGGATGCAATTAATTCTTTGATTCGCGAGGAAAGCCCCTTAATTGACCGCGATGTGCGGGTATTTTTGCGGGACTGCTATGACCATACGGTGCAAGTAATGGACATGGTTGAAACCAGAAGTGTTGAACGATAAGAAATAACTAGAAAAAATCGCTTCTAATTTAGTAAACTAGAAACGACAAATTAAAAAATATTGTTAATGATGCTATCTAACT
>NZ_JACJQB010000091.1 GCF_014696385.1 Pseudanabaena mucicola FACHB-723
AGAGGTTCAATAATCTCCCACTCTTTATCGCTTAGGCTACTGCTATATCCCATGTTTGATCCCTTTCATTACTCTTCCTAAGATACCAAATGGGTTCTATATAGGAACAGCAAGAAAAAATCTCCTATATTCCAATGTCTGAGATCCTTATATACATTAGATTTTCAAGGATTAAATCCCGTTTAGAAACCGTCATTTAATCAAAGAGAGACAACGCTAAGGGTTATCTCTCTTCTTAAGAACCAACTTTTGATGACGCGGCAAAGCCGCGCCATCAAAAATCTTAAATTGCGAAACCTTAATCTAAAGGAGCTTGGAGAATTTGCAAAGTTGCTAATACTTCAGGACTTTCAGGAATATTCCAATTTGCTTCACCCGCTTTGAAGACTTTAGCAACGGGAATATTTAATTCTACTGCTCCCGTTTCAGGATTGGTTTTAGCAACTAACTGAGTGCCTGTAACAATCTTAGCGGCTACAGGTACACCATCATTATTTAAACCGTTGCTAAAATATATACCTTGACAGTTCCAATCTTCATTGGTAGTTTTGCCAGCAGGAAGCGTGTAAAGAGCATTGTCAAAGGTGGAAGTATCGAGCTTTGACTTTTTACCATAGACAATTAGAGGACTCGCCGTTAAATTACGGCATTCGGCAAAGGATTCACCCGTTTCAATAATGTATTTCTCAAATTGGAGCTTGGCAATTTCAAGCGGATCAGTGGCGGCGGCAAGTTCTTCAGTCACCGCAATATAGTCAGGATTGCTAGTAACAGGTGGCTTATCAGCCCAAGCTGGCTGTGCGATCGCTAAACTCCATACCAACATCAAAGTGATTACTAGATTCTTTAAAAGTTTCATTGATTTTCTCCTAGAAATACATAATCCCAAAACTCTATACACAAGGGGCTTAAGCACCTTGGTCAAACTTATCTAATCCAATTGAACTTCCTTAGCTCTTAAGCCATTTCCCAAAGTATTACTAGCATTAAGTTCTGCAATATTCCGTCCCAGATTGAGAACTACTAAACCACCAATAACTAAGCTCAATACAGCTAGTCCTCGATTCTCTAGCGTATGGCTGTCAATCATGATCAAAACACCTAAACCAATTAGCACAAAGGGGACAAGGTAATTGCCATAACGACTTAATGAATCAGCGATCGCAGGGAATTGAATCATACGATAAGCGGCATAGCACCAAACACCGACCATAGAAAAGAACACACCCAAAATCACTAATAAACTTTCCCATGAAGCACTTGCAAACATAGGAACATAAATCCCCACATTGTCGCCACCATTGGCAAAGGTCACAGCCGCTACGCTATAGACCTGCGGTGAGAGCAAATTAGATAACCAAGAATCACTATTCTCAACGACCTCCTCTTCTTGCTCAGAGTCGTCCGTGTCAGGGATAAATAACTGATGTAACCCAATAGAAATTGGCAAGATACCTAACATTCCAATCCAATCACGGGGCATTAAAAGACCACCAAAATATCCCGATAGACTTGCTAATACCAACGCTCCGAAGCCGAGATATTGACCAATGACAATATGTTTCTTTTGGAATGCAGTATTCACTTGGGAAAAGAATAGCAA
This sequence comes from Pseudanabaena mucicola FACHB-723, assembly GCF_014696385.1. Lineage (GTDB taxonomy): Bacteria > Cyanobacteriota > Cyanobacteriia > Pseudanabaenales > Pseudanabaenaceae > Pseudanabaena. The sequence goes on from NZ_JACJQB010000091.1 coordinate 1,604, forward strand.
CAAAATCAAAACATCATCTAAATTGGTGGCAGTAAAAGCCGTAATTGCAGTAGGAATTGCGGTAAATAGATCATTCATGAGTTTTTTCTTTAGCTAACCATATTGGTTATTAATTAACGGAATTCTTACGTAATAACTGTAGAATTTTCTCCGTGAAAATATTTGATTTGTAGATGACCTAAATATAGCGATCACAATCAATAAAATCAAATATTGTTTCTTTTCAAAACCATAAAATTAAGTGATGTTCCAAGAAGTTAGCGGCGGTGCATCGCACCACAACTAACTCTTACAAAGTCTATAATCTCTACTTATCATTTTAAAAAGAAACAATATTTGTTTCTATCAATCAAAGCCGATATTATCAAATCAACTTAAGAAATAGCTGAAACAAAATATTCAGAATTAAAAATTTTAAAGTTGTCAAAAGATTGTTAGGAGAAAGAAGAAATGAGCTGGTTAGAAGGAACAATTGCGACAGGGGCTGCCGTTGCATTAGCAACTACCTTTGATGACAATATTTATTTAACTTCTTTCTTCAGCAAAGTTAGTCGCACTTTCCGCCCCCGTCATGTTGTGGTTGGCGAATTTCTCGGATTTACGACCCTTGTCAGTATCAGTCTAATAGGCTTCTTTGGTGGTTTAATCGTCTCTGATATGTGGCTAGGGCTGCTCGGCATAATACCGATTATGATTGGAATTCATCAACTCATGAGTAAAGATGGTGACAACAGCGAAGATATCACCCATGAAGTTGAACAGATAAGTAGCTAAGCAAAATTAATTACATAAGTTGAACCAAAGTCTCGAAGAACTTTTTCAACATAAGAGACTAAACTTTCCCAAGATTCATATGCATTGAGTTCAATCCACTCATACTTCATGAAACGCCACAAAATTTCAATCAAGTTCAACTGGGGACTATAAGGGGGTAACTGGAAAATCTCAACTTGCTGGTTCTTCCACTGCTCTAATTTCTCTTGAATCA
>NZ_JACJQB010000092.1 GCF_014696385.1 Pseudanabaena mucicola FACHB-723
CATTGGTTTAGAAAGATGGTAATTTTAAGCTAAAATCACCATCTTTACAGGAATAGTGTGCCCGATTTTAGGCTGATTTCATTTCTGATTCAACACTTCTGAGCGTGAGGTACACAATAGTAATCCTATGTGCTTCTCGACACCCCGTGGTTAAGCCAAGTTTATCTACTCAATAAGTTTTTCTTAAAATTTTTCTTAAATCATCTTGATACTCTCTTCCCAGTCCTAAAAAAGAGGAGTGCGGCTTTGCCGCACTCCTCTTTTTGGGTTTACTTGGCTAAATTGCGAAGTAGCGACCGCTGATTTTCATTCATGCTTTGTAAAACTTGACGAGCATCGCTATTTTGCAACATCTGCAAAAGTTCCTCAATTTCAGCATTAAGAGCCTTTGATACTGGCTCTTTGACCTTCGCCGATGGAGCTACTTGATTTGCGATCGCATCTTGAGCTTGGCCATCAGGCATGACACAAGTGCCAGTTTCACAATCCATACCCAACTCTTGCCAATACATCGTGGGTACAGATTTACCATGTTGTCCCATATGTTCGTGATGCATCAAATCACTTTGCAAGTAATTGCGGGGCGAGTCATGGAGTTTGCTGCCACGAGCGTAGGGAACTGTGTGAAGACCAAATGCTTTGCGATATTCGTCTGAGTCAAAAATTTTATGGAAAAAAGCGCTGACACCATGCTTAGTCAGAACATCAGTGTAGACACTAATTTCTTCCTTATCATTGAGGGTGCGACCAAGAAGATGCTTAAAGCTAATCTCCATAAATTTCAGATTGGAGAAGCCATGATAGCAACTATTGAGGTACAACTCGGACATGACCAATCCACCAAGGAAATGACGCACATCTAACTTGCCAGAGAGAAAATCTTGCTCTAATTGCTGAATTTCTTTGCGCTCTGATACATAGGGCTGACGCTCTAGGAGTTGAGCATAGATTTGGGCGAGGGCATTTTGGCGTTCTGCGACTGAATGGACAGAATGGCTGACCACTTCGGCATTATGGGTGGTTTCTTCAGGCATCACACAAGTACCAGTTTCACAATCCATGCCTAGTTGTTGCCAATAGATTGTAGGAATGACCTTGCCACGTTGTCCTACATGCTCATGTTGCAATAGATCGGTTTGGAGATAGTTGCGAGGAGACTCGTAAAATTTGACATCACGGGCGTAGGGAACTGTGAAACCGCCAAAGGCTTTGCGATATTCCTCTGAGCCAAGAATCTCATGAAAAAACACTGAAACCCCTTCCATCATCAACAAATTCATGTATTTGGCAACTTCTTCATGTCCTTGAATTGCCCGACCGAGTAAATGTTTGAAGCTCCATTCCACAAATTTGAGGTTTGAGCAATCACGATAAAAACTGTTGAGATAGACGGAGGACATGACCAATTCACCTATAAAATGGCGCACTCCCAGCTTTCCTTTAAGGAAATCTTTTTCGAGCTTGGCAAGTTCTTTACGCTCATATTCATAAGGCTGACGCTCTAAAATTTGAGTGTAAATCTGGTGCAAAGCAACCTGTCGATCTGTTTCTGTAGATTTGCGATCGATGGTGATAGGGGTGTAGGTATCCATGACATGTTCTCCAAAAAATCTCTAAAAATCCTAAAAATTTATCAATACATTTCGGGCAATCCGTTAGTCAATCTGGCTAATAATTCCTTAGAGTCTCGGAGATAAATCTCTATAGCTGCGATCGCTATTTTAAATTTGCCTATTTAAATTTGCCTATTTGCGATGATTAAGCGTGGAGCAAGGCGGATATCGCCATATCTGAATAGGGCTTTACAAGAGCTGCACATTCAGCGGGCAACATCTCATCAATAACTGATTGCATGAGACGATAGGCAGTAGAACATTCTTTGGCAACTTGATAGGAATTGATAATATTTGCCAACCAATCCATTAAAGTTTCACGGAAGAATAGTTCATCATCACGTAATACGGATAGAGCGGTATAACGCATTGTGTTAGACATGTCATATTTGCATCGTTGCAACTGTTTATTGACTAACTCAGGGTATTGCTGGGATAGGAGGTTGAGTGTTTTGACGGTAATTTCATCAGCACGATCGCGAAGAAGATTATAGGTCTTAACCCGAACTGAAAAATTGTTGGCGAAACGCTCTAGATTGAAAATATCACTGTCACTTAAATAGATATGATCAACGTCTGCTACTTTTTCATCTAGAGTCCGATTCATTGTTAGCATGATACTTTACCCCTTAAATTAATAGTTAATACATCACTTTATCTAACTTACTTTTTACAAGTAATTTGTCGGTCTCCCCCCCGATTTCTAAATAATAGAATTGGAGATCTGTCTAAATATCAGAATGAAATCAAAGTTAACTTAATAATATATTTCGACATATAGCAAAACTTTTTTGCTTAGGACATAAAACCAGAAGACGGGTGGCGGCGCTTC
>NZ_JACJQB010000093.1 GCF_014696385.1 Pseudanabaena mucicola FACHB-723
TATTGTAAAGCTGCGGAAAGCTCTCCTGTTGCTCCACCAAATTGCTCTAATAAGAGTTGAGCAAAACGAGGATCAGCTTTATCGACTTGCACAGTATGAATGGGATCTTTCTTGTGGAAAAACATAATTTGACACTCAATTATTTTGTGTAACTTATGTAGAATATCAATCGTAATTTACTTACTGAAAATATCTTTACACCTGACTGTCATAAATCGCGTATAGATAAATATAAAAAACTGAATGAATTGTATGAGATAGTTTAAAACTATTTAAATTGTTACAGAAAAGCATTTAAAAAAATAAATACTTTTTAGTCGCAATTGATAAAAATACAATCAATTAATATTTTAAACGAGTCAAAGTTTAAAAAACTTTATAGTAAAGATTTATTCTCTTTTAGTCCAATTTACTCAATTCATACATTGCACAAACACGGAATCAAACAATGAGCTACTAGATTGAATACTGACCAATGAAACTACACATAAAACATTAGGTAAACCAAGTGAATCATATATTTAACAAGGGCAAATCTAATCATTTTCATAGTCCAGTTACTGCGTTACTAGATGGTGTCAAGAAAGGACTTCTTTTCGCTTCTGGTTTTGCGCTGGTTCTGATGTTACAAGCGACCTTTTTTAGTTCTGGAGCGATCGCATCTCCCTTGGCTGGCCTGTTCGGCAACAAAGTTGAAGAGATCACTCAAGGTGTGAAGACTGACATGGCGATCGACAAAGCCGCAGGCATTGCCAAGGAAATCAGTCGTGATCTCCGCGATGGTAGAACTGACAAGGTGATCGACAAACTTGCTGATACCTCCAAGGATCTTGCCAAAGAAGCAGGTAATCGTGCTAAGGACTTGGCTAAAAATGTCAAGGAAGGCACTAAGGAAAATATTGGCAAGGCGAAGGAAGTCGCTAAAGATACCAAAGACAAAATTGGTGATGGTGTTGATAAAGCCAAGGAAATGGCAAGCGATCGCACCAATGAAGTTAAGGATGGAGCCAAAGACTTGCCTGATAAAGCTGGCAGCAAAGTCGATGAAGCCATTGATTCTGCTCAAGACTTCTTAGGACAGTAAATGCAGTAAGAAAACAGTAATCACTTGTCTCTTACTTAGTGATTACTGTTCGCTCATTCCTATCAATTTTAAATAGATAAATAGAGAAAAAATGTATGGAATTTATTTGGTTCATTTTAATCGGACTAGTGGCTGGTGCTTTGGCTGGTCAAATAGTTCGCGGTGGTGGCTTCGGTACTTTAGGCGATATTGTGGTTGGTATTGTCGGCGCATTGTTAGGTGGCTTCCTATTTAATACCTTTGGAGTCTCTACAGGTGGCGGCTTAATCGGTAGCTTGTTTGTGGCAACTATTGGTGCAGTGGTTTTGCTATACGGTATTCGCTTAGTCAATAGAACTTCTTAATTATCTTTTTCCCATTGGATTAAAAGAGAGTTCTCAAATTCAAATTTTGTACAAATTACTAATAGATTATTTAAAGGATTAACGTCAATGTCAGTAACACTCGAAGATAACAAACGCACTGCGATCGCAGTCAAATTGGCAGACATGAAAGCAACTCAAAACTTGCTAATTGCCAATGAGAAAAGTCTAATCTCAGCTTGTCCAGATCGAGAAATCACTAATCGTTTAGAAGGCTTTCTCAGAGATGATCAGAAGAACTTGGGTATCATCGATACGGTGATTGTTCAGTATGGAATTAAAGCTGAGCCAAATCCATTCATGCAGAAAGAGTTTGAAGATCTTGGCAAGATGATGCAAGACTCCGATCTCACTTTGTTTGAAAAGGTTGCCAAGCATGAAATTCTCAAACATACTCAAGCAATGGCAGGAGTTCTTGTTCACAAGGCTGGGCAAGTGGTTGGTGCAGATATCGCTGTAGCGATCGCCCCTCTGAATACGGTTAACTTTGAAAATCGTGGACATGAGGAGCAACTGAAAGGGATCATGGAATCCCTCAGTACGATGGAGTTAACTGGTAAGCCCTCTGATAGTGGACTGTGGTCAAGGGTACAGGATTCAATCGCGGCTTTACAGCAAATTGAGATCAAGAGCACCACAAAGAACTTACCTAAGGCGCTGAAAAACGATACCGCAGTGATGGAACCAATTGAGAGCATTATCGGCAGTGAT
>NZ_JACJQB010000094.1:0-2500 GCF_014696385.1 Pseudanabaena mucicola FACHB-723
AAATAACCTTGCTAACTTAATAAAGCGCTGAAGGGAAGCGAAGCGAAAGCGAAGCAACCCGACCTGAAAAGAGAAGCGCCAAGAACCTAGACAACCAAATAGTTTGAAAGCTTTAAGAAACCAATAAACCTCGTCAAGAAAATAAAAAAGACTAGATTATTGACAAATAACTAGCTATCCGACAGGATAAGCGAAAAGCTTAAAAAAGTCAAACCCATCCGAAAGGAAAAAAGCTAGAGGAAGTAGAAAGAAATTTTGAAACTGATAGACACCATGGAGAGTTTGATCCTGGCTCAGGATGAACGCTGGCGGTATGCTTAACACATGCAAGTCGAACGGTCTCTTCGGAGATAGTGGCGGACGGGTGAGTAACGCGTAAGAATCTACCTATAGGTTCGGGACAACAGTTGGAAACGACTGCTAATACCGGATATGCCGAGAGGTGAAAGCTTTAGTGCCTGTAGATGAGCTTGCGTTCGATTAGCTAGATGGTGGGGTAACGGCCTACCATGGCGACGATCGATAACTGGTCTGAGAGGATGACCAGTCACACTGGGACTGAGACACGGCCCAGACTCCTACGGGAGGCAGCAGTGGGGAATTTTCCGCAATGGGCGAAAGCCTGACGGAGCAATACCGCGTGAGGGACGAAGGTCTGTGGATTGTAAACCTCTTTTGTTGGGGAAGATAATGACGGTACCCAACGAATAAGCATCGGCTAACTCCGTGCCAGCAGCCGCGGTAAGACGGAGGATGCAAGCGTTATCCGGAATTATTGGGCGTAAAGCGTACGTAGGCTGTTTGATAAGTCTGTTGTCAAAGCCCGAGGCTTAACCTTGGAAAGGCAATGGAAACTGTGAGACTAGAGAGAGATAGGGGCAGGAGGAATTCCAGGTGTAGCGGTGAAATGCGTAGATATCTGGAAGAACACCAGTGGCGAAAGCGTCCTGCTGGATCTCAACTGACGCTGAAGTACGAAAGCTAGGGGAGCGAATGGGATTAGATACCCCAGTAGTCCTAGCCGTAAACGATGGACACTAGGTGTTGGCCGTATCGACCCGGTCAGTGCCGTAGCTAACGCGTTAAGTGTCCCGCCTGGGGAGTACGGTCGCAAGATTGAAACTCAAAGGAATTGACGGGGGCCCGCACAAGCGGTGGAGTATGTGGTTTAATTCGATGCAACGCGAAGAACCTTACCAAGGCTTGACATGTCGCGAATCCTCTTGAAAGGGAGGAGTGCCTTCGGGAGCGCGAACACAGGTGGTGCATGGCTGTCGTCAGCTCGTGTCGTGAGATGTTGGGTTAAGTCCCGCAACGAGCGCAACCCTCGTATTTAGTTGCCATCATTAAGTTGGGCACTCTAGATAGACTGCCGGTGACAAACCGGAGGAAGGTGGGGATGACGTCAAGTCATCATGCCCCTTACGCCTTGGGCTACACACGTACTACAATGGCCGGGACAAAGAGTCGCAAGCATGCGAATGCAAGCTAATCTCATAAACCCGGTCTTAGTTCAGATTGCAGGCTGCAACTCGCCTGCATGAAGGCGGAATCGCTAGTAATCGCAGGTCAGCATACTGCGGTGAATACGTTCCCGGGCCTTGTACACACCGCCCGTCACACCATGGAAGCTGGTCACGCCCGAAGTCGTTATCTCAACCCGCAAGGGAGGGAGGCGCCTAAGGCAGGGCTGGTGACTGGGGTGAAGTCGTAACAAGGTAGCCGTACCGGAAGGTGCGGCTGGATCACCTCCTTATAGGGAGACCTATTTACTCTTAGACTGAACCAATACAGAATTAGGTCAAGAGTAAGTCATCCCAAGGTCGTTCGAGATTTATTGGAAAGCTTTCAAACTAAGTCAGGTTCTAAATTTGGCTAACAAAAAGGGCCATTAGCTCAGTTGGTTAGAGCGCACCCCTGATAAGGGTGAGGTCACTGGTTCGTGTCCAGTATGGCCCACTTGAGAAGCTAGAAACTGAAGGCGACGAGCTAAAAGTGATAGTTAACTCTGGGGATATAGCTCAGTTGGTAGAGCGCCTGCTTTGCACGCAGGAAGTCAGGAGTTCGAATCTCCTTATCTCCACCAAACTACTAACAAGACCAACGAAAGCAAAAGCAAGAGTTTAGCAACTCATCTAGTGAGGAAAATCCTAAGAGACTAGAGAGACTGCTAAATTCTAGCGAAAGCAAGAATTTAGAAAGAACCTTGAAAACTGCATAGTAATAGTAATAAGAAGCAAGTAGATCCAAAGTGGAAACACAGAGGTCAAGCTACAAAGGGCTCACGGTGGATACCTAGGCACAAGAAGGCGATGAAGGACGTGGTTACCGACGATACACTGCGGGGAGCTGGAAGCAAGCCCTGATCCGCAGGTTTCCGAATGGGGCAACCCTATATACTGCCCGTTGAATAAAATAGACGGGAAAGAGCGAACTCAGCGAATTGAAACATCTTAGTAGCTGAAGGAAGAGAAAATAAATAATGATTTCCTAAGTAGCG